>NZ_VMNI01000001.1 GCF_007625205.1 Denitromonas ohlonensis | reverse complement strand
GCGCAGGGCGACGGTGACCTTGACGCCGGAGTCGTTCAGGTTCTGGGCGTGGGCGTGGCCCTGGGAGCCGTAGCCGACGATGGTGACCTTCTTGCCCTTGATCAGGGAGAGGTCGGCGTCCTTGTCGTAATAAACTTTCATATCAATCCTGGTAAATGGTTTGCGCTGCGCACGTGTGGCGGAGCGTCGATGCTTTCAAGGAAGCGGCGTTGCGCTGCGCCCCGGGGTTCGGGCGAGCGGGCCGTGCTCGGTCCCCCGCCGGTCACGCTTGTGGCGTGCCGGCAGGGGCGGGTGTGCGGTGGTTTTCGGGTTCGAACGGGCATCAGCCGTGGAGCAGTCCGGGTAGCCACAGCGATAGTGCTGGCACATAAGTCACCAGCGCCAGTGCCGCGATCAGTGCGACGTAGAACGGCCGCATTTCGCGGACGATGTCTGACACCTTGGTGCGCGACACCGACCCGGCGACGAACAGCAGCACGCCGACCGGCGGTGTCAGCTGGCCAATGACCAGATTGATCAGCAGCACAATGCCGAAGTGGGTCAGGTCGATGCCGAAGGTCGCCAGTACGGGCAACAGGATCGGCACCAGGATGATCATGATGGCGATCGACTCCATGATCATGCCGAGCAGCAATAGGGCGAGGTTCAGCATCAGCAACAGGGCCCAGGGACTGGCAGTGACCTGCTTGATCGTCTCGACCAGCAGCTGGGGCGCTTGCTCGACAGCGAGGATCCAGCTGAACGGCGAGGCAGCGGCCACGATGGCGAGGATTACCGCCGTCTCCATGGCGGTGGTGCGCAACACCTTGGGCAGCATCCTGAATGACAGGCTGCGGTAGACGAAAACCCCGATGATGAAGGCGTAGGCGGCGGCGACACCGGCAATTTCTGTCGCCGTGAACAAGCCGGCGCGGAAGCCGCCGAGGATCAGCACCGGCATCATCAGCGCCCAGAACGCATCCTTGAACGCCACCCAAAGGCGCGCGCGCGACAGGCCGCCATCCTTGGGGAAATTGCGTCGGGCCGCGACCAGGGCCACCACCACCATCAAGCTGCTGGCGATCAGCAGGCCGGGGATCACGCCGGCCCAGAACAGGTCGCCGAGTGACGTGTTGGCTTGCCAGGCGTAGATCACCATCAGGATCGATGGCGGAATGATCGGCCCCAGCGACGACGAGGATGCGCACAACGCCGCGGCGAATCCCTGGCCGCAGCCAGCCTTGGTCAGCTGCGGCACGAAGATGCGCGATGAGGCGGCGCAGTCGGCTACCGATGAGCCGGAGATGCCGGCGAGAAATACATTGCTGATGACGACCGACTGGGCGAGGCCGCCGCGGATGTGGCCGACGAAGGCGCGGGTCAGGGCGAACAGGCGGTCGCTGATGCCTGATTCGTTCATCAGCGCGCCGGCCAGGGTAAATAGCAGCACCGCCAGCAGCGGGAAGGATTGCACGCCGGCGCTGATACGCTGCGCGACGATACCGAGGGAGAAATCGCCGGTGGCGATGACGGCAATCGCCGCCCCGGCCATCGCGATGAAGATCGGCATGCCGAGCAGTAGCAGCGCGGCAAAGCTCAGGGAGAGGAAGATCATGTCGGTTACCTACTCAAGATGCTCAAGCTCACCGGCAAACACGGCGGCGGGGCCGGATTCGACCAGGATACGGGTCATGTGCAGCAGCAACAGCACAAGACCGACCGGCAGCGCGCCATCGAGCGTGCCTTGTGATAGTTGGAGCATTGGCGTCTGCGCGCCGAGCACGTCGGTGAAGTTGATCGAGGCTGACCACAGCAGGGTGCCAACCGCGGAAAAGCCCAGGATCACACCAATCCAGGCCATGAAGCGAAAGCCCGGGCGCATGAACAGGCCACCAACGAGGTCGATGCGGATGTGCATGCGGTGGCGGATGGCGGCGGCACCGCCGATGAACATCAGCCAGGTGAACAGGATCACGATCAGCTCCTGATCCCAGGTCAGCGGGTCGTTCCAGACGTAGCGGACGATCACCCCGAGAAAGACGATGCAGGCAATCACTGCGTGCGCCGCGCTCAGAAACCAGTCCTCCAGTGTGCCGACTAAATCGTCGAGGCGGATCAATGCCCGTCGCAGCGCGCCGGACCGCAATTGCGCGGTCGCGGCGGTGGCGACGCCCGGGGTCAGGACTCCGGGCCGGGCAGGGAATAGTGACTTGGTGCTGTCCATTTCCATGTCCTTGTCGTGCATCGGGGCGATCAGTTCAACTTACCGGTGTATTGCTCGAGCAGGGTCCAGGCCACGTCGCCGAACTTTTTGTGCCATTCGGCGTAGAAGCCCGCCTCGCGCAGCTTGGCGCGGAAGGGCTCGGCGTCGGCGGTGTTGATGACCATGCCCTTGGCGGCCAGCTCGGCGCGCAGGGTGTCGTTGAGCTGGCGCACGTCTTCACGCTGCCGGGTGGCTGCCAGGTTGACGTTGCGGCGGACGATTTCCTGCAGGTCGGCCGGCATGCGCTCGAACTTCGCCTTGTTGCCGAGGAACCAGAAGCCGTCCCACATGTGGTTGGTGATCGAACAGTATTTCTGTACTTCGTCGAGCTTGGCGGTGGCGATGATGGCGAGCGGGTTTTCCTGGCCGTCGACCACCTTGGTCTGCAGCGCGGAATACACCTCGGCAAAGTTGATGGTCGCCGGCGCTGCCTCGAAGGCCTTGAACATCGATACCCAGAACGGACTCGGCGGGATGCGCAGCTTCATGCCCTTGAGGTCGTCCGGGGTGTTGACCGCACGGGTGCTGGAGGTCATCTGGCGGTAGCCGTTGTCCCAGATCTTCTCGAAGGCGAACAGCGTCGACTTGGCGGCGATCTCCTGACGCACATGTGCCCCGAGATCTCCGTCCATCGCGGCCCACACCTGGTCGTAGTCCTTGAAGGCGAAGCCGACACCGCTGATCTGCGCCGAGGGCACCAGGTTGCCGAGGATCAGCGGCGACAAGGTGAAGTAGTCGATCGCGCCGGAGCGGACCTGCGACAGCATGTCGGTGTCGTTGCCGAGCTGGTTGTTCGGATAGACCTGGAACTCGATACGGCCCTTGGACTCCTCGTTGATGGCCTTGGCCATCTCCATGGCCCGCACGTTCATCGGGTGGGTGACCGGCAGGTTGTTGGCGTACTTCAGCGTGAAGTCGGCGGCGTGGGCGGTGCCCAGGGCCAGGCTGAGTGCGGTGGCGCCGAGGGCGCTGATCAGGGTGCGTCGTGTGAAGGTCATGTTTGTCTCCTTGTGTTTTAAGAAACGGAGCATCGAGGCCCCGCCGGGTACTTCATTGGCCGGATCGCCGTCAAGCGGTGTTGCGCGCCCCGGGCCAGGGGTGAAGCATCAAAATTCCGTGTTTGCGCGCTGTCAGGCGCTCAGCCCTCTGGCAGCCATTCTTCGAGCGTGACCTCGAAGGTCATGCAGATCGGGTTGGCGCCGGCGATGAAGGGGCCGCCGTAAACATTGCCCTGCGTGTCGGCCACTACGCCGGTGAGCGCTGCGCTGAGCGATCCGTCGGCGGTCGAGCGCACCTCGCCGGCCAGACTCACGACTTCGATTGCCGGCCCCTTGATCTCGACGCACTGGCCGTCGAGCGTGCCGAGGCAACCGTCTACCAGACTGCCCAGTGCGCCGCGCACGAAGGCGTTGCGGAAACCCTCGGCAAGGCAGAGTTTCTCGACGCCGGTCACCAGATCCTCGTTGGGGGCGATGCGGGCGTAGGCGACGCGACCCATGCGGCCGTTCTCGACGACCGTGGCAATGGCGTTACTCATCGGGGTGTTCCTCGTGGGGTTGGAGTAGCGGAATGTTGGTTTCCGGGTCGTGACTGACCCGCAGTTCGAAGCCGTGCAGCGCCGTCACCAGCACCGGGATCGGCGTCGGGCCGACGATGCTCATGTCGCACAGGATGTGGCCGCCGCGTGTCTGGCCGTCTTCGGTGCGGATGCTGGCGTGGCAGTGCACGATCGGTTTGCCGTGCTGGTTCTTGCCCAGCGTGGCGTTGCCGAACACCAGGTAGCTGCGCCCCGCCGGGATTGGCGCGGAGTAAGCAGCCACGGCCTGGCCACTGCCGTCCGGCGCCGCACAGCAGTACGACAAGGTGTCGAAGAAGCCACCGAGAATTGTCGTCGAGGCGCTCTTCACGCCGGCCGCAGCCAGCGGCCCGATCAGCGCGTCGTACAGGCTGAGGCCGGGTTGCAGCAGGAGGCGGTAGTGCGCGCCATGGTCGGCGTGGCGGCTGTGGATGCGCACCGGATTGAAGGCGCCCGGATGCACCAGGGTGCGTGGCCGTGACGGACGGCTGAGTGGCTGGCGCATCACAGCACCTTCTCCACCAGATCGCCGCGCGCATAGAGCTGTGCGCGCACATCCTTCTTGGTGATCTTGCCGTAGCCCGACTTGGGTAGTGCTTCCCAGAAGAACACGTGCCTCGGCCAGCGGTAGCGTGCGCAGCGGCCGTCGAGATGGGCCAGCAGACCGGCTTCGTCCACCGCCAACGCGTCCGGGCGGCGCACCACGACGGCCACGCCGCTCTCACCCCATTTGTCGTCCGGTACGCCGAGCACTGCCACCTCGAGCACGCCGGGGTGAGTCAGCAGCACTTCCTCGACCTCGCGGGGGTACACGTTCGATCCGCCCGAGATGTACATGTCGGATTCGCGGCCGGTGATGAACAGCATGCCGCGCGCATCGATACGGCCCAGGTCGCCGGTGTGGAACCAGCCTCCATTGAGTGCCTTCTCGGTCGCCTCTGCATTGCCGTGGTAGCCGGCGAACACGGCCGGGCCGCGGCAGCAGATCTCGCCCACCTCGCCGACCGGCAGCGGTTCGAGATCCGGGCCGAGGATCGCCACTTCCATGCCGGTGCGCGGGCGCCCGCAGGAGCCGATGTTGGCGTCCGGATCGTCGTCATCGGCCGAGTGCATGTGCGGTGGCAGTACGGTGATGCAGCCGGTTACCTCGCCGAGGCCGAAGTACTGGACCAGCACCTTGCCGAGCTTCTGCAGGGCGAGCTTCTGGTCGGCGCGGTACATCGGTGCGCCGGCGTAGATCATGTAGCGCAGCGTGCTGTGGTCGTACTGGTCGACCGCGGGGTGTTCGACCAGCATCTTGACGATGGTGGGCACCGTGAACAGGTTGGAGACGCGATGGCGTTCGACGAGTTGCCAGAACACCTCGGGGTCGAGCTTTTCCGACGGCAGCAGCACCGTCGCCGCGCCGCGGGCGACGTTGAGCAGCGCGTGGATGCCGGCGCCGTGCGACAGCGGCGCCACGGCGATGGAACAGTCGCGCTCAGTGGTGCCGGGGATCAGGTCGGCCAGGTGGTTGGTGATCACGAAGCTCAGCTGGCCGTGGGTCAGCACCCCGGCCTTCGGCTTGCCGGTGGTGCCCGAGGTGTAGAAGAACCACAGCGGGGTGTCGTAGTCGACGGTGGCCGGTGCCGGCCGCTGGCCGAGATGCTCGCGCACCAGCGCTTCGTAGCCGTACTCGCCGGGACGTGGCGTGCCGATGGTGATCACATGGCGCAGCGCCTGGGCCGCGTCGTGCACGGCATCGGTGCAGTCGGCGAAGGCGTCTTCGACGATCATCGCGCTCGCCCCGCTGGACGCGCCGAGGTAGGCGATCTCCGGTGCCGTCATGCGGAAGTTGGTCGGCACCCACACGCAACCGAGGCGAAAGGCGACCCAGCAGCTCTCGAACAGCTGCAGGGTGTTGCGCGATTGCACCAGGATGCGCTCGCCGGGCTGGAGGCCCAGCCGGCGCAGTGCGGCGACCATGGCGTCGACCCGTGTGTCGATCTCGGCCCAGGTCCAGCACTGATCGCCCTGGATCAGCGCCAGGTGGTCGGGGTAGAGGCGGGCGCTCTGGGCGAGCAGCGTGCCGACATTCATGACCTGGGCGGCGTTCATACGGCCTCCAGAATGCTCAGGTAGTTGGCAACGGCCGCGCCGCCCATATTGAACACGGCGCCGCGACGGGCGTTGGCGATCTGCATGTCGCCGGCCTGGCCGGTGAGTTGCATGGCGGCCATCACATGCTGCGAAACGCCAGTAGCGCCGATCGGATGGCCGCGCGACTTGAGCCCGCCCGAAGGATTAACCGGCAGCGTGCCGCCCCGCGTGGTGACGCCCTCCAGAATGACCTGTGCACCCTGGCCGTGCGGTGCCAGGCCCATGGCTTCATATTCGAGGAGCTCGGCGATGGTGAAGCAGTCGTGGGTCTCGACGAACTGCAGCGCATCGAGCGACAGCTGCGCGGCGTCGAGGCCGCGCTGCCAGGTGAGCGCCGCGCCTTCGAAGCGCGTCGGGTCGCGGCGGCTCAGTGGCAGGAATTCATTCACCTGGGTACGCGACACCCAGCGCACGCTGTTGACGCCGGCGATCTGCTCGCGTGACAGCACCAGCGCGGCCGCGCCATCCGACACCAGCGAGCAGTCGGAGCGCTTCAACGGGCCGGCGACGAAGGGGTTCTTGTCCGACGGCGTGCGGCAGAAATCGAAGCCGAGGTCGCGCCGCATGTGGGCATACGGGTTGCGCATGCCATTGCTGTGGTTCTTGGCCGAGATGGCGGCCAGCGCGTCGGACTGGTCACCGAATCGGTCGAAGTAGCCGCTGGCGATCTGGCCGAACACGCCGGCGAAGCCACCCGGGGTGTCGCCTTCTTCCTTGACGTAGGAGCATTTGAGCAGCGTCTCGCCGATCTGCGGGCCGGGCAGCGTGTTCATCTTCTCGAAGCCGACTACCAGCACACGTTTCATGCGGCCGGCGCCGAGCGCATCGAGCGCCGCCCAGATTGCAGCCGAACCGGTGGCGCAGGCGTTCTCCATGCGCACCGCGGGTGTGTGGCGGAAGGCGGGCATCGCCTGCGCGACCAGCGCGGCGCTGAAGTCCTGGCGCAGGAAGCCGCCGTTGAAGTGGCCGACGAAGATGCCGTCGATGTCCTCCGGCGCGAGGCCGGCGGCAGCCAGAGCTGGTTCGACCGCGTCGCGGAGCATCTGCTCGACGTCGAGGTTGTCGTGTTTGCCGAACGGGGTGTGACCCCAGCCGATGATGTAGGAAGGATGCATCAGTGACTCCGATAGGGTGGTGGAGTAGGGAATGGGTAGCGCGCGCAGACCAAGCTGCCCGGTCGGCAGTGGTGTTGCGAGATGCTGCCTTTAGCTGTCGAGCAGGTTGGGCTGAACGATGCCGAAACGCGCCATGCGGCGGTAGATGGTGGTTCGCGCGGTGTTGAATTCGCGCGCGGTGGAAGAGACGTTCCACCGGTTGCGCCGCAGGCTGAGCAGCAGTAGGCTGCGCGCGTCCTCGGGGGCGGCGTTGCCCACCGTGTGCCGGGGGGCGTCGTGCCCTGCGTTGGCGGGGCCCGCCATCATGTCGGTGATGCCGCTCTCCAGCGCCGTCTCGATGTCGATGGCGCGGATGCCGGGCGCGTCACTCAGCCAGGCGGCCGTGGTCAACACCTGTCTGAGTTGGCGGACATTGCCGGGCCAGCGCAGGCGGGCAATCAGCCGATTGGCACAGGGTTCGAGCGTCAGCCGCCGGCCGATCACCGTTTGCTCCGCGGCGAGCAGGCGGCGTGCCAGCTCGCCGATATCGGTTCGGGTGCGCAGTGGCGGCAGGGTGACGGCGAGCCCGTGCAGGCGGAATAGCAGGTCCTCGCGGAACGCATGGCGCGCGGCACGTTCCTGCAGATCGCGGTGGGTGGCGCTGATGATGCGGAAGTCGGTCTTGATCGGCGTGTCGGCGCCGACTGGCGTGACTTCCTTCTCGGCCAGCACCCGCAGCAGGCGTGACTGCATTGCCAGCGGCATGTCGCCGATCTCGTCGAGGAACAACGTACCGCCGTTGGCCTGCTGGATCAGGCCGCGGGCGCCGCGGGTGCTGGCACCGGTGAAGGCGCCAGCGCGGTGGCCGAACAGTTCGCTCTCGATCAGACCCTCGGGGATCGATGCACAGTTGAGCGCCACGAAAGGCCCGTTGCAGCGCGCGCTGGCCGCATGGATGGCGCGGGCGAACAGCTCCTTGCCGGTGCCGGTTTCGCCATGCAGCAGAATGGGCAGATTGGACTTGGCGGCCCGCTGCAGGCGATGGACGACGGTGGCAATGGTGGTGTCGCCGAGGGCGAGCGGGGCGAAGGCGGCGTGTTCGAGGTCGGAGTCTGCCGGCAGTGGGTAAGCGGTATCGCGTTTCACGTGCTTGCCGTGTGTCCAGCCCTTGAATGGTGTGGCGGTGTAGCGCATATCCTGGCTTCCTTCTTCGCGGTGGCCTTGTGGGCCGCATCGCGCTGTGCAGTGAGTGGCGCCAGTCTAGGTTTGCAGATACATTTCAGGAAGTTTTGATTTTGTATCGATTGATTCGAGATTTAAATGGATATACGTCACCTCAGAGTCTTTGTCGCGGTCGCCGAAGAGCTGCATTTCGGCCGGGCGGCCGAGCGGCTCAATCTCTCGCAACCGCCGGTGAGCATCGCCATCAAGGAGCTCGAGGAAGAGCTCGGCTTGCGCTTGTTCGAACGCACGTCACGGCGGATCGAACTGACCGATGGTGGTTCGGCGGTGCTCAACGATGCGCGCGCCGTGCTCAATAGGCTGCAGGTGCTGCGCGAGAATGCGCGCAAGGTGTCACTGGGGCGCGTCGGCTCCATTTCGCTGGGCACCACCACGCTGCCGACCTTCTCCTTTTTGCCGGATATCCTGCGCCGCTTCACGCTGGACTTCCCCGATGTGCAGCTCGGCCTGATGGAGACCACCTCAGACCAGATCCTGGTCGGTCTCGAGCGCGGCACCTACGACATCGGATTCATGTTCACCATGCCGGTCAAGGTGCCGGGCCTGAGCTATCTGCCCATCGGGCGCGAACCGTTGATCCTGGCGCTGCCCGAGGATCATCCGGCTGCCCGCCTGGCACGGGTGCCGCTGGAGATGCTGGCGTCGGACAAGTTCCTGGTGTTCGAGCGCCAGGCGGGGCCGCTGATGTTCGACAGCATGGTGGCCTTGTGCATGCGCCACGGTTTCAGCCCCAAGATATTCACCGCGCGTCTGATGCCGACCATCATCAGTCTGGTGTCCGCGGGGATCGGTGTGGCCTTGCTGCCGATCTGTTTCCAGAGCCTGCGGCGTGAGGGTGTGGTGTATCGGCCGCTGGCCGGTGAATCCTCTCTTGTCGAATCCGGGGCGGCCTGGCGCACCGACGACACCTCTTTGGTGGTGGGGGCCTTCCTGCGTTATCTGCCCGAGGGGCTGAAGCCATTGGCGAGCGATACAGGCGATGCGTGAGCCGCTGCAGGTGTATCACGAGGGGGGCAGGTGCAGCGTCTCTCGGGCTGCTGGCAGATAGGCCCTGCTCCGGTGCAATCCCTTGTGCGGGAAGGGATACGCATCTCTTGGAAATGAATGGCATGGGCCTTGCGTAATGGGAACGTCGAAGTCCGATCAACCCATTTCAAGAGGTTATTCCCATGCCCCAACATTCATCCCGAATTGCCCTGATCACCGGTGCAGCGAGCGGCATCGGCCGCAGTGTCGCGGAACGGCTGGCCTTGCAGGACGGAGCAATGGTCTGCATCGTCGACCGCGAGGCGGACGCCGCGCGCGAAGCGGCACACAGCATCGAAGCGGCCGGCGGCCGTGCGCAGACCTTTGTCGCCGATCTGGCTGACAGCGCCGCGGTGCAGCGCATGCTGAACCGGATCGACGCCGAGATCGGCATGCCGGACATCGTGATCAACAACGCTGGCATTGCCGCCACCATCCCGGTGCTCGACTATCCGCTGTCGCACTGGCAGCTGACGATGGCGGTGAATGTGACCGCACCGATGCTGATCATCCAGCACGTGCTGCGCGGCATGAAAGCCCGGGGCTGGGGGCGCGTGGTCAACGTGGCGTCGATCAGCGGCGTGCGCGCTGGCACCGGCCGGCTCGGCTACGGCACCTCGAAAGCGGCGCTGCTAGCCCTGACGCGCCAGTTCGCCGTCGAGGCCGCCGAATGGGGCGTGACCGTGAATGCGGTGGCGCCGGGGCCAATCGAGACGCCGATGGTCAAGCAGATGCACGGCGGCAGTTCGACCGACATCTACCGCGACATGATGCCGATGCGCCGCTACGGCGCGGTGGCCGACATCGCGCATGCGATCGCCTTCCTGGCGTCGGAGAACTCGGGCTTCATCACCGGCGAAACGCTGGCGGTCGACGGCGGCTTCCTCGCTAGCGGCCTGCTGGTGCGTGACCTGTTCGCCGCGACGCCGCTGGCGGTCGCGGCCCATTCCTGAGCGGAGGCGGACACTATGGCGATCTACAGCTACGACGGGCGTGCGCCCGATATCGACGCGTCGGCCTATGTGGCCGATTCGGCCACCGTCATCGGCCAGGTCCGGCTCGGGCCGAATGCCAGTGTCTGGGACCAGGCGGCGCTGCGCGGCGACAACGAGCCGATCGAGATTGGCGCCGGCAGCAATGTGCAGGAAGGCGCGGTGCTGCATAACGACCCGGGCTTCCCGCTCACGGTCGGCGCCGATGTCACCATCGGACACCAGGCCATGCTGCACGGCTGCACCATCGGTGATGGCGCGCTGATCGGCATCCAGGCGGTGATCCTCAACGGCGCGGTGATCGGCCGCAACTGTCTGGTCGGCGCAGGCACGGTGGTGACCGAGGGCAAGGTGTTTCCCGACAACTCGCTGATCGTCGGCACGCCAGCGCGGGTGGTGCGTCAGATCGACGAAGCCGACGCGGCCAATTTCGTGGCCAACGCGCACGACTATGTTGAGCGCGCCGAGCGCTTCAAGCGCCTGGTCAAGCGCGTCGGCTGAACCCGGCAGAGCCGGTGGGCGCCCCGTCACGGACTGACGGGGCGTTTTTCTTTGGTTGGCCGCCGCCGGCTTCAGTCGGCATCCAGCCGCATTCCGGTGACGTCGATCAGCATGCTGCCGTGCGCTGGCGGCGGGCCGGGGTCGATGGTGCCGAGGACGCGACGTAGCGGCGAGCGGCTGACCAGCAGCGCATCCTGACGCACATTGGTGCCGCTGCCGCGTGCAAACATCAGCCGCCCCGCGCTGCCGTAGTGGGGCAGCTTGCGCGCCAGCGTGGCGATGTCGGCCGGGGTGTCGGCGCCGATCCAGCCCAGCGGTGCGCGGGCGGTGTCGGTGTCGAGCAACACGGCGGTATGTTCGCTGCGGGGGTAGGTCTGATCGGCGATGCGTACGTCGTCGCCGGTGATGGACTGGCCGGCGCCATCAAGGCGTGCCGCAGTGGTCTTGCGCCAGCGGTTGTCCCAGCCGAGCAGCCAGATGGCGCCATCGGCCGGCAGGGCGTCGAGCGTGTCGTCGCGCACCACCTTGATGTTGTCGAAGCGCTGCGCCCAGCCGCCGGCAAGGCGCTGCCAGGCTGCGCGGACGTCGGCGGAGGCGGCCGAGGGCAGAACCAGCCATTGTGTGCGGGCACCGAACAGGCGGGCGAGCGAGGCGGGGCGCTCGGCGGGATCGAGCAGGCGAAAAATGTCGTAGTCCGGATCGACGTCGACGCGCGTCGGTGCCGTAGCAAAGCTCTGCCGTAGCCGCGCCTCGCGACCGGTGAACACCAGCTCAAACCGATGCACCGTCGCCGAGCCGGCTACCTGCACCGCCACCGGCACGCGCAGCGGGTAGGCCGGGCCGGGCTGGGTCTGGCGCAGTATCAGGTGCAGCACGTGATGGCCGTTCGGGCCGGCGCTGACGCGTAACTGCGTGATCTTGATGGCCGGCGCGCCGGGCTGGTCAAACCACCGCTCGGCCAGCGTGCCGGCCGAGGCGGTGGTGGTGAAGACCCGGCGCACGGTGTCGAAGCTGGCCGTGGTGAAGCGGTGCTGCTGCCACAGCGTGCGCAGCGCGGAGACGAAGGCGGGGTCGCCCATCTGCCGGCGCAGCATGTGAAAGAGCATCAGCGCCTTGCCGTAGCCGACCGCCTGGCTGGCCTCGCTGTGGCGGCTGACGAAGTCGCGCAGCGGCATGTCGCGCCCTTCGGTGGCGAAGGCGGCGTAGCGTTCGAGCTGCTTGCGGCGGTATTCGGCGCCCTGGCCGCGGGCTTCCTGGATCAGGTGGTCGGCCAGATAGGCGGTGAGCCCTTCGGACCAGTTGCCGTCGCGCGCATCGACCCACACGCCGTTGCCCCACCAGTTGTGCAGGATCTCGTGCGGCAGCGACGAATACAGGATGAACGGCAGGCGCATGACTTGTGCGCCAAGCAGGGTGAAGGACGGCATGCCGTAGCCGGTCGGCCAGCGGTTTTCGACCACCGCGAATTTCGGGTAGGGGTAGTCGCCGATCAGCGTGCTGTAGAGGTCGAGGTATTGGCCCATCACGCCAAGGTAGCGACCGGCCAGTGCCGCGTCGTCGTTGCGCAGATAGACTTCAAGTTCGACCGCGCCGTGCGCCGCGGCATGGCGCCGATAGGGGCCGGCGAGCAGGTAGATGTCGTCTTGCGGCGCGGTGGCGGTCCAGTGCGTCGCGCTGTCGCGTCGCCCCTGGCTGATGACCGACCAGCCGGCGGGCGCCTCGACAGCGAGCGAAAAGCGCATTGGCTGCTCGCCAAAGCGCGGGTACCAGCCGCTGGCGCCGTCGAGGAAGACGCCGTCGGCGTCGAGGGCGGCGCGCGGCATGCCGTGTTCGGCGTGGGCCGGGCCGGGATCGATGCGTCCGGAATAGCGTAAGGTAAGCGCACGCCCGCCGGTCTTCGGTGTCAGGCGATAGTGGCGGAACCGTGCGCGCGAATCGTCGTCCAACCGCTCGATGCTCGCGCCCTCGGCAAGCGGCGTGAAGCTGGCCGCCAGGCTGAAGTCGAGCGAGGCGGCGCTGCCTGCGGGGGGTGTGAGCACATCGACGACCTCGATCTGGCCGGCGTCAGGCAACAAGCGAACGCTCAAGTCGTGATGGATGGCGCCGTCTGCCCATGCGGGTGTTAGGAACAGACCGAATACAATCATGCAGCCGCTGAGCACTGCCTGCCACGGCCGCTGCCAAGGATGGAAACGCACGATGATCAAAGCTGGTTTTCTCCCGATGATTCGCCGCGCCGCATTCGCGCTCGCCGTGTTTGTCGTGCCCGGTGTGATGGCCGCGGATGCTGACGCCCCGTTCAACCCGCCGGTGCTGAATCTGAACGCCGCGCTGAGCCTGCAGGAAACCCTGGCGGCGCTGCCCGATGATGCCACCGTCTTCGTGGGCGAGACGCATACGCGCTACGACCATCACTTGGTCCAGCTTGAGACGCTGAGGTTCCTGCATGCGCGCACGCCCAACATCGCGATTGGTGTGGAGTGGTTTCAGACGCCTTTCCAGACGCATCTGGATGACTACCTCGCCGGGCGCACTACCGAAGCCGAGATGCTCGAGCGCACCGGCTATTTCGACCGCTGGCGCTTTGATTATCGCTTGTATCGGCCGGTGATCGAGTTCGCCCGCGCCAACCGCATCCCCATCGTCGCGCTGAATGCGCCGGTCGAGCTGACCCGCAAGATCGGCGAGGGCGGCCTGGCGGCGCTCACGCCCGAGGCCCGCGCGAGCTTGCCGGCCGACTACGCCCGTGGCAACGCGATCTACGATGCACGGGTGCGCAAGGCCTTCAACATGCACCCCATGGAAGGCGCCCGATTCGAAAACTTTCTGGAGGTGATGCTGACCTGGGACGAGACCATGGCCGCCACCGCCGCCGCGCATCTGGCGGCGAACCCGGGGCGGCGCATGGTCATCTTTGCGGGCAGCGGCCACATCGCGCACCGCGACGGCATCCCGGCCCGGCTGGAGCGGCGCACCGGCAAGCGGGTGAGCACGGTGCTGGTCGCCGGTGAGCACACGGCCGAGCCCGGCATTGCCGACTTCTTCGTGCTGTCGGCGCCGCGTGAACTGCCACCGGCGGGCCTGCTCGGCGCGTATCTGGAGAACGCTAAAGACGGTGTGCGCGTGGGTGCCCTGACCGAGGAAAGCGGCCTGGGCATGGCCGGCATTGCCAAGGATGACATTTTGCTGGCCATCGACGGGAAGCCGGTTTCAGGTTTTGCTGCCGTCAAAATGCATTTGCTCGACAAGAAACCAGGCGACAAGATCGATGTGCGCTACCGTCACCGAAACTGGCTGGGCAGCGAGAAGGAGTCGACCGTGATGGTCATGCTCGGTGGCGAGTCGCCTCCACACCTGCCGCAATGAGGCACGCATGCTGAGTTTCAGCGGGGTCGTCAAACGCTACGCCCAGCCTGAAGGCGAGGTGACCGTGCTGGCCGGGGTGGATCTGGCCATCGCTGCCGGTGAGGCGGTGGCGCTGCTCGGCGAGAGCGGCAGTGGCAAGAGCACCTTGCTGCATCTGGCGGCCGGGCTCGATACGCCGGACGCCGGCATCATTCAGGTGGGCGGGCAGACGCTGGCGGCGATGGATGATCGCGCGCTGGCGGCGCTGCGCCGTGGCACGGTCAGCCTGGTGTTTCAGCAGTTTCACCTGATCGGCACGCTCAGCGTGGCCGACAATATCCGCTTTCAGGCGGCGCTGTGTGGCCGGCTTGATGCGGCCTTCGAAGCCGAGTTGATCGACCGTCTCGGCCTGGCCACCCAGCTCGACAAATATCCCCACCAGCTCTCCGGTGGCCAGCAACAGCGCGTGGCGATTGCCCGTGCCTTGCTGCATCGGCCCGCGCTGGTGCTCGCCGACGAGCCCACCGGCAACCTCGACGAGCGCAGCAGTGGTGCGGTGATGGCGCTGTTTCGCGATCTCGTTAAAGCCGCCGGCAGCGCCTTGCTGATGGTCACCCATAGCCGCGACATGGCCGACTATCTCGACCGCCGGCTGTGGCTGCGTGAGGGCCGCCTGCACCATGAACCGGGCTGAACCGGAGCGGCTCGGCGGCGTCATTCGCGCGCTGCTCAGTCACTACTGGCGCCACCCCTGGCAGGCGGTGTTTCTGCTCGCCGGGCTGGTGGCGGGCGTGGCGCTGTGGTCGGCGGTGCAGATCATCAACAGCCATGCGCGGGCCAGCTATGCCGAGGCCGACTTCGTGCTTGGCGCGCAGGCCAGTCACTGGATTCGCAGTCGCAGCGGCGCCGGCGTGGCACAAGCCGACTACATCGCGCTGCGCCGCGCCGGTTTTCGCCAGGTGTTTCCGGTGGTGCAGGCGCGGGTGTCGACCGCCGACAACGCGCCGCTGGCGATCATCGCCACCGACCTGCTGGCGCTGCCGACCGGCATGGCGGGCGAGGGCGGCGACGCCTTCGACAATGCCAGCCTCGATTGGCTGGCGTTTGTTCAGCCGCCCTATCAGGCATGGGTTCCGGCGGCGGTGGCGAGTGAGCTGGGTATCGCCGAGGGCGAGCAACTGAGGCTGCACGATGGCCGACGGTTGCCGCCGGCGGTGATCGCCGCGCGCGAACAGCAAGGCCGGCAGATTTTCATGGATGTGGGCGCCGCGCTCTCGCTGCTCGGCCGCGACCGCTTTACCGCGCTGGCGGTCGGGCCGGTGTTGCCCGACGAGGTCGCGCGCCTCGCTGCGGCCTTGCCCGCCGATCTCATGCTCGACGCCAACCAGCAGCGCCTCGACCTCACCCAGCTCACCGCCAGCCTGCACACCCAGCTCACCGCGATGAGCCTGCTGTCCTTCGCGGTTGGCCTGTTCATCGTCTTCAACGCCGTGCGGTTTTCGCTGTGGTATCGCCGCCCGACCTTGCGCACGCTGCGTCTGGTGGGCGTCAGCGTGCGTGCGCTGGCATTGGCGATTGTGGCCGAGACACTGGTGTGGAGCGTGCTTGGCAGCGCGTTCGGTTTGCTGGCGGGCTGGGGGATCAGTCATGCGCTGTTGCCCAGCGTCAGCGCCAGCTTGCAGAACTTGTACGGCGCGGTGGTCGGGGCCGATCTGCTGCTCGACCCGGTGACCATCGCCATCGCCTGGGGAATGACGCTGGTCGGCCTCGCCTTTGCGCTGGCCTGGCCGCTGCTGTTGCAATTGCGCGGTCCGGTCTTGCCCGGTGGCAGTGCGTCGGCGGGCGTGATGGCCGAGGCGCGGGCGCGGCGGGTGCTGCTGGTCGGCGCTGGTGCGCTGGCGCTGGCGGCGGCCGGCGTGTATTGGCAGATGGGCACGGTGATCGAAGGCTTCGTGCTGCTCGGTCTGGTGTTGTTCGCCGCGGCCTGGGCCTTGCCGCAGGCGCTGGCCAGCGCCCATCGCCTGCTCGGCCGCGCCCTGGCGGGCGCGCCGCTGGTGCAGCGCTGGATTGTCAGCGATGGCTGGGCACAACTGCCGGCACTGCGCACGGCGATGATGGCGCTGCTGCTGGCGCTGACCGCCAACCTCGGCGTCGAAACCCTGGTCGGCAGCTTTCGCACCGCGCTGGCCGGCTGGCTGGACCAGCGCATTGGCGCCGACATGTATGTGAACAGCGCGCAGCTCGACACACGCCGCTTTGTGGCCGACCCGGGCAATGCCGACTGGTTGGCTACTGCGCACGCGCGCACCGGCGTGACGATCCGCTGGCAGGGCCGGCCGACCAAGGTGTATGGCCTCGACACCGCCACGCCGGACACCCGCGCCTTACCGCTGGCGCAGGCCGAGCCGGACGCGCTGGCGCGCTGGTCGGGCGGTGACCGGCGGATTCTCGCCAACGAGCAAGCGCACTACCTCGGCGGCCTGCGCCTCGGCCAGACGGTGACGCTGCCCACCGATGGCGGCGCCACCGACTACACCGTGGCCGGCTTCTTTCATGACTATGGCAATCCGTATTTTCAGTTTTACCTGCCGCGCGAGGAAGTGGCCCGCCGCTGGCGCGATGTGCACTCGACCGGGCTCGCCCTGTGGCTCAAACCCGGCGTGAGTGGCGAAACCGCCGAGACCGCGCTGGTGGCCGCCGGCGCCCAGCCCGGCGAGTGGTTCGCGCAGGGCGACATCAAGCGGCTGTCGATGAAGATCTTCGATCGCACCTTTGCCATGACCGCCGCCATGAACACGCTCACCTTGCTGGTGGCCGGCGCCGCGCTGCTCACCGCGCTGCTCGCGATCCTGCACGAGCGCCTGCCCGAGTTCGCGCAGTGGCGCGCGCTGGGCGTGACCCGGCGCGAGTTGCTGCGGGTGATCGCGGTGCCGCTCGCGCTGTTCGTGACGCTCACCTGGCTGGCCGCGATCCCGCTAGGCGCGCTGCTGTCGTGGCTGCTGATTCACGAGCTCAACGTGATGTCCTTCGGTTGGAGCATGCCCATGCTGTGGTCACCGCAGCCGGCGCTCAAGCTCGGCCTGCTCAGCGCCGGCATTGTCGTGCTGGTGCTGATAATCGTGCTCAGCCAGCTCACGCGCAAACTGCCGCAGGCCATGGCGCAACTGGGGAGCGCGCAATGAAAGCCATTTTCCTGCTGGCGCTCGCCTTGCTGATCGGCCCGGCGGCCGCGCAGGGCGACCCCTACCAGGTGTTGCGCAGCACCGGCGAGGGCTATGCCACGGTGGTGCCTGGCCGCGCCTTCAGCTTCCCGGCCGATCATCTGCCGCACCCGGACTACCGCATCGAATGGTGGTATCTCACCGCCAATCTCAAGGACGCCAAGGGGCGCGACTGGGGCCTGCAATGGACGCTGTTCCGCCAGGCCACGAGCCCGGCGACCAAAACCGACGGGTGGGACAGCAACCAGATCTGGATGGCCCACGCCGCCATCACCACGCCCGACGGCCACCGCCATGAGCAGCGCTTTGCCCGAGGTGGCATCGGGCAGGCCGATGTGCGGCTTGAGAACGGGGCCTTTGCCGCCTGGCTGGACGACTGGTCGCTGATCAGCGAAGGCCCTGACATGCTGCCGGGGCGGCTGCGCTTCACGGTGGGCGAGGTGGTGATCGACATGCGTCTGGCCAGCGACACGCCGCCGGTGCTGCAAGGCAAGGGCGGCTACAGCCAGAAATCGGCGCAGGGGCAGGCGAGCTATTACTACAGCCAGCCGCATATTTCGGTGAGTGGATCGGTGGTGGTCGATGGCCAAGCGACGGCGCTGACCGGCACCGGCTGGCTCGACCGCGAATGGAGCTCGCAGCCGCTGGCCGACAACCAGCAGGGCTGGGACTGGTTCTCGCTGCATCTGGCAGACGGGCATGCGCTGATGGTGTATCGCCTGCGCCACGATGATGGCCAGCATTGGCTCAGCGGCAGCTGGGTCGCCCCGGACGGCACAGCGCGCACGCTGGGCGCCGACGAGATTGAGCTGACCGTACTCGATACCCGCCGTGTGCGCACCCCGACCGCGGCCAACCCCGAGGCCACCCGAGATTTGCCGTTGACCTGGCGGGTGAGTCTGCCCGGATTGAAGCGCGAATGGACGGTGCGCGCGCTCATCGACGACCAGTGGATGGGCGGGCGCTTTCCCTACTGGGAGGGTGTGGTGCTGGTGGACGAGGGGGCGAGTGGCGTCGGCTTTCTGGAGATGACTGGCTACCGCCCCTGATCGCTTGCTGCGGCGATGCGTGGTCGGCGCACCACGGTAATCTGCCGCGCCCGCAACTGACCGCAGCCGCCATCGACCTCTTGCCCCGCGGAATGGCGCAGCTTGGTGAGGATGCCGGCGCGGTGCAGGAAGCGGGCGTGCTCGGCGGCCTTCTCCCAGCTGGGGCGGCGGAAGTCGAGGCCGTCGATGGCGTTGTAGGGGATCAGGTTCATCAGCGCGAACTTGCCCTTGAGCAGGCGCACGATGCCTTCCATTTCGGCCGGGCTGTCGTTCACACCGTCAATCAGCGTCCATTGATACTGGATGGGGTAGTCGGTGGCACGGGCGTAGATCTCGCCGGCTTCGACCAGTTCTTCCGGTGTCATGCGCGGGGCGCGCGGCAGCAGCTTTTCGCGCAGCGCGGCGTCGGCGGTGTGCAGCGACAGCGCCAGCGCCGGCTTGATGCGCTGGCGCGGCAAGGCGTCGAACACCCGCGGATCGCCCACCGTGGAAAACACCAGGTTCTTGTGGCCGATGGCGCCTTCGGAGCCGAGCAGGTCGATGGCTTCGAGCACGTTCTCAAGGTTGTGCGCCGGCTCGCCCATGCCCATGAACACCACTTTCTTCACCGCCCGCATGCGCCGCGCCAGCACCACCTGCGCAACGATTTCGGCGCTGCCGAGCTGGCGGATCAAACCGTCGCGACCGGTCATGCAGAACACGCAACCGACCGCACAACCGAGCTGGGTCGATACGCACAGCCCGCCGCGCGGCAGCAGCACGCTCTCCACCGTTTGCCCGTCGGCCAGTTCCACCAGCAAGCGCGAGGCGCCGTCTTCGCCGGGGTGTTCAGACTTCAGCGTGGCCAGCCCGTCGAGCACCGGGGTGATCGACGGCAGCGCATTGCGCACCGCCAGCGGCAAGAAATGCTCCGCCGGCCGCGGCCCGCCATCGAGCGGCAGCCGTTGCGCCCAGGCGCGCAACAGACGCGCCTCATGGCAGGGCTTGGCGCCGAGGTCGCGGAACTGCTGACGGAGGGTGTCGATATGCATGGGGCGGCTGCTGGCAGAAGAGAATCAGGGAGGATTGTAATCTGCCTGCCCGTCGTTGACGGGACCCGTGCGCGGTGGCTGACTTACTGCGCGGCCTGTCCCGGGAAAAGCGCGTTCACCAGTTCGGCGATTTTTGCTTCGGCATCGATGAATTTGCCCATATTGGCGCCCCCGCGAAGCGAGTCGTAGGTGGCTTCGCCAGCGGGTTTGGCGTGCTTGTAAACCTTGATTTCGGCATATGCCATATAGAGCGCGAGATCCCAGCGCCAGTTTGCCGTGTAGGTCGAGGTGATCGCGCAGTCGTTGAAAGAAGACGCTGCCGGCAGCTTTCTCACGACATAGTTTTTAGCGGTGAGGGCATTGCGATAGGCGTCAAGAAAAGTCGCTTTCACGGCCGAGTTTTCGATAATGCAGACTTCGTTGCTATCGAACTTTTCGACCGGCGTGACTTTTTGATGGATGGCGCAACCTGAAAGCACGGCGGCGGCAATAAGCGTAGTGGTGGTGCGAGCAAGCATGAAGACCCTCGAGTGTTGAGCGATTGACATGTCGCTCGCAGAGATGGCCGCACACTATAAATTCTTGTAGCCGTATTGGATACCAATAAAGCGTGGTCGGTCGCGGTTTGTTCGACGAGAGATCGCCCGTACTACCGCCCCCAGATCACCGACAGCGTGGCATCGGTACCGCACTGTCGGCGATAGCGAGCGTAGGCCTCGGGGCGTTGTCGGGCGAAATCCTGGTGCACCGCCTCGGCGGGGTAGAAGCGCGCGGCATCCTGGATTTCAGTGGCCAGTTCGCGGCGGAACTTGAGCTGCGCGAGCACCGTGCGGGACTCTTCGGCGAGGCGTCGCTGGCGGGGCGTGTGAGCGTAGATCGCGGTGGTGTAGGAGGGCCCCACATCGCAGAACTGGCCCTGGCGGTCGATGGGGTTGATGCTGTGCCAGTAGGCGACGAGCAAGGTTTCGTAGTCGAGCCGGTCGGGGTCGTAGCGCACTTGCACAGCTTCGCGGTGGCCGGTTTTGCCGGTGGTGACGCGCTCGTAGGTGGGCGCGTCGTCGTGGCCGCCGGTGTAGCCGGTGGTGGTTTCCAGCACGCCGGGGAGCTTGTCGAAGGCGGCCTCCAGCGACCAGAAGCAGCCGCCGGCAAAGGTGGCCACGGCGTCGGAAGCCGCGTCGGCGGGCGCGCCAAGGCTGGCGAGGAGCAGTGCCATGCCTGTGACTAGCCGTGAGGTGCGGGGCGAGTGCTTCATGGCGCTCCTGTTTGCGCAGTCTGCGTAGCTTGGGTTGAGCAACGCGAGGCCCAACGGCAACGGATGGTTCGGAGACGATATGTGTTGGGATTCGCTGCGCTCAACCCAAGCTACGCCTCAATTCTCACGCCCCTCAGGCGTTCTTCCCTTTCTGCCACAGCACATCCCCATGCCCGTCCACCTTGTTCAGATGGCGCCCGAGCACGAACATCAGGTCTGACAGTCGGTTGAGGTATTGACGAGGGCCGTCGTTGACGGCTTCTTCCTGCGCCAGACCGACCAGCATGCGTTCGGCGCGGCGGCAGACGGTGCGGCACAGGTGGGCCTGGCTGGCGGCGCGGGATCCGCCGGGGAGGATGAAGTCTTTGAGCGGGGAGAGGTCTTCGTTCCAGGCGTCGAGCGCGGCTTCGAGTTTGTCGACCTGTTTGGTGGAGATCATGCTCATGCCGGGGATGCACACTTCGCCGCCCAGATCGAAGAGGTCGTGCTGCACGTCGGTGAGCAGGGCGCGTACGTCGTCGGGCAGGGTCTCGGTGAGCAGCAGGCCGACGCAGGCGTTGAGTTCGTCGATTTCACCCAGCGAGTGGATGCGCAGGCTGTTCTTGGAGACGCGATTGCCGTCGCCGAGGCCGGTGGTGCCGGCGTCGCCGGTGCGGGTGTAGATCTTGGAGAGGCGGTGTCCCATGGCGGTGTCTTGTGGTTGATTGATGTTGCCCGATTGTAGCGGTGGTGGCGGCAGGTTGCATGGCGAGCGCTTACCAATGCTTACAACCGGTTTGTCTTCCGTTCGCGGTGGGTCGGCGTTATTGCCGGTGTGGGCCCCACTCACACACACTGAACAGGAGTTTGATCATGAAGACACTCATTACGCTTGGCGCCATCATTGCGGCCTGCACGCTGTCGGTGCCGGCCATGGCAGAGCGCGGCGGTGATCGGGTGGATGCTCGCCAGGATCGCCAGCAGCATCGTATTGACCGCGGCGTGCGCTCGGGCGATTTGACCCGCCCCGAAGCGCGCCGACTCGATCGCGGGCAGAACCGCATTGATCGCATGCAGGATCGGGCTCGGGCCGACGGGCATGTGAGTCGCAACGAGCGGGCGCGCATCCACAAGGAAGTCGCCCGTCAGGACCGCCACATTTACCGTGAGCGGCATGACCGCCAGGTGAGCCGCCGCGACCATAACGACCGTGGCTGGCATCGCGGCCATCGCAATGCGCCGGCCTATGGTTACTACGGCTATCGCCCGGTGGTGCAACACGCGCCGGTGGTTCGCCGGGTCTATGTGGACCGGGAGCCGAGCATCTCTTTCGTGCTAAATCTGCCGTAACCCAAACGGTGTTCGATGGATCGCCCCGCCAGGGTGCCGGTGCGACCGGTCCGGCGGGGCGATGTCCGTTTATTGGCGGGCGTTTTGTATGCCCTGAAATTCGTCGCCTTGAAGGCAGTTTTTGCGCCCGGTGGCCGCCCCGTTTGTGCAAAGCGCCATGCTAAGATGCCCGCTTTGATTTGATCGCGGCCCGTGTTGCCGCCAGACGCCAAACGCCATCATGAAAAGCGCCCAGATCCGCCGTACCTTCCTCGAATTTTTCCAATCCAAAGGGCATGAGATCGTCGCCTCCAGTTCGCTGGTGCCGCACGAGGACCCGACGCTGTTGTTTACCAACGCGGGCATGAACCAGTTCAAGGACGTGTTTCTCGGTTTCGACAAGCGCCCCTACACCCGCGCCACCACCTCGCAAAAATGCGTGCGCGCTGGCGGCAAGCACAACGACCTCGAAAACGTCGGCTACACCGCGCGTCACCACACCTTTTTCGAGATGCTGGGTAACTTCAGCTTTGGCGACTACTTCAAGCGCGATGCCATTCAGTACGCGTGGGAGCTGCTCACCGTCAAACTGGGCCTGTCGGCCGACAAGCTGACGATCACGGTGTATGCCGATGACGACGAGGCTTACGACATCTGGGCCAAGGACGTCGGCGTGCCGACCGAGCGCATCATCCGCATCGGCGACAACAAGGGCGCGCGATACGCCTCCGACAACTTCTGGATGATGGGCGACACCGGTCCCTGTGGCCCCTGTACCGAAATCTTCTACGATCACGGCGCCGAGATCCCCGGCGGCCCGCCGGGATCGCCCGATGAAGACGGTGACCGCTTCATCGAGATCTGGAACGTCGTGTTCATGCAGTTCAACCGCGACGACAAGGGCGTGATGCATCCGCTGCCCAAGCCCTCGGTGGATACCGGCATGGGCCTGGAGCGTGTGGCCGCCGTGCTGCAAGGCGTGCACGCCAACTACGAAATCGACCTGTTCGTGACTCTCATCGCCGCCGCGGCGCGCGAGACCTCCGCGGCCGACATGGACAGCCCGTCGCTGAAGGTGATCGCCGACCACATCCGCGCCTGCGCCTTCCTGATTGCCGACGGCATCATCCCGGGCAACGAAGGCCGCGGCTATGTGCTGCGCCGGATCATCCGCCGCGCCATCCGCCACGGCTACAAGCTGGGCGCCCGCGCTGCCTTCTTCTACAAGCTGGTGCCCGATCTGGCCCGCGAGATGGGCGAGGCCTATCCGCAACTGGTGGCCGATCAGGCGCGCATCATGGAGGTGCTGCGTCAGGAAGAGTCGCGCTTCTTCGAGACCATCGAGCACGGCATGGCGATTCTCGATGCCGAGCTGGCCGCCATGGCGGGCAAGGGCGGCAACGTGTTCGACGGCGAAACGGCCTTCAAGCTGCATGACACCTACGGCTTCCCGCTCGACCTCACCGCCGACGTCTGCCGCGAGCGCAGTGTGACGGTCGACGCCGAGGCCTTCGACGCCGCCATGGATCGCCAGAAATCGCAGGCCCGCGCGGCCGGCAAGTTCAAGATGGCGGCCGGGTTGGAGTACACCGGCGTCAAGACGCAGTTTCACGGTTACAACACGCTCTCGCACGAGGGCCGCATCACCGCGTTGTATCGCGATGGCGCGCCCGTCGAGCGCCTGCTACCGGGTGAGCTCGGCGTGGTGGTGCTCGACAACACGCCGTTCTACGCCGAGTCCGGCGGTCAGGTGGGTGACTGCGGCGAGCTGTCCAAAGGCGGCGCCTGCCTCACCTTGTTCAAGGTGGAAGACACGCAAAAGATTCAGGCCGATGTGTTCGGTCACCACGGCGAGGTCGTCAACGGCGAGCTGGCGGTGGGCGACATCGTGGCCGCGCAGGTCGACATCAATGCCCGTGGCCGTACCGTGCGCAACCACTCGGCCACGCACATCATGCACAAGGCGCTGCGCGAAGTACTCGGCAGCCATGTGCAGCAAAAAGGTTCGCTGGTCGACCCCGACAAGACGCGCTTTGACTTCGCCCACAACCAACCCATGACCGCGGACGAGATCCGCGAGGTCGAGCGTCGCGTCAACCGCGAGATTATCGCCAACGCCGCCACCGACGCCTCGGTGATGGCGCTCGACGATGCGCAGAAGTCCGGCGCGATGATGCTCTTCGGTGAGAAGTACGGCGACGAAGTGCGCGTGCTGACCATCGGCAGCTCCAAAGAACTGTGCGGCGGCACTCATGTGGGTCGCACCGGCGATATCGGTCTGTTCAAGATCGTCGCCGAAGGCGGCGTGGCGGCGGGCGTGCGCCGGGTTGAAGCCGTCACCGGCGAAAACGCTGTGGCCTGGGTGCAGGATCAGCAAGCGCTGCTCGACGGCGCGGCCGCCGCCGTGCGGGCGCCGAGCACCGAACTGCCTGAGCGTATCAGCCAGTTGCAGGACGGCATGAAGTCGCTCGAAAAAGAGCTGGCCCGTCTCAAGTCCAAACTTGCTGCCAGTGCCGGCGCCGATCTGGCCAGCAAGGCGGTCGACATCAAGGGTGCGAAGGTGCTGGCCGTGAGTCTCGACGGCGCGGATGTGAAAGCGCTGCGCGAGACTATGGACAAGCTCAAGGACAAGCTCGGCTCGGCGGCCATCGTGCTGGCCTCGGCCGAAGACGGCAAGGTCACGCTGATCGCCGGTGTCACCGCCGACCTCACCAGCAAGGTCAAGGCCGGCGAGCTGGTCAACTTTGTTGCCCAGCAGGTCGGCGGCAAGGGCGGCGGCCGTCCGGACATGGCCCAGGCCGGCGGCACCCAACCCGAAAACCTCCCCGGCGCGCTCATGCGTGTGTCCGAGTGGGTGGGTGAGCGTTTGTAAATAAAAGCGCGTACTCAGTAACACCCACGGGCCGGCACAACCGGCCCGTTTCTATTTCAGCGATAAGATTGCGAATAAAAAACGGAGACAGCCATGCAACAACACTTCGCCAGCGACAACTACGCCGGCATCTGCCCCGAAGCCACCGCCGCCCTGCTCGAAGCCAACACCGGGCACGCCCCGGCCTATGGCGATGACGACTACACCCGCAAGGTCTCCGACCGCCTGCGCGAGATCTTTGAAACCGATTGCGATGTGTATTTCGTGTTCAACGGCACGGCCGCCAATTCGCTGGCGCTGGCCACCTTGTGCCAGTCCTATCACAGCGTGATCTGCCATCAGCTGGCGCATGTGGAAACCGATGAATGCGGCGCGCCGGAGTTCTTCTCCAACGGCGCCAAGCTGCTCACCGCGGCCGGCGAGCAGGGGCGACTCACGCCCGAGGCGATCACCGAGGTGGTGACCCGGCGCAGTGATCTGCACTTTCCCAAACCGCGCGGCCTGACGCTCACCCAGACGACCGAGGTCGGCACGCTCTACCTGCCCGACCAGATCGCCGCCATTGCCGACACCGCCCGCCAGCACGGCTTGCGCGTGCACATGGACGGCGCGCGTTTCGCCAATGCCGTGGCGTCACTGGGTGTGGCGCCGGCCGACATCACCTGGCGCGCCGGGGTGGATGTGCTGTGTTTTGGCGGCACCAAGATGGGCCTGCCGGTGGGCGAGGCGGTGGTGTTCTTCGATCGCAAGCTGTCCGAGGACTTTGCCTGGCGCTGCAAGCAGGCTGGTCAACTGGCCTCCAAGATGCGCTTTCTCTCCGCGCCGTGGCTGGGCATGCTGACTGACGACGTGTGGCTCAAACACGCCCGCCACGCCAACGCCATGGCGCAGCGCCTGAGCGCCGGCCTGGTGGCGGCCGGCATCGAATTGCTGTTCCCGACCGAGGCCAACGGTGTTTTCGCCCGTTTGCCCGCGCCGGTGGAAGCCGGCCTGCGTGCCAAGGGGTGGCGTTTCTACACCTTTATCGGCGCGGGCGGCGCGCGCTTCATGTGCGGCTGGGACACGCTGCCGGCCACCGTCGACGCCATCCTGGCTGACATCCGCAACCTCACCGGAGCGGGCGATGCGATTCGATCCTGACGACTGGCGCTATTGCCCGCGCTGCGGCACGGGCCTGGCCGACGCCCATCTCGGCGATCTGCCGCGCCGCGTCTGCCCCGGCAGCGACTGCGGCTTCATCGCCTGGGGCAATCCGGTGCCGGTGGTCTGTGCGCTCATCGAGTGCCTCGACCGCGACGGCCAGATGCTGCTGGCGCGCAATGCGGCCTGGCCGGAGGGCAAATTCGCCCTGGTCACCGGCTTTCTCGAACGCGAGGAAGCGCCCGAGATTGCCGTGGCCCGCGAGGTAAAGGAAGAAACCGGCCTCGACACGCAGGCGGTGCACTGGATTGGCAACTACGGTTTTGCCGACGCCAACCAGGTGCTGCTGGTCTATCACGTGCAGGCGACGGGTGAAATCACGCTCAACGAAGAGCTCGCCGAGGTGAAGCTGATTCCGCAGGACAAGCTCAAGGGTTGGGAGCGTGGGACCGGCTGGGCGGTGATGGACTGGGTGTCGGCGCGCCGCTGACGCGCTGCCGGGGGCGGACTCAGATGCGAAGCAGCAAAAACAGGCCCGACGCGATCAGCGCAGCGCTGGCGCCGAGCGTGATGAGCCGTGCGCCGGGGAAGACTTTTTCAATGAACACAAAGGCGGTTATCAGCGCCACCCAGACGAGATTCATCACACCGGCCACAAACAGCAGCAGCATGATCGCCCAGCAACAGCCGACGCAGTAGGCGCCATGTTCGAGCCCCATCTTGAGAGCGCCATGGTGGCCATCGCGCCAACGGGTGATGAAGAACTGGAGCGGGTTTCGGCACTTGCCCAGACAGGCGGCCTTGAGCGGTGTCAGTTGATAGACCCCGGCCGCGATCAGCGCCAGCGCACCGAGTCGGGTGCTGGCGGTGGCCATGTCGGGCGTCAGCAGCGCGGCGTATTCCAGCGCCGTTTGCAGCACGGTGGCGGCCAGGCTGAACGCGGTCCACACCAGGAGATAGCCGGCGACGAAGCGCGAGACGGCCGGCAAGACCTTGCCGGCCGCAGTGTGCTTGCGCACCAGCGTGCCGTACAACAGGATGGCCGGCGCGGCGCTCGGCAGCATCATGGCGGCCATCATGATGGTCCACATCATGAAGGTCAGCCCAAACGCGCCAGCGCTGGTCGCGCGGGGCATGGGCGCCATGTCCATGGCGGCGTGGTCCATGCCAGAGGCGCTGAGCCACAGGTAGAGCCACGACAGCAGAACGACCGCGCCCAAGCCGCCGGCGGCGAGCATCCGGTCGTGACGCAGTGCGGCGTCGAGCCCGTCGCCGGGCGCGACGGTGGGGGTCAGGCGGTCCACGCGAAGGGCGCAAAGTGGCCATTACGTGTGCCGCTGGTGTCGGACCATTCGATCCCGAACACCTTGAAGAGCGTTCGCGTCGCCTTGGCCAGTCCGAGGCGGCTGTTGACCGGGTGGACCGTGTTCTCGAGATAGATTGGCTCGTTGGGGTGGATGCCGCTGGCCACGCCTTCGCAGGCCTGGTCGACAAACTCGCCGGCCTTGACGACGTAGCTCATGCCTTCGATCTCGAAGCTGATCGGGCGTCGCTCGACACCGGCGATGCGGCCCACCAGCGGCGCCAGATTTGCCATGGGGCCACCGGCAGCACCGGTGGCGATGGCGCTGATGGCCTCGACCTGCGCATCGGTGGCGCGCTCGTCCACAATCAGGCCGACGGTCATGTCGCCTTCGGCCATCGCCTTGGGCGAATGCAGCATTACGATAAAAGCCAGTCCATCAAGCGCCAGCCCGTCTTTTTGTCCCTTGTCGATTCGCATTGCGATGGCGGCTTTGCAGTCGCCTTCGGTGGGTGTGGCGGTGAGATTGGATGAGGCGCAGGGGCAAAGATACGTGCAATTGCACGTTTCCATGTACTGGCCTTCGATATGCCAGGTCGCCATGGTGTTCTCCCATAATCAGGTAGCGCCGGTGCCTGACCAAAAATACGGATCGGGTTGCCGGTGGGCAGGCGGGCGTGGACTGGCGGCGTACGGACAGAGAAACCGCCAGTACTTTGGCGCGAATCGCCAAAGAGGTGCCGAAGGTGGCCTTCTGAGCATAGTGAGTGAAAACGGCCGGGGCAAGCTGACGCTGGCGAAAGCTGCACGCATGGATCCAGATGACGGTCGGAGATGTCGGGCGTTGGCCGGCCCGCAGGTGGAGTGATTTCTTGCCGCCATGCCCGTGTTGCAAGTGTCTGCGCGTCATCGATATCGGACGTCGTTCGGGTCGCCGCGTTGGTCGGAATCCACCGGATGGCTTTGTCTCGAAAGGCTCGCGTCGATGCGCTACGCTACACAATTTCGTGGGCTGAGTGGCCGGTATTCGGCGCCTTCACGTGGTGTTCGGGCATTGTATGAGGGCGCGATACGTCGCCATTTTCTCGGCGAGATCATGGCCGTTGATCGCGGGCTGTGCCGTCTTGAGGGATTTGCCTTCGTGTATGACGCAAAGTTGACGGTCTTCTTGAAAAGACCCGAGCGACGCTTCACGATTGTCGACCTCGGCGACAGTGGCTATGTCGTCAACGTGATCGATTCGTGCGTTGATATCGATGCCGTCACCTATCAGTACTTGAGCAATATCGGCCTGGTGGCGACCGATGGGAAATCGTTTGTATTGAATATCAACGAGTTCGCGGCCAAGGGCTGAATGCCGCCAGTGCGGGCATTCAAGCGGCACTGAAAGAATCTCGCGCCTGCCATGTGTTTGGTTATATTCTCTAGGCATTTTTGTCGTCTCGAAGCGTCGAGATCGGAAACCCAATGAATCAGACCGCGCAACCCAGCCTCGACTTCGAGTTGATCGCTGACGACGAGCCCGACCTCTCTGGACTGATGCTTGGCCAACGACTGGCGATTGCCGGCGTGTTGCTCTATTTCGTGAGCTCTGCGCTGACCAAAACCTCGCTGGGTGCGATGGCGCTGGTCGCCTTGGCGAGCTTCGTATTCACGCTGCTCGGTGCCATTCGATTGAGCGGCGAGCTTGGTTTCAGCCTGCCCAAGCGCGTGTTGATACTTCTCGGCTTCTTCGTGCCGCTGGTCAATCTTGTCGTTCTGCTGGGTCTTAACCGTCGGGTTACGAGCGCGTTGCGCGACGCCAGCTACTCGGTCGGACTGTTCGGCGCTTACGGTGACGGCGTGCCAAAGGGTTTCTGGTTGCGCGTGCTGCTGCTCTTTATCGCCTTGGTCGCGCTGGGGAAATTCATCGATTCTTACGGGCTGCACGCGCGTGTCGATGGTACGCCGAGTCTTGCCGCCCTGACCGCTGACTTCAACCGCGAAACAAAAGCGCCACGTGTACTTGATGATGGCGTGAGGCTCGATGGCGCGGATGTATTTGGCGGAGATTTTCGTGTGCGCATGACGCTGCTGAATTTTGCCGGCACCGCGCTGCCGCCGGACCGCCGAATCAAAATACGCGAAGTCGCGGCGCAAAACCTCTGCGCGCTGCCCGAGAAAATGCGTGACGTGTTTACTGCCCGAAAAGCCCGCTTCATGTACGAGATGCACAACGCCCGCGGCGACATGATCGCGCAGATTCTCGTCTCGCTCGACGCCTGCGCGGGGCTCCCCTGATCGCTGCACCGCGAGCGCCCTGACGTTTAAACTTGCTGCATCCTGTGTATACGCGGAGTACGAACATGTCTGCCTGGAGCTGTCCCCACGATCTCAATGGCATTTGCCAGCGCGTCAAAGGCGCGCAGTGCGAACCCGGCATGCGCGGCTGTGAGCTCGAAGGCAAGGTGCGTTTCGCGCGGGGTGAAATGAATCAGCCGAGAAAGCCGGTGAAGGCGAAAGCGGTCGAGGCCAAACCAGCCGCGATGGTGCCAAAGCGGCGGGTGCCGTTTTGAAGTCCGTCGTCGAATTGCTCAAGGCAGGTCCGGCGAAGTAAAGTTCAGCATGGCCACCGCATGGGTGGCGTTACAAAGGGAACACCATGACTCTGCCAGCCGATTTTGTTCACGAGATCAGCCTGCTTGTTCAATACGATGCGAGCAATTCGCAGACCGGGTTGAAAGTGCACCATGATGCGGCGCCCGAGGCGATTGCCGCGGCTCAGCGCCTGTTCGACAAGGGTTTGCTGAGCCAGCACGACGGTGGCTATTTGACCAAGCTGGGGCAGGACGTGGTTGAGCATCTGCAAACGGTGCGCAGCATTCTGACCTGAATCTGCATGGCGGGGCGGGCTGTGGCGTGTGCTCACTCCGGCCCCGCCGTAACCCGGATGCAGCGCAGCGGAATCCGGGGCCATCGTTTGATCAAGCACCGCCCTGGCTTCCGGCCTGCGGCCTTTAGTCGGCCACCGACGGCCCCCGATGAAACACCAGTTCCTCGACCGCTGCGCCGCCAAGCAGATGCTCGGTTACGATCCGCTGCAGGTTGGCGGGGGTGACGTTGTAGTACCACACCCCGTCGGGCTGGATACACATCACCGGGCCGCCCTGGCAGGCGGCAAAGCAGCCGGTACGAGTGCGCTTGACGCGGGCTTCGCCGGTGGTGAGGCCTGCGGCCTTGAGGACATCGCCAAGGCGGTCGAACAGCGCGTCCGACTCATCATTGGGTGTGCAGCGCGGGCCGGTGCACACCAGCAGATGGTGTTTGTAGGTGCCGATCTTCGGTTTTTCAAGCTCACTCATGCGGCTTCGGGCTCGGTTTCGGCGAGCACCGCTTCGATGTAGTCCACGGGAAGCTGATACTGCGCGGCGAGTTGCGCCGGGCTGTGACCGCTGGCGCGAACGGTGTCTCGCCAGCCGGCCAGGCCGGTGGACAGCGAGCGCCCGGCTTGTTCGCCGTCGCGGGTGTCGCCGTTGCTCACATCGTATTTGTTGGCATAGCCACGCGGGGTGACCATCAACCCGTCGCGAATGAAGGTGGCCGAGTTGCCGATCAGCACCGTCGACAGCATGCCGATGTCGGCCTCGCACATGGCGGCCAGCGTGGTCATCTCGATGCGTTGCTTGGGCCGGTAGGCGGACTTGACAATGGCCACCGGGGTGTCGGGCCGGCGGTGGCGCAGGAACAGGCGCTGGGCTTCGACGATCTGCCGGGTGCGGCGGCCGCTTTTGGGGTTGTAGAGGGCGACGACGAAATCCGAGGCCGCCACGGCGTCGAGCCGGCGGGCGATCACCGGCCAGGGGGTGAGCAGGTCGGACAGCGAGATGGCGCAGAAGTCGTGGGTCAGCGGCGCGCCCACCAGCGCGGCGCAGGTGTTGAGCGCCGAGGCGCCGGGCACGATCTCCACTTCGATGTCGAAGCCGGGCGTCCAGCCGGCCTCGAACAGCACTTCGTAGGTCGGCCCGGCCATGCCGTACACGCCGGCATCGCCCGAGGAAATCAGCGCGACTTTCTTGCCCGCGCGGGCACGGGCCAGCGCTTCGATGGCGCGGTCGAGTTCTTCGGTCATCGACTTCTTGACGACTTCCTTGCCTTCGATGAGATCGGCCACCAGGCGGATGTAGGTGACGTAGCCGATGATGGTGTCGGCCTCGGCAATCGCCTCGCGGGCGCGCTGGGTCATGTGTTCGACATGGCCGGGGCCGATGCCCACGAGCATGATCTTTCCGGGTGCGGTCATTGGGGAATCCTTGCAATGGAAACGGTGGCGTTGCGGCCGTCGGGGCCGCGCAGCTTGTGCTTTTCGAGGATGAGGTCGTGCATGGTGGTGCCGGCGGCGAGCAGGGCGGCCGCCTCGGACACTGACGGCGTGCCGGTGTATTTGCGCACCGTGTCCGACGGGTTGGGCACCGGCACGCGCGCCAGCTCGGCGGCGCGGTAGAAGTGCACCGGCCAGGCGTTCCAGGCGATGACGGTGAGCAGGCCGTCCTCGTCGGACTTGAGGTCGATGCTGGCCACCCGCGCCACGGCGGCATGACTCAGAGCGCAGCGTGCCAGCGCCTGGGCGATGGCCGCGTCGATGGTCTGCCAGGGGGTGCCGCGGTCGCAGCCGAGGCCGAGTGCGATCTTCATCCGGCCGCCTCCGGCGTGGGGCGGTAGACCACCAGCCGGTCGGCGATGGCGGTGTACAGCGCGGCGGGCAGCTCGCCGGTGTGGCGATGGGTGATCCACAGCACGGCGCCGTGGCGCTGCGGATCGACGGCGTCGATGTGCTCGACCACCTGGATGTTGCCGGGCAAGGCGCCGCTGCGGCCGTTGGCGTGGCCGCGCCACCAGTCGGCGCTGCCGGCTTCCTGCACCACCGCAATGGGCGCGTCATTGACCACCGCAGCGCTGGTCTTGACGATCACCGCCTTGCTGGCCTCGAAGCGCCAGCCCAGCTCGCGGCCGAGCAGGTCGACGGCCAGGGTCTGGCGCGCATCGGAGGCGGTGGTGAGCACGGCCTGCGCGCCGATGGCCTCGGCCACCGCGCCGGCCAGTGCGTTGGCGCCGCCCAGGTGGCCGGAGAGCATGGGGATGGCGAAGCGGCCGGCCTCGTCGAGCGCCACCACGCCGGGGTCGCTTTCCTTGTCGCCCAGGTGCGGGGCGATCAGGCGCACCATGGCGCCGAGCGAAACCACGGCCACGATAGCGTCGAAGGCCTTGAACAGGCCCGGAATCTGGTCGGCCGTCTTGCCCTCGTAGCAGGCCGCCCTGCCGGGCGCGGCGGCCTCGGCGATGTCGCGGAACTTGGCCGGAGCGAAGAGGTGGGCGCCGGGCAGGGCACGTGTGATGCGGCCGGCCAGGGCGATGCCGTGGCGGGTGATGGAGACGACCGCGATGCGGTCATTGGCGAAGGGGAGTGGGGTCATTTTCTTGTCGGGCGGGTTTCAGCCCGCCTCGGTGATGGGTTGAGTGGGCAGGCCGGTTGAAGCCGGCCCGACGGATGCGGCGCGCTTGCGGCAGCCGCGACGCAGTTCGCCGCGGGCGCGCTTGGGGTTCTGCACCAGCATCAGCGAGAGGTAGTTCACCGTCTCGCCGCGCAGGCGCGCGATGTCGTGCACCACCCGCTCTTCGGGCGAACCGACCTTTTCGATGAAGCAGCTGGTGGCGAGCAGGCCGCGCCGTTCGAGCAGGTCGAGAATCTCGTCCACCAGCGGCTTCACCTTCATCAGCACCAGGGTGTCGAACTCGTCGATCAAATGGTCGATGAGGCCCACGCCGTAGGCGGCGGGGATGATGGCGACGGTTTCGTCTTCCTCGGCCAGCGCCACGTCGGCGCAGGCGGCGGCCGCGGCAAAGGAGCTGACCCCGGCGATGGTGTCCACCGCCACTTCGGGCGCCAGCTCGCGCACGGCGCGGGCCAGATGGCGGAAGGTGGCGTAGGTGGAGGCGTCGCCCTCGACCAGGAAGGCCACGTCGCGCCCTTCGGCCAGCAACTCGACGGTACGCGCCGCGGCGCGCGCCCAGGCCTTGGCCAGTGCGACGGCGTCGCGGGTCATCGGGAACACCAGTTCGACGGCGTCATCCGGCACGGCGAGGCCGCCGCGCACGGCGATGTCGAGCGCGTAGGAGCGTTCCTCGGCGCGCTTGACCGGGTAGGCCCAGCGCGCGCCCGACTGCAGCGCGGCCCAGCCGCGCCGGGTGATCAGCTCCGGGTCGCCGGGGCCGAGGGAGACGCCGATGAGGCGCCCCATGGGGCGCGGTGATGGGTGAGGCGTGATGGGGTGATGGGTGGGCTGGGCGGGGTTCATGCGGACTCCTTGTGCGCGGTGACGATCCACACCGGGTTCTGGGCGGCCAGCCGGTGCATTTCGAGGATCGGCTGGCTGCGGGCGGCGGAGAGCTGAGTGACGTCCCAGCGCGCACCGGCGGCGGTCAGCGCGGCGGTGGCGGTGGCGAGATTTTCGATGGTCACGAAGTTCATTACCAGGCGGCCGCCGGGCTTGAGGCGGGTGAGGATCAGCGCGATCAGCGCGGCCAGCTCGCCGCCCGAGCCGCCGATGAACACGGCGTCGGGGTCGGGCCAGGTGGCGAGTTGCTCCGGTGCCTTCGCCTGCACCAGCGTGTAGTTGCTGGCGCCGAAGCGGCGCGCGTTCTCGCGCGCGTTGGCGGCGTCGGCCTCGTTTTTCTCGATGGCCCACACATGGCCGTGGCGGGCCACGCGGCTCGCTTCCAGGCCGACCGAGCCGGAGCCGGCGCCGATGTCCCACACCATGCTGTCGGCGCGCAGGCCGAGCCTGGCCAGCGACACGGCGCGTGCTTCGAGCTTGGTGATCAGCCCTTTTTCTGGGCTGCGTTGCACATAGTCGAGGTCGTCGAAACCGAACACGGAGCGCCCGGCATTCGAGTCGCGTTCGATCAGCACCACGTTGGGATCGTCAAAGCGCATGGCCGCCGCCTCGGCCAGTGCCAGATCGGCGAAGACGGCTTCGTCCGGCAGGCACAGCCGGCTGGCCACGCTGATACGCGCGTCTTCAAAACCGGCGGCGAGTAGGGCGCGGGCGATGCGGTCGGGGCTGTTCTCCGGCCCGGTGAAGGCGGCCACGCGCGGGTGCTCGGCGACTTGCCGCACCAGGCGGTAGAGGCCGTGATCTGGCGTGGCGCCTGCCATCCACTCGCCCGCGTCCTTGCTGTGCACCGAGCCGATGACCACGTCTTGCCACGGTTTCTTGAGCCGGGCGAAGAGTAGTTGCAAGGTGGACGGCGCGGGCAGCACGGCCACCGCCGCGGCGCCGAGCTTGCGCACCAGAAAACTCGCCATGCCGTGGCACAGCGGGTCGCCGGTGGCGAGTACGACGGTGCTCAGGCCGTCGGCGTGGGCCTGCGCGATCCACTCGGGCACCTTGCCCAGCGCACCGTCCATGGGGCGTACGCTGGCGGTGCCGGACAGGTGGCGCTCGAGCAGGGCCAGCGTGCGGCCGGCGCCGATGACGAGGCCAGCCGTGGCGAGGCGTTGGCGGGCGGTGTCGGACAGGCCGGCCCAGCCGTCGTCGAGGATGCCGATGAGGGTGCAGTGTTCAGACAATGTCTTCTTCCTTCACGGTGACGATGGGTTTGCCCTCGAAATTGCAGGCCAGCACGGTGAGCTGGTGCGGGCCGGGGTAGCGTTCGCGCAGGCTGCGGATGGCGCGCGCCGCCAGCGCACGGTGGAAGGCCACCGCCAGGCCCAGCTCGGCGAGGCGTTCGGCGGCGAAGCGGGCGGTTTCGGCGGCGCGGATCTCTTCGACCAGATCGGCCGGCGCGCCGACTTCGATGGCGGCGCTGGCGATCAGCTCGCGGTCGATCTCCTCGCGCCAGGCGTGGGTCACCGACAGGCCCTGGCCGATCTTGGTGAGCTTGCCGACCATGGCGCCGACGATGATGTGCTGCATGCCTTGCTTGACCGCAGTGGTGAAGGCGGCCTTGACGAAGTCGCCCATCTGCACGAAACAGGCTTCGGCGAGGTCGGGGAATTCGCGCATGGCGCATTTTTCGGTGCGCCCGCCGGTGGTGAACACTACGGTGGTCTGGCCCTGGTTGGCGGCCACGTCCACCGCCTGGATCACGCTGGCGCGGAAGGCGGCGGTGGAGTAGGGGCGCACGATGCCGGTGGTGCCCAGAATCGAGATGCCGCCGAGGATGCCGAGCCGCGCGTTGAGCGTCTTCTTGGCCATCTCCTCGCCGCCGGGCACGGAGAGGGTGACTTCCAGCGCGTCGCCGGCGGCGAGGATGGGGGCGCCGGCGGCCATCACGTTTTCGACGATGTTGCGCCGGGGCACCGGGTTGATGGCCGGGCCACCCACGTCGAGCCCGAGGCCGGGCATGGTCACCACGCCCACGCCGGGGCCGCCCTTGAGGATGATTTCGCCACCGCCGCCTGGGATGCGGCGCACGTCGGCGGTCAGGTGCGCGCCATGGGTGGCGTCGGGGTCGTCGCCGGCGTCCTTGATGCTGACCGCGTGGGCGGTGCGTCCGTCGGTGCGCCCGTCGGTGATCTTGAACACCACGTGCCGGGTGTTGGGCAGCACGGTCTCGACTTCCGCCGGCACGGCGCCGCGCACCAGGCCGAGCGTGGCCGCCACCGCCGCGGCGGCTGAATTGGCGCCGGTGGAAAAGCCCGTGCGGTTGCCGCGGTCGCGCCTGGCGTCGCCCTTGCGGACCTTGTCGGGGAGCGTGTGGCCACTCATCGGCGGATCAGGCCGCCTCGCGCTGGCGCGCTTCAGCCAGACCGAGCAGGGCGTGAATCGCCGCCACCACCAGGGTCGAGCCGCCCTTGCGGCCGCGGATAACGATCCACGGCACCTCGGTCAGTTCGGCCATCAAGTCCTTGGATTCGGCCGCCGAGACGAAGCCGACCGGCATGCCGACCACCAGCGCCGGCCGGGCGCCTTCGTCGCGGATCAGGCGCACGACCTCGATCAGCGCGGTGGGTGCGTTGCCGATGCCGACGATGGCGCCGTCGAGCAGGCCGAGCCGGTGCGCCTTGCGCATGGCCTGCACGGCGCGGGTGGTGTCTTCCGCGCGGGCGCGGGCGATGACGTCGTCGTCGGAGATGAACTGGTGGGTGCCAAGGCCGAAGTGCGCCAGCCGGCTGGCCGACAGGCCGACGCAGATCATCTCCACGTCGGCGACGATGCGGCTGGCGCCGCCGAGCATGGCGGCCAGCGCGGCGTCGGTGGCCTGGGGGTGGAAGTCGGTCAGCCCGTTGAAGTCGAAATCGGCATTGGCGTGGATCATGCGGCGCACCACCGGCCACTGGTCGGCGCGGTAGGCGTGCGGGCCGACCTCGGCGTCGATGATCGAGAACGAGTCGTGCTCGATGGCGCGGCCGGCGGCGGTGAGCTGTTCGGTAACGGTGTTGGCGGTCATGGGCTCAGGCGTGTGCGTGGTGGTGATGGTCGTGACCGTGGCCGGTGTGGGTATGGCTGTGGTCGTGCAGATGCTCGGCTTCGGCGGCGAGGCGGTATTTGCAGCCGTCGCATTCGAGCAGGCCGCCTTCGGTGGCCCCGGCGCCGAGGGCGCGGGCGTCGACCAGGTCGAACACGCCGGCGTCGAAGCCGAAGGCGCCGCCGAGCGCGAAGGCGACGTCGGGGTATTGCTGGCGCAGGCGGACGAGCTGCGCGCCGATGCGGTCCATCAGCACGCCGCTGAACAGGTACACCGGCACGATGGCGATCTGCGACATGCCCAGGCGCACCTGGCGTTGCACCACGGATTCCAGCCGGGGCCAGGTGATGCTGGTGAAGGCCAGGTCGACCAGGTCGTGGTCGCTGTCCTCGAACAGCCAGCGCGCCAGCTTGGCCAGCTCGCCGTTGGCGCCGGCGTCGGATGAGCCGCGGCCGAGCAGAATGACGCCGGTGGTGCGCGGATCGGGGTGGTGCAGTTCGGCCATCAGGCGGTCGAGCTGGGCTTGCAGCACGCCGAGGATCTCGCGGCCCATGCCGAGGTGGCGCGCGCAGGCGAAATGCACGCCCCGGTGGCGCTGCCGGGCGCGTTCGATGGCGGCGGGCAGCTCCATCTTCACATGGCCGGCGGCGTTGAGGATGAAGGGCAGGGTGATGACGCGGCGGGCATTGTGCGCGGCGCGGTCGAGACCGGCATCGAGTAGCACCTCGGCGTACTCGATGAAGCACACCTCAATGCGCCAGTCGGGCCGGCGGGCGCGCCACTGCGCGGCGAAGCGTTCGATTTCGGTATTGCCGGCCGGGTTGCGCGAGCCGTGGCCGACGAGCAGGACGGTGGTGTCGTTCATGGGGTGTCCTCGGCCGCGCTGGCGCGGCGGAAGCGGTGGCTGAAGCTGGGGTCGTAGAGCTTGCTGCGGGCGATGTCGGGCCAGTGGCGGGCGCCCAGCGCGGGGCTGGCGATGATCATGGCCTGGCTGGTGATGCCGGCCTCGGCGCAGCGGGTGGCGATGTCGGACAGCGTACCGCGCACGATCTGCTCGGCGCCCGGCCAGCTGGCCTTCTGCACCACCACGATGGGCGCGTCCTCCGGCCAGCCGGCGGCGCGTAGCTCGGCCTGCACGGTGTCGAGCAAGGTGATCGACAGGAAAATGCACAGCGTGCTGCGGTGCGCGGCCAGCGCGGCGAGGTCTTCGCCCGCGGGCATGGGTGTGCGCCCGGCCACGCGGGTGAGGATCACCGTCTGCGTCACTTCCGGCAGGGTCAGCGTCTCGCCGGCGGCCGCGGCCGAGGCCATGGCCGAGGACACGCCCGGCACCACCGCCCAGGGCACGGCAGCGGCGTCGAGCGGGCGGGTCATTTCGGTGAGCGCGCCGTACAGGCCGGGGTCGCCGGTCTGCAGGCGCACCACCACGGGATGGCGTGCGGCGGCGTCGATCAGCCAGGCGCAGATCTGCTCCAGCGTCATGCCCTTGGAGTCGCGGATCTCGCAGCCGGCGGGCGTGAAGCGGGTGGCCGCGCGGTCGACCAGTGAGCCGGCGTAAAGCACCGCGCCGGCCTGTTCGAGCAGGCTGCGGCCCTTGACGGTGATCAGGTCCGGGTCACCCGGACCGGCGCCGACGAACCATACCGTTCCACTCATGTGCGACCCGCCAGATCGAAGCACAGGCGCATCGCCGGACGGTCGGCGTGGCGTTTCAGCAGGCGCACGGTGGCCAGCGTGAGCAGCGGTTCGATGGCAACGATGGCCAGGTAGGACGAGGCAAACGTGGCCCAGGCGGCCAGCGGCGTGGCCACTTCGCCCAGCATGAGCCAGAAGCCGACCATGACGGTGACGCCGGTGTAGTAGAGGGCGTCGAGTTTGAGGATGTTGGCGATGCTCAGTGTCTGGATGCGCTTGCCGACGGTGTGATGCAGCACCATCAGCGGCACGGCCAGCGACAGGGTGTTGACGCCCAGGTGCAGCAGGTCGGTGGGTTCAAACAGCAGGCCCTGTACCAGCAGGCCGAGGCCGAACCCGAGCAGGGTTGGCACGAAGCCGAGGGTCAGGTAGATCGGCATGGCGCCGACGAAGTGCAGCTCGGACGGGCCGACCGGCAGGTGGAAGCTCTGCATGAAGAGCGAGAAGAACACGGCCGCCAGCACGGTGCGCAGGATCAGTGCGGGCTGTCTGAAAAGTACGATGGCATGGGCGGCGAGAACGCCGCTGGCCGATACGGAGGCGAAGAGGATCTTGGCTTGCGCGAGCATGCCGGGTTCGATATGCATGGTGACTCCTGTCGGGCTTAGGAAAGTTGCGGGGTGAACAAAGCCGCGATGGCGGCCGGGTTGGAAGGGAAGTACAGATGGACGAAAGAGGCAAACAGCCGGCCATCGCGGTAAATGGGTTCGGGTGTGCCGTTGTGGCGCTGGGCGATGCTGTGGTCGTGCGGCGCGCGCAGGCAGTTCGCCTGGGCGTGGTGAAAGGTGTGGCCGCGTACTTCGCCCTCCGGCAGCAGCACGCTGTGCATGCCCAGGTTGACCAGGCGCTTGGCCATGCTGGCCTCGCCGGGGAGCAGGCCGATCAGGCTGGTGCGATGGCCTTGGTGGTCGGTGAGCGCATCAAGCAAGGCCAGCATGCCGCCGCATTCGGCGACGATGGGTTTGCCGCTCCGATGGTGCGCGTGTACCGCGAGGACGAGGCTGCGATTGGCGGCGAGGGCGTTCAGGTGCAGTTCGGGATAGCCACCAGGCAGGTAGAGCGCGTCGGCGCGGGGTAGTCCGGCGTCACTCAGTGGCGAGAAAAAGCATAGTTCGGCGCCCAGCGCTCGCAAGGTGTCGAGGTTGGCGGGGTAGAGGAAGGCGAAGGCGGCGTCGCGGGCGACGGCGATGGTGATGCCGTCGAGCAGGCGCGGGGTCGGTGCGTGCGGCGACGCGTTGAACGCGACCGGGGCAGGTAGCGGCGGGTTGGCGGCGTCGAGCGCGTCGGCGGCGCGGTCGATGCGCTGCGTCAGGTCGGCGATCTCGTCGGCCTGGACCAGGCCGAGGTGGCGCGAGGGTAGGGCGGCGTCAGCGTTGCGCGGTAGGGCACCGAGCCAGGCCATGTCGGCAGGCAGAGACTCGCGCAGCATCTCGGCATGGCCGGGACTGCCGACGCGGTTGGCGAGCACGCCGTAGAAGTTGAGCGACGGCCGGTAGCGCGCCAGCCCGAGCGCGATGGCGCCGAAGGTCTGGGCCATGGCCGAGCCGTCGATCACGGCCAGCACCGGCAGGCCGAGGGTGTCGGCCAGCGACGCGCTGGAGGCGATGCCGTCGTGCAGGCCCATCACGCCTTCGACCAGGATCAGGTCGGCCTCGGCGGCGGCTTGGTGCAGCAGGGCGCGGCAATGATCTTCACCGCCCATCCACAGGTCGAGCTGATACACCGGCTGGCCGCAGGCCTGGGCCAGGATCATGGGGTCGAGAAAATCGGGACCGGCCTTGAATACGCGCACCCGGCGCCCCTGGCGGGTATGCCAGCGGGCCAGCGCGGCGGTGGCGGTGGTTTTGCCCTGGCCGGAGGCCGGGGCGGCGATGAGGAGGGCCGGGCAGGGGTGGACCGCGGCCGATGAATCTGCAGGCGTCATGTGTCTCTCCGCACGCTCACCCGCGTGCAAAGTGGATCGTTACGACATGCAGAGGAAGTCAGTTGGCAGAAGCCGCACGGATGTGCCGGTTGCCCGCTGGATCGCCCGCCGCGATGCCGCTCGTTTGCGTCGGGCCGGTCTCCGGACTCTCGAGTGGCGTTGTTGCGCCGACATCGCGCCTTCCCGTGCGTTGGCACAGTGGCATGTCGCGATGTTTGACTCGATTACCGTTGCGGGGGCAGTGTCGGGATCGCTCCGGCCAAAGGCCTGAAAACTCACCGACTTCCCGTTTAATCCCCTTGCCGAAGCGCGGGGACACCTGATCACATGCGGCGGATCATGCCACACATTCATGACGGATGCGAGGGGCCGCGAAAATTTGTTCTTGGTGGAAACGGGTGCCGTTTGACGCCAGATCGAGAAGCGTGGGCGTGTCGCGTTCAGGGGGGGGGACGCGGATGAGAAGGCGTGAAACGGGCGATCGACCGGCGGCAAGCCGTTACGGCGATGCGCTGACCGGGCGCATTCCTCGCGCTCGGTCAGCTCTTCGATTGCGTTCGCTGTTAGCGATAGGCGCTGCTCAGAACGGCAGCGCCAGCCCCGGCCAGACGGCATCGATCGCGCTGCGGAAGGCCGTCTGGATGCGCTCGATGGCCGCTTGTGAATCGGCCTCGAAACGCAACACGACCACTGGCGTGGTGTTGGACGGGCGGGCCAAGCCGAAGCCGTCGGGATACTCGACGCGCACGCCGTCGATGGTGATGACGTCGTCGGCGCCGTCGAATGCGGCCTGTTCACGCAGGCGACGCACCAGCTCGAAGGGCTCACCTTCGGCCATTTTCAGATTCAGTTCTGGCGTGCTGAGCGCGTCGGGCAGCTCGGTGAGGGCGGCGTTGGCGTCCGGCCGGGCGGAGAGGATTTCAAGCAGGCGGGCGCCGGTGTAGAGGCCGTCGTCGAAGCCGTACCAGCGCTCCTTGAAGAACACATGGCCGCTCATCTCGCCGGCCAGCGGGGCGCCGGTTTCCTTGAGTTTGGCTTTGACCAGCGCATGGCCGGTGTTCCACATCAGCGGCTCGCCGCCGTGTTGGCGAATCCAGCCGGCCAGGTTGCGGGTGCATTTGACGTCGTAAATGATCTGCCCGCCCGGCACCCGCGAGAGCACGTCGGCGGCGAAGAGCATGAGCTGGCGGTCGGGGTAGATGATCTGCCCGTCCTTGGTGACCACGCCGAGGCGGTCGCCGTCGCCGTCGAAAGCCAGGCCGAGCTCGGCATCGGTCTCGCGCAGCGCGCGGATCACGTCTTGCAGGTTTTCGGGCTTGGACGGATCGGGATGGTGGTTGGGGAAGTTGCCGTCGACCTCGCAGAACAGCTCGGTGACCTCGCAGCCGAGGCGGCGGAAGAGCTGGGGTGCGACCGCGCCGGCCACGCCGTTGCCGCAGTCGATGACGATCTTCATCGGGCGGGCGAGGCGGACGTCGCCGAGCACGCGGTCGAGATAGGCGTCGATCACCTCGGCCTGGCGCACCGTGCCGGTGCCGTGCACGAGGTCGCCGGTTTCGATGCGTTTGCGCAGGTCCTGGATCAGCTCGCCGAACAGGGTCTGGCCGCCGAGGACCATCTTGAAGCCGTTGTAGTCGGGCGGATTGTGGCTGCCGGTGACGCTGACGCAGCCGTCGGCATTGAGGTGGTAGGCGGCGAAATAGGTGAGCGGGGTGGGCACGCAGCCGATGTCGATCACATCCACGCCGGCGGCGCAGATGCCTTCGGCCAGGGCGCCGGCCAGTGCGGGGCCGGAGAGACGGCCGTCGCGACCGACGGCGATGCTCTTGAGATTGCGGGCGCGGGCTTCGGAGCCCAGCGCGTGGCCGATGGCGCGGGCAACCTCCGGGGTCAGCGATTTGTCGATGATGCCGCGGATGTCGTAGGCCTTGAAGATTTCGGGAGCAAGTTGCATGAGATGTCCGGAGATGCTGAATGAATGGAAAGGGTTGGCGCGATTATCCCGGATTTGTGCGGCTTTCGTGTGACGAATGGGTCACGTCGCGCGGCGAGCGAGGCGCTCGAAACCGCTGATCAGCCGTTCGGGGAGCCAGCCGAGCGAGCCGGGGAAGCGGCCGCTCAGGAAGCCGACATGGCCGCCGCCTTCGGGCAATTCCTGCTTGACGGCGCGGGAACAGTCGCCCGGCAGCGGCAAGGCGGCGGGCGGTACGAAGGGGTCGTTGCGGGCGTTGAGCAGCAGCGTGGGGGTGGTGATGTGCTTGAGCCAGGGGCGGCTGGAGGCGCGCGACCAGTAGTCGAGTACGCCGTCGAAGCCATGCACCGGGGCGGTAAAGGCGTCATCGAATTCGTACAGGGTGCGCGCCTTGCGGATGCGTTCGACGTCGAGCGCGGCCTTGTGGATGGTGATCTTGTCGAGCGCCTTGGCTTTGAGCGTGCGCAAGAAGCGCTGGGTGTAAATGCGGTTGAAGCCCTGGCCGAGCGCCATGCCGGAGACGGTGAGATCGAGCGGTGGGCAGATGGCGGCGGCGCCGGCGATGTGATGGCTGGCCGCGTCGCCTTGCTCACCCAGCCATTTGAGCAGCGCATTGCCGCCCAGCGAGACGCCGACGGCGAAGATGGGCCCGTGGTGATAGCGCGACGCGATGCGGGCGAGAATCCAGCCGATCTCGGCGCTGTCGCCGGAGTGGTAGGCGCGCAGCAGGCGGTTGGGTCGGCCGGAGCAGCCGCGAAAGTGCGGCACCACGCCGTTCCAGCCGTTGGCGGCGAGCGCCTGCATGAGCGCGCGTGCGTAGTGTGACCGGCTACAGCCTTCCAGCCCGTGGAAGAGCACCACCAGCGGGGCGCGCTCTTGCAGCGGCAGCCAGTCGGCGTGAATGAAGTCGCCGTCGGGGGTTTCCCAGCGCACGCGGGTGTAATTGGGCGTGCGCGGCATGCGCGCCAGCGGCCAGATGGTTTGCAGGTGGCCGCCGGGGAGCCAGGCGGGCGCGTGGTAGGTGCCGGGATTCATGCGAGCCGGTGGGTCATCCTGGCGCGGCGCTGGTCTTAATGCACCAGCATCGGCGCATCGGGGTCGCCGGCGTGCAGGTCGGGCGTGGGCGAGGCGTGATGCGCCAGCAGGCGCCAGCCCTTGGCTCCACGAATGAAGATGTTGGTGGCGACGATGGGCGGATGCAGTTCGTCGTCACCATCGATCTGCACATGCTGCAGCACGTTGTGCATGGCCATGACGGTGCCGGCCGAGACCACCTGCTGAGTGACTTCGATCTTCAGGCGCGGGCCGTCGGAGAACAACTGCTGCCAGGTGTTGCGTACGGCGGCCAGGCCGACGACGCGGGGCGCGCCGGGGTGCACGCAGACGACTTCTTCGTCGTCGCACCAGACGGCCATCATGGCATCCAGATCGGCGCGCGCGAGCGCAGCATAGAAAGCGACCTCAACCTCTTGCGGTGAGGTGAACGCGGTGTCGGACACGTGGGAATTCCTTCGGGCGTTCGAAAGTGCCAGTCAGACGGCGGTGCGCCGCCTGACTGGCAACCGGTCAGTGGTGACCTTTGGGGCGTTCGCCGGTAAAGACGTAGGTGGCGCTGCAGTAGGGGCAGCACACCTCGCCTTCGGTCAGTACGTCGAGAAACACGCGCGGGTGGCGGGCCCACAGCGGCGCGCCCGGTTGCGGGCAGTGCAGCGGCAAGTCCTTGGCGGTGACGTCGATGCGGCGGAAGGCGTCCTTGTTGTCAGCCATGATGAGTCTCTCGTGAAATCAAACGTAAGTGAGCCAGTCGTCGTATTCGGGCGCGCGGCCATTGACGATCTCGAAGAAGCGGGCCTGAATCTTTTCGGTGATCGGGCCGCGCTTGCCGGCGCCGATGACGCGGTTGTCGAGCTCGCGGATCGGGGTGACTTCGGCGGCGGTGCCGGTGAAGAAGGCTTCGTCGGCGATGTAGATGTCGTCGCGGGTCAAGCGGCGGGACTGGACTTCGAGGCCGAACTCGCGGGCCACGCGGATCACCGAGTCGCGGGTGATGCCGGTCAGCGCCGAGGCAATTTCGGGCTCATAAATCTTGCCGTCCTTGATGACGAAGAGGTTCTCGCCCGCGCCTTCGGCCACAAAGCCTTGCACGTCGAGCAGCAGCGCTTCGTCGTAACCGTCTTGCGTGGCTTCGAGGTTGGCCAGGATGGAGTTGGCATAGGTGCTGGAGACCTTGGCGCGCGGCATGGTGACGTTCACATGGTGGCGCTGGTAGGACGAGGTCTTGACCCGGATGCCTTTCTCCAGGCCTTCTTCGCCCAGATAGGCGCCCCACGGCCAGGCGGCAACGGCCACGTGCACCGTGGCGCCGCGGGTGGAGATGCCCATTTTCTCCGAGCCGTAGAAGGCGATCGGACGCATGTAGCAGGACTCGAGCTTGTTGGCCTTGACCACATCGATCTGCGCCTGCATCAACTCGTCGAGCGAGTAGGGCAGGTTCATGTGGTAGATCTTGCCGGAGTTGATCAGGCGCTGTGTGTGCTCGCGCAGGCGAAAGATCGCCGGGCCGCGGGCAGTGGCGTAGGCGCGCACGCCTTCAAAGACCGCCAGACCGTAGTGCAGCGAGTGAGACAGCACGTGGGTGGTGGCATCACGCCACGGCACCATCTTGCCGTCATACCAAATAGAACCGTCGCGATCGGCCATGGACATGTTGAAGTCTCCAGCGAAATGTTGTGTTGAGCGGCGCCCTCGGATGGGGCACACGAATCGCGCAATTCTATCGCAACTTGTGGCTGGCTGTGGCCGCGCTAAAATGCGCATCTTTAATGTCGGGGCTGCGCATGGAGCGGGTCTGGAAACCGAATGTGACGGTGGCAGCGGTTGTCGAGCGCGATGGCCGCTTCTTGCTGGTCGAAGAAGAAACCTCGGACGGGCTGCGTTTTAACCAGCCGGCGGGGCATCTGGAGGCGGGCGAGTCGCTGGTTGAGGCGGCCGCGCGCGAGGCGCTGGAAGAAACCGCGCATCCATTTACCCCCGAGTTTCTGGTCGGCATCTATCAATGGCCGCGGCCGGATGGCGAGGTCACCTATCTGCGCTTTGCCTTTGGCGGTAGCGTGGGCGAGGCGATTGCCGGGCAGCAGCTCGACGCCGGCATTGTGCGCGCCGTGTGGATGACCCGCGACGAGATGGTGGCCACCGCTGGGCGGCATCGCAGCCCGCTGCTGTTGCGCTGCGTGGATGATTATCTGGCCGGCCAGCGGGCGTCGCTGGATTTATTGCGGCACTATTCGGAATCATGACGCGCTGGTGTGCTCCTGCCTTGACGATGCTGGCCCTGTGGGTGAGCGCGCCATCGCACGCCTCGGTGGAGGTGCCGATCTGCTACAACTATGGCTGTGTCACCGAGACGGCGGTGCGCTATTCGGACGCGGCGCTGGTGTCGTGGCAGCGTCAACTCGCTGCGGCGCGCAGCGCGGCCGAGGAGCGCAGCATTCTGTCCGAGGTGGTTGGCGGGATGTACCGCGAAGCGGGCAAACAGTCGCCCATTTTTGCTGATCGCGGCGGCAACTATGCTGATGACGGGGTCTATGGCCGCATGGACTGCATCGACCACGCCAATTCAACGACGCGTCTGCTCGACATCCTCGAGAAGCGCGGCGCTTTGCGGTTTCACAAGCTGATGTCGCCGGTGCGGCGGACGACGGGGGTGCTGTTCCAGCATTTTGGCGCGGTGCTTGAAGAAATTGCCCCTCCGCCGCAACCGGTGGCGCCGGCCTTGATTCCCGATCACGTGCCGACCTTGCTCGCTTTGTGTGACTGCGCCGAGGTATTGAACGATGTGCCCGTGCCGCCGGTGGCGGCGACGGGATCCCCAGGTGCCCAGTTTGCAGTGGATACCTGGTTTTACGACCATGGCACGCCCGCGGTGATCTTGCCGCTGGCCGAATGGCTCGATGGAGAAGGACCGAATGTCCAGTAAGCAAGACCCGAACGGGATGAAGGTAGTGGTCGGCATGTCCGGCGGGGTGGATTCGTCGGTGGCGGCGCTGTTGCTCAAGCAGCAGGGCTACGACGTGGTCGGCCTGTTCATGAAGAACTGGGAAGACGATGACGACGACGAGTACTGCTCGACGCGCCAGGACCTGGTCGACGTGGCCTCGGTGTGCGATGTGATCGGTATCGACCTCGAAGTGGTGAACTTCTCGGCCGAGTACAAGGACCGCGTGTTCGCCGACTTCCTCAAGGAATACCAGGCCGGCCGCACGCCGAACCCGGACATTCTGTGCAACTCCGAGATCAAGTTCCGCTGTTTTCTCGATCATGCCATGCAGCTGGGCGCCGACAAGATCGCTACCGGCCATTACGCCCGCGTTCGCGAATGGCACAGCGATGGGCGCAGCGAGTTTCAGCTGCTCAAGGCCGAGGACGGCACCAAGGATCAGAGCTACTTTCTGTACCGGCTCAATCAGCAGCAGCTATCGCGCACGCTGTTTCCGCTCGGCGACATCTACAAGCGCGAGGTGCGGCGCATGGCCGAGGCGGCGGGGCTGCATGTGCATGCCAAGAAGGACTCGACCGGCATCTGCTTTATCGGCGAGCGCCCGTTCCGCGAGTTTCTGAGCCGCTATCTGCCGACCCAGCCGGGCGAAATCCGCTCGCTGGATGATGGCCGCGTGCTCGGCGAGCACCAGGGCCTGATGTACCACACCATCGGTCAGCGCAAGGGACTGATGATTGGCGGCATCAAGGGCATGGAGGACGCGGGTGGCGAACACGACGCCTGGTATGCGGCCAAAAAGGACATGGCGGCCAACGTGTTGTACGTGGTGCAGGGGCACGAGCACCCGGCGCTGCTGCGCGAGCGCTTGGTGGCCACCGAGCTGAACTGGATCGCCGGCCGCGATCCGCACACCCACTGGGTGTACACGGCCAAGCCGCGCTACCGCACGCCTGACCAGCCCTGCGAGATCGACCGCGTCGGCAATGGCGAAGTCGAAATTGCGTTTGCTGAACCGCAGTGGGCGCTCACGCCCGGACAGAGTGTGGTGGTGTATGAATCCAAGGTGTGTCTGGGCGGCGGTGTCATCGTCTGAACGACGGCGACTCAAGGCGCGGCGCGCCGGTGACCTTTGCGGCTACCGGCGCGCGCTAAACGGGCTGTCGTGATTCGGGCGGCTCAGGCCACCCGAGCCGGCGGACAGGCCGGCTCTGCCCAGCGGTCGGCAAAGGCGTTGCACTTTTCGACAAACTCGCGGGTGCTCTTGGGCATCGGGACGCGCGCCCGGGTGATGTAGATCAGCAGGTCGGTGCCGGCACGCATCAACTCCACGCCGGTGTCGGCGTTGCGAATCTGGCTGCGGATCGGTCGTGCTGGCAGTTTGGGCGGAAAACGATTCATTTGCTCGCCTGCGACCACAAAGGCCGGCCAGATGTCGAAAATGGCCGGGTCGGTGCGCAGGGTCTCGCACTTCTCGCGGGCGGCTTCGGCATAGGCGTGAACCAGGGGTTCAACGCCGGCGAAGATGCCGTTGCAGGTAAAGGCATGGATCATCGCCGTGGCGATTTTGTCGATATCGCGCATGGCCTGCGCGATCTTGATGTAGCGACTCTCGTAAAAGTCTTCGACCGGAATGGAGAACGCCCGGAAGGGTTCGCCCCATAGTTCGTCGATGCCCTCTTCGCCGCTGATGTGATTGACCAGGCGGCCCAGCTCCAGGGCTTTTTGCAGACAGGCGCCACACTGGCGCATGAGCGGGTTTTCCTGACCGATGTCGACACCCAGGGCCTGCAGTTCGACCAGCTTGGTAAAGATATCGGCCGCTCGGTTGAACAGGGCGCCGGCCAGCATGCCGCCTTTGACGCGGCGCATGGCCTCGTTGGTTTCGGCCTCATAGGCTGCGCGTGCAGCCTCCAGGCGAAAGCCGGGGATATTGATACCGTGCTCGACGTGGTTGAACAACCGTCGGGTCAGCGCACCAATGAGTTTCTTTTTGGTGGCCAGTGTGTCTTCGGGCGGGTCGTAGACCTTGATCCAGTAACCGCCGTAATACACCCGTAATCGGTTGTTAATGACCCGTCGGGTACCCTCTGCGGGGTTCTCGTCCATATACGCCACCGTGCAACGGCGATGCGCCGTTCCAAATCGTGTTGAGCGTTCCAGTCTAGTACAAAGGTTGTAATTTGTGCACTGCAGAAGGGACAAACGGTCGTTTAGATCACCATTCTGGCGCGCAGGCTGATGCGCCGTTTGCGCAGAACGCGCCAGCGCCAAGCCGCTTGGGTGAGCACATACCCGCAGATGGCACCGACAATCGCCATCAATAACATGCCTAGCAGCAAGGGCTGACCAATACCCGACAGCCAGGTCCAGGCGTGCTCAAACCATGCGCCGAAGCTTTCATACACCGGTGGTGCGGCCTCTTCGGGCTTGGGAGCAATGCCCAGCAGACCGGCGCCCAGGTGGTAGGCAAAGTAGTACAGCGGCGCGTAGGTCAGCGGGTTGCTGATCAGGGTGCTGACCGCGGCGATCCAGAGATTGGCGCGCAGTGACAGCGAGACGATGACCGCAGCGGGGATCTGTGCCACCGGAATCATCAGCCCGAAAAATGCGCCGATGGCCACCGCTTTGGCCACCGTGTGGCGATTGATCCGCCACAGCGACGGATCGTGCAGTCGCGGCCCGACCCAGCGCAACAGGCGGTGGCCTTTGATGCTTTCATGGGAGGGGAGGAAGCGCTTGATCATCAAGAAGTCCAGGGGCGAGATCGGTCGCGGCCAAAATGGCGAGCATAGCAATATGAAGCGTGCAGGCGGCAATATCAAGCCCGTCCGGCGCCTGCCCGGCGGCGCACATCGGGGCGAATCAGACCGCGCGCAGCGCCTCGGCCGGCGGCAAGGCGGCGGCCTTGCGGGCGGGGTAGTAGCCGAAGAACACGCCGATGCTGGCGGCGAACACAAAGGCCACGATCACCGCCGTGGCGCTGACAACCACGGTCATGTCAAATAGCGTGGCGGCCAGCCAGGCACCGCCGATGCCCGCGGCTGCACCCAGCGCGCCGCCGATCAGGCAGATGAGCAGGGTTTCGAGCAGGAATTGGCCGAGAATGTCGCGCCGCCGTGCGCCAACCGCCATGCGGATGCCGATCTCGCGGGTGCGCTCGGTGACCGACACCAGCATGATGTTCATGATGCCGATGCCCCCCACCAGCAAGGACACCGACGCAATCGCGCCGAGCAGCAGACGCATGGCGCGGGCTGATTCGGCGGCCGCTTCATTGCGCGCGGTGAGGTCGCGCACCGAGAAGTCGTCTTCCATCTCGCCGCTGAGGCGGTGGCGCTGGCGCAGCAGTGCGCCGACGTCTTTCATCGCCTCGGTCAGGCGGCCCGGCTGGGCCTTGGCGGAGATGAAGCGCACTGCGCCGGGAAAGGGGCTGCCGAAGAGCTGGCGCTGCGCGGTGGTGAGTGGAATGAATACAAGATCATCCTGATCGCGGCCCGACAGGCTCTGGCCTTTGGCGCGGAACACGCCCTGCACCTCGAAGGGTTGGCCGTTGATGCGCACCGTCTCGCCGATGGGTGAATTGGCGCCGAACAATTCTGTGGCCACGGTGGCACCGAGCACCACCTTGCGGCGGGCGGCGCGCACATCGGCGTCGTCGATGGACTCCCCCGCGGCCAGATCCCAATTGCGCACCAGCGGGAAGGCCGCCGTGCTGCCATACACCGAGGTCGGCCAGTTGGTGCCGCGAAACTGCAATTGCGCGCTGCCCCAGTGGGTGGGGGCGGTGTCGAGCACACTGCCGAGGCGGGCAATGGCGTCGGCGTCGTCGGTGTCGAGGGTGGGCACGCTGCCGGCGGCGTAGCGCAGGCCACCGAGGGTGGGCGCGCCGGAGACGACCACAAACAGGTCGCTGCCCAGCGCGTCGATGGTCTCCTGCACCTTGGCGCGCGCGCCGTCGCCGATGGCCAGCATCAGCACCACCGCGCCCACGCCGATGATCATGCCGAGCATGGCCAGCAGGGTGCGCAGCGGGTGGGCGCCAAGGGCGCGGACGGCTTCGGGGATGAGCGCGGGGTTCACGCCCCAAACTTTACAGCAGGTCGGGCGAGATCACGGCGCGCAGCACGGTCTGGGTTTCGCCGTTGCGCACGCGGTTGCTGAACCACCACAGGGCGCCTTTCTTGATCGTCCAGTCGGCTTCGCTGCCCGATAGCAGCAAGGCGGCCAGACGGCCGAGTGAGGGTTGGTGGCCAACCAGCAGTGCGGCACCCCGGCCTTCGGGCCAGCCGGTGGCGGCGAGGATGTCCGGCACGCCCATGTCGGGCGCGAGCGCCGGCACGATCTCGAATTTGTCCGAAAAGGCAGCCACCGTCTGCCGCGTACGCAGCGACGGGCTGACCAGCGTGCGCAGGTGTTTGGGGCGGTTTTCGCTGAGCCACTGCGCGATTTTCTTGGCCTGTTTGTGGCCGCGCTCGGTGAGCTCGCGGGTCAGGTCGGGGGTGCCGTCAACGGCTTCGGCGTGGCGCCACAACAACAAGTCCATGGTGTCCTCGGTGGTGGCGTCAGCGACTGGCGCGCCACGGGGTTTTGCCCGTCAGCAGGGCTTCGATTTCGAGCAGGACGCGCCGCCGTGTGCGGGCGTACAGCGGGGCGTGCCAGCCAATGGTGAAGTGGGCGGGGCCGATGAGCGCCGGTTCGCGATCGGCCCAGTCGAGCATCAGGCTGCGGGCGATGGCCGCGTCGTTCAGGTAGCCCAGGTCGGCCTGTGCCTGACGCACGCCGGCCAGGTATTGTTTGACGTCCTTGCCGCCGAACAGCGGCCGGAAGAACTCGATGCCGTAGCGCAGTTGCTTGAGGCTGACCCGCAGATCGTGCAGTTGATCGGGGTCGAGAATGTCGGCCGTGGTGAAGCGCTTGCGGGCGCGTTTGCGCAGGGTGGCCAGTTGCAGCCGGGCAAAGGCGGTGAGGTCGGCGGCGGCGTTGAGGGCGTCGCCGTTGAGCTGATGGATGTCGGCGGCAAAACCGAGAATGCGCTGGCCGTGGTCGGCGTGGGTCAGCCGGGTCTGTGCGTCGGCGCGGGCGGCGTCGCGCAGGGCGAGTGCATGGGCGCGCAGCGGATCGGTCAGCGTGGCGCCCATCAGCGGTTCGGGCTCGGCGGGGTCGAGAATGTCGGACAGCAGTACGTCGATATTGCGGGTGTCGCCGAGGTCGGCGGCCGTGTCGCGCAAGACTTCGGTCCAGCGCTCGGCGAAGGCGTCGGGCAGGACGGGGCCGAACAGGCGGATCAGTGAGCGCAGCCGGCGCAGCGCCACGCGCAGCTGGTGGACATATTCCGGGTCGTCATGCACCAGGGCGCCGAGGGTGTTTTCCTGCCACTGCTGCAGGCCGTCGAAGGCCAGGGTGCGGAAAGCGTCGAGGGGCGACTGTTTGGCGTGAATCGCCGACTTGGCCGCTTGCCGCGGAGCGTCGGGTGTATCGAGAAACAGGCGGTAGCCGCGCTCGGCCTTGCTGCGGTCGGTGGGCATCAGGGCCACGCGCTCGGCCAGTGTGCCGGCGATGGCGAAGAGGTCTTGCGCGTTGCCGCGGACCAGCTCCAGCTCGACTTCGCTGATCGGTGCTTTCCGCTCGCCGGCGTCGATCTGGCCCTGGTCGATCATCATCAGCACTTCAACCTCGGGCGAGGGCGTCAGCCGTCGGGTTTCGCGCTTGAAAGTGGTGGTGAACACCGGCTGGATCTCGCCGGCGAGGGCCTCGAGCCGCTTGCGCACGGGTGGGGCGTCTATCTGCGAGAAATCGAACTCGGCGCTGTAGGGCTGTTCCCACTCGGGGCGCGACGAGAGACCGCCGGCCGAGTTTGCCGCGCACTTGATGGTCTGCAGCCAGGTGTTGCCTTGCTTGCGGGTGCGCACGGCGATGCGCGCCTTGTGCAGGGTCAGCTCGGCGGTGTCGAAATAGGTGTTGATCAGGGTTTGTGCGTTGCCGAGTTTTTCGGCGCCGGTGACCAGCGGATGGCGACGCAGGGCGCGGATCGCATCGGGGGCGAGGGCGAGTTTGAGTTCGGTTTCGGTACTCATGAGGCCACCATTGTCTTGTGTTTATGTGACAGATTGATGATTGCCGGCGGCGCCGGCCGAGACGTCGGACTGGATGCGCCCGTCTTGCAGGCGGATGACACGTCGCGCATGGGCGGCCACGTCTTCTTCGTGGGTGACCATGATGATCGACACACCCTGACTGTTGAGCGTATCGAACAGTGCCATGATGTGTGCCGAGGTGGTCGAGTCGAGGTTGCCGGTGGGCTCGTCGGCCAGCACCCAGGCCGGTTCATTGGCCAGTGCGCGGGCGATGGCCACGCGCTGTTGCTGGCCGCCGGACAGGCGCGCTGGGGTCCGCTCGCCCAAGCCGCCGAGGCCGACCCGATCGAGCATGGCAATGGCGCGCTTCTGGCGTTCGCGGTGCGAGAGGCCGGCGTACATCAGCGGCAGGGCGACGTTGTCGATCAGGTTGGCGCGCGGCAGCAGGTTAAAGCCCTGGAACACGAAGCCGAAGAAGCGGTTGCGCAAGGCGGCGAGGGCGTCGCCGGACAGACCTTCGACCGCCGTGTCGCCGATGCGATAGCTACCGGCAGACGGCGTGTCGAGGCAGCCGAGCAGGTTCATGAGCGTGGATTTGCCGGAGCCGGACGGGCCCATCAAGGCCACGAAGTCACCGGGGGCGAGGCTCAGATCCAGCGCATGCAGCACATCGACGGGCGCTTGCCCCGGCGACTGGTAGCACTTGCCGATGCCCTGCATCACCAGCGCCGCGTCGGCGTGGGTTGCCATCAGTGCAGGCGCAGGCGGAAGTTGCCGCGCCCCTCGGCATTGCCGCCGCTACGCTCGCCAATCACGATGGCGTCGCCTGCGGCCAGCGGGCTGTCGAGCAGCTCGGTGTGGGTGTCGTTGGTCGCGCCGAGCTGCACGCTGACCGCTTCGAGCGCCTGGCCCTTGGCGCGATACACCGTCGGGCCCTTGCTGTGCGGCTTGGCGTCGGGGGCTTCGGCCGTTTTGTCGGCGGGCGGGCGAAAGCGCAGGGCGGCGTTGGGCACGCGCAATACGTCGTCGCGACGGGCCAGTTCGATGTTTACTTGCGCCGTCATGCCCGGCAGCAGCAGGCCGTCGGCGTTGTCGGTGTCGAGCACCACGTTGTAGGTCACTACGTTCTGTTCGATGGTCGGGTTGAGGCGGATCTGCCGCACCTGCGCGCTGCGATGCAGGCTCGGATGGGCGTCGACCGTGAAGCTGGCCGGCTGGCCAACTTTCAGTTCGCCCACATCGGCTTCGGCCACGCGGGTTTCGATCTGCATGTGGGTGAGGTCGCCGGCAATCTGGAACAGCGTCGGTGTCTGGAAACTGGCGGCCACGGTCTGGCCGAGGTCGACATCGCGCGCCACCACCACGCCGTCGATGGGCGCGCGGATGATGGCGTGGTCGAGGTTGGTCAGCTCCTGACGTTTGCGGGCCTCAAGCTGGTCGACTTGCGCGCTGCGCGCGGCCAGCGCGGCGGCGGACTCGTCGAGCACGCTGGCGGCGATGAAGCCCTGATCGACCAGGCGAACGTTGCGTGCGTGCTGTGTTTTTGCCAGCGCGCGCTCGGCATGCGCGGCGGCGATCTCGGCCTCGATCTGTGCCAGCGCGGCGCGGATCAGTGCGGTGTCCAATTCGGCCAGAATCTCGCCTTGCTTCACGGCTTGATTGAAGTCGGCGTTGAGCTTGGCGATATTGCCCGAAATGCGCGTGCCCACCTTGACCAGCACCACCGGTCGCACCGGGCCGCTGGCATTGATGCTGCGCACCAGTGGGCCGCGGTCAACGGTGGCGGTGCGCCACTGCGGGCCGGTCGGCGCTTGCGTTTGCGTCTGCCAGAAGTAGAAGCCGCCGTAGGCGAGGGCGGCGATGAGTGCGAGCCAGAGGAGGCGTTTCATCCGGCGCCGGTCAGGTGGCGTCGGCGCGCCAGTGTCCTGACTTGCCGCCCTGCTTTTCGAGCAGGCGGATGCTGTCCATGGTCATGCCGCGATCGACCGCCTTGCACATGTCGTAAATGGTGAGCAGGCCGACCTGCACGGCGGTGAGCGCTTCCATCTCCACCCCGGTGCGGCCGACGGTTTCGGCGGTGGCGGTGCAGGTGATGGTGTGGGCGGCGGCGTCGAGCGCAAAGTCGACGGTGACGCGGGTCAGCGGAATCGGGTGGCACAGCGGAATCAGGTCGGCCGTGCGTTTGGCGCCCTGGATGGCGGCGATGCGCGCGATGCCGATCACGTCGCCTTTTTTGGCGCTGCCGGACTGCACCATGGCAAAGGTCTCCGGGGCCATCGTGATGCGCCCTTCGGCGATGCCGATGCGGCGGGTTTCGGCCTTGGCACCGACGTCCACCATGTGCGCTTGGCCGTCGGCGTCGAAATGAGTAAAGCCTTGCGTCATGATGCGTCTGCCGCGGGTGCGGAACTGTTTAAGGGCGCGGGTATCATAGCACCACCATGATGAAACGAATCCTAGCCTTCGGGCTCAGTGCGGTGCTCTCGGTGCAGAGCGTGGCGGCCGGTTTGCCGGATCTGGGTGAGTCGTCTGCGGCCGATCTGTCGGAAGCGGCTGAACGCCGTATCGGCGAGCAGATCATCCGCGAAATACGCTGGCGCGAGCCCTCCTATCTGGATGATCCGCAGGTCGAGTCCTATCTCACCGACCTGGGCGGTCGCCTGGTGGCGGCCACCAAAAGCGGCGGCAGCTATCAGTTTTTTGCCTTGCGCGACCCGACGCTCAACGCCTTTGCGATGCCCGGCGGTTACATCGGCCTGCACACTGGCCTGATTCTGTCGGCACGCAGCGAGTCGGAGTTGGCCTCGGTGGTGGCGCACGAAATTGCCCACGTCGAGCAGCGCCACATCGCCCGCCTGGTGGGCAAGCAAAGCCAGTCGAGCATCATCATGCTGGCCTCTTTGCTGGTGGCGGTGCTCGCCGCACGCAGCAGCGACCAGATCGCTCAGGCGGCGGTGGCGGGCGGCACCGCCGCCGGCATCCAGAATCAGCTCGGTTACACCCGCGAGTTCGAACGCGAGGCCGACCGGATTGGTCTGCAGACGCTGGACGCGGCGGGTTTCGATACCCGCCAGATGGCCAGTTTTTTTGAGCGCCTGCAGCAGGAAACCCGCCTGTACGAAAACAACGCCCCGGCTTATCTGCGCACCCACCCGCTGACCACCGAGCGGATCGCGGACATGGGCAACCGGGTTGAAGGCGGGCGCTATCGGCAGGTGACCAGTTCGAATGATTTCACCTTGGTTCAGGCCCGGCTCTCTACGCTCGAAGGGGCCGCGCCAGACGTGTTCCGTCGTGAAACGCGGGCCTGGGAAAAAGCCACGCAGCCGACCGCCGCGCAGCGCTACGCCTATGTGCATGCCGCGCTGCGGGCGAATGAGCTGGATCGCGCCGAGGCGGCCTGGCGTGATTTTCCGAAGGCGCAGCAAAGCGCCATGATCGTCGCGCTGGGCGCCGAACTGGCGATGGCGCGGCGTGACTTTGCGGCCGCCATCTCGCGCCTGAAACCCGCCGTCACCACCTATCCGCAGGCCCGCTATCTGGGCTATTTGCTTGCTGACGCCCGTATCGCTGCGGGCGATCTGAAGACCGCGATTGCCGAACTGCGAGAGGCCACCACGACACGCCCGGACGATTTCCATAGCTGGACGCGTCTGGCCAAGGCCTATCAGGCCAGCGGCAACGTGAGCGAGTCGCATCGCGCCCAGGCCGAGGTTTACGCCTTGCAGGGCGCGTGGTCTTCGGCCGCCGGGCAGCTCGAAATTGCGCTACGCGAAGGTAAGGCCGATTTTTATACGCAGTCTGCGATGGATGCCCGCTTAAGAGAGTTTCGCGCCCGCTATGATGACGAACGCGCCTGGCGCGGTCGCGACGGCCGGTGACGCGCGCGCCGCATCGCTCTAGAATGCTGCGCTAACGCCACAAGGAATGAGCTGACATGAATGTCGACAAAGAAGTAGACGCGAGCGGGTTGAGCTGCCCGCTTCCGATCCTGCGGGCCAAGAAAGCGCTTTCGGAGATGGCGGCCGGGCAGGTGCTGCGCGTGCAGGCGACCGACCCCGGCTCGGTGAAAGACTTCGAAGCCTTTGCCCGCCAGACCGGCAACGAGTTGCTCAAGAGCGAGGCCGTGGGCGAGAGCACCTTTGAGTTCTTCCTGCGGCGCAAATAGCGCGTGCCCGCCATACGCTTCGTCCGACAACGCCCCGACGCCGGGGCGTTTTTTTGTGCGAAGCGACTGGCCGGGCCGCGCTGCGGCGACAGCGTCGATATTTTTGCGTTTCTGATGCAGATCAATATTGGGGGTGGCCGCCGGGCGTTAAATCACTCCAGCATTTAGAACAAGTCTAAAAAATGACATCACCCTTCAGAGCCGATTGCCCGATTCGCCGTCATTTTCTTGTGCTGGAGGATGTCCATCATGAAACGCTCGCAAATTGCCCTTGCCATCGCCTGCGCGCTGAGCGCGCCCCTGTTTGCGGCGGCGCCCGCCGCGGATGAACCGATCGAGGTCATCCGGCCGCCACAGAACATCAACCTCGGTATGGTCGAATTGGGCAAGAAGCTCTACTTTGACCCGCGCCTGTCCAAGTCCGGTTTCATCTCCTGCAACTCCTGCCACAACCTGTCGATGGGGGGCACCGACAACATCCCGACCTCGATCGGCGACAAATGGCAGCAGGGACCGATCAACGCGCCCACGGTGCTCAACTCCAGCCTGAACGTGGCGCAATTCTGGGACGGCCGCGCCGCTGACCTGAAGGCACAGGCCGGTGGTCCGATCGCCAATCCGGGTGAGATGGGCTTCACCCATACCCTGGCCGTCAACGTGCTGGAGTCGATCCCGGGCTATGTGCGCGAGTTTGCCCAAGTGTTCGGTTCGGGCAAGATCGACATTGAACAGGTGACCTCGGCCATCGCCGAGTTCGAAAAGACCCTGGTCACGCCCAATTCGCGCTTCGACCAATGGCTACTCGGCAAGGCCGATGCGCTGACGGCGCAGGAGCAGGTGGGCTATCAGCTCTTTAAAAGCAGCGGCTGTGTGGCCTGCCACAACGGCGCGGCGGTTGGCGGAAATTCCTTCCAGAAGATGGGCGTGGTCGAGCCGTACAAGGCGACCAGCCCGGCGGAGGGGCGCTCGGCGGTCACCGGGCAGGATATCGACCGGTTCAGCTTCAAGGTGCCGACGCTGCGCAATGTGGAAATGACCTACCCGTACTTCCATGATGGCGCGGCCAATACGCTCACCGAGGCGGTCGACATCATGGGGCGCCTGCAGCTTGGACGCACCTTCAATGCCGAGGAAAACGCCAGCATCGTGGCTTTCCTCAAGACGCTGACCGGCGACCAGCCCAGCTTCACGCTGCCGATCCTGGCGCCGTCGAGCGACAGCACGCCGCGGCCGAAGCCGTTCTGAGACCCGTCTGGACCGTCGGGCCGCGGCCGCCTACACTTAGGCAGCGCCGGCATCGCCGGACAGGCCACACGCAGATGGCCGCGTTCCCGACGGAGACATTTGATGGACACTTCAATCCACCGACAGATGGCCGATCGGCTGCGAGAGGCCGGCATCCCGGTCACCTTGCAGCGCGTGGAGATTGCGCACGTCATGTTGTCGAAACCGGCCCACATGTCTGCCGACCAGGTCTTCAGCGCGGTGCGCGAGCATGTTCCCGAGACCTCGCGGGCGACTGTTTACAACACGCTCAAACTGTTCAGGGAAAAGAAATTGGTCAGAGAGCTCATCGTCGATCGGGAGCGCGTCGTCTACGACTCCAATACGGCGCCTCACTACCATCTGTACAACGAGGACAGCGGGCAACTCACCGATGTGGCGGCCGACGAACTGCAGGTGGTCGGTATGCCGGAGTTGCCGTCCGGCCTCACGCTCGAAGAGGTTGACGTCATCATTCGGGTGCGCACCGCCGCCAGCTGACGCTGCGGCAGGGGGCGCCGCCGCGCAAGTGTAAAAGCTTGTGGCGCAGACTGACGCGCGGCGTGGCCGTGCTGGGTGTGATCGGCCGCAAACCCCACCCCACGGCGGATTCGTCGATGCGGGGCGGCTTTTCTGGGCGCGGCGTGGGCATTCAAGAATGCTTGTTCGGCGGTCGTTGATTAGCCACGCCCCGGTTGAGGGCACTGGCCGTGGCGTGCTGCGGTCCCGCCAGACAACAACGCCCGAGCCCCCGACACTGCATGCGCCAGACAAACGCCGAATCTCCCCCCACCATCGCTAGCCGCTTCCACAACGAAGTGACCGCCTGGGTCGTGCTTGCCGTGTCACTGGTGATCACCGCGATCGGTTGGTATATCTCGCAGACCTATGTCGAACGCCGTGCGGCCGACCGGTTTGCCTACGAGGTCGAAGATGCCCGTCAGCGCATTCTCGGGCGGATGCTTGAGTACGAGCAGGTCCTGCGAGGCGGGGTGGCGATGGTCGCGTCGCTCGGGCGTCCGGCCACCCGTACGGAGTGGCACACCTTTGTCAGTGGCCTCGAAATCCAGCGTCATTTTCCCGGTATTCAGGGCGTCGGCTATGCGGTGATGTTGCCGCCGGAGCAATTGGCGGCCCATATTGACAGTGTGCGGGCGGAGGGGTTTGACGACTATGCCGTCACGCCCGTGGGCGCGCGGGACGTCTATAGCGCGATCGTCTATCTCGAGCCATTCGACTGGCGCAATCGCCGTGCCTTCGGCTACGACATGTATTCGAATCCGATGCGTCGAGCGGCGATGGACCATGCCCGCGACACCGGGCTGCCGGCGGTGTCGGGTCGGGTGACGCTGATGCAGGAGACGGCGAAAGATGTGCAGGCCGGCTTTCTCGTCTATTTGCCGGTGTATCGGGCGGGCGCCCCGGACGAGACGGTCGAGGCGCGCCGCGCCGCATTGATCGGGTATGTGTACAGCCCGTTCCGCATGGCCGACCTGATGCGCGGCATTCTCGGTGGCGACACCCCGGACGTCGGCTTCGTGTTGCACGATGGCGACAGCCAGAATGCCGAGACCCTGCTCTACGCCAGCGATACGGCGGTTGCGCTCGATGCTGCGGTTCGCCGTCAGACGGCTACCTTGTCCTTGCCAGGGCGGGATTGGAGTGCGACCTTCTACAGCACCCCCCGTTTCGAAGCGGCCATGTCGAGCCGCCAGCCCGAAATGATCGCCGTCGGCGGCCTGCTGGTCGATGTGCTGCTGTTCATGGTGATCTGGTCACTCGGCACCGAGCGCCGACGGGTGGAGGCGAGGGCGATGGCCATGACCGCCGATATTCGCGAAGCCACCGAGCGACTCGAACTGGCGCAGGACTCTGCCGGGATCGGCACCTGGGAAATCGACCTGACCCAGGGGCGGGTGATCTGGGATGCGCGCATGCTTCAGCTGTACGGGATGGACGAGACACAGTTCTTCGGCCGGCTGACCGACTGGCAGCGCTGCGTGCATCCGGACGATGTCACCCGTGTGCAGGCGGCGATCCAGGCAGCGATCACCCGGGGTGGGGTCTTCGATTCGGTGTTCCGCATCTGTCTGCCGGATGGGCGGGTCCGCCATGTCGAGGCGCATGGCTCCGCCCAGGTCGATCCGGCCGGTCGCCCGCTGCGCATGGTGGGGGTCAACCGCGACATCACTGATCAGCATGAAGCCAATGCCAAGATCGCGCTGGCGGCGAGTGTCTTCGATCATGCTTACGAAGGCATCATCATTACCGACGAACACCAGCGGATCATCGACGTCAATCCGGCGTTTACCGTGGTCACCGGATACCGCCGCGACGAGGTCCTCGGCAAGACGCCGGCCCTGCTGCAATCGGGCCGGCACGATGCGGCCTTTTACGCCGCCATGTGGGCCGAGCTCAAGCGCACGGGCTTCTGGCGCGGCGAGATCTGGAACCGGCGCAAGAATGGCGCCTTGTATGCACAGATGGAGACGATCTCGGCGGTGCCGGATGGCGACGGCGGAACGCGCCGCTACATTGCGGTGTTCAGCGACATCACCAAGATGGTCGAGCAGCAGGAAAAGCTCGAACGCATGGCCCATTACGATGCGCTGACCGGGCTGCCCAACCGCAGCCTGCTGGCCGACCGCCTGGCCCAGGCCATGGCGCTGGCCCGGCGAACCGACACGCGGCTGGCGGTGTGCTATCTCGACCTGGACGGCTTCAAGCCGGTGAACGATCGTTTCGGCCATGCTGCGGGCGACCAGTTGCTGATCCAGGTGGCCGATCGCCTCAAGAGCCTGCTGCGCGACAGCGACAGCGTGGCGCGCCTGGGCGGCGACGAGTTCGTGGTACTGCTCAACGGCATTGACGACGCGCTGGCCTGCGAACATGCGCTCGAGCGCCTGAGCGAGGGCCTGAAGGACACCTACACCGTGTCGGGTAGCGACACGGCGGCCGTGTCAGCCAGCATTGGCGTGACCTTGTACCCGATGGACGATGTCGATGCCGACACCCTGCTGCGCCACGCCGACCACGCGATGTACTTTGCCAAGGAGCAGGGGCGCGGCCGCTATCACCTGTTCGATGCCGAGCAGAACCGCCAGATGCAGGCCCATCGCCAGACGGTCAGCCGCATCAGCCGGGCGATCTCGGCTGGCGAGTTCGTGCTCCACTATCAGCCCAAGGTCGACATGCGCGAGGGGCGTGTGGTGGGGGCCGAGGCTTTGATCCGCTGGGCGCATCCCAAGCGTGGCCTGTTGCCGCCGGCGGCCTTCCTGCCGGCGGTCGATGACGGCGACCTGGCGATTCCGCTGGGCGAGTGGGTGATCGGCGATGCCATGCGCCAGCTATCCGAATGGCTGCGCCAGGGCTTGCAGATCAAGGTCAGCATCAATATTTCCGGTGCGCACCTGCAGCAGCAGGATTTCGCTGCGCATCTGGAGCAACATCTGCGCAACCATCCCGAGGTGCCGGCCTCGCTGATCGAGCTTGAACTGCTCGAAACCACCGCCCTCGACGATGTCTCGAAAGTGTCCGAGATCATTACCCAGTGCCGCGCGTTGGGCGTGTCGGTGTCGCTCGATGACTTCGGCACCGGCTACTCCTCGCTGACCTATCTCAAGCAGCTGCCCGCCGACACGCTGAAAATCGACCGCTCCTTCGTGCGCGACATGCTCAGCGATGCGGACGATCTCACCATCGTTGAGGGCATCGTCGGGCTCAGCCGCGCGTTCCGGCGTCAGGTGATCGCCGAAGGCGTTGAGTCTGAGGACCACGGCAAGCTGTTGTTGCGAGTCGGCTGCCACCTGGGCCAGGGCTACGGCATTGCGCGGCCGATGCCGGCGGAGGCGCTACCGGAGTGGATTCGCAGCTACCGGCAGCCGGTCGCCTGGCAGCAGGTCAGCGACATGCCCTGGCTGCGGGACGACCTGCCGCTGTACGCGGCGGAGTTTCATCACCGCCAGTGGCTCGATCAGCTTGTGGCCAGCCTGGCGCCCGACACCGAGACGACCCCGCCGCTCAAGGATGATCCGGCCTTGCACCGTTTTGCCCAGTGGTATGCCGGCGAGGGGCAGATACGCTATGGACACCTGCCCGAGTTTGCCGCCATCGGGCCGGCGCATCGCCGGCTGTACCGCCTTGCCGATGCGCTCGCTCAGACTTACGGCGTGGCCTCGGGGCGGGATCGGGATGCGCTGTGTGCCGACATGCTCCGTGCCCGCAAAGCGTTCCTTGAACGCCTCAACGCCTTGTTGGCGGTGCTGGGCGATGGTGTGCCGCCGGCCGCACCCACGGCGGAGGCGGTGCCCGCCACCGTGTAGGCTGGCGGGCTGGGTTATTCCGGCTGGCAGATCGCGCCCGCGGTGATGGCGCGCAGTGTGCGCAGCATGAGGAAGGCGATCACTGCCGTAGTCAGCACCACCAGCGCCGCGCCCAGCCAGCGCAGGCCGTCCAGACCGGTGGCCTCGGCCATGCGAAGCGTGGCGATGGACAGCGCGGCCAGCGGAAAGGAATAGGCCCAGGCCGAGACGAAGAAGGGCACACGGAAGAAGCGCAGCGCGTTGGACGCGAGCAACATGCCCAGGAACAGCGCCGTGTAGTAGAGCACGCGGGCGAAGGCGTCGAGTTCGCCGGTCAGGTTCAGGTAGGCGATGAAGCCCACCGATGGCGGCGCCAACAGGATGAACAGGGTGGGCGTCAGACGCAAGGCCAGTGGCGCATGGAAGAACAGGCGGTACATCACGATCGCCATCAGCACCATCCAGAACACCAGCCCGATACTGAAGAAGAACCACGACACCTCGGGCGGCGCGACATGCACGCCGATCACCGGCACGATGATGTTGCCCACCACCGGAATGAACCATGCCGGGTTGAGGTGCGTCACCTCATAGTGGGTGTGGTGGATCCAGCTGTTCATGGCCATCAGTGTGAAGCCCAGGTGCAGCACCGCACCGATTGCCCACAGCCAGCGGGCCGCCTCGGGCGCGGCACCATACCAGGCGATGGCCAGCAGCAGGATGCCGATGGAAAAGGTGGGGAAGAAGTTCATCCTGACCGGATGGCGGCGCTCGGCGGCGACGGCCTCCGGGTAGCGCAAGAGCTTGAGCGTGTAGAGCAGCGCGATCAGCACGAACAGGCCCGTGGCCAGCACGGTCAGCGCCTGGCCGACGACTGCCGGCCAGCCGAGCAGATGCCCCGCCTTCTGCCAGGCAATGGCCAGGCCGGCCGAGCCCATGACGGTGGAGAACAGGGCGACCGGAAAGTGCGCCAGTCGGGCGCTCTCGATGGCGGGGGCGGCAGGTGTGTCGGTGGGGTTTGCTGTGCTCATGTCGGGATCCGGCGTAAGTGAAGTGGCAAGGTCGGGCCAGTGGCCTCGGCGGATGGACCGAGGCAGCACGGCAACGCTGGCTTGATGCGACGCCGCCGCGCTCTGGCCGGGTTACAGCGATTTCCTGGAGAAATACCAGTCCACGTAGTCATAGCCCTCCGAGGCCCGCTTTTCGGCGGCTTCGGCGGTCTTGGGGGGCGGCACGATGACCGCCTCGCCCGGCTTCCAGTTCTCCGGTGTGGCGACCCCGTGGGCGTCGCTGGTCTGCAGCGCCTGCAGGAGGCGGACGAACTCATCGATCGAGCGGCCGTTGCTCATCGGGTAGTAGACCATCGCGCGCAGCTTGCCCTCGGGGTCGATGAAGAAGGTGGCACGCACCGCCGAGGTATCACCGGCGCCCGGGTGAATCATGCCGTAGGCCTTGGCGACCTCCATCTTCAGGTCTTCGATGATCGGGAAGGTGATGTCGACGCCGAAGTTCTGCTTGATGCTGCGCGTCCAGGCCAGATGCGAGAACAGGCTGTCGATCGACAGGCCGAGCAGCTCGCAGTTCATGCTGCGGAAGGTGTCGGCGGCGCGGGCGAAACCCATGAACTCGGTGGTGCACACCGGCGTGAAATCGGCCGGATGCGAGAACAGGATCAACCATTTGCCACGATAGTCTTCAAGGCTGCGTGGCCCGAAGGTGGTCTCGGCCTTGAAGGCGGGTGCGGGTTCGTTGATTCTGGGGAAGGCGGGGCAGGGGGCTTGCGGTTCCATCATTGACTCCTTGTTGCGGTGATTGATGATGAACTAAATATAAGTAAATGCTAATTTACAGTGAAGTCGATTCTGCCTATGGGTGGCATAGGCCACGACCATCGGGGTGGGCTTACCGGGGAGCGCCGTCTTGCGCGGCCATCTTGGCCTTGTTGAGGGTGTAGCTCCACGGCAGGCCGGCGTTCTTCCAGCCGTCGACGAGCCGCCAGTGCTTGCGTTCGCCGTCCTTGATAGTGCGGCCTTCGAAGCCGTCTACCACCACATAGACCCGCTCGTAGCCCTGCCCCTCCAGGGCCTTGGCACTGGGCGCGCCGCGCGTGCCGCCGGAGCGGCACATGAGGACGATGGCCGTGTCCTTGCCGAGCTTGCGCGCGGCGAGCGCACGGGCGACGGCTGGGGCGAAGTCTTCGTTGCGCTGCATCAGGAAGACGTTCTTCTTGTCGTTCCAGCGGCTGCGGTCGGCCGTCATGAAGGGGATGTTCACATCCACCACGTCGGTGAAGCCGGTGAACATGATCTCGACCGGGTCGCGCACATCCACCAGCAACACGGCGTCGCCGCCGGGGCCGGTCTTCATCTCGTAGGCCTCGCGTGAGTCGACATAGAGGCCCCACGATGTCTGCTGTTTCGGGTCGGTCGGGGCATCGGCGGCGAGGCACTGGGCGGCAAGGCCCAGGGTGAGGACGATACCGACCGCAGTGGGAAAGTGGCGGGGCATGGGAATCTCCTTTTTCAATGAAAATGTCAGTGTGTTTTTTCGGGGGTGGCGCGCAGGTCTTCCTCCACCTCGTCCCAACCGGTGATCATCGCCTTGATGTGGGCGAACACCGTGTGGCCGGTGGTGGTGAGATAGACATGGGCGATGACGAACACCAGCATCATGAAGGCGCCGGCGGTGTGCACCGTGGCCACCTGTTCCAGGCTGAGCCAGCGGTCCAGCCCGAGGCCGCCCCAGTAGGCATAGAACAGGTAGAGCAACCCGGAGCCCCAGATGATCGGTGAGACCAGCGCCAGCAGCACCAGATAGGCGAGGCGCTGCAGCGGGTTGTGCTTCTTGAGCGCGGTCTTGTGATAGGGGTGAGGGGCACCGACAAAAATGCCGAACATGTAGTAGCGCGCCATGGCCACCAGCTTGCTGGCGGTGGGGATGTACTGGCGCCATTCGCCGGTGGTGAATTGCCAGAAGATGGTGAAGGCCCACAGCGCCAGCAGCGTCCAGGCCGACAGCGTGTGCAGGCGCACCGCGCGCTCGAAGCCGAGGTTGTGGTAGCTGCCGTGGATCTCGAAACCGGTGACCAGCATCAGGATCACCAGCACGGCCTGGGACCAGTGCCAGAAGCGCTCGTAGCGTTTGAAGACGTAGATGCGCGTCATCGGGGTGGTGTGCGACATGGCTCAGTCCTCCTTGCGCAGATGGGTCAGGATGCGTGCGATGGCGTGCAGGCTGACGCCGAGCAGGGCGGCCAGGGCGGCGAGCCAGCCGAGGCGGTCGAGCCAGGGGCTGCGGTCGCGGCCGGGGATATAGACGCCCTCGATGCCGGCCAGGCGGCCGCCGTCGGCATGGCATTCGTGGCACGCGACGGCCTTTTCCTTGGGCGCGACCATGTGGGTGATCGGCCACAGCATCTGGGTGTCGACGAAGTCGTACTTGCCGCTGAAGGGGGCGCCGGTGGCGTCGGCGCCGGCGGCCAGGGCCTTGGGCCAGTCGAAGTTGTACCAAAACGACGTATCGCCCGGCACCGCCACATTGGGCACCAGCAGCGTCTTGCGCTCGGTGTCGTAGGGCTGGCGGCCGTGGAAGACCTTGACCGGCCAGATGCGGGCGTCCGGCGCGCCCGGCGCGCCATGGAAGACGTTGATCGGCACCCGGGTCGTCGGGTCGATGGTGTCGTCCTGCAAGGTGTAGGTGACCCGGCCGTCGAACCACTGGTAGGCCGGCGTCACGTTCTGGCCATGGACGAAGGCGCCCTTCTTGCTGTCGTAGATCACATGGCCGTGCTCGTCCTTTTTCTGGAAGGGCTTGCCCTCGGCGCTGAGCTGGCCGGCTTGCGACCAGTCCCAGGCCATCTTGGTGGACACGCCGCCGCGCGCGAAGGCCGGGATGTGGCAGGTCTGGCAGGCGAGGGTGTCGGTGTGCGCGTTGAGGCGTTCGGCGGCGAGCAGGTTTTCCTTGTGCGGCTTGTCGCCATGGCAGGCCTGGCAGGCGGCCGGATTGCGCTCGGACTTTTCGCCGCGCAGCAGGGCCGGGTGCGGGTCGGCGGCGGTCATCGCGATGCGGCTGCCGGCCACGGCGTGCTGGTCGCTCACATGGCAGTCGCTGCAGCTGAAGTTCAGCCCGTCCTTGTCCATGTGCACATCGAGCTCGTGCGTCGCGGTGTTGAGCGAGGAGTCCAGGTCGCCATGCTTGACGCCGTCGCCGCCACCGCCGTTGTAGTGGCAGGCGCCGCAGTTGTCGCGGCGGGTGGGGCCGACGGCCTGGGCGATCTTGGCCAGGTCGATCGGTTCGACGAACTTGCCCGAGCCCGGCGGATACTCGCTGCGCACCGTGACCGGGTTGCCGGCAAAGCCGAAAGGTTTGGTGTACTCGCCGGTGTTGTGACAGGCCAGGCAATCGACCTTGTTGGCGTCGCTGAAGTCGAAGTGCTTGTCCTTCCAGCCATAGCCGATGTGACAGGACTGGCAGAAGGGTTCGTTGGATTGGTCGCCGATGCAGAAGGCGTTGACCATGGTCTTCTTGCCCAGGCGCTGGCCGGTGGCCGGGTTGGCGTAGTCCCAGGTCCAGTGGCGGGTCTGCATGATCTGGTGGCTGGCCTCGGTGTGGCATTTGAGGCAAGCGCGGGTGACCGCCGGGCCGCTGTCGAAGGGGCCGGCCAGTGCCTCGAACTTGCTGTGGTCGGCGGTCGATGCCTTGCCGCTGGCGCCGGCCGTGCCGGCCATCAGCACGGCGAGCGCGAAGAGGGCGTGTATCGCTCGGTGTCGCATGATGTTTTTGTCTCCTCGTAAGACGCCTCTGGCCGGGCGCTCTGCAGTGGTGTGGATGATGCGTGGCGCCCTAGGGGCTGTGGGGGGATGGGGGACTCAGGCCGGGCAGAACGGCATGTCCGGGCCGTGGGGCATTGGCGGTCAGGAAGCGCTCGCGGCTGCCGGCCGAGAAGGCGGCATTGCGGTGGCGCTCCTCGGCGATGGTGCTCACGGTGCGGCCGTTGAAGTCATGACCGGGGAACATCAGCGTTTCGCCCGGCAGCAGGAAGAGCCGCTGGGTGACGCTGTCGTACAACTGCCCGGGGTCGCTCTGCGCGGCATCCAGGCGGCAGCCGCCGATCTCCAGCGTGTCGCCGCAGAACAGGCGGTCGCGCCACAGGAAGCACACCGAATCGGGGGTGTGCCCCGGCGTGGTCAGCACCCGCAGCACCTCATTGCCGAAAACCACCGTCTCGCCATGCCCCTTGCGCTGCGTCGGGCCGTCGTAGGGCGAGTCGATCCCCACCACCAGTTCGGCGCCGGTGAAGCGGCACAGCTCGCCGCAGTGGCCCTGTTCGGGCGAGTGCATGTGGGTGCGCAGGACGTAGAGCAGGCGCAGGTCGCGTTCCTGCAGCAGCGCGAGCAGCAATTCGGACTGCTCGGGCAGCGGGTCGATCAGCACCGCGTCGCAGGCGCTCATGTCGGCCAGCAGGTAGCCGATCGAGTGGCTGGGCGAATGGAAAATCTGGCGAAAGTACATGCCGCAATCCTTGAGCGGTCGCGCAAGCGAGGACGTCTTGAGTCGCTTGTATCAAGTTCCGTGCCACGGACTGCATCATGAAATACCCGCAGTAAAACAGCGGGTTAGACGCACGGCCGGCGGTCGGTGGAGGTGGATGGCAGTGGCAGTGCGAGGCTGTTGGCAGCGTCTGCTGTCATTGATGGCAGTCGGGCTGGCATGGCCGCCATGCGGCGTCGTCGGGCGCGGGTGTGCGACCGGGCGATGCGAGGCATGCGCCGGTCAGGGGGTGGCGATCGGCGTCTGGCTCGGTGCGATTGCGCAGGTGGTCCGCCATGGCCGTGAATGCGGCATCCAGCGCCGCCCGCAAGGCGGTGTCCGGCACGGTGTCGTCGAGCGCCATGCGCAGGCATTGCAGCCATTGGTCGCGCTCGCTGCAGCCGATCGAGAACGGCAGATGGCGACGTCGCATGCGCGGCATGCCATAGCGGGCGGTGAAGCGATCGGGGCCGCCCAGCCAGCCGGAGAGAAAGGCGCGCAGACGGGCTTTGGTCTCGGCCAGATCGCTGTGATGCATCCGCCACACCGGGCGGGCGTCGGGGCGTTCGGCCATGTGCACATAGAGGCGATCGACGAGTTCGGTTCAGTCATGAAAATCTCCAGTTGTCGGAAGGGATGGCGGGGGTGTCACCCGAGCCGCCACAGCGCCAGCAACACGCCGACGCTGCAGGCCGTGCCGGACAGCAGCCAGCGCAGGGGCGGCAAACGCGGCACGAACCCGACGCCGCGTACGAAGCCGGCGCTCATGGCCCAGAACAGCGCCAGCGCGGCCCCGTGGTCGGCATGGCCGGCGCTGTCGGTCAGCCAGCGGGGGTTGGCGGTGATGCCCAGCGCGATGGCGATGGCGGCGAGCAGCGGCAGCCAGGCGATGCGCGCGGACGCAGCGGGTGCGTCAGTCATCGGGACGGCCGTCGGGGGCGAGGGACGACTGGCGAGCGTCTTCATGCTCGCCCCACAGGGCGTTGAGAATGGCCAGGAGCACGGCGAAGCCGATGCCAAGAATCCAGGTGAAGTACCACATGCGGGTCTCCTCGAAGTCAGTAGGCGGAGTGGCTGTTTTCGCGCACATAGGCGGCGGTGACCTTGCCGGACATCACTTTGTAGGCCCAACTGGTGTAGGCAACGATGATTGGCATGAAGATCAGGGTGGCGAAGAACATGATGGTGAGCGTCAGATGGCTCGAGACGCTGTCCCACACCGTGAGGCTGGCGTTGGGGGTGGTCGAGGACGGCAGGATGAACGGGAACATCGACACACCGGCCGTGCCGATGACGCCGGCCGTGCCGATCGACGAGGCGACAAAGGCGGCCAGCGTGCGCCCCTTTGCGGCCAGCAGCAGGGCGGCGATGATGCCCAGGTAGGCGAGCGCCGGCACTGCGATGGTGGCGGGATGGCTCTGGTAGTTGTGCATCCAGGCGCCGGCGGCTCGGACTACCTCTTTGGCGAGCGGGTCGGGCAGGGCGGCGGGGTCGATCACCGAGGTGATGGCATAGCCCGGAATCCATTGCAGCCACACGCCGGCGAGACTGAAGCCGACCAGCAACAACCCGCCGAACAGCAGAACCGCGGTTCGGCTGCGCTGATAAATATCGCCCTCGGTGCGGTGCATCAGGTAGATGGCGCCATGGAAGGTGATCATCGCGGTGCTGACCACGCCACACAGCAAGGCAAAGGGATTGAGCAGTCCCCAGAAGCTGCCGGTGTAGTAGGACGCCAGGGTGTTGTCGAAATGGAAGGGCACCCCCTGCAGCAGATTGCCGAAGGCCACGCCGAAGATCAGCGGTGGCACCGCGCCGCCCACGAACAGGCCCCAGTCCCAGGTGCTGCGCCACGCCGGGTGGTGGATCTTGCTGCGATAGTCAAACCCCACCGGGCGGAAGAACAGCGCCCACAGCACCGCCAGCATGGCCCAGTAGAAACCGGAGAAGGCGGTGGCATAGACCAGCGGCCAGGCGGCAAAGATGGCGCCGCCGCCGGTGATGAACCACACCTGGTTGCCGTCCCAGTGCGGGCCGACGGTGTTGATGATGACGCGCCGTTCGACGTCGTTGTGGCCGACGAAGGGGAGCAGGGAGCCTACCCCCATGTCGTGGCCGTCCATGATGGCAAAACCCACCAGCAGAACGCCTACCAGCAGCCACCAGATGACCTTGAGGGTCGGGTAATCGATGATCATGTCTTCAACTCCTTCAGGCGGATGCGGTTTCGTTCAGATAGCGGCCGGTGCCCAGGCTGCCGGGGCCTTGCCGGGCGAACTTCACCATCAGGTACATCTCGACGATGAGCAGGACGGTATAGAAGCCGACGAAGCCCGCCAGCGATCCGTAGAGCGACTCCACCGACAGGGTCGAGACCGACAGATGGGTGGGCAGCACGCCGTAGATGGTCCAGGGCTGGCGGCCGTACTCGGCCACGAACCAGCCCATTTCGCAGGCGATCCACGGCATCGGCAGGAACCACAGCGCCCAGCGCAGTAGCCAGCGCTGCTCGGCAAAATTGCCCTTGACCGCGTACCAGGTCGCCAGTCCAAACAGCGCAATGAGCGCAAAGCCCAGCGCCACCATCAGCCGGAAGGTCCAGAACAGCGGGGTGACGCGCGGGATGGTGTCGGCGGCCGCCCGGTCGATCAGCTCGGGGGTGACCTGGTCCATGTCGGTCACATATTTCTTGAGCAGCAGCCCGAAGCCCAGATCCGCTTGGTGAGCATGAAGCCGTGTCCGCGCGGCACTATCGTCGGGGTTGCGGCGGACCGCCTCGAGGGCCTTGACTGCGTCGATGCCGTAGACGATGCGCGCCCGGTTCTGGACCAGGATCTCCTTGAGGCCGGGGAGCACGGTGTCGGTCGAGCGGGTGCCGATCAGGCCCAGCACCCAGGGGATCTCGATCTCCCAGTCGTTCTTCATCTCCGCCTCGTTGATGCCGGCGATGAGCTTGAGCCCGGCCGGCGCCGGCTCGGTCTCCCACATTGCCTCCATCGCCGCCAGCTTGGTCTGCTGGGCTTCGCCGACGGTGTAGCCGGACTCGTCGCCGAGCACGACGACCGATAGCGCCGAAGCCAGCCCGAAGGCGGCGGCGATGCGGAACGATCGCTTGGCGAAGGCCACGTCACGCCCGCGCAGCAGATACCAGGCACTGATCGAGAGCACGAACATGGCGCCGGTCACGTAACCGGCCGACACCGTATGCACGAACTTGGCCTGGGCATCCGGGTTGAACACCACGGCCCAGAAATCCACCATCTCCATGCGCATGGTGGTGGCCGAGAACTCGGCGCCGACCGGATTCTGCATCCAGCTGTTGGCGATAAGGATCCACAGCGCCGACAGGTTGGTGCCGATCGCCATCATCAGCGTGACCAGCAGATGCTGTTTGCGCGACAGGCGGTCCCAGCCGAAGAAGAACAGACCGATGAAGGTCGATTCCAGGAAGAAGGCCATCAGGCCCTCGATCGCCAGCGGCGCACCGAAGATGTCGCCGACGTAGTGCGAGTAGTAAGCCCAGTTGGTGCCGAACTGAAACTCCAGCGTGATGCCGGTCGTGACGCCGAGGGCAAAGTTGATGCCGAACAGCTTGCCCCAGAAGCGGGTCATGTCCTTGTAGATGGGTAGGCCGGTCATCACATAGACCGACTCCATGATGACCAGAATCCACGTCATCCCGATCGTGAGCGGAACGAACAGGAAGTGGTACATCGCGGTCGCGGCGAACTGCAGCCGCGACAGGTCGACGAGTTGTTCACTGATCATGAGGATGTCCTTGCGAAGTGGGTTGCGCGCCCTGGTTGATCCGCGTTTCCATGGCCTGCGGGGTCACGGTCGTGTTCGTATCGCGCACCACGGCCCACCACAGGGCGGCAATCGCGATCACCTTGACGATCACGATGAGGATCAGCTCACGGGCAAGTTGTCGGTCTTTCATGCCTTGGTGTTCCTTATCTGTCGCTACACGTCTTACAAGACGCGTGCCAGGCGCTGTGCTGATGCGATTCTTGATGTAAAACAAGGCATTGCGTACGTTGATCGTCATCTCAACGCTTGACGCGTGACTGGCAGCGGCAGATTATTGGCAGTACGACTGACAACTCTGGCAGCGCACCATGGCCCATGACCCCCGCCCGCTGATCGAACTGAAATCCTTTCTCGAGACGCTGCCCGAGCCACACATCCTGTTTGATCGGGACTACCGCATCCTGGCCGCCAATTCGGCCTACCGGCAGGCCAACGACGTGACCCACAGCGTCATCGGGCGGACCTGCTACGAGGTCTCGCATCACTATTCGGTGCCCTGCGATCAGGCCGGCGAGAGCTGCCCGCTGGCGCGCAGCCTCGCGTCCGGCCAGCGCGAGCGGGTGCTGCACCTGCATCACACCCCCAAGGGCGAGGCGTATGTGAACATCGAGCTGTCGCCGGTGCGCGAGGCGGGCGGAGAGGTGGCGTTTTTCGTCGAGAAAATGGAGCCGCTCAAGGTGGCACGTGGCCTGTCTGACCGGGCCGGCCTGGTCGGACGCGCACCGCGCTTCCAGGCCATGCTCGGGTTGCTGGCGCGTGTGGCGCCGTCGGAGGCCACGGTGTTGCTGCAGGGCGAGTCCGGTACCGGCAAGGAGTTGGTCGCCAACGCCCTGCATGAAGCCAGCCACCGCGCCGATCGCCCCTTCATCGCCGTCGATTGCTCCGGGCTGCCCGAAACCTTGTTCGAGAGCGAGCTGTTTGGTCACGAGCGCGGCGCTTTCACCGGCGCCACGGCGCGCAAGCCGGGTCTGGTCGAAGTGGCCAGCGGGGGCACCTTGTTCATCGACGAGGTCGGCGATATTCCCCTGGGCATGCAGGTCAAGCTGCTGCGCCTGCTCGAGACCGGCACCTACCGCCGTGTGGGTGCCACCGAACTGCGCACGGCCGATATCCGTGTGGTGTCGGCCACGCACCGATCGCTGCGCGAGATGGTGGACGAAGGCCGTTTCCGCCAAGACCTCTACTACCGCCTCAACACCTTCCCGATCGAGGTCCCGGCCTTGCGCGATCGCGCCGAGGACGTTCCGCTACTGGCGACCAGCATGCTCACGCGTGTGGCGCCGTCGCGGACCCTGCGTCTGTCACCCGCCGTGCTGCGCTGCCTGAGCGCCTATCGCTTTCCGGGCAATGTGCGGGAGCTGCGCAATATTCTTGAGCGCGCCAGCCTGATGTGCGACGGCGAAGAAATTGGCCTCGAACACCTCCCGCCCGGACTCTGTGACGCGCCGCTGACCGCGCCAACACGCACACTCGCCAGCGACGACAGCCGCGGCACCGAGGGCCTGGCTGGCCTGGAGCGTCGTGCCTTGCAAGCTGCCCTGGCCGAGCATCCCGGTAGCCGCCGGCAGCTGGCTACCCGACTCGGCGTGTCCGAACGCACGCTGTACCGGAAGCTGAAAGCGCATGGACTCGCGGGGCGCACCGCATCGGATGCCGGCGACTGACCGATGTGTCGGAAGTGACAGCACCTGACTGCCAATTAGTGTCTTGAATGGCAGTTTTGGCGTATCTCGGCATCGAAGAGAAAGAGGATAAGTCATTGTTAATCAATGGTTTATCCTTGTTTTGTGGTTCTGGCACGGGACTTGAGTAAGGAAGTACAGGCAAGCCCCGGCGCACACCCGCGTCAATTTGGCTCTTCACGAGTCGCCAAATGGATCTCCCCAACCCCCAAGGTGTGGGTTCAGGTGCCGGGGTTCGCCACCTGAACAACGAGGTGCTGAACTCATGACTGACACACTTGCCGACCGCCGTCGCTTGCTGATCGCGACTTCTGCCGTGGGCGCTGCCGCCACCGCTGGCGTGGCGGTACCGCTGGTGGCCAGCCTCACACCCTCAGAGCGCGCACGTGCCGCTGGTGCGCCAGTGGAAGTGGACATCGGCAAACTCGCCCCGGGCGACATGATGACAGTCGAGTGGCGCGGCAAACCGGTGTGGATCCTGCATCGCACCGACACCATGCTCGCCAGTCTTGAGGGCAACGAGGCCGACCTCGTTGACCCCGCGTCGGCTCACCCCATGCAGCCGGCGTATGCGCAAAACCGCCACCGGTCGATCAACCCGCGCTACCTCGTCGCGGTAGGCATCTGCACCCACCTGGGCTGCTCGCCGAGCGAGAAGTTCGGCACCGGCGCAGCCAGCGGCCTGGGCGCGGAGTGGCCGGGCGGCTTCCTGTGCCCTTGCCACGGCTCCACCTTCGATCTGGCCGGCCGGGTGTATCTGCACAAGCCCGCGCCCGACAACCTCGAAGTGCCGCCGCACAAATACCTCAGCGACACCCGGTTGATCATCGGCGCCGACGACGACGCCGCCTAAGCGGACGCCAGTTCGCGCAAGTCAGCGGTCGCGTCCGCGCCAAAACCGTCCGACAACAGATAGCGAACCAACTGCGCCGAGCACACCGCCGGCGCTATCAATGCGCCGTCGCGTTTGAGCGACTCGAAGCGCTCACGGGCCGGAAAGCGGGCGCCGTCGCTGCTGCGCACCTGCAGCTGCATATCGGTGTCGACCAGCCCCGGCGCCAGACTGCAAATGCGCAGCCCCGGTACACCGTCCTCGACCACCGCGCGGGCGTGGTGGTCCAGCGCCGCCTTGGTGGCGCCATACACATTCCAGCCCGCATACGCCTTGCGTGCCGCGCCGCTCGACACATGCACGATGCGCCGGTCGCGCGCGGCCGGTGTGGCGGTCACGAATGCATCGGCCAGCAGTAGCGGCGCGGTCACGTTCAGGCTCACCGCTTGTGCAATGGCGCCGCCGCCCTGCGTGCCGAGCGGCCCGACCGGTTCGACGGTGCCGGCATTGTTGATCAGCAGCACGGCGTCGTCGTCGGCCAGAAAGTGGGCCATCTCGTCGCTCGCCAGCCAGTGCATCAGCGCGTCGGTGTCCGACAGGTCCAGCGCGGTCTGTGTCAAGCCCGGCCCGACATGTGTCAGCGCCGGGTTGTGCTGGCGGGCCAGGCCGAGCACGGGGATGCCGCGTTCGAGCAGCGTCGTGGCAAGCGCGGCGCCCAGGCCGCGGCTGGTGCCGGTGACAATGGCTTTCATTGGTGAAGTCCTTGGCAGTATCGGGGAGGGCGTTCACCCGATAGTGTAGGTCGATTGGGCCAGACGTGACGACGCCCGACTGGCGGCAGCTGCTGCTGGTCGGGCGTCGTCGGTTGGTCGGGTGCGAAGGACGGGCCGACTGCGCTCAGGCGTCGGTCAGGACATCTTCCACCCGCAGGCGAATGCGGCGGCCGTCCGGAAAGGTCCAGTCGATCTGTTCGCCCACCGACAGACCGATGAGCGCCGAACCGACCGGCGCAAGAACGGACACCTTGCCGGCGGCGGCGTCCGCGTCGGTGGGATAGACGATTTCGATGTCGCGGGACACCCCGGTGGCGTCATCGATGTAGCGGACACGGGAGTTCAGCATCACCACGTCGCGCGGCACGGCGCGGGTCGGCATCACCACCGCGCCTTCGAGCTCGGCGCGCAATTGAGGCTCCGGGTTGAGTGCCATGAGCCGGACAAAGTCGGCGTCGCCCAGGATGATGTAGTCGCTGCGCATTTCCTCTCCATAGATGTGTGCGGATGCTTCGCTGCATCCCGAACCCATGGTAGGTGAGGCCGACCAAATTGATAAGATCGCGAAAGGGCACAGCATTGGTGCCAAATTGGCGACAAAGGACAGGTCATGAGCAAGGTCGATGGCATGCTGGTGTTCGCGCGGGTGGTCGAGGCGAAGAGCTTTTCCGAAGCGGCTCGGCGCATGAACGCCACGCGCTCCAAGCTGAGCAAGGCGGTGGCTGCGCTTGAGGCCTCGCTCGGCGTGCGCCTGCTCAACCGCAGCACGCGCCGGCTGAGCCTGACGGAAGTCGGTGCGGCCTACTACGCCCATTGCGCGCGCATTGCGCAGGAGCTCGAAGACGCCGAACAGACCATCGGCCACCTGCAGGCCGAGCCGCGCGGCGTGCTCAGGATCAGCGCCTCGGTGGCTTTCGGCACCTTGCATATCGCCCCGGCGCTGCCTGACTTCCTCGCGCGCTACCCCGAACTCAGCGCCGACATGACGATCAATGACCGTATCGTCGACCTGGCCGACGAAGCCTACGACGTGGCGGTGCGGATCGTCACCGAACCGGCGCCCGCGCTGGTGGCGCGGCGGCTGGCGCCGATCCGCCGCAAGGTGTGCGCCACGCCCGAGTATTTCCGGCGCTACGGTGTTCCGCGCACGCCGGAAGATCTGGTCAATCACAACTGCCTGCACTACACCCACGACCGCGATGCGTGGCATTTTTCCGGGCCGCAGGGGCAGATCGTGGTGCCGGTGTCGGGACGGCTGCACATCAACGACGACGAGGCCTTGTCGCAGGCGGTGCTCGGCGGGCTGGGCGTGGCCCTGCTGCCGACCTTCATCGTTGGCGCCGATCTGCAGGCCGGCCGGCTCGAAGCCGTGCTCTCCGAATACGTGCCGGTCGAACGCTTCGCCTACGCCGTCTATCTGCCGACGCGCCACCTCGCACCCAAAGTGCGAGTGTTCATCGACTTCCTGCTCGAGCGCTTCGGCCCGCAGCCCCACTGGGATCGCTTCGACCGAAACGACGGCCAGCCCTGACCGTTGGTGGCCGGTCGCATGATGCTGGACAATGCATCACCGCCTGCGCTGCGCAGGTTTGTCAAATGACTCGGGGAGTATCGCGGTGGAACCGCCCTTCAAATTCAGCGCCGCGCTGGCGCAGGCCATTTTGCACGCCAGCGGCGTCGATGTGGCTCGCGCCACCTTTGATCCGGTGAGCGGTGGCAGCATCAACATGGCGTATCGCGTCGGCGTCGGCGATCAGTCCTTTTTCCTCAAGCGCAACCGCGCCGACGCGCTGCCGATGTTCGAGGCCGAAGCCGACGGCCTCGCCGCGCTGGCGGCCATCGGCGCCTTCCGCATCCCGCGTGTGCTTGGCTGCGGCGCGACGGACGACGACGCCTTTCTGCTGCTCGAACACCTGGATTTGCGCCCGCTCGCCAGCGACGAAGACGGCCTGCGCTTTGCCGAGGCGCTGGCGCAACTGCACCACGACACCGGCGCGCACTACGGCTGGCCGCGCGACAACTTCATCGGGCGCACGCCGCAAATCAACACCGAGAGCGATGGCTGGGCCCGCTTCTTCATCCTGCATCGCCTCACTCCGCAACTCGAACGTGCCCGCGCCAAAGGCTATGCCGGCGCCCTCGGCCGAGACGCCGACGCCTTACTCGAACGCGTGCCCGGCCTGTTCGTCGACTACCGCCCCCCGCCCAGTCTGCTGCACGGCGACCTGTGGAACGGCAACGCCGCCATCGACGACACCGGCCGACCCGCCATCTTCGACCCCGCCGTCTACCGCGGCGACCGCGACGCCGACCTCGCCATGAGCGAACTCTTCGGCGGCTTTCCCCACAGCTTCTATGTCGCCTACCGCCGCGCCTGGCCAATGGCCGAGGGCTACGAACAACGCAAGACGCTGTACAACCTGTACCACGTGCTCAACCACCTCAACCTGTTCGGCCGGGGCTATCTGGGGCAGGCGGAGCGGATGGTTCGGGGCTTGTATCAGGAGCTGCGGCGGTAAGTTCGGCGCCAAGGTCGGGCGAACTTGCGGGCAGGCTTTTCGCCGCAGTGGCATAGTGGTCCGATGGCGTTCAAAGTGCTTACTGCTGAAGTGTCACACGAGACCAACACCTTCAGCGTGCGCCAGACCGACGCGGATGCCTTCAGAGATCGTTTCTTTTTGCTGGGCGAAACCGCGCTCGTCGAGCGGGCGCATGCGAATACCGAGTTGGCCGGCGTGCTTGATGTCGGCCGCGCGCACGACTGGACGGTTCGGCATGTACTGAGCGTCGCCGCCGGCCCGAGCGGCTTGGTGAAGCGCGCAGCCTTCGACAGTTTTGCCGCGCCAATCATGCAGCGCGCCGCCGAGGCGCCGTTCGACGGGGTGATCCTGTGCCTGCATGGGGCGATGGTTACCGATTTTTGCGAGGACGGCGAAGGCGAGTTGTTGCGCCAGTTGCGCGCTGCCATCGGCATGACGGTGCCGGTGGCGATCACGCTGGACCCTCATGCGAATGTCACCCGTCAGATGTGCGCGCTCGCCGACATCATCGTTTCCTTCAAGACCTATCCGCATGTCGACATGCGCGACACCGGGCGGCACGCGGCGACTATCCTGCACCGGACGATGTCCGGCGAGATCCGGCCGCGCACGATCATGGCCCGGGTGCCGATGCTTGAGGAGGTCAACGGCGGGCGCACCGACGTTGGCCCGATGATCGCGCGTCTGGCCCGCGCACGCGCTTATGAAACGCGCGACGACGTATTCGCCGTCAGCATCAACGCCGGCTTTGCGAGTGCCGATATTGCCGAGGTCGGGCCCACCGTGCTGGTGACCGGCCAAGGCGAGGTCGACGCGCATATGGCGTTCGCTCAGGGGCTGGCGAATGACATGTGGGTGAGGCGTCATGAGTCCCTGAACACCTATTTGAGCGTCAAGGACGCGGCGAAACTGGCCCGCGAATTTCCGGCGGGCGAGGGCCTCTTGGTGATTGCCGACTATGCCGACAACCCCGGCGCGGGCGCCTATGGCGATTCGACCGCCTTGCTGGCGGCGCTCCTGGACGCCGACGTTGACGATGCCGCGTTTGGCCCGATGGTCGATAGCGAGGCGGTCAAGCTGCTGTGCGCGGCGAGCGTCGGCCAGCCCGTCAGGCTTGCCCTGGGCGGCAAGACGAACCCGAGGTTCGGCGGCGGACCGCTCCAGTTGGAAGGCACTTTGGTGTCCGTCTGGGATGGCAAATTCGTCGGCGACGGCCCGATTCTGGGCGGCCTGAGCGCCAGCTTTGGCCGCTCTGCCGTCATCCGCGTCAAGGGTGTCGAGATTCTAGTGGTGACGCTGGCCCGGCAGATTCTCGATGTGCAGCAGTTCAAGGCCTTTGGGATCGACCCGGCACAGAAACGCGTCGTGGCGCTCAAGTCGATGCAGCATTTTCGTGCGGCCTTCGAGTCGATCGCCGGCCGGATCATCGTCTGTGACAGCGGCGCCCTGTGCACCCCGGACTACCGCGCGCTGCCCTACCGCAGGGTGCGCCGACCGATCTTTCCGCTGGACGATTTCGACGATTGAGCCGGGAGGGGGGGGCAGTCCTCGGGGGACGTTTGGTTTGGGTGGGTTGTTGCACGGCACAATGCGTTTGGCGCGGGCGTTTTGGCGGTCCGCGGCTTGGTAAATTGCCGTGATCAAGCTGATAAAAGGCATCAATTTACTTTTAATTTCAAGTTGTCGCGCTTTTCAGCTCAATCCCGTGCGCTTGCTGCGGCTGGGCGCCGATCAACCGGTCGCGGGTCAGTTGTTGCGTCAAATGTGCTGCGTTGCGGTGTGCTATGGTGAGCGATACACCCGACTTTCTGGGGACTATTGGCTGACCTTCAGCGATACGCTGTCGGCCCAATCGGTCGTTTCCTTTGAGCCCACCAAAGGAGATCCAAATGTCCAGTCAGTTCCTCCGTTCGCCGAGCGCGACCATCCCCCGTCCCATGCCGTCGCTCGCAAGCGCGACAGCGGCCCCCATTGCCGCCGTACCGGTGCCCGGTGCCGAGCGGCGGGCCACCGCAATCGTCTATTGCGAGGCTAATTTTGGCGCCATCGACGGCAAGACCGCCAATGGTCTCGTCCGGCACTCAGAGAAGTACAAGATCCTGTCGGTCATCGATAGTGAAAAAGCCGGGCGTGACGCAGGCGACGTGCTCGACGGTACTCCCAATGCCATTCCCGTCTGTGCCGACCTGGCGGCTGCGCTGGCGCTCGCCGGTGACATGCCGGACTACTTCATCTTCGGCATGGCGCCGGCCAGCGGCATGTTGTCGTCAGGCGAACGCGATATCGTGCTCGAGGCCATTGGCCAGGGCATGAACGTGGTCAATGGATTGCACGAGTTTCTCTGCGAAGACGCCGAGTTCGTCGCCGCCGCCGCGGCAAGCAAGGTCACGCTCATCGATGTGCGCAGGCCGCGTGAGAAGAAGGATTTGCGCCTCTTCTCCGGCCGAATCAATCAGGTCAACTGCCCGCGCATTGCCGTGCTGGGCACCGACTGCGCCATTGGCAAGCGCACCACCGCAACGATTCTGACCCGCGCGCTCAACGCGGTCGGCATCAAGGCCGTGCTCGTCGGCACCGGCCAGACAGGCCTGATGCAGGGCGCCCGCTACGGCGTCGCGCTTGACGCGGTTCCCTCGCAGTTTTGCTCCGGCGAAATGGAAGCGGTGGTGGTCGAAGCCTTTGAAGGCGAGCACCCGGACGTGATCGTCATCGAAGGGCAGGGCGCGCTCAGCCACCCGGCGTTTTCAACCTCCAGCCTGATCCTGCGCGGCAGCCATCCCCATGCGGTGATCCTGCAGCACGCACCGGGGCGCGCACACCGTTGTGACTTTCCGGCCATGCCGATGCCCACCCCGGCCAGCGAGATCAATCTGATCCAGACCTTCTCCGACACCCGGGTCATCGGCCTCACCCTGAACCACGAGAACATGGAAGCGGCCGAGGTCGACACGGCGGCTACGCACTACTCACGCGAGTTGGGCATCCCGGTCGCCGACGCACTGACCCACGCCCCGGCGCGACTCGTCGATATGGTGCTTGCCGCGTTTCCCGAATTGCACAGGAGGCAGGTCGCCCTGTTGCAATGACCGCCCCGCGGCTTGAGATCGATCTCGACAAGATCCGTCATAACGCCCTCACGCTGGTGCAGCGGCTCGCGCGCCACGGTATCTCCGTCACTGGCGTGACCAAGGCTGTGCTCGGCTCCCCCGAAGTGGCAGGGGCCATGCTCGACGGTGGCGCCAGCGGGCTGGGCGATTCGCGGATCGAAAACATCGAGGTGATGCGTGCGGCGCATGTGCGCGGGCCGATGACGCTGATCCGCACGCCGATGCTGTCTCAGGTGAAGCGCGTGGTGGCCGGCGCCAATGTCAGCTTCAATACCGAAATCGATGTGATCGACGCCTTGTCATCGGCTGCCGGCAAGGCGGGCGTGGTCCACGGCGTCGTGTTGATGGTCGAGTTGGGCGACCTGCGCGAGGGGATTCTGCCGGGCGATCTCGCGCACATGGTGCGTCAGGTCCTACGCCTCCCCAACATCCTGCTTAAAGGCATCGGCGGTAATCTCGCCTGTGCCAGCGGCGTGGTGCCCGACGCCCGCAACATGGCAGAACTCTCTGCACTGGCCGACACGATCGACGCAAGTTTCGGCCTGCTGCTGCAAACCATCTCCGGCGGCAACTCGGCCAGCCTCGACTGGGCCCTGAGCGGCGCCGATACCGGCCGGATCAACGATCTGCGCCTCGGCGAAGCCATCCTTCTCGGCCGTGAGCCGCTCCATCGGCAGCCCATCAAGGGCTTGCACAGCGACGCCGCGGTGCTCGTCGCCGAAGTCATTGAGGCCAAGCTCAAGCCCTCCGAACCCTGGGGTGACATCGCGCAAACCGCGTTTGGCGGCAAGCCCCGGGAGCAGGATCACGGTCCGATGACTCGCCTACTGCTCGCAGTCGGCCATCAGGACACCGATCCCGGCGGGCTGGTGCCGCCGGCCGGCATCGAACTGCTCGGCGCGTCCAGTGATCACTTGATTGTCCGTGCGGAAAAAATCACGGTCGCCGTCGGCGACGAAATCCGCTTCCAGCCTAACTACGCGGCATTGCTGCGCGCAATGACATCGCCCTTTGTCGTCAAACGCCTCACAACGCGGGCGCCTGAAATGGCGCGGTTGTGCCAAATGGCGAGGGTGAGTGGAATGAGAAATTCAGGGCGGGTCGTGTGAATTGACGAGATCAGAGGACAGATTGAAAACGGGCGACATGGCGCGCCCGTCGATAAACAAAAACCCCCGCCGGCCTTGTGCCCGACGGGGGCTTCCCGTTCTACGTGCCCGTATCAGAAGAAGCGATACGTGTAGTCGAGGTACAGACGGTGATCGCGTTCGTTCTCTTTCACGCCATCGAGACGACCGGTCTTGTCCGACTGGTAGTCGAGGTAGGTGTAGCGAAGCGCCATGCCTTTGACAACCGGGATCGCGTAGCGCACGTCGAGGGCCCATTCGCTCTCGTCGGCTTCGCCCAGCGACGGCACATGGCTGTTGCGGGCGCCGGTGCCTTTCTTGTAGCTGAGGGTCGTCTTCAGGCCCTTGATGTAGTCCTTCCAGTCGTAACCGGCCTTGAGCATCCACACCAGTTCGTCGCGGTTGGAGAAGTCGGCCAGCACGCCGCCGGTGGGGAAGGCGTTGGTGCCGTGGTCGCCGGCGAAGTTGTCTTCGATCCATGCGCCATCAAACTTGGACAGGGCGCCGCCGAGCAGTACGTTGCCGAAGGTCCAGTCGGCCGCCACATACACGCCGAGGCCGTCGTTGTCGCTGGCGGTGGTGCCGGCGACCGAACCTGCGACGTCTTCGTCGTCGAGCTCGCTGCTTTCCGAACCGGTCACAAACAGGTCGCCATCGTCACGCGAGGCGTGCACACCGCCGGTGACTTTCAGCTTGGACTTGTTGGCCAGGGCGAAGGTGTAGGACGCCACCAGACCGGTCTTGCTCAGGAAGTTGTCGGCCTTGAGGTATTCGAAGTCGATGCTGAACGGGCCGGAGTCGTAGCTCACGCCAACCAGGCCGATGTAGTCGATGTCGCCCTCGGCGGAACGGTCGGTCTTGAACTCGTAGAAGTGCGCGTCAGAGCGCGGCGACCACTCGTTGTACATCGCGCCATAGAATTTCAGGCCCTTCATCGGCGTGACATTCACGGTGCCGCCAGAGAAGGAGTTGGGGATGGCGCGGCTGCCGGAGCTGCTCAGCAGCATGCTCTTGTGCACCTGGCGACCCAGCTTGGCGTTGACCACGTCCTGGTACTTGAGCTTGATGAAGGCCTGGCCGAGCTTGCCGAAGGAGTCATGCACATCGCCGTCCTTGTCGACCGACAGGATGTCCGAGGTCAGGCGGCCACTGGCACCCAGTTCGGTCACGCTGTAGCCGGACAGGCCGATACCGACGAAGTCCCAGTAGTAGGGCGATTCGTAGTTCAGCTGCAGACCCAGGGCCGACTGGCTGCGATCGTTGGCGTCGTTTTCGTAGTCGCGGTCAAAGTAAATGCCACGGGCTTTGAGTTCCAGCGAATGGCCTTTGGTGTCGGCAGCCGATGCGGTGCCGGCCAGGGCCAGGCTTCCGACCAGGATCTGGATCAGTAGGGGAATGCGCTGCTGCTTCATGGTGTCTCCTCGGTTTGTTTTGGGTATGTCGTCAGGGCTAGGGCTGGGGCAAGCTGTGTCTGATCCCGCTAGCTTGGCCAAAGTATGGCGAGCTTCATTGATGCTTTGAAATGCATTGTCAGTGCCTATTTATGCGATGTTCGCATCGATAAGAGGCGCGGGTTTTCAGGCGGCGGTCTTGGCTTTGTCGAGCGGCACGTGGACGACGCCGATGAACAGCGGACGCGCGGTGCGGACCAGACCGGCCACGGCGAAATGTGGCGCCTCCGGGGTTGAGCGCGGGTCGAGGCCCATGCGGATGTCGAGGCCGCCGGCGGGGTGTTCAATGCGGATCAGATCGGGGTCGGTCGCCGAGCGCCGGGCGTAGCGCGAGGGCACCGTGGCTTCAATGCTTGAGGCCGCCGCCAGGCACAGCGCGCCGGTCACGGCAAAGGCGGAGTGGCAGGTCCAGGGGGTGAAATAGCGCGACGTGATGGTGCCGCCCTGCGCTGGTGAGGCGACGAGCGCGATTTTTGGCAGCACGGACTGGCGGACATCCCCCATGCCGGCACGCAGCGCAATCTCAAGGCGAATGGCTTCGAGCCGGGCTTTCAGGTCGCTGTCGGCGTCGAGTTCCTGCCGGGTTTCATGCCCGGTTCGCCCGAGCGATTCGGCCGCTACGAAGACCAGCGGCGAGGCGAAGTCGATGCAGGTCACGTCGATGTCGCCGACGCGGTCAATCCGCTGCCCGGTTGGAAACAGCTTGCCGGTCTTGGCACCGGCCGCGTCGAGGAAGTTCAGCACGATGGGCGCGCCGGTGCCGGGTACGCCGTCAATCCGGGTGCCGCCGTCGTAGGTCACTTTTCCGTCCGGCGTTTGCACGATGGACTCGACGATCTTGCCGGTGTTCCGGTTGAGAATGCGCAGTGTCGTGACCGGGTGCTGGGCCTTGACCAGGCCGTTCTCGATCGCAAACGGGCCGACGCCGGCCAGCATGTTGCCGCAGTTGGGCATGGTGTCCACGCTCGACTGATCGACCGACACCTGGGCAAACAGGTATTCGATGTCTATGCCGGTTTGTGTCGAAGGGCTGACGATCACCGCCTTGCTGGAGAGGGTGTCGCCACCGCCGATGCCGTCTACCTGGCGGATATGGGGCGAGCCCATGGCCGCGAGCAGAATCCGGTCCCGCTCGGCCGGGTCGCTCGGCAAATCATGGGCCTGAAAGTACGGCCCCTTTGAGGTGCCGCCGCGCATCAAGGTGCAGGGGATGTCTTTGAACATGGGTTCCTCGTTGTCCGAGCGACTGTGAGCAACCCATTCTGGCGTGATGCGATAAATGTTAGAAATGCAATGTCTTGTCGTTTTGTTGCGTTCGGCGCATTAATTGGCGTGAGGGTTTTCGTGCAGGAATGTTTTCACATGCGCGAATGCGTTCTCGAAATAGGCCTCGTAGGTGTCGTGCTCGACAAAGCCGAGGTGGGGCGTGCACAGAATGCGAGGATGGCTCAGATAGGCCTGCACGCCGGTCGGCTCGTTTTCGAACACGTCGAGCGCGGCAAAACCTGGCCTACCGGCTGCCAGTGCGTTGAGTACGGCACCGGGCGCGACGAGCTCGGCGCGGCTGGTGTTGACCAGCAGGGCGTGCGGTGGCATGGCGGCCAGGTGCTCGGCGGTGACGATGTGCCGTGTGTCGGGTGTCATCCGCAAATGCAGGCTGAGCACATCGGCCTGCGAGAAAAAGCGTTGGCGGTCGGCCACAAAGTGGTCGCCGGCCTGCTCGGCGGCGCCGCGTGAGCCCTCGCGCCCATGCGCGATCACCCGCATGCCGAAGGCGCGGCCGAAGCTCGCCACCCGTGCGCCGATGCGTCCGTAGCCCCAGATGCCGAGCGTGCGGCCATGGAGCACGGTGCCCAGGGCTTCGTCTTCGCGCCGCTCCGCGCTGCGCTGCCAACGCCCGGCGTCGAGCTGGCGGACGTAGGGCACCAGGCGGCGCGAGGCGGCCAATATCAGCGCCCAGGTCAGCTCGGCCGGGGCGATCGGGTTGCCGCTGCCATCGCGCACTTCAACCCCATGCCGTGCGCAGGCGTCGAGGTCGATGCAACCGGCCAGGCGTCCGGTCTGGACGATCAGTTCAAGCTCGGGCAAGGAGGCGATCACCGCGGCGGTGATGGTGGTGCGCTCGCGGATCAGCACCAGGCAACGGGTGCCGCGTAGTGCCGCGATGAGTGCGGCCTCGGTGTCGATGGGCTCGTGCAGCACCTGCAGGCGGGCATCGATGCCGTCGAGCAGGCGTGCGGCGTCGAGTCGCGACACGACGCCCTGATAGTCGTCCAGTACGGTGATTCGGTTCATGTGTCGGTCTCCGGAACTATCGCGAAATCAGTCTATCGTGCGTGGCGCAACGCCCTGAGCGGCATACAGCGGTCGCAGGTGCACTCGCATGAATTCGAGCCGCAGCGAAAAGCGGACGCCCACCGCCACCAGCAACAGCCCGGCCGACAGCAAGGCGGCATCGGGGCCCATCGCGTCGGCGACCCAACCCACCGCCAGGCCACCGACCGCGGCGGCGCCGAGATTGGCCGCGGTGTAGAGCGCCAGCACGCGTCCGCGCAGCCCCTCGGGCAGAATCGTTTGGAGGATGGTGTTGCTCGAGGCGTTGCACACGATCATGCTGAAGCCGAGCAGGAACAGTTGGACCAGGGCAAGCCATAGCTCGGCGGTGAGCGCAAAGCCGATGAGCGCCGTGCCGGCGAGCACGCTGGCGTGGAGGATGCTGCCAGTGAGGCCGCGCACGGAGGGGCGTGACATCAGATACACCGAGGCCACCAGTGCGCCCGCGCCGGCGCTGCCGAGCAGTACGCCGAGGGTGTTGGGCCCGCCCTGAAACACATCGCGGGCGAAGGCCGGCATCATCGGCAGATAGCTGGCGGCGAAAAAATTTACCAAGGCAACCTGGATCAACAACATCCGTACGGGCACGCTGCCGCGGACATAGGCGAGACCTTCGCGCAGGGCAGAACGAAATGACGCTGGCGAGGGGCGCGACGATGGGCTGTCGATGCGTCGAAGCGCCAGAATCAAAGCCAGGAAGGACAGGCCATTGACCGCGAAACACACCGCCGCCGAGGTGGCGGCGAGCAAGAGCCCGGCGGTCGGCGGGCCGACGAAGCGGGCCACATTGAAGGTCAGCGTGTTGAGTGCGATGGCGTTCGGAATGTCGTCGCGCCGGGCGACGAGCTGCCCGGCGAGCGAATGCCGTAGCGGTGCGTCGAAGCTGTTGAGCACGCCCAGCACGCCCGCCGCGACCAGAATCAGCCAGGGTTCGAGCCAGCCGAAGTAGGTGAACACCGCCAGAAAGATCGCCTGCGCCAGCATCAGCGTCTGGATCTGCAGCATCAGGCGTTTGCGGTCGCTGCGGTCGATGACGATGCCGGCGAAGGGCGCCACCAGCAGTTGCGGGGCGTTGCTCAGAAAGGCCACGGCGCCCAGCAGCACGGTTGAGTCGGTGAGTCGATAGACCAGCCAGCCGAGCGCGACCTGTTGAATCCAGGTGCCGACCAGCGACAGCAACTGGCCGAAGAAATAACGCCGGTAGGCCGGCGAGGCCAGCGCGCGCCAAGCCTGGCCACGCGCCGGCTTCGCCGGCCCCGGACGTTCAGCGTCGTGTGAGGGCTTAGCCATCGCTCCCGACGCCGACCGGATTGGGGCGCCGCTTTTCGATCGCCCACTTGAGCAGTGCCGCGCTGCGGTAAAAGCCGTGGGCAAACTTGCCGTAGGGCATGGTCAGAAAGAGGCCCATCACCACGCCCAGATGCACCGCCAGCAGCAAGCCCATGGCGGAGGTATCGCGTCCGGCGAGCAAGGCCAGGCCGGTCAGGCTGGTGAAGAACAGCAGGGCGATGAAGCCGCGATCCATCGGTTTTTGTGCCGCGTCGCCATGCTCGGGGTGACGCTTCAGGTTCAGCCAGAACAGACCGGCCGGGCCGATCAGCAGGCCGATGCCGCCCACGGTGCCGAGCACTACCGGCAGGCTGGTGAAGGCGTAGGGCGCTTCCCAGCCAAACACGTAGTGATACAGCGTAGCCACACTGGTGGCGGCAAAGCACAGCATGAAGCCGTAGAAGGTCAGGTGGTGGTACCGCCGCCGCGCCAGGGTGAAGGCGTCGTCGGCGTTGTTGCAGCCCTGGCCGTGGCCGCCGTCGAGGTAGGTCAGGCGCAGTACATCATGCGTGGTCTCGGCAATCGCCGCGCCGCTGGCGGCGCCGGGGGCGGCTTCGCGCCAGAAGCGCGCGACGCCGATGCCCAGCGCCAGCGCCGCAAACAGGAAGACCGGCGCGAACATCGAGACCAGCAGATTGTGCGGAAAAATGGCGTAGAAATCGCCGGCCAGCGGCGTATGAAACAGCGTGCCCTGAACCATCAGCGCGAGCACCAGGAACAGCGCCAGGCCGCCCGCCACGGCCAGCGCGACGGTCACGCCATTGTTGCGATACAGCTTGCCGAAGCCGGTCGGCCAGGCGAAATCCGAGTAGGTGCGGGCGCGCACGGTGGCCATGGCTTGCGGCACATTGACCGCAAATTCATGCGGTGGGGCGTACTGGCAGGCGTGCAGGCAGGCGCCGCAGTTGTGGCACAGATTGGCCAGATAGTGCACATCGGCCTTATCGAAGGCGAGGCGCCGGGTCATGGCCGGAAACACCGCGCAAAAGCCTTCGCAGTAGCGACAGGCGTTGCAGATTTGCAGGATGCGGCCGACTTCGGCCTCGTCGGCGTTGAGCGCCGGCAGATTGCGTCCGGCGGCCAGATCAGTGGCTTCGCGGGCCAGGGCTTCAAGCGATTGCATGGGATTCTCCTTGGCGCGCGGCAGCCGCGGCGTGAGCGCCGGCGATGCGGCCGAAGGTGGTGCCGATGGTCATGCCGACACCGGCGGTGTAGCCCTTGCCGAGCACGTTGCCGGCCATCATTTCGCCAGCCACGAACAGGTTGGGGCTCGGCACATCCGAAAAATGGACGGCGGCCTGTTCATTCACTTTCAGCCCCAGGTAGGTGAAGGTGATGCCGGGCTTGAGCGCATAGCCGCGGAAGGGCGGGGTGTCGATCGGCAGCGCCCAGTGGGTCTTGGCCGGCGACAGGCCTTCGGTGTGGCAGTCGTCCTGCACGGTGTGGTCGAAGGTGCCGACGTGGCAGGCGGCGTTGTACTCGCCCACGGTACGCACAAAAGCCGCCTCATCGATGCCGAGCTGGCGGGCGAGCTCTTCGAGCGTGTCCGCCGTGGCGCCGGGAAACACCGGCGGCATGAAGCGGCCGTTGGCCTTGGCGTCGATGATCGAGAAGCCGATCTGGCCGGGCTGCTGCGCCACCAGACGGCCCCAGATCGCGTAGCGCTTGGGCCAGAAGTCTTCGCCTTCGTCGTAGAAACGCGCGGCGTGTTTGTTGACCACGATGCCCAGCGACACACAGTCGATGCGGGTGCAGATGCCGCCGTCGTAGAGCGGGGCGCGGGCGTCGATGGCCACGCAGTGAGACTGCGAGGGGTCGCCGATCATGTCGGCGCCGGCGTCGATCATGGCCTTGAGCAGCACGCCGCGGTTGAAGCGGGTGCCGCGGATGGCGAAGTTGTCGGCCGGCCACTCGCCATTTTCATTTTGTCCCCAGGCCTCGCGCAGCCATTCGCGGTTGGACTCGAAGCCGCCGGCGGCCATCACACAGGCGCGCGCGGCGATGCGTTCATCGCCAACCCAGGCGGCGCGGAACACGCCGTTTTCCAGTTCGATCCGATCGACCGGCGCCTCGTAGCGGATGCGCACGCCCAGCGCTTCGGCGCTGCGGTAGTAGGCATTCACCAGCGCCTTGCCGCCGCCCATGAAGAAGGCGTTGGTGCGCGACAGATGCAGGGTGCCTGACAGCGAGGGCTGAAAGTTGACGCCGTGCTTGCGCATCCAGTCGCGGCAGTGCGAGGACTCGCGGATCGCCAGGCGGGCGAGCTTTTCGTTGGTGACGCCGCCGGTGACCTTGAGCAGGTCTTGCCAGAATTCTTCTTCGGGGTAGCTCTCGGTCAGCACGTCCTGCGGGGCGTCGTGCATGCAGCGCAGGTTGCGGGTGTGACTGGAGTTGCCGCCGCGCCATTCGCGCGGGGCGGCTTCGAGCAACAGCACCGAGGCGCCGGCTTCGCGCGCCATCAGCGCGGCGCACAGCGCGGCGTTGCCGCCGCCAATGATCAGCACGTCGACGGTGCCGGGATGCATCTCTTTCATGGGTCGAACTCCTGTGTGTTGCTCGGTCGCCATCGACTATCGTTGTTTTGGCGCCGGCCACCCAAAGCCGACCCAAGATCGGGCTATCTCGATTCGAGATGCAGGGGGGTGACCCCGCGCCAGTGCCCGTTGCTGACCAGCTGGCTCACCGTGTGGCGCAGGGTGGTGCGGGTGGCGAGGGCGGCGGGCGAGAGCTCGTCTTCGGACAGGCTGCACAGCAGATTGCGGCGGGCGGTGCCTTCGTCTTCAAGCTCGCTCCAGCGCAGGCGCGCGGCGGCGTCCGGCTGGCGGGCGAGGGCCGCCCACGGCTGCACGCTGGCGCCAATGCCGTGATTGACCATGTCCATCAGCACATACAGCGAGTCGACTTCGGCGACCACATTGGGCGCCACGCCGAGGGCGTTGAGCGCGGTGTCGATGACGCGGCGCAGGCCATGGCGCGGGGTGGGCAGCACCAGCGGCAGGTCGGCCAGTGCGCCGAGTCGGGTGGGCAGTGGCGTAGGCGAGGCATCGGCGCGGGCGATGACGAACAGCCGCTCGTCGAGCATCGGCTCGATAGACCAGCGGCGCGCCTGGTGGCCGTCGAACAGCACTGCGATGTCGAGCTCGCGGCCGTTGAGCATCTGGCCGAGATGGCCGGACATGGCCTCGACCAGACGAATACGGATGTCGGGATACTGCGTGCGCATGGCCTGCATCAGCGGCAGGCCGAGCAGCCCGGCGGTGGTCGGCGCGAGGCCGACACTGACCACACCTGACAGGCGCGAGTGCTGCGCGGCGGAGGCGGCTTCGTCGGCATGGCGCAGGCTCAGTTGCGCGTGGGCCATGAAGGCCAGCCCGGCTTCGGTCGGCTCGATGCCGCCGGGGTTGCGCTGGAGCAGGCGGGTGGACAGCTCGCTTTCGAGCTTCTGGATCTGCAGGCTGACGGCTGACTGGGCGACGCCCAGATCGAGCGCGGCCTGGCTGATGCTGCCCAGTTCGACGGTGCGGACGAAATAACGCAGTTGTCTCAGTTCCATCGCTTCCGACGCCTGTAAAAAATGGATGAAGCGGGCATGGCCTCGCGGCCAGCCCGCCTCAAGCGCGAGTCAGTTCTCGCTCAGTATGGCCACCATGGCCAGTTCGCTCAGTGGCGGGTACGCATCGCGATTTGCGCGGTCGGCGCGTTCGCCGGCGGGGCGCGGTGCCCGGCCACCCGTGTCGCTGATCGAGCCGAACAGCACCGGGCAGTCGAGCTGCTGCGCGGCCAGCTCGGTGATGTGTGTGTGCTGCATTGTCATTTCACCGCAGCCGCCCGGGCCAGCACTTTGTCGACCATCACGCCGGCCTGACCGAGGTAATTGGCCGGGTCGCACAGTTTGGCCAATGCGGCGCGGTCGAGGTGCACATTGATTTCCGGGTGTTCGGCCAGGATGTCGAGCAGCGGGCGATCGGTCTTGATCGCCTGGCGGCACAGGTCATACACCAGATCGTGCGCATACTCGCGACCGATGTAGGTACCGAGACCCATCATCACCGCCTCGGACATCACCAGGCCCTTGGTCAGATCGATGTTGGCGCGCATGTTGCCTTCGTCGACTTCCAGCCCTTCGAGCACGAAGCGGGTCTGCTTGAGTGCGCCGGCGAGCAGGCAGAAGGACTCGGGCAGGGCGATCCATTCGATTTCCCACGGACCGGTCGAGCGCTCGTGGTCGGCGATCATCGCGTCCATCAGCGCGGCGGAGTGCTGACGCACCACCGACACCGCGGCGTGGATGTAGCAGCTGGAGATCGGGTTGCGCTTTTGCGGCATGGTGCTGCTCGAGCCGCGGCCCGGCGCGAAGGGCTCATACACCTCGGCCACTTCGTGCTGCATCATCAGTTTGACGTCCATCGCGATCTTGCCCAGCGAGCCGCCGACCAGTCCGAGGAAGGCGCCGACTTCGGCGATGGTGTCGCGCACGGTGTGCCAGGCGATGTCCGGCTGGGCCAGACCCAGCTCTTCCATCAGACCGGCCTGGGTTTCCATGGCGCCGGTCTCGATCGAGGCCAGGGTGCCGCAGGCGCCGCCGAATTCACCCATTAGCACGCGCGGGCGCAGCTGCGCCAGACGCTCGCGGTGACGCTCGATGCCGGCCAGGATGGAGGCGGTCTTGAAGCCGAAGGTGACCGGAATTGCCTGCTGCAGGTTGCTGCGGCCGATCACCGGGGTGTCGCGGTAGCGCTTGGACAGCGACACCAGCGCGGCGGAGATGGCGGCCAGTTCGCCGTCGATGATTTCCAGGCCTTCGCGGATCTGCATCACCGTTGCGGTGTCGGTGATGTCCTGGGTGGTGGCGCCCCAATGCACGAACTCGCCGAGCTTGTCGCGGCACAGCTGGTTGATCTGGGTGACCACGCCGAGCACCGGGTAACCGATGCGCTCGGTCTGCTCACGCAGGCGGTCCATGTCGATCTTGTCGATATGGCAGTTGCCGATGATCTCGTCCGCGGCTTCTTGCGGAATGATGCCGAGCCGGCCCTGCACGACGGCCAGGGCGCGTTCGATGGCGACGTAATGCTTGGTGCGGTTGCGGTCGGACCACACCTCGCGCATGGCGTCGGTGCTGAAGATGTTGCCGAAGATGCTTGAGTCAATGATGCTCGCGGCCATGGTGTTGCTCCTTGAATGGGGGGGATTCGGTGTTGTTTGAATAGATGTCAGTTAGGTTCGCTCGCGTGGCTGCGGGCGAGGATGGCCTGTGCCTTGAGCACCACCGGCCGGTCGATCATTTTTCCGTCGAGCTGAACCGCGCCTTCGGAGGCTTCAGCGGCGGCCAGCACGCGGTGCGCCCAGGCCTGGTCTTCGGCGCTGGGTCGGCAGGCGGCGTGAATCCAGCCCACCTGCTTGGGGTGAATGCACATCTTTGCGCCGAAGCCGAAGGCCCGGGCGAAGGCGAAATCGGCGAGCACGCGCGCTTCGTCGGTGACCGAGGGCGTGACCCCGGCCACCGGTGAAGGCAATTCGGCGCAGCGCGCGGCGATGGCGATGCGCGATGAGGCGTAGGCCAGCCCGGCTTCATCGCCCGACAGGTCGAGGTCGACCGCGTAGTCCAGCGTGCCAAAGGCCAGCCGTGCGACGCCCTCGGTGGTGGCGATCTGGTCGACGTTGTGGATGCCGCGGGCGGTTTCGACCAGCGCCAGCACCTGCGCCTGCGTGGCGGTGGCGCGGACGAGGTCGATCTGCTCGCGCCATTCGCTCTTGGGCAGCATCACCAGGCTGATGCCGGTGTCGCGGATCATCGCCAGATCGTCGGCAAACCATGCCGACTGTGTGTCGTTGATGCGCACGGCGATGCGCTCGGCGGCCTCGGCGTGCGATGCCACCCAGTTGGCGATGGCGTCGCGGGCGCCGGCCTTGTCGGCCGGCACGACCGCGTCTTCGAGATCAAGAATGATCACGCCGGCATCGGTGGCGAAGGCTTTGTCGAAGCGCTCCGGGCGGTTGCCGGGCACAAAGAGGTAGCTGATGGGCTGGGGCATGGCGCGTCTCCTCGGTGCTCAGATCACGCCAGCCGACTTGAGCTCGGCGACCTGATCGGCGGCGTAGCCGAGTTCGGCGAGGATGGCGGCGGAGTGCGCGCCCAGCGCGGGCACCGGGTCCATGCGCGGGTCACCTTCTTCCCACGAGCCCGGCGGCAGCAGGGCCGGCACGGTGCCGACCGAGGTTTCGATGTTGCGCCAGCGCTTGCGCGCCTTGAGCTGCGGGTGGTCCCACACGGCGTGCATGTCGTTGACCTGGGCGTTGGCGATGCTCGCCGCGTCGAGGCGTTCGACGACCTGCTCGGCGCTCAGATCGGCAAAGGCGTCGACGATGATCTGGCGCAGTTCGACGCGGGCGGCGCTGCGGCGGGAGTTGGTCGAGAAACGCTCCTCGCGGGCCAGCTCGGGCTGCAGCAAGACCTTGGCGCAGAAGCCGGTCCACTCGCGCTCGTTTTGCAGGCCGAACATCACGGTCTTGCCATCGCCGGCCGGGAAGGGGCCGTAGGGGTAGATGGTGGCGTGGCTGGCGCCGGTGCGCGGCGGCGGGGCGGCGCCGTCGATGGCGTAGTAGAGCGGGTAGGTGGTCCACTCGACCAGGCTCTCGAGCATGGAGATGTCGAGGTGCTGGCCGCGACCGGTCTTCTGACGCTGCATCAGCGCGGCGAGGATATTGGTGTAGGCGTACATGCCAGCCGAGATGTCGGCAATCGACGGGCCGGTCTTGCAGGGCTCGTCTTCGGTGCCGGTGACGGACAGGAAGCCCGATTCGCTCTGGATCAGCAGGTCGTAGGCTTTCTTGTCGCGGTAGGGGCCATCGGCGCCGTAGCCGGAAATGTCGCAGACGATGATCTCGGGTTTGATTGCGGACAGCGCTTCGTAGGACAGGCCGAGCCGGGCGGCGGCGCCGGGGGCGAGGTTCTGCACCACCACGTCGGCTTCCTCGGTGATCAGCTTGAGCAGCGCTTTCTGTGCTTCGGGATGCTTCACATCCAGCGTCAGCGATTCTTTGGAGCGGTTGATCCACACGAAATGCGAGGCGATGCCGCGCACGCGTTCGTCGTAGCCGCGGGCGAAGTCGCCCACGCCGGGGCGCTCGACCTTGATCACCCGCGCGCCCAGATCGGCGAGCTGACGGGTGGCAAAGGGCGCCGCGATGGCGTGTTCGAGGGTAACGACGGTAATGCCTTCAAGGGGTCTCATTGTTCATTCCTCACTTGATCACCGCGGTGGCTTCCATGGTCAGCCAGCCTTCGTGATCCTTCGCCCACAGGCGGAAGGTCTTGCCGTCGGCTTGCGGCTCACCGCAGACGAAGAAGTGGTTGATGTCGAACACCGGGCGCACGGCGCGGAATTCGTAGCTGGCCAGCTCGGCATCGGGCAACTGGTGACGCAGCAGGTCGAGCACCATGGTGGCGACCATCGGGCCGTGCACGATCAGGCCGGGATAGCCTTCCACTTCGGTGACGTACTTGCGGTCGTAGTGGATGCGGTGGCCGTTGAAAGTCAGCGCCGAATAACGGAACAGCAGCACGTCGTCGGGCACCCACTGCTTTTCCCAGGGGGACGTGGCCGGCGCGGCCTTGGGCGGCGGGGCGACGTCGTCGGGCCTGGCTGCTTCGCGATACACGATGTCGTGAAACTCGGTCAGCGCGATGTCGGTTTCGCCGTCGCGGCAGATCTCGTGGCGCACCTTGACGAAGACCAGCGGGCCGGTGCGGCCGCTCTTTTCGGTCACGTCGTGGATGGTCGAGGTGCGCGTCATGGCGTCGCCGATGCGCAGCGGCTTGTGAAAGGTGAATTGGCTACCGGCCCACATGCGGCGCGGCAGCGGCACGGGCGGGAGAAAACCGCCGCGCTTGGCGTGGCCGTCCGGGCCGATTTCCGACTGGCGGTGCAGCGGCAGAAAGTACAGCCAGTGCCACAGACCGGGCAGCGGCGTGCCGGCGGCGGGGCGCTCGGACGGGCGGTCAAAAGTGGCCGACAAGGCGGCGTAGGGGGTGGCGGTGGCGATGTCGGAGACAGCCTCCGAGCGGCCGATCCAGTCCTTGAGATTCATGGTGTTGCGTCCTCCGTCAGGTACAGGCGGGGCACCTGCCTGTCGCCCGCCAGTGCGGGCAGACAGGTGCGGATCAGAAAAAAGCGGGTTGAAATCAAATGACCCATCGGGCTTATTTGAGCGGCCAGGGCATCTCGACGTAGTGCTGCAGCAGGCCAGCCGGGAAGTCGAGCGTCAGGTAGTGGCCCAGCGTGCTCATGAAGGCGATGCACAGACCGGTGTAGAGCAGGCTGCGGGCCACGCCGAGCTGGGTGCGCACCATCAGGAAGGTCGTGATGAAGATCGCGATCGAGATGATGAAACCGAGCACCGAGGTCATGCCGAACAGGAACACGAACCAGCCCACGGACGGCCAGACGGTGGTGCCGTCGTCCGCGCCCTTGGCCTTGGCCGCCAGCTCCTGGTCGAAGTGCGCGCTATGCCCCGGCTTGGCCACGACCAGCATCATCACCATGTAGCCGGTGAAGGCGACCATCAGCGCCGAGGTGTAGAACGGGAACACCGACCCCAGGAAGCTCAGCGGTGCGCTGCTCATTACGCCGTACAAGAAGGTGGCCAGCAGCAACACGGCAAACACGATCTGCGGACGACGCTCGGCCTTGGTGGCACCGCCGTGCACCGGGCGGTCGGTCTCTTCGCCGCGGGCCTCTTTGGTGACCGCGCCTTCTTCAGACACCCGGCTGCGCAGGGCCATCAGCGTGGAGGCGATGGTCAGCGCGCCGATGATCAGCACGCCCGGGCGTTGAACGAATTCCCAGCCGTAGAACTGCAGCGCCTGATACAGGTAGTTCTCTGCCTGACTCGAGAGCACGAAGCCGATCAGGAAGGCGGGCCGTGGCCAGCCGAAGCGTCGCAGGAAGATGCCGACGATACCCACCGCGAACAGCACCAGCAGATCGGTCAGATCGCGTCGCGCCTGGAAGGCCGCGAAGCAGATGATCATGATCATGAACGGCGCGATCAGGTTGAAGGGCACGAAGGTCAGTCGGGCGATGGGCACGGCCAGGAAGAAGCAGATGGCGGCGCCAACGATGCTCGAGAAGGCCAGCGTCCAGGCGATGGTGTAGGTCAGCTCGAGGTCGGTGGTGACCATCGACGGGCCGGGCTGCAATCCAAGCAGGACCATGCCGCCGAGGAACACCGCCATGCTGCCCGAGCCGGGAATGCCGAACAGCAGGGTCGGCATCAGCGCGCCACCTTGCAGTGCGTTGTTGGCCGATTCGGGGGCGATCACGCCCTTGATTTCACCCTTGCCGAAGTTGGATGCATCCTTGCTGGTCTGCGCGGCATGGCCGTAAGCGATCCAGTCCACCACGCCGCCGCCGAGGCCCGGAATGGCGCCAATGAAGGTGCCCAGCGCCGAGCAACGCAGCACCAGGAACCAGTTCTTGAAGGTGTCGCGCACGCCTTGCAGCCAGCCAGCGCCGAGGCCGGACTCGGCCGCGATCGGGCGGGAGCGGCGGATCAGGTCGGCGATCTCGGGGATCGCAAACAGGCCCAGGCCGATGATCACCAGCGGCACGCCGTCGACCAGATAGTCGATGCCCAGATCGAAGCGGCTCTCGCCGGTGGCGGGGGCTGCGCCAATCGCGCCGACCATCAGGCCCAGACCGCAGGCGATGACACCGCGCATGATGCTTTCGCCGGCCAGCACACCGACTACCGACAGCCCGAGCAGGGCGAACATGAACAGTTCAGCGGTGGTGAAGGACAGGATCAGCGGCTTGGCGACCACCACAAAGCCGGTCAGCAGCAGCGCGCCAAACACGCCGCCCAGCAAGGAGGCCGAAAAGGCGGCGCTCAGGGCACGGGCGGCCTGGCCTTTTTTGGCGAGTGGGAATCCGTCCAGCACCGTGGCCTGACTGGCGCTTGAGCCGGGGATACCCATGAGTACCGAGGTGAAGGTGTCGCCGGTGGGGATCACGGCAACCATGCCCACCAGCATGGCCAGCGCGGAAACCTGGTCCATGCCGTAAATGAAGGGCATCAGCAGCGACATGCCTGCGATGCCGCCCAGGCCGGGCAGAATGCCCACGCCGAGGCCGACCACAATGCCGAGCAGCATATAGGCGAAGTGCTGAAACGAGAGGAGGCCGACAAAGGCACTCTGCATGGCTTCTAGCATTGGAAACTCCAGTGTTGAGTGGCTGGTGCGTCAGGGCGGCCGATGGTGGCCACCCTGACGGCGGTCAGCATTAGAAGCGCGCGTTGTACTCTTTCTCGAGCAGCGCACGGACCCAGTCACGGGCCTTCGGATCAATCGTCGTGCCTTCCTTGAAGAGCGATTCGCCGGCCTTGTCGGTCAGTTGCTCGTAGCCGCCCAGTGCCTCGACTTTCGCGGCCTGGTATTCCGGATCAAGCTTCATCTTGCGCACGGCGGCGCGGTAAGCCTCGACGATGTCGTCAGGCGTGCCCTTGGGCAGCACCAACAGTTTCTGTGCCGGGAAGCCGGCGATCAGGAAGGATTTGAAAGCTTCCCACTCGGTGCCGGACGGCTTCTTGCCGGTGACCATCTCGATGGCTTCGCCGATGTGCGGCAGTTCCGGAAAGTTCGGGTCGCGGATGAGCTTGCCGTCGTCGTCGGTGGCGCCCCAGCTGAACAGCGGAACGGCTTTACCTTCTTGCACGATGGGCAGCGAGCTCTTCAGGTAGGCCGAGGTGGTCTGGTAGTCGATGTTGGCTTCGCCGCGCTCGAAAGCCAGACGGCCTTCACCGCGACTCTTCATGCCGAACACATGCTGCACCTCGAGGCCAAGCAGACGGAAACCGAGCAGCGGAACGAGGTCGAGCGAGGTGGCGCCCTGACTGCCGTAGACCAGACGCTCGCCCTTGAGCTTGCCCAGGTCGGCCAGCGATTTCACGCCAAAGCTGCTGCTGATGTAGGCCACACCGCCGGTCGGTGCGGCGAGCACGACTTTCCAGTCTTTGTAGTCGTACTTCACGCGCGGATCATTGAGCAGGTAGGGGAACTGCGTCGAGCCCGAGGTGCCCAGGATGGACAGACCGTCCGGCTTGGCGCGGGAGGCGAACTGGCTGGCACCGGTAATCGAGCCGCCGCCGGGCTGGTTCTTGACGACCACGGTCGGCTGGCCGGGCAGGTGCTTGGACAGGAAGGGGGCGTTGAAGCGTGCCCAGGTGTCGGAACCGCCGCCCACGCCAAACGGGATGACGAATTCGATGGTCTTGTCGCTGAAGTCGACCGCGTCGGCCATGGCCGGCATGGGCGAGATGAAGGCGGCGGTTGCGAGCGCCACGGAGATGCCCAGGAAATTGCGTCGAGGGGTGATGTTTTTGGTCATGAGTGCTCCTCCTGATGTGTCGTTCAAGTCGTTATTGCTATGTGATGAAAGCCGTTGGGCTTGGCGTGCCAGACCTCTGTGGATCTTCGGGCTGTGAGTAAAAATCGTGTTGTCGTGCTCATGCGTTTGTCTCCTCGCACGCCATTGTTTTTGTGGGCATGCGGCGCGGTGATGGTGCCGTCATGCGGCTTGGGGGTCGAGGCGTTCCGGTACCATCACGACGCCGCTGAGCAATGGTCTGGCGGTGGTGATCAGGCGGGCCTGTTTGAATACGGGGATGCCCTGATCGTCGTGCTCGGAAATGTCGATGTCGAAGGCCATCGTGCCGCTCGGGTGTTCGATGATGATATGGCCGAGCTTCCGGGCATCGAGCTCGACCAGGTCTTCGGCGATCGAGCCGGTCACATGGCAGGCCGCAGCCAGCGCCAGCGCACCCGAAATACCAAAGGTGGCATGGCACCATTTCGGCGAGAAATACCGCGCGGCGATGCTGCCGCCGTGGCGCGGTGACGCGACAATGGCGATCTTGGGCAGGGCGACGCTCTCGCTGTCTTCGAGCCGCATCAGTTTGGCGGCCTCCAGGCGAATGGTTTTCAGGCGATTCGAAAATTCCGTATCGGCGTCGAGTTCCGCTTTGGATTCATGGCCGGTCTTGCCGAGAGCTTCGGCTTTGACCAGCACCAGGGGAATCGCGCAATCAATACAGGTGACTTCAACGCCGCAGATTTCTTCGCGGGCCTTGCCGGTGGGCAGCAACACGCCGGTGCGGGTGCCTGCCGGGTCGAGAAAGCGCAGTTCGATCGGCGCAAAGCTGCCGGGCACGCCATCGACCTGGCAGCGACCGTCGTAGGTCAGCTTGCCGTTTGGGGTCTGGACGATGACTTCGGCGATCTTGCCGCTATTGAGGTTGAGCACACGGACCGTGGTGGTCGGCGACGTTGTCGGAATCAAACCCGCATCAATGGCGAAGGGCGCGACGCCGGAGAGCATGTTGCCGCTGTTGGGCCGCACATCAACAAAGTTGCGTGCCACCGACACCTGAGCAAACAGGTGCTCGAGATCGGCATCGGGCCGGCTCGACGGGCCGACGATCACCACCTTGCTGCTCTGGCTATCGCCGCCACCCATGCCGTCGACTTGCCGCAGATCAGGAGACCCCATGGCCGCCAGCAGCAGGCGATCACGCGCTGCCGTTGAAGCGGGCAAGTCCTGCGCGAGGAAGAACAGCCCCTTTGAGGAGCCGCCTCGCATCAGAACACAGGGTATTTTCTCCATTTGCTTGTCTCCATCTACATGCCTTGTTTGATTGCATGGTAGAGCGCGACAAGATCTGACGGAAATGCAATAAATGCGAGAATTGATTCTATACTCGCATAAGTGCCGTTTATTGAAGGGGGTTGAGATGAAGATCGACTTTGACGGAATCCAGGCCTTTGTCGTGATCGCCGAGTTGGGGGGCTTCAGCAAAGCGGCCGAGCATCTTCATGTGACCCAGACGGCACTGACCCGTCGCCTGCAGAAGCTCGAGGCCTATCTTGGCCTGCGTCTGCTGGATCGTACAACGCGTTACGTGGAGCTGACCGTGGTGGGCCGCGAATTTCTGCCACAGGCGCAGGCCATTGTCGGCGACGTGACCCGAGCGGTCAGCCGGCTCAAGGATGTGTCTAGCCGCAGCCGCGGCAACTTTACGCTGGCCTGCATTCCCACCATGGCCTCGCAGATGCTGCCGAAGGCCATGCGCCGCTACGCCGAAACCCATCCAGGCAACCGCATCCGCATCATCGATGCCAGTGGTTTCGAGGTGCGGGACGCGGTCCTGCATGGGCAGGCGGAGCTCGGTATTGGCCTGCCGACCGAGAGTCATGTCGAGCTGGAAGAGACGCTCTTGCTCGAAGAGCCCTACATGTTTTTCTGTCGCGAAGAGCACCCGCTCAGCCGCAAGAAGCAGATCGTGTGGTCTGATCTGCACGAAGCCGAGTTGATCGGCATCAGCACCATGAGCGCCAACCGGATCTTTCTTGACTATCAACTGGCGAAGCGCGGCATCAAGCTGTCCGGCACCTACGAGGTCCGCCATTTGTCGACGGCCATCGGGCTGGTCGCGGCTGGCGTGGGCGTCGCCATTTTGCCCAACTCCACGCTTGAAGAAGGCGCGCGACCGGGCCTGTGCCGGATTCCGCTGACCAGTCCGACGATCAAACGCAAGATCGTGATCCTTCGCAAACGCAACAGCACACTGTCGCCGGCGGCCAGTGCGTTCTTTGACCTCGTGTTGAATCAGGCCGGTTCGAGTTGAGGCCTCGGCACGTCAGGTGCTGCAAGGTCGACTGCCGGTAATGCCCGCCAGCATTTCGGCCAATCCGGGCGCTAGGGTTCGTCGAGCGTGAGGTGGGCGATCGATGGTTTGCCCGCTTTTTCTGCCTTGGCGCGCATGGCGTTGACCCGCGCATGCACGAAATCCACAAAGTGCATCGATAGCGAGTTTCGAGACGCGTTGGCCGGCCAGACCGCGTAGACGCCGGCGGAGGACAGTTGCCAATCGGGCAGCAGCTCGACCAGGCGGCCGTCGGCCAGGGCGTCGGCGACGAGAAGATCAATCGATGCGAACGCCCCGGCGCCCGCGAGTGCGAAACGCTTGGCCGTCGCGCCGTGATTGGTCGACAGGTGGCCGCTCATCGGCACGCGGTAAACGGTGTCTTTGGGGCCTGTGAAATCCACAAACCGGGGGAGCATGGTCTCCAGCACCCAGGGCCAGTTCATCAGGTCGGCCGGGTGTTTCGGCGTTCCCATGCGTTTGACCAGCTCAGGCGCGGCGCATACATGGCGCTTGACGCTGAACAGCTGGCGTGCGCGAAGCGCCGAATCCTGGAGCCAACCGATGCGGATCGTCACATCGAAGCCCGCTTCGATCTGATTCTTGCGGTCGTCATCCAGACACAACTCCAGCGCCACCGCCGGGTGGGCCTCGGTAAACGCCAGCACATCGCTCACGAACGGCCCCGACGCCAACAGCGCGGGCGCGCCAATGCGCAAACGCCCGGCCAGCTCCGTCTGGCGATTGGCCACGCTGTTCAGGCCTTCCTCGGCGGCATCCAGGGCCCGGGCGCAGGCCGCGTGGAACACACGACCATCGTCAGTGAGCGACAGGCGCCGGGTGGACCGGTACAGCAAGGCGCAGTCCAGCCGCTTCTCGAGCCGCGACACATGATGGCTGATGACGGACGGCGACAAGCCCAGCCGGGCTGCGGCCTTGCGAAACGAGCCCTCCGCAACCACGGTGGCAAAGACGGCCATGCTGCGCAGGTCATCAATCATTGTTCGATTTTATGAGTTAAAGAAATTGAACTGTGCCAGCTTATCAAACACTTGGCGATTTGAAACAATCCATCCCATCGAAAAACAACGCCCAGCACCTCACCCCATCGTGTATTTGCGGGCCGCTGCTGAGTCGAACCTGATCCATCCCTACGGAGAAGCCCTTTGAACACCTCTGCCATCCGCAACACGACCGGGGAAAGCCCGGCACGACGCAAGCCGATCCTGCGCCCGGTTAGCGTGCGCGCCATTGAAGATCTTGGCCCCCGGATGCGGCGCGTGACATTTTTGGGAGACAGCCTCGAAGGCTTCGGGCCGTCCAAACCGGGCAGTCACATCAAGTTGTTTTTCGGCGATATCGCGCTCGATTGGCAACCGATGCCCGGCCAGCCGCGCCCCACCGCACGCACCTATACGCCCCGGTATTTCGACCCGGTGCGCCGGGAGTTGGTCGTGGATTTTGTGCGGCACGGGCAGGGCGTGGCGTCCGAGTGGGTGGAGCAAGCGCAGGTCGGCAGCGTCTTGATTGTTGCGGGCCCCGGGGGCGGACAGGTCTTCCCCGACGACCTGCGGCATCTGGTGCTGTTCGCCGACGAGTCGGCCTTGCCGGCCGCCGGCACCATTCTCGACAGCCTGCCACCGCATTGCATGGTGACGCTGTTTGCCGAGGTGGCCGATACGGCCGACCAGCGAAACCCCAGCGAGCGGCCGACAACAGACATTCGCTGGTTGCCGCGATTGGCTTCGGGCGCCGCGCCGGGCAGCTTGCTGCTGCAGGCGGCACGCAATCAGCGCCTGCCAGACGGGGCCATGTACTGGGTCGCCTGCGAGGCAACGGCCATGCGCGACATCAGGCAAGTGATGCTGAACGAACACGGCATCGACCGCGCCCACCTGGTGACCCGCGGCTACTGGAAAGCGGGCGCCAGCGACCATCCCGATCACGATATGGGCGAATGAGCTCAGCGAACCAAGGAGTCATCATGAACATTGCCATCACCGCCGCCAGCGGACACCTCGGTGCCGCCATCGTCAAGGCCACCGTCCAGCGCATCGGCGCCGATCATGTGGTCGCCGTGGCGCGCACACCTGAAAAAGCCAAAGGGCTGGGTGTCGCCGTTCGGCCCGGCAGCTACGACGATCGCAGCGCGCTGGAACTCGCCTTTGAAGGCATCGACACCGTGCTGCTGGTGTCGGGCATGGATGCGCCGGAGAAGCGTATCGATCAACACCGCAACGTCATCGAAGCGGCCAAGGCGGCCGGGGTTCGAAAGATGGTGTACACCAGCATCCAGGGGCCGCTGACCGACTCGGCGTTCTCGCCCATCGTGCAAAGCAACCGCCAGACCGAAGACGACCTGAAAGCCAGCGGACTGGATTGGGTGATCGGGCGCAACGGCATCTACATCGAGCCCGATGTCGACTACATCGACACCTACAAAGCCAAGGGTGAGGTGGCCAACTGCGCCGGCGATGGCCTGTGCGGTTACACGACCCGCCCCGAGTTGGCTGACGCTTATACGTGCCTGCTGACCGAGGCGCAGCACACCGGCCAAACCTACAATCTGCACGGCGAACGCATCACGCAGACCGCGCTCGCGCACTATCTGAGCGACGCCTTCGACGTGGATTTGCGCTATCGCGCTATGAGCGTGGAAGCCTACCGCGCCGAGCGCATCGCTGAACTCGGCGAATTCCTGGGCAGTGTCATTGCGGGCATCTATCAGGGGATTCGCGCCGGCGCCTATGATGCCCCCAGCGATTTTGAACGCGCCGCCGGGCGCGCGCACCAAGCCTGGCCGGACTACTTTGCTGCTTTGAAAGCGGCACAGAGACAGGCGTAATCTTGTACTCGCAAGAGGGTGAGCAGAGGATGGAGGCGCCAACGCTCATTGAGACTGCGATGTGCTTTTCTTCTGTTCATACCGGTGCCGCGCGGCTTGCCGACACCGGAGGCGGCAGCGCATCGCCGTCAATCCGCAGAACTGACAGCTCACCTCGCACCGATTGTGCCGGGACGCGTTTGGCCCGGCTCTGGTATCGTCCCGGCCCATGACAAGCATGCTTTCCGTTTCGAATCTCTCCAAGGTCTATGAGGGCGGTTTTACCGCGCTCAAGGACATCAATCTCGACATCCGCCGCGGTGAAATCTTCGCGCTGCTGGGGCCGAACGGCGCGGGCAAGACGACGCTGATCAGCATCATCTGTGGCTTGGTGAATGCCTCGGCCGGCAAGGTGACGGTGGGTGGCCACGACATCGTGGACGACTACCGGGCGGCGCGCGGCTTGATCGGGCTGGTGCCGCAGGAGCTGACCACCGACGCCTTCGAGACGGTGTTTTCGGCGGTGAGCTTTTCGCGCGGGCTGTTTGGCAAGGCGCCGGACCCAGCCTATATCGAGAAGGTGTTGCGCTCGCTGTCGCTGTGGGACAAGCGCAACAACAAGATCATGACGCTGTCGGGCGGCATGAAGCGGCGGCTGCTGATTGCCAAGGCGCTGTCGCATGAGCCGCGCATGTTGTTTCTGGATGAGCCGACCGCCGGTGTCGATGTGGAACTGCGCCGCGACATGTGGAATCTGGTGCGCGGGCTGCGCGAGGATGGCGTAACGATTTTGCTGACCACGCACTACATTGAAGAAGCCGAGGAGATGGCCGACCGCATCGGGGTGATCCGCAAGGGCGAGATTATTCTGGTGGAGAACAAGGCGACGCTGATGCACCAGCTGGGCAAGAAACAGCTAACCGTGCATCTGCAAACGCCGCTCGACGCCGTGCCCGAATCGCTGGCGGCCTATGCGCTGGAGCGCGGTGAGGACGGCCACGCGCTGACCTACACCTATGACACCGAACGCGAGCACCCCGGCATCACCGATCTGCTGGCCGACCTGAACGCGGCGGGTATCGGTTTCAAGGATGTGAACACGACGCAAAGCTCGCTCGAAGACATCTTCGTGAGCCTGGTGAAAAAATGAATCTCTACGCAATCAAGGCCATCTACCGTTTCGAGATGGCGCGCGCCTGGCGCACGCTGACCCAAAGCATCATCTCGCCGGTGCTGTCGACCTCGCTGTATTTCGTGGTCTTCGGCGCCGCCATCGGTTCGCGCATTCCGGAGGTCGATGGGGTGAGCTACGGCAGCTTCATCGTGCCGGGCCTGATCATGCTCTCGTTGCTGACCCAGAGCATTTCCAACGCGTCCTTCGGCATCTATTTTCCGCGCTTTACCGGCACGATTTACGAGGTGCTGTCGGCGCCGGTGTCGTATCTGGAGATCGTCATCGCCTATGTGGGCGCGGCGGCGAGCAAGTCGCTGATTCTGGGGGTGATCATCCTCGCCACGGCAGGGCTGTTTGTGGACATCCGCATCGAGCACCCCTTCTGGATGGTGCTGTTCTTTGTGCTCACGGCGATCACCTTCAGCCTGCTCGGCTTCATCATCGGTATCTGGGCCGACGGTTTCGAGAAGCTGCAACTGGTGCCGATGCTGATCGTCACGCCGCTCACCTTTCTGGGTGGCAGCTTCTACTCCATCAACATGCTGCCGCCGTTCTGGCAGACGGTGACGCTGTTCAACCCGGTGGTGTATCTGGTGAGCGGTTTTCGCTGGAGCTTTTATGGCATCGCTGACGTGAGTCCGGCGCTGAGCCTGGGGATGACGGTGTTTTTCCTGTTGGCGTGTATTGGTCTTGTGGCCTGGATCTTCAAGACCGGATACCGCCTCAAGCCGTGAGACCGATCCTGTACTCGTTTCGTCGCTGCCCCTACGCCATCCGCGCGCGGCTGGCGCTTTGGCAGGCGGGCGTGGTGGTTGCCTTGCGTGAGGTGGTGCTGCGCGACAAACCGGTGCATTTGCTCGAGCTTTCGCCCAAGGGCACGGTGCCGGTGATGCGACTGCCCGATGGACGGGTGCTGGAAGAGAGCCTGGATATCATGCACTGGGCGCTGCAGCAAAACGACCCGGACGGCTGGCTGCGCACCGGCGACAGCGCCGAGCAGGCGGTGCTCGTCGCCCGCAATGACATCGACTTCAAGCCGCTGCTCGACCGCTACAAGTACGCCGAACGCTTCCCCGAAAAATCAGCGGTGGCATGGCGGAATGCGGCGATTGCGGCGCATCTGACCGATCTCGAAGCGCGCCTGACTGACCACGCCTATCTCTTCGGCGACACGCCGTCGCTGGCCGATGCAGCGCTGTTTCCCTTCGTGCGCCAGTTCGCCGCGGTCGATGCCGCGTGGTTCGAAAAGGCGCCTCTGCCGGCGCTGCGCCGCTGGCTCAAGGTCTGGCTGGCCTCGCCCCTGTTTGCGGCGGTGATGGTGCGCCACCGCACCTGGCAGGAGCCGCGCTGAATCAGTCTGTTGATGGCTCCAGTACGGCCAGCAGCCTGGCGAGCTGAGCGTCCAGCGCGTCGAGGGATTCGGCGTCGAGGGGCGCGAGAATTCTGCGTTCATTTTCGAGATGTGCTTCGACCGCGCGGTCGATCAGCGCCAGGCCATCCGGCGTGAGTTCGACCAATTTGCTGCGCGCGTCCTTCGGGTCGGGCAGGCGGGCGATCCAGCCGCGGGCTTCGAGGCCTTGCAGGCGGTGGGTCATGGTGCCGGAGGTGATCATCAGCGAGGCGAACAGCGCGGTGGGGCTGAGGCAGTAGGGAGCCCCGGCGCGGCGTAACGTGGCCAGTACGTCGAATTCCCACCGGCTCATGTCGAAGGCGCTGAATGCCGTGTCGAGCTCGCGCTGCATGAGCGCCGAGCATCGCTTGAGGCGGCCGATCACACCCATCGGCGCCAGATCCAGGTCCGGCCGTTCGCGGCCCCACTGCGCCAGGATGGTGTCGACCGCGTCCTTGGACGGGCTTCCGTTCATCGATTGCCTCCGTTAACTATCTTGAATTCAAGATAATTCTGTGTCAGGCTTTATTTTATCTTGATGTGAAGATAAAGCCATGAAAACGACACAATCCCAAAGCCAGTGGCGCGACGCGTTGCTCACCGCGCTGGCCCCGATCATCTGGGGCACCACCTACATTGTTACCACTGAATGGCTGCCGCCCGACCGGCCGTTCACCGCCGCCTTGTTACGTGCGCTGCCGGCCGGGGTGCTGTTGGTGCTGTGGTGTCGACGCCTGCCGGCGGCGGGGTTCTGGGGGCGCTTGCTGGTGCTCTCGGCGCTGAACATTGCGGTCTTTCAGGCGCTGCTGTTCGTCGCCGCCTACCGCCTGCCGGGCGGTTTGGCGGCGGTGGTCGGGGCGATCCAGCCGCTGCTGGTGATGGCGCTGGCCTGGGCGGTCGACCAGCAGCGGCCGGTGCGACTGGCGGTGTGGGCCAGCGTGGCCGGCGTGCTGGGCATGGCGGCGCTGTTGTTGTCGCCCGACGCGGTGTGGTCGCCGGTGGGTATTGCCGCCGCGCTGGCCGGTGCGGCCTGCATGGCGGCGGGCACGTTTCTGGCGCGGCGCTGGCGGCCCGAGCTGCCGGTGCTGGCCTTCACCGGCTGGCAACTGCTGCTCGGCGGTGTGATGCTGGCGCCGGTGGCCTGGGTCATCGATCCGCCGCTGCCGACGCTCAGCGCGGCAAACCTGGCCGGCTATGCCTATCTGGCGGTGTTTGGTGCGCTGCTGTCCTACGCGCTGTGGTTTCGCGGCGTGGCGCGGCTGTCGCCGGTGGCGGTGTCCTCGCTCGGCCTGCTCAGCCCGCTGACCGCGGTGCTGGTCGGCTGGGCGCTGCTCGACGAAAGCATGCGCGGCCTGTCGCTGGTTGGGTTGGTGGTGGTGCTGGCCAGCGTGCTGGTGGTGCAGCGCGCGATGGCGGCACCGCGTCGCGCGGCCGAACCGGCCGTGTGCCCGGTGCCGGCCAAGGCCTGAGACCTTGTGAACAAACTGCCGGCGTTAAGATGTCTTCACCACATCTGAGCGCTCAGGGCGCGATGGCGTGTTGCCAGGCGTCGAGCTTGGCGTCGAAGCGCATTCCGGCGTGGGCCGGGCTGGTCGAGGGCAGGCGGCGGTGGCGGCGGATGGCGGCGTGCGCCTCGCTCAGGGTGGGCAGCACATGGGTGTTGAAGCTGCTCTCGGCCTTGGCGCCATTGAAGTAGATGGCCTCAATGCCCGGATGCGCCGTGAGAAAACCGGCGAAGTCGTTGGGCACGATGCTCGCCTCGACGATGTCCGAATCCAGGCTGGATTCGCGGGTGCAGGCGGCGAGCACATCCCACACCGCAACGCCGGCCGCGGTGAGTGCGGCGCAGCGCTCGGCGTAGGAGGCGGTGACCTCGAAACCAAACAGTTCGGCCATGATCGGCCAGAAACCGTTGTGCGGATGGGCGTAGTACTGCTGCTCGGCCAGCGAGCGCTTGCCCGGCATGCTGCCGAGGATCAGGCGGGTGGCGCCGGCGTCGGCCAGGGGCGCAAAACTGTGAACAAAGGACATGGCGGGAGACCTGGATGGGGGGCTTACGTCTGGAGACGATTCTGTGTTCCTTCTTTACACAGCTTAACCACGCTCGGCAAGCACTTCACCCGGCGGGGCCGCACACTGAGGCCTGTGAGTTGAGTTTGTCGGGAGTCGCCCATGCGTGGCCGTTTTGCCTTGTTTCAAACACGTCGTACCGGTGTCGCATTGCTCGCGGTCGTGACGCTGGCCGGGTGCGCTGCGCCGCGTTCCGGTCAGGTCGGCGGGGCGCCGATGCCGGTCGAGGCCTCGCCGCGGGAGATGGCGGTTTATCCCGCCCAGGGACAGTCAGCGCGACGGGCTGACCGCGATCGTTACGAATGCCATCTGTGGGCGGTCAAGCAAAGCGGTTTCGATCCGGCCCGGTCGTCGGCGCAATCGCGCGCGCCGGCGCCGCGCGTCGAGCCCGATCCGCCCTCGGGTACGAGCACCACGATGGGGGCGGTGGCTGGGGCCGTGGTGGGTGCCGCGGTGGCCAACCCGCGACGCACGCTGGAAGGCGCGGCCATTGGCGCCGTGGTGGGTGGCGTGGCCGGCAATGCCGCCGATAACGCGCGTGAAGCGCGCGCCCAGGCCATTGAATCGCGCATGGCCGAGCGCCGCGATCTGCCGCGCGAGCAGCGTGCCGACAATTACCGCCGTGCCACCACCGCGTGCCTTGAAGGCCGCGGTTACACCGTGCGCTGAATCCATGGAGTCAACAACGATGAAAACGAAAACCTTGGTTTGTTCTCGCGGGATGCTGATCGCGCTGTCGCTGTTGGCCAGCATGGGCAATCTGGCGCATGCCGACACGACCGGAGAGCGGGATCGCGGACGGGGCGACGCGCGCACGAATGAGCGCCGGGAGGCGCGGAGTGAAGCCCGGACCGAAGCCCGAACCGAGAACCGGACCGAAGCCCGGACCGAAGCCCGGACCGAGAACCGCCACGACGACCGCCGGGATGAGCGACGCGATGACCGCCGCGAGTCCGTGCAGAGTCCGCGCGAGACACGACAGGATCGCCGTGATGACGGGCGTGACACCCGCGCGGTGGTGCGACAGGACGCTCGCGTGGATCGACGGGATGATCGCCGGGACGACCGGCGCAGCGTGCATGTCGAGCGTCGGCACTACCCGTCGCGGGGCGCGGTCATTCACGCTTTGCCGCCGGCGCACCGCGTCGTCACTCACCGGGGCGGTCGTTACATGTTTTCCAATGGCGTGTGGTACCGGCCCTCGGGCAGCCGCTTTGTCGTCATTGCGCCGCCCTTCGGGATTGTTGTGCCGGTCTTGCCGCTGGGCTATCTGACGCTGCGCATCGGGCCGTCGCGGTATTACTACGCCAACGAGGTGTATTACGCGCCGGCGCCGCAGGGCTATGTGGTGGTCGAGCGTCCGGCGGGCGCACCCGAGTACCCGGAGGATGAATTGGCGGATGACGAGCCGCAGCAATTCATCTATCCGCGCCTGGGGCAGTCCGAGGCGCAGCAGGCTGATGATCGCTACGAATGTCATCGCTGGTCGCGCGAGCAGACCGGTTTTGATCCCACGCGGCCGGTCTACGATGGCTCGAACACGCAGTCCGGTTCGGCGCGTTCCGACTATTACCGCGCCATGGGCGCGTGTCTGGACGGGCGGGGCTACACCGTACGTTGATCCCGCCGCGCGTAGCGCCTGGCTATTATTGGCTGTCCAGGTGGGCGTAGGGCGGCAGGGTTTGCAGGCGCTCGTCCTCGATCGGGCCGCCGACGGTGAAGTGATAGAGGCTTTGCCAGGCGGTGTCGCTGACGCCCATCAGCGCATGCATCATGTCGTCGAAGAAGCAGCCGATGCCGGTGCCGCGCAGGCCGGCGGCTTCGGCCTCCAGATACATCACCTGGCCGATCAGGCCGGTTTCCCAGAATAGTCGCGGATAGGCGCGGGCGCCGCCGGCCGCCAGCGCGGCGTCGAACTGCGCGAGCAGACCCACGGCAAACGCGCCGTCCGAGGCGATGGCTTGCTGACAGCTGACGGTCTGTGCCGCGCGGCGGGCGTCGTCGGCAATCAGCCGGAACAGCGGCAGCGCGGGCGGGCAGCCCTCGGGGACTTCCCATACAAATTCATCAGACAGTGACTGGCGCAGGCTGGCTTCGTGCGCCGGATCGCGCACCAGCAGGTAGAAGCCGGGCGTCAGATCGGTGACCCGATGCACCATCAATGCCAGCGAGATGCGCGGCGCCCAGGGCAGGGCGTCGGCCACAAAGGCGCCGGGCAGTGTGCGGCCGAGCAGGCGGTAGAAGCTGGCGCGGTCGAGCGGGCTGTGGCCGTCCATGTCCACCGCGCTGCGGCGCTGGCGGATGATCTGCTCGGCGCTGTGGCCGCGCTCGGGCGAGGTGTCGGTGCGTGGCGCTGCGTGGTGTGCGGCGGCGCTGGGGCCGGGGCTGCGCGTGGCCTTGGCGATGACGTCGATGACCGGCCACGGGTGGTGGTCATGGCTGAGCGTGTTGGGCGTGCCGAGCGGCGCGATGGCGGGGATGCGCGCTTGCCAGGCCTCGGCGCTGAGCGTGGGCGCGGAGCTGCCGGCCGGGCTGAGCAGGATCAGGCAGTCGGCGTGTTCGGCCTCGGGGCCGGATTGCGCGTCGGTGCCGAGCAGGCGGGCGAGGTCGGTGTCGGCCACGCTGTCGAGCAGCTGCGCCTGCCAGCCCAAGGTGCGCGCGGCAAAGGCGATGGCGCCGATGGCGTGGCCCATGTCGTGCTGGCAGTAGCGCCAGGCGCGCTCGCCGTACTTCCAGGCCTCGCGCCAGTGGATGGAGGTCAGGCCCATCAACAGGCCCGGTTGCGGCAGGCCGGCCGTCAGCGCGGTCCATTGCGCCTCGGTCAGCGCAGCGCGGCCTTCGAGCTGGTGGCTGAAGGGGGCGTAGTGAAACACGCCCGGCGCGTCGATCAGGCCGGGCACGGCGCCGCAGATCACATAGCCCTCGGTGGGGTGTAGCGCGCCGCTGGAGGGGTTGATGCGCAGCGACCACGACTGGCCGGGGCCGACCTGCTTCCAGGCGGACAGCGCGAGGCTGTGCAGCAGCAATCGGCCGACGGTGTCGGCATCGAGCGGCGCGGCCGTCGGCGCGGTGGCGAACAGGCTGTCGTAGCTCGGCGCTGCACGCAGCGCCAGGCGGGGGAGATCGAGCGTTGGCGCGCCATCGAAGCGGCGGAAGGGGTCGGGCTGGCTGGCCCAGTCGAGGTAGCCGAGCGAAGCGGCGTAGCGATCGGGGCGGTGCTTGGTGCGCTGATGGTAGTGGTGCACGACGTCGAGCGGATCGGTGTGGGTGGCGGTCATGGCCGGGATCATCGCACATCGGGTGTCGCCGCCTTGATGTGCGGGGGTGTCGGCCGAACAGCGAAATCGGGTAGGATCGCGGCCCCGCTGGGCTTGCCTATCTGACGGCCCCGCGATTCGCCCGGATCTGCCACAGCGATTGGCTGTTGCAGATCCTTCTGTTTGATGCGCCGCCCCGGACCACCTCTCCGTGCCGGCGCGCGTGCCCGTGACCCGGGCCGATAGGAGTCAATCCGCGTGAACGAGTTTGTCAGCATCCTCAATAGCTATATCTGGAGCCCGGCGCTGGTGTATCTGTGCCTGGGCGTGGGTCTGTATTTTTCGGTCCGCACGCGCTTCATGCAGGTGCGCGGCTTCAACGAGATGCTGCGGCTGATCTTTGAAGGGCGCAGTTCGGCCAGTGGCGTGTCGTCTTTTCAGGCGCTGACCATCGCGTTGTCGGGCCGCGTCGGTACCGGCAATATCGCTGGCGTGGCGACGGCCATCACCTTTGGTGGTCCGGGCGCGGTGTTCTGGATGTGGACGGTGGCCTTCCTGGGCGCCTCGACGGCCTACATCGAATCGACGCTGGCTCAGATCTACAAGGAAAAGGACGACAAGGGCCAGTACCGCGGCGGCCCGGCCTACTACATCGAAAAGGCCATGGGCCAGAACTGGTACGCGTGGATCTTTGCGCTAGCCACGGCCATCGCCATGGGTTTGTTGCTGCCCGGCGTGCAGGCCAACAGCATTGCCTCGGGCATTCAGACCGCCTGGGGCGTCGAGCCGGCGGTGAGTGCGGCGTTTGTGGTGGTCTTGCTCGGCTTCATCATTTTCGGTGGCATCAAGCGCATCGCGCTGTTCGCCGAGATCGTGGTGCCCTTCATGGCGCTGGCCTACATCCTGGTGGCGCTGGTCATCGTGCTGCTGAACGTCGAGCAAGTGCCGGGCATGGTCGCGCTGATCTTCAAGAGCGCCTTCGGTCTGGAAGCCGGCTTTGGTGCGGTGCTGGGCCTGGCGGTGCAGTGGGGCGTGAAGCGTGGCGTGTATTCGAACGAAGCCGGTCAGGGCTCGGGCCCGCATGCGGCGGCGGCGGCCGAGGTGTCGCACCCGGCCAAACAGGGCTTTGTGCAGGCCTTCTCGGTGTATATCGACACCTTGTTCGTGTGCTCGGCCACCGCCTTCATGCTGCTGTCGACCGGCAAGTACAACGTGATGGGGGCCGACGGCGTGGCGATCGTCAACAACCTGCCCGGCGTCGAGGCAGGCCCGGCGTATACGCAGGCGGCGGTGGAGTCGATGCTGCCGGGCTTTGGTTCGACATTTGTGGCGCTTGCGCTGAGCTTCTTTGCCTTCACGTCCATCGTGGCTTACTACTACATTGCCGAAACCAACATCGCCTACATCAACCGCAAGGTGCATCGCGGCTGGCTGTATTTCGTGCTTAAGCTCGGCCTGCTGGCGGCCGTGACCTACGGCTCGGTGCGCACCGCCGGTGCGGCCTGGGATCTGGGTGACGTGGGCGTGGGCATCATGGCGTGGCTGAACATCGTGGCCATCCTGATCCTGCAAAAACCGGCCTTGCTGGCGCTGAAGGACTACGAGTCACAGAAGAAGGCGGGCAAGGAGCCGGTCTTCGATCCGGACGCGCTGGGCATCAAGAACGCCAGTTTCTGGCAGAAGCGTCTGAAGGCGTCCAGGTCGGCAGTTGATCCGTCCAAGGCCTGATCACGCCTGTTGTTTTGTCGATGATGCCGCCCTCCGGGGTGGCATTTTTTTTGACCGTACGCCATGTTGCGCGCGCCGCCAGGCCCGGCTTTACCTGCCTTTACACAGCGTTGACCTGGGTTAACCCGAGGGCGGGACATACTTCAGGCCTCACGACGCCGCGCAGCAATGCTCAATGCGCGGCACCGCAACCTGTCTCCTGGTGTCAATCATGACAGTCGCCCGTTTCCGCTCCGTCCTCCGCCAATTGCATCGCTGGATCGCGCTCGTGCTCACGCCGGTATTCGTGCTGGTCATTCTGTCCGGCGCGGTGCTGGCGCTCAAGCCGGTGCTGACCGCCGCGCCCGCGGCATCGGTATCGGTGAGTGCCGAGACGGTCGCCGAGGCGCTGGTGAAGATCGATCCGCGCGGGCGAGCCACCGGGGTGATCGTGTCGCCCGATGCCAGCACCTTGCGGGTGACCTCCAAGAATCCCGTGGGCCCCTCGGGCCAATACGCGATGTCGACCGGTGAATTGACCGCCTCGCAGCCCGGCCCCGACGTCTTTGCCGTCGTGCTCGACCTGCACAAAAACCTGCTGCTCGGCCTCAGCATCGTGGTGGAGATCGCTGCCTATGCCATGACGGTCTTGATCGTCATGGGTCTGCTGCTCGGGTTGCCACGGCTACGTAACACGCTGGCCGGCTGGCATCTGGGCATCGGCTGGCTGGCCTTGCCGCTGGTGTTGCTGGCGCCGCTGACCGGCGCGCTGATGGCCTTGCACATTGGCGGCGCCGAGTTGCCGCCGGTGCAGGCCGGGCCGCCGGTGGCACTGTCGACGGCGCTCACCCGTGTGGCCGAGCAAGTCGACGGTGCGACGGTGCTGTCGGCCCGACGCTTCCGCGGTGGCAGCGCGCTGGTGTTCACCGCCGGTGCGGAAGGCCAGGCCGTACGCATGGTTCAGCCCGATGGCAGCATCAACCGATTGACCGAGGGCCCGGGCCTGGTGCACGAACTGCATGAAGGCACCTGGGGCGGCGTGTGGTCGGCTGGCATTAGCTTTGTCGGCGCGCTGGCATTGGCCGGGCTCACCGGGACCGGCGCGTGGGGCTGGTGGCGTCGCCGTCGTCAGCAAACCGCGGGCAGCGCCGACGCCGGCGCTCGCACACTGGTGGCCTTTGGCAGCCAGACCGGCACGGCCGCGCGCCTGGCCGAGGCCACCGCGCAAGCGCTGCGCCAGGCCGGCGAGAAGGTCGCCTGCGCCTCACTTGAAGCCCTGCAACCCGCCGCACTGGCGGGCTACGAACAGACCTTGCTGATCGTGTCGACCACCGGCGAGGGCGAGCTGCCCGATCCGGCGCGCCGCTTCATGCAAGGGGTAGCGACGACTGACTTGGCGGGCAGCCGGTTCAGCATGCTGGCGCTGGGCGACCGGCGCTATGCGAATTTTTGCCGCGGTGGCGAGCAGTTGCGCGGCGCCTTGTTGGGCCAGGGGGCTCGCGAATTGGCGCCGATCGAGCGTGCCGATGGCGAGCCTGTTGGCGCATGGCGGCAGTGGCTGGACCGCGTTGCGACGCTGCTTGGCCACAGTTTGGAGGCGGTCGACGCGCCGGCGTCGGATCTGTCTTTGTCGCTCACCCTGGTTGACCGGCAGCGCCTGGACAACCCGGCGGTGGCCGGGCTGACCGAAACCTGGCAACTGAGTTTCTGGGCCGGAGATTGGTCGGTTGAATTCCGGCCCGGTGATCTGCTGCTGATCGCCCCGACGCCGGAGGCGGCCCCGCGCTGCTATTCGATCGGTTCGTCCTCGCGTGTCGGGGATTCGCTGATCCGCCTGACCGTCAGCCTGCATCACTGGCGCGATTCGGACGGCCAGACGCGTGTCGGTGCGGCCAGTGGCTATCTCTGCCATGAGCTGCCCGAAGGCGCGCGAATCAGCGCCAGCCTGCGCGCGCACCCGCAGTTCAACCCGCCGGAGGATGTGGCGCGGCCCTTGATTCTGGTGGCCGCCGGCGCCGGCATTGCGCCCTTTCCCGGCTTTCTGGCTGAGCGGGCGGCGCATGCTTCGGCCGGCCCGACCTGGTTGTTCTTCGGCAACCGCCAGCGTGCCGGCGATTTCTTCTACCGCGATGCGCTGACGCGCTGGCAAGACACGGGCACGCTCACCCGGCTGGACACGGCCTTCTCGCGCGATGCCGACGACGGCGCCTATATCGACCGCCGGCTGATCGCCCACGGCGCCGAACTTTACCGTTGGCTGGCCGAAGAAAACGGTGTGCTGTACATGTGCGGCCGTTCTGCGACACTTGGCCGCTCGGTGGACGCCGCGCTGCTCGATATCATCCGCACCCATGGCCGGACCGCACCCGCCGAGGCAGACGCGATACTGCAGGCGTGGAAACAAAACGGCACCCTGCAAGTCGACGTGTTCGGCTGAACTCAACTCTGACGGCGACTGCCATGACATCCTCGCGACCTTCGCATCCACGCACCCTCGGCGCCGGCTTGTTGGCCGTGCTGTTGAGCGGTTGCGCCACGCTGGGCCCTGATTATGTGGCCCCGGCCCAGCCGGCGCCGACGGCCTGGCATGCGAACCCGGTCTCGGCGGCCGCCACCGACAGCGCGTCGATTGCGCGTTGGTGGCAAGCGCTGGGCGATGCCGAACTCAGCGCGCTGGTCGAGCAGGCGCTGCGTCGCAATCCCGATCTGCAATCGTCCCGCGCGGCGCTGCGGGCCGCGCGCGCGCTCGAGCGTGTGGCGCGGGCCGGGCAGGGGCCGAACGTCGGCGCCTCGGGCGCTACCAGCGCCAGCCGGTCCGGCGATGCGGCGGTGAGCGAAAGCTGGCGCGCCGGCGTCGATGCCAGCTGGGAACTCGATGTGTTTGGCGGCACGCGCCGCGGCGTCGAGGCGGCCCAGGCCGATCGCGAGGCGGTCAGCGCGACGCTGGCCAGCACGCAGGCTTCGCTGGCCGCCGAGGTGGCGCTCAACTATGTGACGCTGCGCACCAGCCAGGCGCGGCTGGAAATTGCCCGCCGCAACCTGGCCACCCAGCTTGAAACCTTGCAACTGACCGACTGGCGTGCCCAGGCCGGGCTGGCCAGTTCGGTGGATGTGGAGCAGGCGCGCACCAACGCCGAGCAGACGCGCGCACAGATCCCCAGCCTGCAGACCAGCATTGCGCAGGCCGCCAACCATCTTGCCGTGCTGACCGGCGAGGCGCCCGGCCGCTTGCAGGCGAGCCTTGCCGAGGGCACGCTGCCGGCGCTGCCGACCGCCATTGCCGTCGGCATTCCGGCCGAGGTGTTGCGCCAGCGCCCCGACGTGCAGTCCGCCGAGCGGCAACTGGCGGCGGAGACGGCGCGCATCGGCGTGGCCGAGGCGGCGCGCTATCCGGGCTTCAGCCTGAGTGGCTCGATCGGGCTGGAGGCGGCGACATTGGGTGCGCTGGGCAATGGCGCCTCGGTGATTCGCTCGTTGGCTGCCGGCATCAGCGGCGTGTTGTTTGACGGCGGCGCACTGGCGGCGCGGGTCGACCAGCAAGACGCGGTGCGCGAGCAGCGCCTGCACAGCTATCGCAGCACCGTGCTGGCTGCGCTCGAAGACGTCGAGAACGCGCTTACCGCGCTCGACAACACCGCCCGCCGGCGAGAGGCCTTGGCCGCCGCCAGCACCGCGGCACGCAACGCCAATCTGCTGGCCGCCGACCGGTATCGCAGTGGCCTGATCGATTTTCGTACCGTGCTCGAAACCGAGCGCAGTCTGCTCAGCACCGAAGACAGTCTGGCCAGCGCCGAAGGCGAGCGCCTGAACGCGGTGATCCAGCTCTACAAGGCACTCGGTGGCGGCTGGTCGCGCGCCGATCTGACCGAATCCGCAGACACCCCGCAGGGAAACCCCTCATGAATTCGCCCGAAAAACTCGGCTCGCCGGCCGCCCTCGCGCCATCCGCCATCCTTGATGTGACCACCCAGAAACCCCGCCGCGGCCGCTGGTGGTTGGGCGCGCTTGTGGTGCTGCTGCTCGGCGCCGGTGGCTATGCGCTGTTTGCCGGCAATGGCGCGGCCACCGCCGTGCGCTACCAGAGCAGCCCGGTCGAGCGCGGGGCGCTGGTGGTCACCGTGTCGGCCACCGGCACGCTGCAACCGACCAATCAGGTGAACGTGGGCAGTGAGTTGTCCGGCACCATCGAACAGGTGTTTGTCGATGACAACAGCCGGGTGCGCAAAGGGCAGGTGCTGGCCCGGCTGGATGTGTCGAAGCTTGAAGACCAGGTGGCCAATGCCCGCGCCGCCGTTAAAGTGGCCGAAGCCGGTGTGCGCCAGGCCGAGGCCACGGTGCAGGAGGCTGGTGCCAGTCTGTCGCGCCTGAACGCGGTGTTCAAGCTCTCGGGCGGCAAGGTGCCGTCGAAGACCGAGATCGAGACCGCCGAGGCAACGCAGGCGCGCGCCAAGGCCAACCTCGCCAGCGCGCAGGCGGGCGTGTTGCAGGCCAAGGCCACGCTGCGCACCAACGAGACCAATCTCTCCAAAGCCTCGATCCGCTCGCCGATTGACGGTGTGGTGTTGTCGCGCGCGGTGGAGCCGGGCCAGACCGTGGCGGCCTCCTTGCAGGTGGCCACGCTGTTCACCCTGGCCGAAGACCTGGCGAAAATGGAGTTGCAGGTGAAGGTTGACGAGGCCGACGTGGGGCAGGTGAAGGAGGGGCAGCGTGCGAGCTTTACCGTCGATGCCTACACCGACCGGCGCTATCCGGCGCTCATTACCCGCGTCAGCTACGGCGCGACCACCACCGACAACGTGGTGACCTACCTGACCACGCTGGAAGTGGCGAACGAAGACCTCAGCCTGCGCCCCGGCATGACCGCCACCGCCGAGATCACCACGCTGGAAAAGACCGACGTGGTGCTGGTGCCCAACGCGGCGCTGCGCTATACGCCGTCGGTGGCGCGCGGCGAGCGCAAGCAGAGCCTCATCTCCAGCCTGATGCCGCGCCCGCCGCGACAGGCCAAAACGGTCAAGCTGAAGGATCCGGCCGCCGGCGAGCGCCAGCTGTGGGTGCTGCGCGATGGGCAGCCGGCGCCACTGATGGTGAAGACCGGCGCCACCAACGGGCGGGTGACCGAGATCGTGTCGGGTGATCTGGCAGCCGGCGCGGCGGTGATTACCGAAGCGGTGAGCGGCGCACGATGAACGCGATTGTCGACACGCCCGAGGCGCTGATCCGGCTGGCTGACATCACCAAGGTCTATGGCAGCGGGCCGGCGGCGTTTCAGGCGCTGCGCGGGGTGGACCTGAGCGTCCAGGCCGGCGAGTTTGTGGCGGTGATGGGGCCGAGCGGTTCGGGCAAGTCGACGGTGATGAATATCCTCGGCTGCCTCGACACGCCAACCGCCGGCAGCTACCAGTTTCAGGGCGTGCACGTCGAGACCATGGACCGCAACCAGCGGGCCTTGCTGCGGCGGCATTTTCTCGGCTTTGTGTTTCAGGGCTTCAACCTGCTGGGGCGCACCTCGGCGCTGGAGAATGTCGAGCTGCCGCTGCTCTATCGCGGCGAGCCGGTGGCCCGTCGCCATGCCGCGGCGCGCGCTGCGCTGGCCCAGGTCGGCCTCGATGGCTGGGAAGACCACACCCCGGCGGAGCTCTCCGGCGGCCAGCAGCAACGCGTGGCCATTGCCCGCGCCATCGTCACCAATCCGGCGGTGTTGCTGGCTGACGAGCCGACCGGCAACCTCGACAGCCAGCGCAGCCGCGAGATCATGGAGCTGCTCACCGAGCTCAACCGCCAGCGTGGCATCACCATCCTGATGGTCACCCATGAGCCGGAGATGGCGGCCTATGCGCACCGGCAGGTGCATTTCGTCGATGGCCGGGTCGATCGCGATTCGCGCACACCGGTGGCGGAGGCGACCCCATGATCTGGAATACCTTTCTGCTCGCCCTGCGCGAGATCCGCCGCAACCTGCTGCGCTCCTTTCTGACCATTCTCGGCATCGTCATCGGCGTGGCGGCGGTGATCACCATGGTGACGCTCGGCAACGGGGCGACGCGCTCGATCTCCGATCAGGTGTCCAGCCTGGGCAGCAACCTGCTGATGGTGCGCCCCGGCCAGCGCATCGGCCCGGGCGGCAGCGCCGGGGCGCCGATGTTCAAAGTGGCCGATGTGCAGGCCATCGCGGCGCAGGTGTCGGGCGTCAAGGCCGTGGCACCGGAGACGCGCAAGGCGGTGTCGGTGGTGGTGGGCGCGCGCAACTGGTCGAGCGTGGCCACCGGCAGCACGCGGGATTACTTCACCGCGGCGGGCTGGACGCTGACCGGCGGCCGGATCTTCACCGAGGCCGAGGAGCGCGGCGGCAAGGCGGTGTGCGTGATCGGCGCCACCTTGCAGCGCGAGCTGTTTGGCGGCGGCGATCCGCTGGGCGAGTCGATGCGGGTGGCGGACTTCTCGTGTCAGGTGATCGGCGTGCTGGCCGCCAAGGGGCAGTCGGCCTTTGGCTCGGACCAGGACGACACCATCGTGATGCCGATCCGCACCGTGCAGCGCCGTCTGACCGGCGACCAGGATGTGCGCACGCTGCTGGTGTCGGCCAACGACAGCAACGCCACCGACGCCGTCAAGGCGCGTGTCGAGACCCTGCTGCGCGAGCGGCGCAAGATCGGCGCCAACGAGGACGACAACTTCAACGTGCTCGACACCAAGCAGATCGCCCAGACGCTGTCGTCCACCACCCGCATCATGACCACGCTGCTCGGCGCGGTGGCGGCGGTCAGCCTGCTGGTGGGCGGTATCGGCATCATGAACATCATGCTGGTGTCGGTCACCGAGCGCACCCGCGAGATCGGCATCCGCCTGGCGATTGGCGCGCTGGAGCACGAGGTGTTGCTGCAATTCCTGATCGAGGCGGTGGTGCTGTCCAGCCTCGGCGGGCTGATCGGGGTGGCGCTGGCCACCGGCGCGTCGATCGGGCTATCGTCGCTGATGAGCATCCCGTATCTGTTTGATCCGGCCATCAATTTGTTGTCCTTCGGCATCTCGGCCTTGATCGGTGTGGTGTTCGGCTTCTTTCCGGCGCGGCGCGCAGCGCGGCTCGATCCGATCGACGCCTTGCGCCACGAGTGAGCCTGACTGGTCGGGGGCTGGCGCGCCCCGTAGAATGCGGGCTTTCCGCCTCGAGTCATCGCTGTGAGCCTGTCTCTGTCCGTGTTTGGCGATTTGCCGATGGCTGTGGTGGCGCTGTTGCTTGTCAGCGCCTGTGTTACCTCGACGCTGACCGCCAGCCTCGGCGCGGGTGGCGGCATCATGCTGCTGGCGATCATGGCGCAGGTCTTGCCGCCGGCGGTGATCATTCCGGTGCATGGTGTGGTGCAGCTGGGCTCGAACGGCGGCCGCGCGATCATGAGCTGGCGGCATATCGACTGGCGAACGCTGGGCGTCTTTTTGCCGGGCGCGCTGGTCGGTGCGCTGGTTGGCGCGGCGGTGCTGGTCAATCTGCCGCCGAAAACCATGTATTTGAGCATCGCCGGCTTCATCCTGTATCTGTGCTGGGGGCCGCGGCTGCCCAGGCTGGTGCTGAGCCGACCGGGCATTGCCGTGGCCGGCGGCGTGACCACCTTTGTGTCGCTGTTTGTGGGTGCCACGGGGGCGCTGGTGGGCGCGTTCATCAAGCAGATTCATCGTGATCGCTTCACCACCGTGGCGACCTTTTCGGCGGCGATGTCATTCCAGCACGGGATGAAGGCCGTCGTTTTTCAGGAGGCCGGCTTCGATCTGAGCGCGCTGCTGCCGCTGATCGGCGCCATGATCGCCTGCGGTGCGATCGGCACCTGGATCGGCTTGCATCTGCTCAAGCGCATGCAGGACAAACACTTCGCCAAGATCTTCGATGTCGTTCTGACGATGCTGGCCTTGCGCCTGATCTGGCAGGCCTTCGCCGTCTGAATTCGCGTCGGCGCGCGTGCTGGTCTATAGCGGTAGTGGGCCTGAACCTTCGGAGCGTGCGCAATGAACAGCAAAGCGAAGCCGTTGATATTTTCCGGCAAGACCCTCGATGTGACCTGGGACAGCCGTCTGTGTATCCATGTGGCCGAGTGCGGGCAGGCGGCGGGTGAGCTGTTTGTTGGCGGGCGAAAGCCATGGTGTCAGCCCGATCTGTCGGACACCGACGAGGCGAAACAGATTGTCGAGCGCTGCCCGAGCGGCGCGTTGGCCTATCGCGACACGTGCGGCGGTGCGGCGGAGGTCGCGCCAGAAGTGAATACGGTGTTTGTGGCCTGCAACGGGCCGCTGTTTGTGCATGGCGACCTGCATATCGACGGCGTCGATCCGGCGGCGCAGCCGGGCCTGCAGTTTCGGGCCGCGCTGTGTCGATGCGGGGCCTCCAAAAACAAACCCTTTTGCGACAACAGCCATGAAGCGGCGGACTTCAAGGACTACGGCGCGGTGGGCGAGCGAGGTGATTCGGCCGCCAGCTCGGGCGGGGCGCTACAGATCACGCCGCTCAAGGATGGCCCGCTCTTGTTCAATGGCAATCTGCGTATGCACGCGGCGAGCGGCCGTCTGGCGTGGCAGGGGGCAACCGTGGCGCTGTGCCGCTGCGGCGCGTCGAAGAACAAGCCCTTCTGCGACGGCAGTCACGTCAAGGCGGGCTTCACGTCGGATTAGGCTGAACCCACCACGGATGCCTTGGCATTCGTGGTGTGCTCAGCATGCCGGGTCACTGTGTGGGCGGAGCAGGTCGGCGGCTTTGCTGGTGGGCAGCGAATTCCGCCGGGCTGATCGCACCGTCGCCGTCGGTATCCATCTCTGAAAAGGACGGCATATTGGCCAAGCCCCGCATCTGGTAACCCTGCTGGGCGCGTTCACCCACCCGCTGGTTGCGCGCCTGGGTGAGCTCGTCGGCCAGTATCCGGCCGTCACCGTTCAGATCGAAATCGGCGAATGCGGGCTGGTTCTGGCCCATGCCACCGCCCCGTCCCATGCCTGCACCCGGTCCCATGCCTGCACCCGGTCCCATGCCGCCACCCGGTCCGCGACCGCCACCCGGTCCCATCCCGCCACCGGGACGGTTCTGGAATTGCATGGCCTGGCCGGCCGCCAACTCGTCGGGACTCAGGCTGCCATCGCCGTTGGTGTCGAGGCTGTTGAACGCGGGCGCGTTGGCGGCGCCACGCATCGGCCGGCCATCGGTGGCCGCAGCCGCCTGCCGGCTGGCACGGAAGGCGTTGAATTCGGCCTCGGTGACGGCGCCGTCGCCATTCTGGTCATAGGCTGCGAACGGCGCGGGGCCACGCGGTGGTGGGGTTTGCGCATGAGCGGGCAGCGCGAAAGACAGGCTGATCGCCGCGGCGAGCAGTGTTGTCGAGAGCAGGGAATATCGTGGTCGCATGATTCACCTCCACAGATTGCGTCTGATGCCCGATACGCCGGGCGAGACAGGGTGCGTTGCACTACCGCGGGCGACTGGCGCCGAGGCAGTGGCTTCATGTCTATCTTCGCGCGATGGGCGGTGCACTCGTTGCGCTGGATCAACCGATTGACATTGTCTGACGGGCGGGCGGTCAGGGGGTGAACATGCGCCGATTGGGGCCGGTGGCGCGGGCGACGAGGGCATCGCCTTCGGCGGTGAACAACACATTTGACATGGCGAACGTCAGGCGCGGATTGCGGCCGACTGCCTGGAAAATTTTCTCGCGCTTTTCGGCCACTTGCTGCAGGGCGGATTCGGTGTAGCGAAACACCACCTTGTCGCCACGCTGGTAGGCGGTGGCGTCGCCTTCGAGGAATTCGATTTCGCCGGCCACGCGCAAGCGGCGCTCGCCCTTGTCGGTATGCACTGTGTGTTCGGCGATCAGTTCGACCGGACCGTTCACCTCGCGCTGGCGCATGGCCAGTGCGTGCCAGTGGTCGGTCGTGTCGGTGGCAAAGAACTGCCCGCCGACGAGCTCGCCGTTAAGGCGAATCTGGTGTTCGATCAGCGCATTGGCGGCGCGCCGGCGAAACGCGCCCATCGCGTCGCGGGTGTAGATGCTGGCCGCGTCGAGCTGGATGAGCTGCACTTCCAGCGTGTGGCCGGGCTGGATGTCGAGCGTGTCGAGGTTCTTCTTTAACGAGGCCAGCTTGTAGCCGTAGTTCACCGTGTCGGCTGCGAAATCTTCACTGCCCAGATAGGTGCGCAGGGAGTCCAGCACCTTGGTGGCGGCAGGCGCCGTATTGCCCAGGTGCCGGGCGGTCTTGGCGAGCGGGGGCAAGACATCGTCGCCCAGCTTGGCGACGGCGATGGCGCCGAAGATCAGCACCACCATCACCGCCTTGCCCAGCTTGATCAGGCAGCCCGGCGGCGGATGCGGTACGGCGACAGGGCCACGGCGCCGCCACAACCACAGGCCGAGGCCGGCGAAGGGCAGGAGCATGATGGTGCTGCCGATAAGCACACCGACCGTGTCATGCGGGTGCTTGCCGTGGGTGATGCAGGGCAGGGGCGCGGTGGCGGGGAGGCTGGTCTTTGCCAGTTCGCCGCAACTGCCGTTGCGCATGCCAAGCATGTCGACCCGCCGCAGGGCGTCGGCGCTGGCCGGTGGCTGGATCAGCCCGGCCAGGGCGCCGGCGGGCACAATGGCAATGAAGCTGGGGCGGGCAGAGGCGGTGCCGTTGGCGGCGACGGCAAAGACGGGGACGTAGTCGGTGTCCGCGACACGCTGAGGCAGATACGGTCCGTCCAGGGCGATCGTGCCGTCATGGATGGCGAGGTAGTCATGCTGGTCGATATCTTCGCTGGCGAGTTGCGCGGCGGTGGCGCTCAGCAAGACCTTGTTCTGCGTGAGATCAACGGCCAAGACCAGCGCGAACAGCGCCAGCGGGATCCCCATCAGGCAGACGGCCAGAAACTTCCTCAACAGAATCCTCCAACGGTTGGCGGGCTGCGCCCTGGCGCCGGCCATGCGACAGCCGCGTCATGACGGACGCGTTCTTTGGAGGATAGACGACCGGGCGGTGTTTAGCCGAGCAGGCCGGGGAAGAGGGTGGTCAGGCCGTCGGCCATGACTTCGACGGCAATCGCCGCGAGGATCAGGCCCATCAGACGGGTCATGACGTTGATGCCGGTCTGGCCGAGGAAGCGGCCGATGCGCTCGGCGGCCGAAAACACGGCGAGCGTGGCCAGGCCGACGATGACGCCGTAGAGCACGAGCACGCCGAGCTCCCACCATTTCACGGTTTTTTCGGCGTAAATCACCATGGTCGAGATGGTGGCCGGGCCGGTGAGCAGCGGGATGGTGAGCGGCACGACGGCGATGCTCGAGCCCGCGTCGGCGCGGTGGGCGCCTTCATCGATGTCTTGCGGCTTGGATTCGGCCGGCTCGGCGCCGAGCATCTGGATGGCGCTCATCAGCAGCAGCAGGCCGCCACCCACCTGGAAAGAGGCCAGCGAAATGCCGAAGAAGCCGATGATCTGCAGGCCCAGCAGGGCGCTGAGCGAAATCACCACAAAAGCCGAAAACGCAGCGACCCGCGCTGTTTGGGTGCGGTGGCGTTCCGAAAAGCTGCGCGTGAAGTGGATGAAGAAGGGCACCACGCCGATCGGATTGACGATGGCGAGCAGCGTAATGAGGGGTTTGAGAAGCGACTCCATGAGAGGCGGATGTTGGCATTGAACCGGCGTGCGGGCAAGCGGCCGTTACCCTATCCTGCTGTCGGCAGGCGCCGTGGCGGGATTTTTTTCGCTAGTTGTGACAGTATGCCGTTCCTCCGCACAATTGCCATGGATCAAGTTTTTGCCATGATCGTACGAAAGCGCCAGAACGCGTTGGCGTTGTTGTTTGCCCTGCAAGGTTCGGTGTTGCCGCGCATTTTTCCGCAGGTGCTGTGTGCAGGCATGTTCGGCCTCATGGTCGCCGCGGTGCACAGCAGCCACTTTGCCAATGTCGCGCAATACACCACCAGCCCCTTTACCCTGCTCGGCATTGCGTTGTCGCTTTTTCTCGGCTTTCGTAACAACGCGGCCTACGATCGGTGGTGGGAGGCACGCAAGCAATGGGGCCGGATGGTCTATGAAGTGCGCAGCCTGGTTCGGGTGAGCGAGGCGCTGTTGGGTGCGACGCATCCCGAGCGGCGCGAACTGCTGGTGTGGCTGTCGGCCTTCGGGCATGCCCTGAGGGGCGGTCTGCGTGAGCGCGATGTGCGTGATGAGGTGGCAGCGGTGCTGGGTGAAGCGCGCGCGGCCAATGCGCTGGCCGCGCAGAACCCGGCGGACTATTGTTTGCGGGAAGCGGGGCGTTCGCTCGGTCGCTGCTTTGAGGCCGGTTGCATCGATGGCCAGGGGCTGCGGATTCTCGATGAGCGGCTGACCGGGCTGGCTGAGGTGCAGGCTGCCTCTGAGCGGATTTGCCGCACGCCGCTGCCGTATGCCTATACCTTGCTGGTGCATCGCACCGCCTATCTGTATTGCTATCTGTTGCCCTTCGGCCTGGTGGGGTCGATGGGCTGGTTTACGCCCTTGTTTACCGCGATCGTGGCCTACACCTTCTTTGGTCTCGACGCCTTGGCCGAGGAGCTCGAGCAACCGTTCGGCGAGACGGCCAATGCCTTGTCGCTCGACGCGATTTGCCGCACTGTCGACATCTCGATCGCCGAGGCGCTCGACGAACCGGTGCCGGAACCGCTGGCGCCGGTCGATCACATTCTGCTTTAGCGGCCCGCCACCGGACGGAAGGGCCTTGCCGGAGGTTTTCTGATGACAGAAGCGCGCTATCTGGATGACTTCTCTGTCGGCGAGCGTTTCTGCTCGCCCGGTTTCACGCTAACCGAGGCGGCGATCATCGATTTCGCCAGCCAGTACGACCCGCAGGCCTTTCATCTGGACGTGAATGCGGCGGCCGAGTCGCTCTACGGCGGGCTGATCGCCAGCGGCTTCCAGACCCTGTCGCTGTCTTTCCGGCTGTTCATCCAGAGTGGCCTGCTGGCGGCTTGCAGCATGGGCTCGCCGGGGATCGACGAGTTGCGCTGGCTGGCGCCGGTGCGCCCGGGCGACACACTGCATACCGAGGTGGAAGTGCTTGAGGTGACACCGTCGCGCTCAAAGCCTGATCGCGGCATTCTCAAGTTGAAATACATGGCGGTGAACCAGCACGGCGATACGGTGCTGACGTATCTGGTGAATCACTTCGTAAAGCGGCGTGTGGCCTGAGCCCGATCAGGCGGTCATCAGGACGACCGCCAGCCCGAGCAGCGCGGCGATGGCCAGCCCGAGCGCCCACTGGGTGTTGCGTTTCTGGCGGTCGAGCGTGGCGACGAGGCGTTCGTTCTGCTCGGCGAGTTGAGCGATGAGTTCAGAGCGCTGTTCGGCTTCTTGCGTGAGGTCGGCCATGCAGCGTTCCAGAGCCGCCAGTCGGGCGACCGGGTCGTCGATGACGGTGTCCGGCGCGGCCTGGGCCTCGTCACGCGCCTTGGTGCGCTTCCATAGATCGCGCGCGCCACGGGCAATGCCGGGGGCGGCGGCGATGACTTCCGTCCAGGGGATGATTTTGGCGGCGGCGAGCCAGGGGATGGGCATGGGGCTGTGCTCGGTGTGAGATGTGTCTGTACGACCACACCGCGCCGCCCCGGTTCCGGCAGCGTGCCAGAACCGGGGGATGGGACTCAGGCGGGCGGTAGCTTGTCGAGCTGCGGCTTGAGCTTGGCGACGGTGTCGCGGAAGCCGGCCAGACGGGCGCGTTCCTGATCGACCACGGCAGCCGGGGCGCGGGCGACAAAGCTCTCGTTGGCAAGCTTGCCCTCAGCCTTGGTGATCTCGCCTTCGAGGCGGGTGATCTCCTTGGTGAGGCGCTCGCGTTCGGCGGCGATGTCGATCTCGACCTTGAGCATCAGGCGGAAGTCGCCGGCCACGGCGACCGGGGCCAGCTCGTCGGCGCTGATGTCGGTGACGACCTGAACCTCCGACAGCTTGGCCAGGCCGGCCAGATACGGCGCGTAAGTGCTCAGCGTGTCGGTGTTGCCGGCGGCGATCAGCGGCATGCGCTGGGCGGGGGAGATGTTCATCTCGCCGCGCAGGTTGCGGCAGGCGTAGATCATGCCCTTGAGCTCGGCCACTTTCGCTTCGGCGACTTCGTCGATGCGGCTGAGGTTGGCCTGCGGGTAGCGGGCGAGCATGAGCGACTCGGTGTCGCGGCGCTTGGCCATGGGTGCCACGGTCTGCCATAGCTCTTCGGTGATGAAGGGCATCACCGGGTGGGCCAGGCGCAGCACGGTCTCGAGCACGCGCAGCAGGGTGCGGCGGGTGGCGCGCTGCTGAGCCTCGTTGCCAGTCTGGATCTGCACCTTGGCGAGCTCAAGATACCAGTCGCAATACTCGTCCCAGACGAATTCGTAGATGGCTTTGGAGAGCAGGTCGAAGCGGTAGTCGGCAAAATGCTGGGCGATCTCGGCTTCGGTGCGCTGCAGCTTGGAGACGATCCAGCGGTCGGCGAAGGAGAAGTCGAGCTGGCTGGCGTCGCAGGCGATGTCAGTGCCCAGACCGCAATCCTGGTCCTGGGTGTTCATCAGCACGAAACGGGTGGCGTTCCACAGCTTGTTGCAGAAGTTGCGGTAGCCCTCGCAGCGGGCGAGGTCGAACTTGATGTCGCGGCCCGGGCTGGCGAGCGAGGCGAAGGTGAAGCGCAGGGCGTCGGTGCCGAAGGCCTGGATGCCTTCGGGGAATTCCTTGCGGGTCTTCTTCTCGATGCTGGCAGCCTGCTTGGGGTTCATCAGGCCGAAGGTGCGCTTTTCGACCAGCTTGTCGAGCGAGATGCCGTCGATCAGGTCGATCGGGTCGAGCACGTTGCCCTTCGATTTGCTCATCTTCTGGCCTTCCGCATCGCGGATCAGGCCGTGCACGTACACATGCTTGAAGGGGATTTTTCCGGTGATCTGCTGGGTCATCATCACCATGCGGGCGACCCAGAAGAAGATGATGTCGAAGCCGGTCACCAGCACCGTCGAGGGCAGGTAGAGGTCGAGCGCGTCGTTGGATTTGGCCGGCCACTCAGCCGTCCAGTCCAGCGTGGAGAACGGCCACAGGGCGGAGGAGTACCAGGTGTCGAGCACGTCTTCGTCGCGGCGCAGGCCGTGGTCGCGTAGCTTGGCGATGAGGGCGCGGATCTCGGCGGCTTCGTCGGCCTGATGCTGCTGTTCGGCGCCGCGGGCGCGGTCTTCGAACCCGGCAATGGTGGCGTCGAGCTGGGCCAGTGCATCGGCTTCGCTGCGCGCCACATAGACGTTTTCGAGCGCGTCGTACCAGGCCGGAATCTGGTGGCCCCACCACAGCTGGCGCGAGATGCACCAGTCCTGGATGTTGTTGAGCCACTGGTTGTAGGTGTTGACCCAGTTCTCGGGGTAGAAGGTGATCTCGCCCGAGGCCACGCAGTCGAGCGCCTTCTGGGTGATGCTCTTGCCGTCATTGCCCGGCTTGCTCATGGCGACGAACCACTGGTCGGTAAGCATCGGCTCGATGACCACGTTGGTGCGATCGCCGCGCGGCACCTTGAGCTTGTGCGCTTCCGTCTCAACCAGCACGCCGGCCGTTTCGAGATCGGCGATCACCGCGGTACGGGCAGCAAAGCGCTCTAGCCCGGCGACGTTGGCCGGCAGGGCGACCGTGCTCTTGGCCTGACCTTTGGTATCGAACACCTCGGCGCTGGCCGGCACGGTGCCGTCCAGGTTGAGAATGACGATCATGTCCAGGCCGTGACGCTGGCCGACGGCGTAGTCGTTGAAGTCATGCGCCGGGGTGACCTTGACGCAGCCGGTGCCGAACTCGCGGTCGACATAGTCGTCGGCGATGATCGGGATGTCGCGCTCGGTCAGCGGCAGACGCACGGTCTTGCCGATGAGGTGGGCGTAGCGCTCGTCTTCGGGGTGCACCATCACGGCGACGTCGCCGAGCATGGTTTCAGGCCGGGTGGTGGCGACCGTCAGGCCGGTCAGCTCGCCGATGGGGCCGTCGGTGAAGGGGTAGCGGATGTGCCACAGCTTGCCGTCTTCTTCTTCCTGCACCACTTCGAGGTCGGACACTGCGGTGCCGAGCTTCGGGTCCCAGTTGACCAGGCGCTTGCCGCGGTAGATGAGGCCTTCGTTGAACAGACGCACGAAGGTTTCGGTGACGGTGGTGGACAGGCCGGCGTCCATGGTGAAGCGCTCGCGCTTCCAATCCGGGCTGGTGCCCAGGCGACGCATCTGGCCGGTGATGGAGCCGCCGGAGTATTCCTTCCACTCCCACACTTTTTCGAGGAATTTCTCGCGGCCGAGCTCATGGCGGCTGACGCCCTGCGCATCAAGCTGACGTTCGACGACGATCTGGGTGGCGATGCCGGCGTGGTCGGTGCCGGGCTGCCACAGCGTGTTGTCGCCGCGCATGCGGTGATAGCGGGTGAGCGCGTCCATGAGGGTCTGGTTGAAACCATGACCCATGTGCAGCGTGCCGGTGACGTTGGGCGGCGGCAGCAGGATGCAGAAGGCGTTCTTGTTGGAGGTGTCGAGGCCGGCGTCAAAATAGCCGCGCGACTCCCAGTCGGGGTACCAGCGGCGTTCGATGTCCGCAGGCTCAAAACTCTTGGCCAGTTCCATGGTGTTCCGTAAGCGTGGCAATGGGGGCGAATCCGCGATTATAGCGGATGGCAGCCGCGCTGACCGGCGCTGGCGCGGGGGAGATCAGCGATTGCGTGGATCGTTGGCGTCGAGCAGTTCGGAGATTTCTTGCGAGATGTCGGCCAGCAAGGTGGCGCGGGCGCGGGCGTGGATTTGATTGAGGATGCGGGTGCGCGCCTGTTCGAGCTCATCGGCCAGGACTTGCGGCAGCTCGTTGCTCAGCCATTCGTCGATGCGCCGGTTGAGCGTGGCGTCGAGGTCGATCAGCTGTTCGACAAAGCCGGCGGCCGGGGCGGGTGCCTCGCGGACGGCGCCGGTGAGCACCGGAATGTCGTCGTCCTCTACCTGCTCGGTGAGTACCGGAATGTCGGTGTCCGGGCCGGGCGCACGGTGGCGCTGGAGCAGCGCGTCGGCCTTGTTGAGCAGGCGGTCGGCCTCCTCGGTTTCGGGCAGGATGATGAACGGATCCCTGGATTCGAACATGTCAGCTCGCAGCTGTGTTGTGGGCGATGGGCGTGTGGCCCTCACTGGCGTACTGGCGCCAGCGATTGCGGGCGGGCACCTTGAGGGCTTCGTCGGTGCCGACCACTTCGACCACCATCTTGAAGCGCGCGTAGTCGGGCGGCAGCGCGGCGGCGAGGTTGATCAGCACGTCGTCGTGCGGCCAGCCATCCGCCGGCGGGGTGTCGCCCAGGGTGATCGGGGTTTCGGCGGCCAGTGGCGAGCTGAAATGCGTGTGCGGCAGGAAGTCGGTGGGCGGACGGGTCCACAGCAACTGATCGAGCTGGTGCGCGATGGACTCGTCGGGCAGCAGCACCGACACCTTGCGGCCCGAGCGGAAGGCCCGCACCGCAAGGTGGCAGGTGACGCCGAGAAGGTCTTCGGCGTTGTGATAGAAGTGGATGTCCGTCACGCCGGTCTCAAAGCTGGCCGGCGCGGGCGATGAGGAACTCTGTCAGCAGCGGCACCGGACGGCCCGTGGCGCCCTTGGCGTCGCCCGAAATCCAGGCAGTGCCGGCGATGTCCAGATGCGCCCAGGTGTAGGCCTTGGTGAAGCGCGACAGGAAGGCCGCTGCGGTGATGGTGCCGCCGTAGCGCCCGCCGATGTTGGCCATGTCGGCGAAATTGCTCTTGAGCAGTTCCTGGTAGTCGTCCCACAGCGGCAGTTGCCACACGCGGTCGCCAGTGCTTTGGCCGTGATCGGTCAACTCGCGGGCGAGGGCGTCGTCGGGGCTCAGCAAGCCGCTGGGAATCTTGCCCAGGGCCACCACGCAGGCGCCGGTGAGGGTGGCGATGTCGATCACGCAGGCCGGCTTGAAACGCTCGGCGTAGGTCAGCGCGTCGCACAGAATGAGGCGGCCTTCGGCATCGGTGTTGAGGATTTCGATGGTCAGGCCCGACATGGAGGTGACCACATCGCCCGGCCGGGTGGCGTTGCTGCCGGGCATGTTTTCGGTGGCCGGCACGACGCCGATGACGTTGATCGGCAGATCAAGCTGGGCGACGGCTTGCAGCGTGCCGAACACGCTGGCCGCGCCGCACATGTCGTACTTCATCTCGTCCATTTCGGCAGACGGCTTGAGCGAGATGCCGCCGGTGTCGAAGGTGACGCCCTTGCCGACCAGCACGATCGGCGCATCGTCAGCCTTGCCGCCGCGGTGTTCCATGATGATGAATTTCGGCGGCTGCTCTGCGCCTTGAGCGACGGCCAGCAGCGCGCCCATGCCCAGCTTGCTCATTTGCGCCTTGTCGAGCACCGTGACTTTGAGCTTGTGATCCTTGCCGAGCTTCTTGGCCGTGTTGGCCAGGTAAGTGGGCGAGCACACATTGGGCGGCAGATTGCCCAGATCGCGGGCCAGCGCCATGCCTTCGGCAATGGCCAGGCCTTGCGCCACGGCCGTGATCAGCGCTTTGGAGGACTTGCCGGGGATCAGAAACTGGATTTTCTTGATGCCGCGCTTGGCGCTCTCGTCAGCGCCCTTTTTGGGGGCGTCGAAGCGATAGGCCGCCGCCGCAACGACGCGCGCGGCCTGACGCAGCCGCCAGCTCAGATCGCGGTTAGGCACCTCGACTTCGGCCAGGCTCACGCTGGCTTCCTTGCCACGCAGGCCGGCCAAGGCCTTGCCGGCGGCGTTCAGCGCGTCGCGGTAGGCTTTATCGTTGAGTTCATCCTGCGCGCCGAGGCTGACCACCAGCACGCGCTCGGCGTCGACGCCCGGCAGCAAGGGCAGCATCAGCGTGGCGCCGGCCTTGTCGTCGAGGTCGCCACGCGCAAGAAGCGCGCTGAGCGCGCCGCCGCTGGCTTGATCCACTACCTCGGCCGACGGCGTCAGGCGCGCCTCAGCGTAGGCGCCGACGACGATGCAGGCGCGCTTGAGTTTTTCAGGGGATCCGGTCTTTATGGTAAATTCCACGGGCTATTCCTTTAAGACGACGTCTCGGTCAGGGTGGCAACGATTATGGCCTCTCCGCAATACGCCGTCAAAATGCACCCCATCATTCAACCGTCATTAGCGCAATGATCTTTCTGCGCGCCGCTCAGCGAGAATTCGCCAACACCGCCATGGCGGTGTTTGTCGCCTTGTTTGCCATTTTGGTGACCACGGTGCTGATCCGCCTGCTCGGACAGGCGGCGGGCGGGCGTGTGCCTTCCGATGCCGTGCTGGCGCTGATCGGCTTTGGCGCCCTGGCGCAATTGCCGATCGTGCTGTCGCTGACGGTCTTCATCGCCGTTTTGATGAGCTTGTCCCGCAGTTATCGCGACTCCGAGATGGTGGTGTGGTTCGCCGCCGGCGTGCCGCTGACCCGCTGGATCTCGCCGGTGCTGCGCTTTGCCGTGCCGGTGGCGGTGGTCATCGCCGGCGTCACGCTGGTGCTGGCGCCCTGGGCGCAGTACAAGAGCGTGGAATACAAGGAACGGCTGAACAATCAGGACGATGCCGCGCGGGTTGCGCCGGGCGTGTTCCGTGAGTCGGCGGGCGCGCGGCGGGTGTTTTTTGTCGAAGTTGGTGCCGGCGAAGACGGGCGCGTGCGCAACGTGTTCGTCAGCTCGGTGCAGGACGGCAAGCTGGGGGTCATGGTGGCCGAAGAGGGCTATCTGCGCACCGGCGAAAACGGTGAGCGCTTCGTGGTGCTTGAACGTGGCCGGCGTTACGACGGCACGCCGGGCTCGCCCGACTATCGGGTGATGCGGTTCGACCGCTACACGCTGCAGATGGCCGCGCAAGGCGTCAAGGACTTGCCGGTGCGCAACCGGATGCTGCCCTTGAATACGCTGCTGGAAGATCCCAATCCGGCCAATCTGGGCGAGCTGGCCTCGCGGGTGGGTCTGCCGGTGGCTTCCTTGATTCTGGCCTTGCTGGCGATTCCGCTGTCGTTTGTGAACCCGCGGGCCGGGCGGACCAATAATCTGATCGTGGCGATTCTGACCTATCTCATCTACAGCAACGCCATCAGTGTGAGTCAGGCCTGGATTGCCCAGGGCAAGGTGAGCTTTGTGGTCGGCGCCATGGCGCCGCATCTGGTGATGGTGGCGGTGCTGGCCGCCTTGTTCTATCGCCGTCTGGCGGTGTACTCGATCTGGCGGAGGCGGCGGGCCTGATGCGTATTCTTCGCCGCTATCTCGCACGGGAAATCATCGGCGCCACCTTCATGGTGTTGCTGGCTTTCCTCGGCCTGTTCGCCTTCTTCGATTTCATCAATGAACTCGATTCGATCGGCAAGGACGGCTATCAGGTGCATCACGCGCTGATCTACGTGGCGCTGATTCTGCCCGGCCGGGTGTACGAGCTGATGCCGATTGCCGTGCTGATCGGCAGTCTGTTTGCCCTGACCACCTTGGCGCGACACTCCGAGATTACGGTCATGCGGGCCTCCGGACTGTCGACGTCCCGCCTGCTGCGCGAGCTGTCATTGATTGGTGTGCTCTTCGTCGTGCTGACCTTTGTGTTTGGCGAATATGTTGCGCCGCCCGCCGAAAAGGCCGCACAGCAATGGCGGCTGACCGCCACCGGATCGACCGTGTCGAACGAGTTGCGCTCGGGGCTGTGGGTGCGGGATGGCCATCGGTTCATCAACGTGCAGTCACTGACCCCGCAGCGCGAGTTGCAGGGCATCCGCATCTATGAGTTTGACGACAAACTCACGCTGCGGACCATCAGCGACGCCAAGCATGGCCTGTTTGTCGAGGGTGTCGGCTGGCGTCTGACCGACATCGCACAGACCATTTTCGAGGCCGATCGCACGCGGGTGGCGACGCTCGACGAGTTGTCGTGGGCGTCCGAGCTCACGCCCGAAGTGCTCAGTGTGCTGATGGTGACGCCCGAGCGCATGTCGGTGACGACCTTGTATGCCTATTTGCGCCATCTGACCGACAACAATCAGAAGACCGATCGTTATGAGATCGCCTTGTGGAAGAAGATTGTCTATCCCTTTGCCGTGCTGGTGATGATGGCGCTGGCGCTGCCATTTGCCTATACCCATGACCGCATGGGCGGCGTCAGTGTGAAGGTGTTCGCCGGCATCATGCTCGGCGTCGCCTTCCATCTGCTCAACGGCTTGTTCTCGAATCTGGGCGTGATCAACGCCTGGCCGCCGGCGGTGGCGGCACTGGCGCCGAGTACGCTCTTCCTGATCGCGGCGGCGGTCATGCTGCATGGTGTTGATCGGCGCTGATCGGCGTAGCGCCGTTGGGCCTGACATAAAAAAACGGGACCGCGAAGGTCCCGTTCTCTTTTCCAGCGACTACCCGGATCAGCCCTTCTTGCGGGTGAGCTTTTCCTTGATACGTGCCGACTTGCCGGTACGACCGCGCAGGTAGTAAAGCTTGGCGCGGCGCACATCGCCACGACGCTTCACTTCAACGCTGGCGACCAGCGGCGAGTAGGTCTGGAACGTGCGCTCAACGCCTTCACCGGACGAAATCTTGCGCACGATGAAGTTGGAGTTGAGACCACGGTTGCGTTTGGCGATAACCACGCCTTCGTAAGCCTGAAGACGCTCACGCGTACCTTCCTTGACCTTCACCTGAACCACCACGGTGTCGCCCGGGGCGAAATCGGGGAGGGTCTTGTTTTCGGTCAGGCGAGCAATTTCTTCTTGCTCGAGTTGTTCGATCAGATTCATGTGCGTGACTCCTTGGTCAGTTCGCGATGGCCTGTGGCCTTGCAGGCAGAGCAGGTCGCCACCTGATGCATGCGTTTTTTCATTCGACCTCGTCCGACTGCGTCGGGGAGGTCGCCTCATGATCCTGCTTGAAAGCTTCAAGCAGTTTCATCTCGTCACGGCCCAGCTTGCGCTGAGCCAGTAATTCCGGTCGTCGCAGCCAGGTGCGCCCCAGCGCCATCTTGAGTCGCCAGCGCCGGATTTCGGCGTGGTTTCCCGACAGCAGCACGGGCGGCACGGCTTGGCCGTGGACATCCACCTCGGGGCGGGTGTAGTGCGGGCAATCGAGCAGACCATCAACAAACGAGTCTTCGACTGCCGAGTCCGCATCGTTCAGCGCCCCGGGCAACTGACGGATGATGGCATCGAGCAGCACCATCGCCGGCAGTTCGCCACCGGACAACACAAAGTCGCCCAGCGAAATTTCTTCATCCACACAGCGATCGATCAAGCGTTGATCGACCCCTTCATACCGCCCGCACAACAAGGTCAGTGCCGGCGCCTGTACCAATTCCATCACCTTGGCGTGATCGAGCGGTCGCCCCTGGGGGGACAGATAGATCACGCGTCCGGCCTGGCCGAGCGCTTCTTGCTGCGCCGTACCGGCCGCTGCAATGGCCGCTTCCAGCGCCGGCGCCTGCATCACCATGCCGGGGCCGCCGCCATAAGGCCGGTCGTCCACCGTGCGGTGTACATCGTGCGCAAAGTCGCGCGGATTCCAGCATTGCAGCCCGTAAAGGCTGCGTTCCTGGGCGCGCCGGCTGATGCCACTGCCTGTCAGCGCGGAGAACATCTCCGGAAACAGGGTAATGACGTCGTATCGACGCACCCGCCTACCAATCCTTCTGCCACACGACCCGAATCCGCTTTTCAGCAAGATCGACATCGAGCACATAGGCGGCGACGAAGGGAACGAGATGCTCGTCTTCGCCGTCGGCAATCTGGAGCACATCATGCGCGCCGGCCGAGAGCAGGGAAGAGACGGTGCCCAAGGCCTCGCCCGCTTCGTTCTCAACCTGCAGGCCGATCAGATCGCCCCAGTAGTACTCGTTGCTGTCAGTCGCCGGCATCGCTTCGCGCGGCGCGGCAATGTATTGCCGTGTCAGCGCTTCCGCGCCATTGCGATCAGCGACGCCCTCGAAGGCGGCGATCCAGCCTTTTCCGTGCGCCCGGCAACCGGCCAGCTTGTAGGCTTTCCATGCCGGCGCCTCGGCCGTGTCATCTGGCGAGAGCCACCACTGCGGCATCTTTTTCCAGGACAGGGGATCGTCCCCGAAGGGATGAATCTTGACCCAGCCCTGGACGCCAAAAGGGGCGACGATGCGCCCCAGTATGATCATCGGATGCTTCCCGATGTGGCCGTTCAGGCGGCTTTGGCGGCCTGCTTGACCAGACGGGCAACCGTCGGGGACAGCTGGGCGCCGTGTTGCTGCCAGTGCGCCAGGCGCTCGGTGTCGATCACCAGACCCTGAACGGCTTCCGGCGCCATCGGGTTGTAGAAACCAACGCGCTCGATGAAGCGGCCGTCGCGGCGATTACGCGAATCGGCGGCAACGATGTTGTAAAACGGGCGCTTCTTGGCGCCACTGCGGGCAAGGCGAATAACCACCATGTTGTGTTCGTCCTGACTAATGATTCGAGAAAAGGGCGGAATTTTAAGCGATTTCCCCAAGGAAAACAATCTCTTTGGGACTTACGAAGGAAAGACTTCCGCAATTGTTTGCTGAATGGCCCGGGCGGCGGCCAGCGGATCGGCTGCCTGACGGATGGGGCGACCGACCACGATGTAGTCGGCGCCGTTGCGGAAGGCTTGGGCGACATCGACCGTGCGCTTCTGGTCATCGGCCGGCCGGTTCTCCACCGGGCGGATGCCGGGCGTGACCACCAGCAGGCGATCGCCCAGCTCGCGGCGGATCATCGGCGCTTCGAGTCCGGAGGAGACAATGCCGTCGATGCCGGTTTCGAGTGCGCGACGGGCACGGGACAGGACGAGTTCGTCAACATTGCATTGGAAGCCCAGATCGTTCAGGTCGCCCTGGTCGAGACTGGTCAGCGCGGTGACCGCGAGGACTTTGAGATCGCCCTTGTCCTTGACGGCCGCTTCCATGATCGACTGGTTGCCGTGGATGGTCGCCAGCGTGGCGCCACTGCCGGACAGGGCGCGGATGGCGGAGCGTACGGTTTCAGGCACATCGAAGAATTTCAGGTCGACAAAGACTTTCTTGTCGCGCGCGACCAGCCAGTCCAGCAGATCGAAATAGCCGCTGGTCATGAACAGTTCGAGACCGATCTTGTAAAAGGTGACACTGTCTTCGAGCCGTTCGACCAGATCGCGGGCAGCGGCGGCGTCGGCGACATCGAGCGCCATGATCAGACGGTCGGCGGGGGTGATGGCCTTGGATGAGCGGTAATCTGGCGTGGATGTTTGCATTGTGATGGCAGTCAATGGGAAAGTAGCACCTATTATCCTAGAAACCGCAGTTGACCGCTTGTGCCCATGAGCAAGGTATTGAACGTGCGAACCTTTTCGGCTTCGAGGCTGATCACCCTGTGGGTGATAGCGCTACGCGCCCGATTGCGCGCCGGGCGGGCCGCCTTGCTGCGTTGCTCCTCCTTGCAGCGTGCAGGCTGTGCGTCCCTTGCCAGACAGCCCGCCCGGCGCACACTCAGGCGCGTCCAACTACGGTTTCTAGGATTATCCCGTTTCTTTGGTAATCCGGTCGAGGCGGGAGACTGGCATTGTGCCAGAACAGGCTGTTTCTTCATTAGAATGGCAAACGAATCGGATCAATGACGAGCCCGCGACTCATGTCAGAACCTCTCATGCAGGATGCCGGACCCGCAGCGTCAGTCCTCGCCTGGTTGGCCGGCGAGCCCGCTGACGACCCGGTCGAGGGCTTGCAGGAGCTGTCGGACAAGCTCGATGAGTTGATGCGCGCCGAGCTGACCCCCGTTCAGCTGCACCGGGGTGTCGAGCTGTTCTTCATGCGTGTGCGCGATGTGCGCGAGGTGCTGGTGCCTCGGCTGGTCGAGCGCGCGCTGCCGCTGCCCTCCAAAATATTCAACGCCGTGAGTCGGCTTGAGTCCATTTGCCTGGTGCTGGCCAAAGGCTATGAGCGGGTGATGGCGGATCTGGGCTCCGGTGTGGTGACGCAGCGTCGCCGCCCTGAGGTGCTGGCCACGCAGGCCTTGACCTTGCTGGGCGACGTGTTGTGGCTGGCCGGCATGAAAGGCGCGACGCCACGGGCGGGTTTGTGGAGTGAGGCGCACCGCATTTTTGGCAATGCCGCGATTGCGGCCGGCTCGGCGGCCTTGCCGGCCGAGATTCCGCGCGGTCAGGTGCAAACGGCGTACAAGCGTTTGCTGGCATTGGCCGCGGCACAGCCTGAAGCACTCACCGCGCGCGAGCTGGACTGGACCGTGCGCTACCTTGAGCAGTGCGCCTGGCGTTCCGAACTTTCGCCGAATCCGCGCACCGATATTGAAACCTGGGATTACTGGATCGATCCGGCGCAAGATGTTGGCCCGATTGCCATGGTGCGACGCGCGCCGCCGCCCGTCGATGGCATGCTGTATTTTTCGGCGGCCGAACTGGCGCGGGGCGCCACGGGGCATCTGGAACGCCTGGAAGCCGCGCTCGATGGCGGCGGCGAGGTGGTGCCCGGCGCCGACCTGCCCGAATTGCCGGCTGGCTTGCCGCCGGGCGAGATTTCCAAGCTGTTGCGCTGTCTGCGCGAGCGCTGGGCGATGCCGCCGCGTCGTGAGCAATTGCGGCGGCGTTGCCAGTACGACGTTGAAGTCTGCGTGGGACTGCGGTCGATCTGGAAGCTTAAGCATGCGGGCGAGTCCGCGGCGGACATCGTCAGCTGGCGCGTGTTGAACGAGAGCCCGGGTGGCTACGCAATCATGAGCGTCGAGGCTAACACCGGCTCGCTGTCAGCTGGCATGGCGATGGCGGTACGCCGGGCCACGGATAGCGCCTGGTCGATTTGCGTGGTGCGTTGGGTGCGTTCTGACTCGCCCACTCAGGTCGAACTGGGCCTGCAAACCATCAGTTCGGCCGCCACACCGGTGCGGATTGGTTTCCGGGGCGGAGAGGGGCCGGGCGAGATGGTGCCGGCGCTGGTGTTGCCGCCCGTCGCCGCCGTGCGGCGTCATCAGGCCATTCTGGCGCCAGCCGGCGCCTATCGTTCGCGCCGCTTCCTGCTGGTCCATGAGTCAGAGCGCATCTATGTGGCACAAGGCCGCTTGCTGAGTCTCGACATGCAGACCTCCAGCGTCGAGCTGTTCCAGTTCGAATACGACCCTTATCCGCTCTGAGCGGGTGTTCCGTCTGAAAACACGGCGGTAATCGGTACGTCGCCCGTCGCGAGCAGATGGGTGATGCGGCTGTCGATGCGTTTTGCCAGCTCGCTGTCGGCTTGCGGATGGGCAATGCCGGGGCACAGCGCGAGGTGGCGAACAACGTCCGACAGGGAAATGTCTTCGGCGCGCTTGGCCAGTAGCCAGGCTTCGTCGTCGGACCGGGCAACCCAGCCAAACTCCCGCATCAGTTCAAGCAGGTTCTCGCCGACGGCGGTGGGTTGGCGCGCGGCGCGGTACAAGTCGTCGGCGCTGACGGTCTCACCGCGATGCTGGGCGTGGGTGAGCTGCTCGAGCATCATCAAGGCGCTGTAAGCGGGCGCGCCCGGAAAGTCAGGCAGCGTGCGTACGCTCGACGCGTAGGCCGGGAATGTCGCGGCGAGAATAGCGCCGAGCAGGATCACCACCCAGGATGCGTATAGCCAGAGCAGGAAGATCGGCAGTGTGGCGAAGGTGCCGTAGATCAGCGTGTAGCTCGGAAAGCGCGCGAAATACAGGCCTAGCGCGCGTTGCATCAACACAAAGGCCAGTGCCGCCGACATGCCGCCGATGAGCGCGTGCCAGGCATTGACCCGGGTGTTTGGAATGCTGAAGTAGAGAAAGGCGAACAGCAGGCCAAGCAGCAAGACGGGCAGCGTGCGGAACACGATGATGCGTAGCCACTGCGGATCGTTGACCAGACCGAGCGAGGTGCTGATCAGATAACTCGTTGCGGCCAGGCTGGCACCCAGAAACAGCGGGCCGAGCGTCAGTACCACCCAGTAAATGGAAATGCGCGCCATCAGCGGGCGGGATTTGCGCACGCCCCAGATGGTGTTGAGGACCCCGTCGATGGTGAGCATCAGCATCAGCGCGGTGACAATCAGGAAGGCGGTGCCAATCAGGGTCAGGTTGGCGGCTTTTTGTGAGAACTGCAGCGCGTAGGTCGCGACGATCTGGCCGGCTTTTTCGGGCAACAGGTTTTGCAGCAGAAAATCGCTCAGGGTCTCGCCCAGGTGCGAAAAGCCGGGGAAGTTGCTGAACACCGCGATGGTGACCGTGAGCAAGGGCACCAGCGCCAGCAGCGTGGTGAACGTCAGGCTGCCGGCCACTTCCGGGCAGCGCGTATCGACAAAGCGCTGAACGAGCAGGCGGGCAAAATCCCGAAGATGGATGAAGAGCTTGGGCAATGCGTTCGGGGCCGGGAGCGGCTTTGGCTATAATCGCGCCATTGTAGGGTCTGTTGCCAATCATTTGGGGACAAAGCGACCCCCCGAGCGAATGGCCGCCGTGCCTTACCAATGAGTTGAACATGAAAGAAGTGCTTGTCCTGTATTACAGCCGCAAGGGTTCGGTGCGTGCCTTGGCCGAGGCGATTGCCGAAGGCATTGAGCGGGTGCCGGGTGTCGGCGCACGCGTTCGCACGGTGCCGGCGGTGAGCACGGTGTGCGAGGCCGCCGAAGACGCCATTCCGACCTCGGGGCCGGCGTATGTCGAAACCGCTGACCTGGACGAGTGCATTGGCCTGGCGCTGGGCAGCCCGACCCGCTTCGGCAATATGGCGGCGGCGATGAAGTATTTTCTGGATGGCACGATCGCGCCGTGGGTCAACGGTTCGCTGGTCGGCAAACCCGCCTGCGTATTTACCTCAACCGGCAGCCAGCACGGCGGTCAGGAGAGCACCTTGCTGAGCATGATGCTGCCGCTGATGCACCACGGCATGTTGATGATGGGCCTGCCCTATACCGAGCATTTGCTGTCCTCCACCCGCACTGGCGGCACGCCGTATGGCGCCTCGCATGTTGCCGGCTCGGATGGCAACCCGCTGCTGAGCGACGAAGAGCGCAAGCTGGCGATGGCGCAGGGCGAGCGCCTGGCGCGTGCTGCATTGGCGCTGGAGGCGGCACGATGAAGGCCCGGACCGTGGCGTGGATCGCCTCTGCCCTGTGGATTGCGCTTATCGTGTTATGCGTCGCCTGGGAGGCCTGGCTGGCGCCTTTGCGGCCGGGTGGCTCATGGATGATGGTGAAGGCGGTGCCGCTGCTGGTGCCGCTGTTTGGCGTGCTGCACGGGCGCCGCTACACCTATCAGTGGGGCTGCATGTTCGTGCTGATCTACTTCATGGAAGGCGTGGTGCGGATGAACGACCCCGGCGGCGTGGCCTTGTTGGCGCGCATCGAGATTGCGCTGACGCTCGCGGCCTTTTTTGTGATGGTGTGGTACGCGCGGATGACTGCACCATCGCGCCAGCCCAAGGCGCAGTAAGCGCCGCCCCGGCGCCGGGGCGGCGGTTGAACCCGCCTCAGATCTGCGGGTTGAGCTTTTCGAACTTGCCGTGCAGCTTGTTCAGTGCGTTGAGGTAAGCCTTGGCCGAGGCGACGATGATGTCGGTATCGGCGCCCTGGCCGTTCACCACCTTGCCGTCGCGCGACAGGCGCACGGTCACTTCACCTTGGGCGTCGGTGCCAGTGGTGATGGCATTGACCGAATACAGCAGCAGCTCCGTGCCGCTCTTGGCCACGGTTTCAATCGCCTTGAAGGCCGCGTCGACCGGCCCGGAGCCCTCGGCTTCGGCCTTGATTTCCTTCTCGCCGACGTTCAGCGTCAGGCTGGCTGCCGGGGTTTCGCCGGTTTCTGAGTGGAAGCGCGAGGCGACCAGGCGGTAGTGTTCCAGCTCGGGCGTGACGGCCTCGTCGGAGATCAGCGCCTGCAGATCTTCGTCGAAGATCTCGTGCTTCTTGTCGGCCAGCTCCTTGAAGCGGGCGAAGGCGTGGTTGAGGTGCTCTTCGGATTCAATCGCTGCGCCGAGTTCGATCAGACGGCTACGGAAGGCGTTGCGGCCGCTGTGCTTGCCCAGCACCAGTTTGTTGGCGCCCCAGCCCACATCTTCGGCGCGCATGATCTCGTAGGTTTCGCGGTGCTTGAGCACGCCGTCCTGGTGAATGCCGGACTCGTGCGAGAAGGCGTTGGCGCCGACGATGGCCTTGTTTGGCTGCACCGGGAAGCCGGTGATGCCCGACACCAGTTTGGACACCGGCACGATCTGGGTGGTGTCGATGCGCGTGTCACAGGCGTAGACATCGCGCCGCGTGCGCACGGCCATGACCACTTCTTCGAGCGAGGCGTTGCCCGCGCGTTCGCCGAGGCCGTTGATGGTGCATTCGACCTGACGGGCACCGGCGCGCACCGCGGCCAGCGAGTTGGCGACGGCGAGGCCGAGGTCGTTGTGGCAATGGACCGACCACACCACCTTGTCGGAATTCGGCACGCGCTCGATCAGGGTGCGGATCGTGTCGGCGTACTGCTCGGGCACGTTGTAGCCGACGGTGTCGGGCACGTTGATGGTGGTGGCGCCGGCCTTGATGACGGCTTCGAAGATACGGCACAGGTAGTCGATTTCCGAGCGACCGGCATCTTCGGCCGAGAACTCGATGTCATCGGTGTATTCGCGCGCCCAACTGATCGCCTTGACGGCTTGCTCGAGCACCTGGTCGGGGCTCATGCGCAGCTTCTTCTCCATGTGGATCGGGCTGGTGGCGATGAAGGTGTGGATGCGACCGCTGGCGGCGGGCTTGATGGCCTCGCCGGAGCGACGGATGTCGTTCTCGTTGGCGCGGGCCAGCGAACAGATGGTGGAGTCCTTGACGACTTCGGCGATGGCACGCACCGATTCGAAGTCGCCGTTGGACGCGGCGGCAAAGCCGGCCTCGATCACGTTGACCTTCATGCGCTCGAGCTGACGGGCGATGCGCAGCTTCTCGTCGCGCGTCATTGAGGCGCCGGGGCTTTGCTCACCGTCGCGCAAGGTGGTGTCGAAAATGATCAGTTGGTCAGTCATGGTCGGCTCCTGTCGGGTTCCGAAGTTCGGGATTCAGGGTGTCGCCCGCCGGTGAGGGCGAGGCGAAAAGCGTGTTGGCGGGAGGTGTTTGTAATGATCAGCGCGCGGGGCGCAGCAGCGGGCCGAGCGGCCACGGCGCGAGCGGGAAGGCGTCGCGCAGAGGGGGGCTGAAGGGCGGCTCGAAGGCGGGCATGTCCTTGAATATAGGCCAGTTGCGCGTGATCTGACAACCGGCTTATGAGGCGGGTGGCTCGTGGCCGGGAATTTTCTTCCCGAAGCGGTGCATCACAAACAATACATAGCCTGACGCGGCGTAGATCAGGAACAGCAGAAACAGCACCGAGGCGGGATCGAGCGAGATCAGCGCAAAGCCGAGCATGATCGCCAGCACCGCAAAAAACGGCACCCGGCGGCGCAGGTTGAACTCTTTGCCGCTGAAATACAGCACGTTGCTGACCATGGTCAGGCCGCCAAAGATGGTGAAGAAACACACCACCCAGCGCAGGTCCGGCCCGCTAAAGCCGTTGTCGATGCCGACCCACACGAGGCCGGCGATGAGTGCGGCGGCGGCCGGGCTGGGCAGGCCCTGAAAGTAGCGTTTGTCCACCACGTCGATATTGGTATTGAAACGGGCGAGCCGCAACGCGGCACCGGCGCAGTAGATGAAGGCGGCGATCCAGCCCAGCTTGCCCATGCCGCGCAGCGCCCATTCGTAGGCTACCAGCGCCGGGGCGGCACCGAAGGAGACCATATCGGACAGCGAGTCGTACTCGGCGCCGAAGGCACTTTGCGTATGGGTGAGGCGGGCGATGCGGCCATCGAGGCCGTCGAGGATCATGGCGATGAAGATCGCTACGGCGGCGTGCTCGAAGCGATCGTTCATGGCCTGGACGATGGCGTAGAAACCCGCGAACAGGGCCGCGGTGGTGAACAGGTTGGGAAGAATGTAGATGCCGCGGCGACGCTTTTCGGGGTCGAAGAGGGGTTTGCGCGGAGGCACGTCGGCCATGGTGAAACCTTTGAAAACGCCCGCCGAGTGGGGCAATGAGCCCGATTCTACCCCACCTCGCCACCCCGTGCGGGGTCGCGAGGTGCGGAGTCAGGGCAGTTTGGCGACGATGCTGGCCGAGGCGAGCACCTTGTCGCCAATGGTGACGCTGGCCTTGCTGCCGATCGGCAGATAGAGGTCGACGCGCGAACCAAAACGGATGAAGCCATAGCGCTCGCCGCGTTGCAGGGTGTCGCCCTCACGGGTGTAGCAAAGAATGCGGCGTGCGGCGAGCCCGGCGATCTGCACGCAGGTGATGTCGTCACCGTCGGCGGTGTGCAGCCACATCGCGCTGCGCTCGTTTTCGCCTGATGCTTTGTCCAGCGCGGCGCTGAAGAAGCGCCCCGGGTGATACCACAGTTGCTTGACCTCGCCGCTGACCGGACTGCGGTTGGAATGGGCGTTGAAGATGTTCATGTAAATGCTGATCTTCAGGCTGTCGCGGTCGAGATAGGGGTCGCGTGCGCGTTCGATGGCGACGATGCGCCCGTCGGCCGGCGACAGCACCTGGCGGGCGCCAGCCGGAATGGCACGCGGTGGATCGCGGAAGAACTGCAGCACGATCAGGAACAGAATCCAGAAGGGCAGTGCCAGAAACCAGCCGGTCGCGCTGTTGACGAGCAAGGCCAGGGCGAGGGCGATGCCGATGAAGGGCCAGCCTTCGCGCGCGATGACGGGGTGCGGATACGGATTGGACATGAGCAGCGCTCCAATGAAAACGGGCCGGAATCCGCCGTGTGGAGGATTCCGGCCCGGTCAAGCGGCGAACAGGTTTAGTTCTTGGACTGGTCGACCAGCTTGTTTTTCATGATCCACGGCATCATTTCGCGCAGCTGGCCGCCGACCTGCTCGATCGGGTGGGCTGCGTTGAGGCGACGACGTGCCGTCATGGACGGGTAGTTGGTCTTGCCTTCGAGGATGAACATCTTGGCGTATTCACCGCTCTGGATGCGCTTGAGTGCTTCGCGCATGGCGTAACGGGACTCTTCGTTGATCACTTCGTGGCCGGTCACGTACTCGCCAAACTCCGCGTTGTTGGAGATGGAGTAGTTCATGTTGGCGATGCCGCCTTCGTACATCAGGTCGACGATCAGCTTGAGTTCGTGCAAGCACTCGAAGTAGGCCATTTCCGGCGCGTAGCCGGCTTCGGTCAGGGTCTCGAAGCCCATCTTCACCAGTTCGACCGCGCCGCCGCACAGCACGGCTTGCTCGCCGAACAGGTCGGTTTCGGTCTCTTCGCGGAAGTTGGTCTCGATCACGCCGCCCTTGGTGCCGCCGTTGGCAGCCGCGTAGGACAGGGCGATGTCACGGGCTTTGCCGGAAACGTCCTGGTGCACCGCGATCAGCGAGGGCACGCCGCCGCCTTTGAGGTACTCGGAGCGCACGGTGTGGCCGGGGCCTTTCGGGGCGACCATGATCACGTCCAGATCGGCGCGCGGCACGACCTGGTTGTAATGCACGTTGAAGCCGTGG
>NZ_VMNI01000029.1 GCF_007625205.1 Denitromonas ohlonensis | reverse complement strand
GCGCAGGGCGACGGTGACCTTGACGCCGGAGTCGTTCAGGTTCTGGGCGTGGGCGTGGCCCTGGGAGCCGTAGCCGACGATGGTGACCTTCTTGCCCTTGATCAGGGAGAGGTCGGCGTCCTTGTCGTAATAAACTTTCATGATGGTCCTTTCAGATGCGGAATCGCGTTGGCGGCCGCCATGATAACCGGCCGGCCGCGGGGTCGCAAAAACTGTGCGGGGTCAGAGCTTCAGGATACGGTCGCCGCGGCCAATGCCGACGATACCGGAGCGTACCGTTTCGAGAATCAGGGTGGTGTCGATGGCACCGATAAACGAATCGAGCTTGGTCTGGTTGCCGGTCAATTCGATGATGTAGCTGGAGTCGGTGGCGTCGATGATGCGGCCGCGGAAGATGTCCGCCATGCGCTTCATTTCTTCCCGATCCTTGCCGGTGGCGCGCACCTTGATCAGCATGAGTTCGCGCTCGACGTGGGCCGACTCGGAGATGTCGACCACCTTGACCACGTCCACCAGCTTGTTCAGCTGCTTGGTGATCTGCTCGATGATGTCGTCCGAGCCGGAGGTGACGATGGTCATGCGCGACAGCGAGGCATCCTCGGTGGGCGCGACGGTGAGCGACTCGATGTTGTAGCCGCGTGCCGAGAACAGGCCGGAAACCCGTGACAGGGCGCCCGATTCGTTCTCGATCAACAGTGCGATGACGTGACGCATGGTGTTCCCTCGTTGGGAGAGTGTTGAAGAGCCGCTTGTGTTGCCGTACGAATTGCCGGAGGCCGGCATCCGCTGTCGCTGGCACCGGTGAGTGCCGACGACGGCCCGACATCGGTGAATGCCGGGCCCCGCATCAATCAAGCCGCGTTACAGATCCTCGGCCGACAGAATCATCTCGGTCAGCCCCTTGCCGCCCTGGACCATCGGATAGACGTTTTCGGTCTGGTCGATCTGGAAGTCCAGGAAGACGAGGTCGTTCTTGCGTGAGAAGGCTTCGCGCAGCGCGCCTTCGACGTCGGCCGGGCGATCGACCCGGATGCCGATGTGACCGTAGGCTTCGGCCAGTTTGGCAAAGTCGGGCAGCGAATCCATGTAGGACTCGGAGTAGCGTCCGCCGTGGAACAGCTCCTGCCACTGGCGCACCATGCCCAGATAGCGGTTGTTCAGGTTGCAGATCTTGATCGGCAGGCGGAACTGCTTGCAGGTCGACAGCTCCTGGATGTTCATCTGGATCGAGGCTTCGCCGGTCACGCAGGCGACCTGCGCGTCGGGGTGGGCCAGCTGGGCGCCCATGGCGTAGGGCATGCCGACGCCCATCGTGCCCAGACCGCCGGAGTTGAGCCAGCGGCGTGGCTTGTCGAATTTGTAGTACTGGGCGGCCCACATCTGGTGCTGGCCGACGTCGGAGGTGATGAAGGCGTCGCCGCCGGTCACTTCCCATAGTTTTTCGACCACGTACTGCGGCTTGATGATCTCGTCCGAGTTCTTGTACTTCATGCAGTCACGGCTGCGCCACTCGTCGATCTGGCGCCACCAGGTGGCCAGCGACGCGGTGTCCTGCTCGTGCTTGCTGTCGTCGAGCAGGCGGGCGAGCTCTTCGAGCACTTCCTTGACGTCGCCGACGATGGGCACGTCGACCTTCACGCGCTTGGAGATGGACGAGGGGTCGATGTCGATATGGATGATCTTGCGCGGCTCGGCGGCGAAGTGCGCCGGGTCACCGATCACGCGGTCATCGAAGCGGGCACCGACAGCCAGCAGCACGTCGGAGAAGTGCATCGACATGTTGGCTTCGTAGGTGCCGTGCATGCCCGGCATGCCGAGGTATTGCTTGTCGGTGGCCGGATAGCCGCCCAGACCCATCAAGGTGTTGGTGATCGGCATGCCCAGCTTGCGCACCAGCTGGGTCAGCGGTGCGGCGGCGTCGGACAGGATCACGCCACCGCCGGTGTAAATCATCGGGCGCTTGGCTTCGAGCAGCAGCTTGAGGGCTTTTTTGATCTGGCCCTGGTGGCCTTTGACCACCGGGTTGTACGAGCGCATCTCGACCGATTTCGGGTAGTGATACTCGGCGCTCTGGGCGGAGACATCCTTGGGGATGTCCACCAGCACCGGGCCCGGACGGCCGGTCTTGGCCAGATGGAAGGCTTTTTTGATGGTCGAGGCGATATCAGCCGCGTCCTTGACCAGGAAGTTGTGTTTGACACAGGGGCGGGTAATGCCCACGGTGTCGACTTCCTGGAAGGCATCCTGGCCGATCGCGGCAGTTGGCACCTGGCCGCTGATGATCACCATCGGAATCGAGTCGCAGTAGGCCGTGGCGATGCCGGTGACGGCATTGGTCGCCCCCGGGCCGGAGGTCACCAGCGCAACGCCGACGGTCTCCGTCGAGCGCGCATAGGCGTCGGCCGCATGGATGGCAGCTTGCTCGTGGCGTACCAGGATGTGACGTACCTTTTCTTGCTGGAACAGCGCGTCATAAATAAAAAGCACTGCACCGCCAGGATAGCCGAACACATAGTCGACCTTTTCTTCCTGCAGGCACCTGATTACAATTTCCGCCCCAGTCAAGACCATTACTGCCCCTAATTCTCTGTATTTGCGTGGGAAACCCGTAACAGTACGCATCGGGTTGAGGCAGGTCAAGCCTATCTTGTGCGTAGCACAACGCGCTGCAAAGCCATGGCGCAACGAGGATTCCCCCTGGATTCAGCGACTCAACTGAACGTTTTTCTGGCCGGCGTGGAACGCCACGCCTTTCGGCATGCGATGCTCGCGCTGCGCAACGAGGCGGGAGCGCTCGATGCGGTCCAGGAAGCAATGATGCGGCTGGCGACCAAATACGCCGATCGCAGCGCCGACGAATGGCCGCCCTTGTTTCAGCGCATCCTGCAAAACGTGATCCGCGACATGCTGCGTCGGCAGAAGGTGCGGCAGCTGTGGGTGTCGATGTGGTCGGGCTTTGGCGGCAAGGATGCCGAGGAGGCAGACGACCCGCTCGACACCCTGGTGGCCGCCGATGACAGCAATTTCAATCTCTCGCCGGAAACCCTGGTCGGGCGGGAGGAGACCCTGGCGCTGATCGAGGCCGAACTGGCGCGTTTGCCAACACGTCAACGTGAGGCATTCTTGCTGCGTTACTGGGAAGATATGAGTACGGCAGAGACCGCAGCCGCGATGGGCTGCTCCGAGGGCAGTGTGAAAACCCATTGCTCCCGTGCAACCCACACCCTGGCGGCGGCACTCCGGGCAAAAGGAATCAGCTTATGAACGACGAAGCGAGCGAAGCACGGCTGGGCCGGCGCATTGGCGGCCTGCTCAGTCAGCGCAATGCGCAGCTTGGGCCGGATACACGCGCCGCGCTGGCCGACGCACGTCGGCAGGCGGTGGCGGCGGCCAGAGAACGGCATTTCGGCGGGTTTCATTTACCGCGGACCGGGATGTCCTGGTGGGCCGGCGCCAAGCCGGCGGCGGCAGCCGTGCTGGTGTTGGGCCTGCTGTTTGCCGGAGACTATGTGAATACGGCGCGGACGCAGGCGGTGCAGGGCGAGGTGGAAACCGCGCTGCTCGCCGACGACCTCCCGATTGACGCCTATCTTGATCAAGGATTTCGTGCATGGCTGCTGGCCGAATCGTCCTCTTCGCGTTCCTGAGCGTGTTCACTTCGCTGGCCCTGGCGGGCAACGAGTGGCGAGAACTCAGCCGCGAGCAGCAACGCGCGTTGTCGCCGCTGGCCGGACAATGGCAGTCGCTGGATGCCAGGTCGAGAGACCGCTGGCTGCGCATGACCGACCGCTTCGACCAGCTCACCCCGGAGGAGCAGTCCCGGGTGCAGGGACGCATGCGTAACTGGTCGAGTCTGTCGCCCAATGAGCGCGCAAAAGCGGTGGATCAATACCGGGCGCTGCGCCGCATTCCGCCCGAACAACGCGAGGCACTGCAACAGCGCTGGCAGGAATACCAGGAGCTGTCGCCCGAAGCGCGCGAGCGGGCCCGAAAAGACTCACGCAAAGACCGCAAGTCAAAGAAAGACAAGGACCGCAATTGACCGATCGCCCTCAAGTCGAACTGGCCGGCCTGCGCCGACGCCTGGCCGCGCTGGTGTATGAAGCCCTGTTGCTGGTCGGCGTGCTGGCCTTGCTTTATCTCATCCCGCATCTGATTTACGGCGTGGTTTTTGAAGACGCGGCGGCCGGGTGGTTCAGCTGGCTGCACATTGTCATCGTGCTCGGCACCTACTTTTTGTTCTACTGGTGTCGCAGTGGCCAGACCCTGGCCATGCAGACCTGGCGGCTTCGGCTGGTGACGGCCGAGGAGGGCAAACCCGTGCCGTTCCGGCAGGGCCTGCTGCGCTATGCGCTGGCCTGGCCCTCGGTGTGCCTGTTGGGGGCCGGCCTGTGGTGGGCGCTGATCGACCGAGATCGCCAGTTCGCGCACGACCGACTGGCGCGGACCGCGATCATTTTGCTGCCCGCGGGCGAGAAAATGGGCGCCTGATTTCGCGACAGATTCCTTGTTTTGAAGCCTTTCGGCAGCTATAGTCCGGCCGCGGTCTGCGTTACCGCTTGAGCTGTCCCGGGCCTGCGTGCCCACCGTAAGTCGAGGTGTGATGGATCGCGCCCCGACGGTTGAAAACAAGGAATCCACCATGATGCAGTTGTCGATGCGTCGCGCCATGTTGCGCGCGCTCACCGCTGCCGGTCTCGCTTTTGCGTTGCCGGCAAGCCCCGTGTTTGCGGCCGATACCCTCCGCGTGTCTGCCATCCCCGACGAATCGCCGACCGAATTGCAGCGCAAGTTCGCACCGCTGGGCGCCTATCTCGAGCAGCAGATCGGCATGCCGGTCAAGTTCGTGCCGGTCACCGACTACGCCGCCGTGGTCGAGGCGCTGGGCGCGGGCAAGGTTGATCTCGCCTGGCTGGGCGGCTTCACCTATGTGCAGGCCAAGTTGCGCACCAATGGCACCGCTGTGCCCCTGGTGCAGCGCGAAGAAGACGCCCGCTTCACCTCCAAATTCATCACCGCCAGCGACGACATCAAGACCTTCGCCGACCTCAAGGGCAAGCGCTTTGCCTTCGGTTCGCCGTCGTCCACCTCCGGCCACCTGATGCCGCGTTTCTTCCTGGGCAAGGAAGGCATCGCACCCGACTCCGACTTCGCCAACATTGCCTTCTCCGGCGCGCATGACGCCACCGCCGCCTTCGTCGCCGCTGGCAAGGTCGACGCCGGTGCGCTCAACGCCTCGGTGTGGGACAAGCTCGTGGCGAGCGGCAAGGTCGATACCACCAAGGTGCGCGTGTTCGCCACCACGCCGCCGTATTTCGACTACAACTGGACGGTGCGCGGCGATCTCGATGCCGCCCTGCAGGCCAAGCTCAAGGCCGCCTTCCTGGCGCTGGATCCGGCCAAGCCGGAACACAAGGCCATTCTTGATCTGCAACGTGCCGCACGTTTCATCCCGACCGAGTCGGCCAACTACGACGGCATCGAATCCGCTGCCCGCGCGGCCGGTCTGCTCAAGTAATTCGGGATGATCTCGCTCGCGGCACTCAGCGTCGCCTACGCCGACGGCCGGCGCGCGCTCGACGATCTGGACCTGTCGATCGCGCCCGGCGAGCGGGTGGCCTTGATCGGTCCCTCCGGCGCCGGCAAGACCACCTTGCTGCGGGTGATCGGCGCCAGCTTGCGGCCGACGACAGGGGCCGTCCGGCTCGACGGCGTCGACCCGTGGTCGCTGAGCGGTCGCCAGCTGAAAGGCCTGCGTGCGCGCATCGGCAAGATGCACCAGGCCCCGCCGATCCCGCCGCGTCAGCGTGTGATCACGGCCGTGCTGGCCGGGCGCCTGGGGCAATGGCCGCTGTGGCGCGCCGTGGCCTCGCTGGTCTATCCGCTGGATATCGCCGGCGCCCGCGCCGTGCTCGAGCCGCTCGGTCTGGCCGAGCGCCTGTTCGACCGTTGTGATCAGCTCTCGGGCGGGCAGCTGCAACGCGTGGCGCTGGCGCGGCTGTTCTATCAGCAACCGGAAATCGTGCTGGCCGATGAGCCCGTTTCGGCGCTCGACCCGGCGCTGGCCCGGTCGGTGGCGGTGGCGCTCAATGAAGATGCCAAACGGCGCGGCGTGACCCTTATCGCCAGTCTGCATGCGGTGGATCTGGCGCTGTCGGAGTTCTCGCGCGTCATCGGCCTGCGCGAGGGGCGTATCGTTTTCGATCGTCCGGCCGCGCAGGTGCTCACCGCTGACATTGATGCGCTGTATGCCGGCGCGCCGCATGCTGGCGCTCATGACACGCCAGACCAGCGCGTGCCGTCTGCCAGGCCGCGGCTGACGCGTTGCGCATGAGCGTCTCGCAGCACGACCCGGCCGCCCGCGGTCGGGCCACCGCGCTGGTGGTGGCCGTGTGCGTGCTGTGGCCTTTGCTGCAGGTCGCACAGTTTGATTTGGCGGTTTTGTTCGACACTGGCAACCTCGCCACGCTCGGCGGCTTTCTCGGCACCTTCCTCCCGCCCGCGACCGACGCGGATTTTCTCGGCTACCTGGCCTCCGCCACGTTGGACACCCTCGCCATCGCCACCATCGGCATCGCGCTCGCCATGCTGATTGCCGTGCCGCTGGCGCTGTTGTCGACCCGTAGCCTGTCGATTGGCCGGCTCGATGGCCGCCTGCGCCCGGTGTCGGAAGCGATTCGTGTGCTCGCCCGCGCTCTCACGCTGGTGCTGCGCGGCGTGCCCGAGCTGGTGTGGGCGCTGGTGTTCGTGCGCATTTTTGGCCTCGGCCCGGCCGCCGGCGTGGCTGCGCTGGCCATTACCTATGGCGGCATGCTGGCCAAGGTGTACTCTGAAATTCTCGAGTCCAGTGATCTGTCGCCGACCCGCGCCTTGCTGGCCGCGGGCAGCGGCCGGCTCGTCGCGCTGGGCTACGGCCTGCTGCCGGTGGCTTCGGATGAGCTGGTGTCCTACACCGTCTATCGCTGGGAGTGCGCAGTGCGCGCCTCGGTGGTGATGGGCTTCGTGGGCGCCGGCGGGCTGGGGCAGTTGATGGACCAGTCGATGAAGATGCTCAACGGCGGCGAGGCCTGCAGCATTCTGATCACCTTTTTGCTGCTGGTGATGGCGGCCGATGCCCTGAGCGCGTGGCTGCGCCGGCAGGTACGCTGATGCGACCGGTGATGCCGCGTCGCCGACTGATGCTGACCGCGCTGGTGCTGACGGCGGTGGCGGCCAGTGTGTGGCGGCTCGATCTGATATCCGCCTTTGCCGAAGGGCAGGACAGTCTGGGCGAATTGCTCGGTTTCCTGCAGCGCTTCGCGGCACCAGACACGTCACCGGCTTTTCTGGCCAAGGTCGGGCAGGGCGCCATCGAGACCTTGGCCATCTCCTTGATCGGCACCTTGCTCGCCGTGCTCGGCGGCGTCGCGCTGGCGTTGCCGGCCAGCGGTCGCTTCGGCCGGCTCAGCCAGATCGTGTCTCGTTTTATCTTGAATCTGCTGCGCTCGGTGCCTGAGCTGGTATGGGCCACGCTCACCGTGCTCGCCGCCGGCCTTGGTCCCTTCGCCGGCACGCTGGCCCTAGCCTTGCATACCACGGGCGTGCTCGGCCGACTCTATGCCGAGGCGCTGGAAAACGCGCCCCCCGCGCCCGAAGCCGCACTGCGCGGTGCCGGCAGCGGGGCGGCCGCGGCGTTTTTGTATGGCACCTTGCCGGCGGTCGCTCCGCAGTGGGTCGCCTACGGTCTGTATCGCTGGGAAATGAACATCCGCATGGCGGCCATCCTCGGCTTTGTCGGCGCGGGCGGTCTCGGTGCGCAACTCTATTACGCGCTGTCGCTGTTCCACGAGGCGCAGGCGGCCACGCTGATTGTGGCCATGTTGTTGCTGTCGCTGGCGGTCGATGCGCTCAGTGGCTGGTTGCGGCGGCGCTTGGTCGTGGCGTGAGTCCGGTCGTGACGGGGCTTTAAGCCACCCCCATTCAGAGGGCACAATGAGGCTCCTCAACCGGAGACTCGCCATGGCTATCCAGCCCTTTCATCTTGCGTTTCCTGTCGACGACCTCGATACCACGCGAAGCTTTTATGCCAACGTGCTCGGCTGCCCCGAGGGGCGCTCGTCGGATCACTGGATCGACTTCGACCTCTTCGGCCATCAGATCGTCGCCCATCTCGCGCCGGGCCGCGGTGGCCGCCAGGCGAGCAATGCGGTGGATGGCGACGATGTGCCGGTGCCGCATTTTGGCGTGGTGCTGGCAATGCCCGACTTCGACGCGCTGGCGGCGCGACTGAAGGCGGCAGGCGTGCGCTTCGTCATCGAGCCGCATATCCGTTTTGCCGGTCTGCCCGGCGAGCAGGCGACCATGTTCTTCCTCGATCCGTCCGGCAACGCGCTGGAGTTCAAGGCCTTTGCGGACATCGGGCGCTTGTTCGCCAAGCAGTGATTGAGGTGTCGGCTAGGTAAAAAAACGGCCACCGCGAGCGGTGGCCGTCCACGTCGTACGTGATGTGCTTACTGCGGCGGGCGTAACTCGGGCGGCAGCGGCTTGCGGCGGTAGCCGTCGCCGGGGGGGTAGTTGGCGGCTAGGTAGTCGAAGATCTTCCGCTCCATTTCGGGCTCAAACTGCCACAAACCCTGGGTGGCCTGCATCCAGCGGATGATGCTCTCCCAGGTTTTGCGCGATCCGCGCTGGGCAGTGACCAGCTTGGACGAGTGACACACTGTGCACTGCGCTTTGACCAGCTCCCAGTCGGGCGCGATGATGAAGCCCGATTCGGGGTCGACGTCTTTGGCCGCCGCGCTCAGACTCAGGCTACACAGCGCGGCGAGCACCGTTTTTTTGAGAATCGTGTTCATCGCTCATACCGCCTTCACCGCAACGCGATGACATGCGTTGTTGAGGTAGCCGCGCGGGTTCCAGCCCGGCATGACCATCGGCTGTGAGCGCCCGGTGCTGTCAACCGCGCGCGCCCAGATCTCGAAGTAGCCAATGCTCGGCAGCGTGACGTCGGCCGACCAGTGCTGCCAGGCGATCGGGTTGGCGGGCCGTTCCAGACTGGCTTTTTGCCAGGTCGCGCCAAAGTCGATGGACACCAGCACCTCATCGACGTCGAGATCGCCTGCCCAGGCATGCCCGCGGATCGAAAGCGGTTTGTTCTGGGGATGCACGATGCCGGATTCGGGGAAGGTGATCAGCGATTTGACCGGCATCGAGCCGATGACGCACATGTTCTCGGCGGCGACTTCGGCGCCTGGTGCCACCGGCGTGCACGGCACACGATACGACTGACCGGTCATTTTCGGGCCGTCGTGCTCCTTGTTGCGGATCACGATCTTCTTCAGCCACTTGCCCGAAGTCGAGCCCGGCCAGCCGCCGGCGACCAGACGCAGGGGGTGACCATTGAGTGCCGGGATGTCTTCGCCGTTCATGGCCCAGGCGATCAGGGTTTCGTCGCGCAGGGCTTTTTCCATGGGCACGCCGCGTGAAATCACGACCTTGTCTGGGTCGCCACTCAAGTGCGTGTCGGCACCGTAGTAGCCGACATAGACCGCGTCATCCTTGATGCCACAGGCCTTGAGCACGTCGCGCAGGCGCACGCCGGTGAAGGTCGGGCAGGCGATCGCGCCCACCACCCACTGGTTGCCTTTGGCCGGCGGGTTGAACTCGCTGCGCCCGTTGCCGCCGCATTCGATCTGCAACTGATAGGTGTGATGCTCGAAGCGTTCTTTGAGCTGCGCGATCGTGAACGTCATTGGATTGACGCAGGACTCGCCGGCGATCTCCAGTGTCCACGTGGCCGGATCGACCGACGATTCGACCGGCGGGATGCCGTTGTTGCGTACGAACATGCGGTGCGCCGGCGTGATCTTGTCGTCCAGCAGATGCGCCGGGGTTTCGGCGTTGATGGGGCGGTCGTTGTGGACGATGAGGCCATCGCGACCGGGGATCACGAAGGGCTCCGGCGAGGCGGCGAGCGCTGCGGGTATCAGACCGCCGGGCATTTTTTCCCAGAACGGAATGTGCGCGCCGACTGCTGCAGTCATGGCGAGCAAACCGGTTTTCTTGAGAAAGCCGCGGCGACTGGTGCTGTCCACCTTGCGGCCCCACAATAACCAGTCAGCCTGCTGCGGATCTTGAGCGTAAAGCTCGTGGATGCCGCGCTCTTGTTTCTTTTTTGTCATTATGTGTTCTCCAAACGCTGTTGGGGGGTGTTGCACTCGCAGGCTAGAACGGCCAGCTATTCCGGTCAATGCAAACTGAGTGCAAAAACTGGCTGTGATGTATTGGTCCAGTGGGTTGTTGGTTGTGTTTTTAAGTTGCTGTTTATTAAAGATAGTTCTCGTTTTGTGTTTTGCCGAGGATCGATTGGAGATGCGCTCATGAAACCCGCTGAACATCCCTCCGCCCTACGCATCGGCAGGCTTCTGAATGAGGCCGGCGTTGATACACAGGTTGTCGAGTTCGAACACCCCACACGCACTAGCGCCGAAGCCGCAGCGGCCATCGGTTGCTCGATCGCTGAGATAGCGAAATCCATCGTGTTCCGTGGTGAAAGCAGTGGCCTGGCCGTGATCGTGGTGGCCAGTGGTGATAATCGCGTCAGTGAAGCGAAGGTGTCCGAGGCGGTCGGCGAAGCGCTGGCCCGCGCCGGTGCCGATTTCGTTCGCAGCGCCACCGGCTATGCCATCGGCGGCGTGGCGCCGCTGGGCCATGCGCAGCCAGTGAAATTGTTGCTGGATGAAGATCTGCAGCGCTTCGAGACCGTGTGGGCGGCGGCGGGGACGCCGTTTTCGGTATTCGCCTTGCGACCGGCGCTCTTGCCGGCGCTGACGGGCGCGGATTGGGCGGATATCCGTGTCTAGGTTTTTTCAGGCGACTGAGCACATCGACCAATGCTGGATCACAAACTTTTCTACTTTATTGCCGGGCTGACACTCGGGCTCGCGCTGGCCTTTGGTCCGGCGGTGGTCCGGCGCGTGGTCAACGCGCTGGAGGGGCCGGATCGGGTGGCGGTCTATCGGACGCTTGATGGACACGACCTGCACCTGCATGTGTTTTCGGCCAAAGGACAGCGGCCGTCGACGGGGGCGCCTGCGCTGCTGCTGTTTCATGGCGGTGCCTGGCAGTACGGCAGCCCCGAGGCCTTCTTCCCGCAATGCCGGGTGTTTGCCGCGCGCGGTGTGAGCTGTATCAGCGCCGAATACCGGATTGCCTCGCGACATGACACCGATCCGCGCGCGGCCGTTGAGGACGCGCATGCGGCTTTGGCCTATCTGCGGGGCCATGCGGGGGAATTGGGTATCGACGCGGCGCGTATTGCCGCGGGCGGCGGTTCGGCGGGTGGGCATCTGGCTGCCATGCTCGGCGTGGCTGCCGATGAGGCGCTCCGGCCTGCCGCCATGGTGCTGTTCAACCCCATGCTGGATCTATCACCGGGCAAGCCGGACCATCATCTGGTGGCGGAGTTCTGGCAGGCGGTGTCGCCGTTTCAGATGATTGATTCGGCCCCGCCGCCGAGTTTGATTTTGCTCGGCACCGAAGATCGCGAGGTACCGGTGGCCAGCGCGCAGGCGTTTTGCGATGCGGTGATCGGTCACGGTGGGCGCTGCGAACTGGCTTTGTATGAGGGCGCGAAGCACGGGTTTTTCAATCTGCGTGAGAATGACCGGGCGTACTTCGATGCCACCAACCAACGCGTCGCCGCGTTTCTGGCCGGCTTGGGCTGGCTGAGCGACTGAACGCACCGGCCGGTTTGGCTGATATTGGAACCACTGATGAATTCGATTCTCGACAATATTCCCTGGCACACGCTGTCGGGGCCGCACGCCCGGTTCTCTGTGGGCACGGACAGCGTGCGCCGTTACGCGCCGGGCTTTTCACCGATCATCGGTTTTGCCGATTTGGTGCAACCGGATCTGGCGGCCCTGAAGCCATTTTGCCAATCGGGTGAGCATTTTTACTGCGCGGGCTGGACCGGCGTGGTGCCGGCGGGTTGGCGGCTTGAGGCCGAAGCGAGCATGTTTCGCATGGTGTGGGCGGCGGAGGTGCCGGCAGAGGACACGCTTGCCGACGCCGGGATCGTGCCCCTCACCGCTGAGCACGCCGAGGCAGCGCTGGCGCTCGCCACGCTCACCAACCCCGGCCCGTTCGGGCTGCGGACGCTCGAATTGGGCGACTATCTCGGCAGTTTCGAACGCGGCCAATTGGTGGCCATGGCCGGCGAGCGCATGCAGGCGGGTGCGTTTCACGAGATCAGCGGCGTGTGTACCCACCCGGACTTTCAGGCTCGCGGGCTGGCTAAACGGCTGATGCTGGCGCTCGTTCGCCGCCAACTGCAGCATGGCGAGACGCCGTTCCTGCATGTGATGAGCGACAACGCCACAGCCCACGGCTTGTATCAGCGGATGGGTTTCGAGGATTACTGTGAGGTGCCGGTGCGGGTGATTTCGCGGCTGTAGATCGTAGCCCGGATGCAGCGCAGCGGAATCCGGGAGCATGGGGTGAGTCGGCAAAGCCTTCGCGTTGAGTTGCGGCGTTCCCGGATTCCGGCCTGCGGCCTGCATCCGGGCTACGCGCTTACATCGCCGTGAGCTGCGCATACAGCATCGGCAGCCGCGACGGCAGGTCTTCGGGTTTTCGGATGACGGTGAAGCCGGCGGGGCCGAAGAGGTGGGGCAGGTAGCCTTCGCCTTCCTTGTCGATGGTGACGCAGAAGGGTTTGAGGCCGGCGGTGCGGGCTTCGATGAGGCTCATGCGGGTGTCTTCGATGCCGTAGCGACTGTCGTACTGGTCGAGGTCGTTGGGCTTGCCGTCGGAGAGGATGAGCATCAGGCGCAGGGCGTTGGGCTGTTTTTCGAGGATGCGGCTGGCGTAGCGGATGGCGGCGCCCATGCGGGTGTAGTAGCCGGGCTTGAGCGCGGCGATGCGGCCGCGGGTGGGGGCGCCATGCTTTTCTTCGAAGGTCTTGATCTGGTGGAAGCGGATGTTTTCGCGCCGCCGGCTGGAGAAGCCGTAGAGCGCAAAGTTGTCGCCGGTGGCGCCGAGCGCTTCGGAGAACATCATGAGGCTGTCGCGGATCACATCGATGACGCGGGCGGTGTCGCTGACCCAGGCGTCGGTCGATAGCGAGAGGTCGGCGAGCACCAGGCAGGCCATGTCGCGTTCGTGGCGCTCGAGCTTGAGGTAGCTGCCGAAGTCGTTGTCGCTATGGCCGGCGCGGCGGTCGGACCAGCTGCGCACGCAGGCGTCGACATCGAGTTCGGAACCGTCGGGCTGGTTCTTGAACCAGCGGCGTGACGGAGCCAGCGCTTCGAGTTGCTGGCGCACTTTGCGCACGGGTTTGCGCAGGCGCTCGGGCACCTCGATGGGCGGGGCGTCGCGGGCATCGAGCAGGTCGAGCCGGCACTGGTCTTTCTTGAGGATGCGTTTTTTCCAGTCCCACTCGGGCAGCAGAATGCCGCTTTTGAGGGGGATGTCGTCGGCGGCGGCCGAGGGCAGGTCGAGGTCGAAACGCACGCGCGAGGCGATGGTCTTGCCGTCGCGGGCGATGGCGAGCTTGTCCATGTCGGGTGCGGCTTTGGCCGCGTCGTCATCAGTGTCTTCGTCCAGCGCGCGATTGACCTTCACATACTCGGCCCACGACACCAGGGACTCGGCGCGGAAGGGGAGGATGAAACCGTTTTCGCCGTCGGGCATGTCTTCGCGCGTGGCTTGCTGGCGCTGCTGGGTGGCGTCGACGGTGTCGCCGCGCTCTTCGTCGGGGTCTTGCGGATCGCTTTGCGCATCGTCTGGCTGGGTGCGGCGGTCGATCTGCGCGGGCGAGGGGTAGAGCCACAGCGGCACCGGTTGTGGCGGACGCTTGCTGGCCGGCAGCGGACCGATGCTGCCGGGGTCGTTGAGGGCTTGGCGAATGGCGGTTTCGACGGCGGCTTCGTCCTTGGGCAGCTTTTCGGGTGGAAGGCGCAGTTCAAGGCACGCGGTGACCAGCCGGCGATAGCGCGATTCGAAGCCGGGGTAACGTTGCAGGGTGAACAGGGTGGCCTGCTGGTTGGCGATGAGCCAGTCGCCGGTGGCGCGTCCGGTGGCGGCGGCCTGGGCGATCAGCCACAGGTAGAGGTCGCGGTTGGCGGCACGATCGGGAAACAGCGACAGGCTGGGCGGCAGGTTGAGGGTTTCGGCGTCGCGCGTGGCATGGGCGACGCGGTCTTCGATGTGGGCGACGCGGGCCAGCCAGCGACGCCGGCTGCCGTGCTCGACTTCGGCCGCGGCGGCCACGCGCAGGCCGGGGTCGCCGCCGAGGGCGCGAAACAGGACGCCTGCGGTTTTCTCGATGTCTTCGAGATGCACGATGGCGTCCGGGTAGTCGCGCCGGGCGCTGCGGGTGATGAATTTGTGCCAGAGATCGCCGACGTATTCTTCCATTAGCTTCTTACCTTTGTGCTGGCGCGCAGGCCGGCTTCGTTCTGTCTTGCGGCTTCGCCGCTGACCCATGAGAGCAGCGGGCCGTTGGGGTTGTCTTTTTGGGTGGTGGCGCAGGCGCTGATGCATTGCGCGCACTGGGTGCAGGTGAACATCTGGCGCTTGATGTTGCGCGGTTTGAGGCGCATCGGGCAGACGTGGTCACAGGCGGAGTAGCAGTCGTTGCAGTCGGCGCCGCGCTTGCGCTCGAAGCCGACCACCATGGCGTCGCGGTTGCCCATCCAGGCGAGTGACTGGAACAGGCCGACGGCGCAGGCAAAGCGGCAGAACAGGTGTCGCGCGAAGAGGAATTCGGCCGACAGCACCACGGTGCCGGCGGTGATGAAAATGAACTGGTTGCGGGTGGGGGTGCCGGCCAGCAAATTGCCGTACACCTCGAAGGGCGGCAGCAGATAGGTGAGCAGCACCACGGCCCACACGAAGGCAAAGCCGACGGCGAGCGGGGCGGTGATGAACCACCAGCGTGGATCAGCGCGCCAGGTGGTGCCGTCGGGTTCGCGGGTGGGGAGCGCGCGCTTTTCCCAGACGCTGGGTTTGCCGGTGGCGCGGCGCATGAACTGGTTGATGGTTTCGACCACCGAGAAGTGCGGGCACAGCCAGCCGCAGTAGAGCCGGCCCCATTTCCACGAGACCCAGATCAGCACGGCACCCGTGCCAAGAATGGGCAGGAAAATCTTCAGACCGATGTTGGTCCACAGTTGGCCGAGGCCGATCAGGCCTGCGCTGTAGTCGGACAGCCCGACGCGCCATTCCATGCCGAGAAACCAGGCATGGCCAGCGACAAGGTCGTAGCGCAGCAGGTCGAACACCGGGGCGAGCACAAAGAGGACAAAGAAGCTGATTTGCGCCCACAGGCGCGTGCGCTGCCGGCCGCCATCGGGCGCGCGGCTGCCGGCCGGAATGATTGGGATGATGCGCTCAGACACGTCAGATATCACAGGGTCGGCCGACCAGCGGGAAGCGGTAGGGCTTGCCGGCGAGTGCGCGGGCCAGCCCGATCGCGCCGAAAAAGATCAGCGTGGTGTGGCAGGTGGTGAAGTAGAGAATGGCGACCACCCAGGTGTTGGCCGACTGATAGCCGCCCAGAAAAATGATGGCTGCGTTGGCGATGATCAGCAGGAAGCCGGCCCACAGACTGGCGAAGAACACCTGGTCGAGGTGGCAGCGCGCGAGCGCGGTGGCGTCTTTGCGCTTGGTGAACCATAGCCAGACGATGCCGATGAAGCCCACGCCTGGCACGATCATGAGATTGACCAGGTAGAGGGCTTCGGCGGCGACGGCAAGTGCCTGACCTTCTTCGGATGTGGCGGGGGAGGTGGTATCCATGGCTGGGCTCGCTTGGCGGGTGGAATGCTTTCAGCGTAGCAGGCCGCCCGCGCGATGCGGGTGGCTCAGCGGCCGAAAGTCGCGTTGACCACTTCCATCAGGGCGTCGGCGGTCTCGATGTCGTCGGTCAGACTTTCGACAATCGCGGCGCGGCAGGATTCAACGGGATCGAGTCCGTCGCGAATCAGTGTTGCCGCGTAAACCAGCAAGCGGGTGGAGACGACCTCTTCGAGGTCAACATCCTTGAGGGCGCGCAGGCTGCGGCCGATGTTCACCAGGCGGGTGGCCAGCATCGGGTCGCAGGCGGTTTCGCCAATGAGCACGTTTTGCTCGCGCTCGGCGCTCGGGAAGTCGAAGCGCATGCTCACGAAGCGCTGTCGCGTCGAGGGCTTGAGGCCTTTGAGGAAGTTCTGATAGCCCGGGTTGTAGCTGATGACGAGCATGAATCCCGGCGGGGCTTCGAGCAATTCTCCGGTGCGGTCGATGGGCAGCACGCGGCGGTCGTCGGCCAGCGGATGGAGCACTACGGTGGTGTCCTTGCGCGCCTCGACGACTTCGTCGAGATAGCAGATGCCGCCTTCGCGCACGGCGCGGGTCAGCGGGCCGTCGCACCACACGGTTTCGCCGTCGCCGATCAGGTGCCGGCCAACCAGGTCGGCCGCGGTCAGGTCGTCATGGCAGGCAACGGTGTGCAGCGGCAGCTTGAGCCGGGCCGCCATGTGGGCGACGAAGCGGGTCTTGCCGACGCCGGTGGGGCCTTTGATGAGCAGGGGCAAGCGATTCTTCCAGGCGTGCTCGAAGAGTTCGATTTCGTTTCCGGAGGCTTCGTAATAGGGCAGGTCGGTGTTCACGCGGGTATCCATCTTTTGGCTTGTTCTCTGAAGGTTCGGATCAGGGCAGGCTGATCAGGTAGGCGAGGCTGATCAGCCCCAACACCAGAAGCGCCCACCCTATCACGATGCCTCGCCAGAAGAATTTGACGGGACGCAAAGCCATGAAGTCGAGGATGACCAGACGGCACTTGACGAAGGTCAGCGTGAGCAGGCCGCCCATGACTGGCAGCAGCACGTTGTGGTCTTGCCACCAGTCGCCGATCAGCCAGGTGGCGATGGTGGCGGCGACGAGGATGGCGTAGGCGAGGTCGATCTTTCGGGCGGGAATGATTGGGCTCATGTCAGCTCCTTAGCGCATCACGTAGACCAGCGGGAACAGCACGATCCACACCAGATCGACCATGTGCCAGTAGGCCGCGCCGCTCTCCAGGCCGTTGGCGCTGTCGGGCGTGTAGAGGCCTTTTCGGGTTTGCGCCCACAACACCGTCAGAATCACCATGCCGAGAATGACGTGCATGAAGTGAAAGAAGGTGAGCGAGATGTAGAACATGTAGAAGGTGTTGGTCGACAGCGTGATGCCGGCGCCGAACACATGCGAGTACTCGAACAGCTTGATCACCAGAAAGCCGGCGCCCCCGGCGATGCCGCCGAGCAACCAGCGGCTGGCCTTGGCGCTGTCGTTGTACTTGACGACGGCGTGCACGCCGCGTGCCACGCACCAGCTGGCGGTGATCAGCAGCAAGGTGTTGGCGGCGCCCGCGTCCCGGTTGAGGGTGCGCTGCATTTCGTCGAACAGATCAGGGTTTTTCGCGCGCGCAAAGGCGTAGGCGGCGAAGAACACCGCGAAGGCCAGCAGTTCGGCCAGGATGAAAAACCAGATGGCGAGATCGCCGGGCGGCGCCAGTGCTGGCGCCTCCGCCGACTCGGGGAGTGCGGTGCTTGTTGGGGTCATGGTTCTGTCTTGTAGTAGTGGATCAACAGATCAGCGAAGGCTAATTGAGTTCGGTTTTGCCGACCTTGATGTGAACCAAACCTGGCTCAGATGGCTTGCCAGAGTTGACAGCGATTATTGGCCGGCATGGGCAGGTCGGCCAGGTGGCGCAGGCCCGCAGCCTTGGCCAGCGCGTCGACGGCCTCGAGATCGCGGATGCCCATGTGCGGCGCCTCGGCGCGCAGGCGGGCATCAAACAGGGCGTTGCTGTCGCTGGTGTGCTGGCCGCCAATGCGGAAGGGGCCGTAGATGAGGACGCGCGCGCCGGGGGCGAGCACCGCCGGCAGCCTGGCAAACAGTTGCTCGACTTCGGGCCAGCCCATGATGTGCAGGGTGTTGGCCGAAAACACCGCGTCGACCTGAAGCTGCGGCCAGGTGCCGCACACATCCAGTGCCAGCGGCGGTGGCGTGTTAGGCAGCGCCGCGTCGTCGAGCCACATCTGGATGCCCGGCAGATTCTGTGGCCGATCGGAGCATTGCCAGGTCAGCTGCGGCAGGGCGGCGGCGAAATGAACGGCGTGCTGGCCGGTGCCGGAGCCGATTTCGAGCACATGGAGGTGGTCTGCGAAGTGGGTCGCGATGATCTCGCGGATCGGTTCGCGATTGCGCTCGCAGGCGGGAGAGAAGGGCTTTTCCATGGGGGTTTCCGCAGTGGGCTTTTTCGCCGGTGCGATCTCAAGTTGATCGGTCGAACGACGTTATCACTCTTATAACTTAAGCCGGATGAGTGGGGACAGACATGCAGATTTTCAACCGGATGAAATTGTCGGTGCGTTTATTCGTGCTGGCACTGGTGGCGCTGGTTTCGCTGGCGTTGGTGTCGGCCGGCGCGCTGCGATCACTGGATGAGTTGCTGACCGCCGAACGGCGTAGCAGCATCGAGCGCCTCACCGAGTCGGCGCATGCCACGGTGGCGTACTTCCATGGCCTGGCCGACAAGGGTCAGATGAGCATGGATGAGGCCAAGGCGCAGGCCGCCGCTGCCGTAGGCGCGATGCGTTATGGCGATGGGGAGTATTTCTGGATCAATGACATGAACCAGGTCATGGTCATGCATGCGGTCAAGCCGGCGCTCAATGGCAAGGATCTGTCGGCGCTGAAGGATTCCAACGGGAAGCTGATCTTCAAGGACATGATTACGGTCGTCGGTCAGACAGGCCATGGCTTTGTCGACTACCTTTGGCCCAAGCCGGGTGAGGACGCGCCGCAACCGAAGATCTCGTTTGTGAAAGGCTTTACGCCGTGGAACTGGGTGATCGGCACCGGCGTGTATGTGAGTGACCTGAAGACCATTTTCTGGTCGCACGCGTCGAATTCGCTCATTCTGGTGGCGCTCGGATTTATCGTCACCCTGGGCGTTTGCTGGCTGATCGGCCGCAGCATTTTGCGGGCGCTGGGTGGCGAACCGGACATGCTGGCCACAGTCACCCAGCGGATCGCATCGGGCGATCTCAGCGGTGAGGTGGTGGTGCCCAGAGGGGATAGCAGCAGCGTGGTGTTTGCCATCCACCGGATGCAGGCGGATCTGAAAACCATGATTCAGGCGGTGCGTCGCCAGGCGGAGCAGATCGCGGTGTCGGCGCAGGCCGTGGCGCAGGCCTCGGCGACGGTGCGCGAGGCGGCGGGCGGTCAGGCGTCGGCGGCCGAGTCGACGGCAGCCGCGGTGGAAGAGATCGCGGTCAGCGTGGCCCATGTGGCGTCGAACACCGAAGAGTCGCAGGCCAATTCGGAGCGCACGTGTGCGGCCGCGAGTGAGGGTGAGCAGCAATCGTCGGTGGCGTCCGAGAGCATTGCCAATGTGTCGGAAACGGTGGCCAAGGCGGCCGCCCAGATCCAGGTGCTCAAGGCCCGTTCGAGCGAAATCGGCACCATCGCCCAGGTGATCCGCGAGATCGCCGATCAGACCAATCTGTTGGCACTCAATGCCGCCATTGAGGCGGCCCGTGCTGGCGAGCAGGGTCGGGGGTTTGCGGTGGTGGCGGATGAGGTGCGCGGTCTGGCAGAACGGACCGGCGCGGCAACCTCGAAGATTTCGGAGGTGATCGTGGCTGTCCAGAAAGAGACCAACACCGCGGTCGAGAGCATCGAGGCGATTACGCCGAAAGTGCAAAAAGGCAGTGAATTGTCGGCGCAGGCCGCCAGTTCGCTGCGCTCGATTCAGGACAGCGCCCGCGGCACCATGCAGCGGGTCAGTGATGTGGCGCTGTCGATGAAGGAATTGAGCGCGGGCGCGGATGCGATTGCCAAGAACATGGAGGCGATTACCGAGATGGCCGGTCGCAGTACCGAAGCCACCGAGCGCAACGCCGATGCCACAGCGGTGCTGGAGGGTACCGCCAGTGAGTTGAAGCAGCTGATCGACCGCTTCCGGACTTGAGGCATCGTCGGCTCATACAAGCAAATGGCCACCCTCGGGTGGCCATTGTCATGCGGCGGCAGATTATTAAAGACGCCGCTCGCGCGAGTTGCGATCGCGCTCGACCTTGAGGATGTAGCGGTGAATCACCGAGGCCACGCGCTCGGGCAGGTCAACGAACTCGCAGCCGGCACGCAGCATCGAGATGCCGTTGCGGTTGGTGACGCGGAACAGGTTGCGCACGCGCAGTCGGGCTTGCACCGTGCCGATCTCGGGGAGCTGGATCTGGCACTGGGTGAACTCGGTGTCGGGTTTGAATTCGACGCCTTCGGGCGGCACGATCACTGCCACGCCGCCGCCGGAGATGTCGAGCACACGGGCTTCAAAGGTGTTGGTGGGGCCGTCTTCGGCGGGCACCGGAATCTGGCAGATCAGCGAATGCGCCACAGGTGCGATCAGGCGGTAGTACTCGCGGCGCTGCAGGCGCAGCAGACGGTCGGGCAGGGGGGCTCTGAAGGCGGGCGCGCCTTCGAACTGCGTGCTGGTGATACCGGGGATCGGGAATTGCACTTTGACGTTTTCGATCTGGGTGATGCAGATCAGTTCTTCGGCGGCTTCGGCCTGGCGGTTGCGGTTTTCGTCGGGCGCGACGTCGAGGATCAGGTCCTCGTCCTCGATGGCCAGCACCGCGGTGAGGAGGAAGTCGCGACCGCCGCTCAAATAGGCCGTCACCATCGCGCGCTTGGCGATCAACTGGCGCAAGACCTGAATGATCTCGTTGCGATCGCGCAGCAGATAACGACCAAAGTCGTCGGACTGCAGGAGTTCGAACTTGAGTGCGGCGTTGTCGGTTTGAGTCATTCGTTGGGCGGCAGGGCGGGTGTCGGTGAAAGCGTTGTTATAGCACGGGCGGCGGGTGGGGCAGAACGCGCCTCATCAGCTTTTTACGTTTTCGTCGTGTTCCATGCGGTAGAGCCAGGCCAGAAGCTCGGCCACCGCCACATAGAGCTGCGGGGGAATGCGTTCGTCGAGGTCGACCTGCATCAGCAAGGCGAGCATTTCTGGCGATTCGTGCACGTAGACGCCGGCTTTTTTTGCTTGCTCGATGATCTGGCGGGCGATCAGGCCGCGCCCCTTGGCGACCACGCGCGGTGCGGCCTCGCCGGCCGAGTAGGCCAGCGCGACGGCTTCGGCACGCGGGGTGTCGTCGAGGAGGTCGGCCGGGTCCGCGCTCATGAGCCGGGGCCTACCCGAAGTTCTTTTACGGTGATGTTGGCCTTGCCCATGGCCTCGGAGAGTGCGTCGCGATGTCTGGCCAAGGTGTCGGTGGTGTCCGGGTTGTCGGCCGACAGTTTGATGCGGATCCCGCTGGCGTCGAGGGCGATGCGTGCCTCGACGCCGCCGAGGGTGGGCAGGTTGAGGCGCAGGGTGGTTTTCCACGGGGTGTCTTCGGCCGCGGCTTCGCCGCCATCGTCCTGCGGATCCTCGATTTCCAGCGCCATGGGTTGGCCCGGCCAGGCTTGCCCAAGCCAGGTGTAGTTCTGGGTGGCGAGGGCGTCGAGCTGCTGGTGCATGACCGGTAGCAGGCGGTCGGGGATGAGCTCGGCGCGCGCGCCGACCGCCGCCTGGGCGGTCGCCGCGGCGGAGCGGGCCGCGACGCTGCTGTCCGTTGCCGTACTGCCTTGTGGCGCCGGTGTGTTCTGCGTGCTCTGGCCGCTGGTTTGTGCGAGGCTCTGGCGTGCCTGCGGCTCCCGGAGAAGCACTTCGGTATCCAGCTTGCCGGTGCTCCAGCGGGCGAGGTGAGACTCGTAAAACATGCCGCTTTCGCTGATGCCCTGGCGCAGCGCTGCGGCAAGCGCCGCGGGGCTGGGCGGGCCGGCAGCGGCTTGCAGGGGCTGGCCGCGGGCGATGGTCGGGGGCTCGGGTGCGGGCTGGCCGGTGAGCAGAAAACTGATCAATCGTCCGGTGGGGCTCAGCGCGGCACGGGCGGCGGTGTCGGTCGGTGCGGCCGCAGCGGGATTGGCGATGACGGCGTGGGGCGTGTTGCGTGCAACGACCAGCGCCAGCCGTTCGCCGACCTGCGCTTGCTGCGGCAGGGCGAGTTTGATGGTGCGGCCATCGACGACGGCTTCGAAGGTGCCGTCGGGGAGGGCTTTCTGGATGAGCGCGCTGAATTTGTCGCCGGCACGATACTCCGGCAATTGCGACGGCACGGCGCGAGCCGGCTGCAGCGGCTCGAGCGGGGGTTCGTCGGCAAAGAAACTGGCCTCGGTCAGCAGTCTCAGGCGTGCTGCGAGGTCACCTGGAATCATGATCTGTCCGTCCGACCGTGGGTTGTCTGGCCGCCGAGCATGTGCCCGCGGCCTGCGGAAGTGCTAACGATAGCTTTGTGACAGTTTGCGGTGGTTGTTGGTGCCCGCCATTTCGTTTTTGGTGTGTTGTCTCAGGGTGTCGATGTGCGGCTGGGCAGCACGGATGCTGGCCAAGGCGCGCTCGATCAGCGCGGCCAAGGCTGCCGTCTGGCTGCGATCTTGCGGGGCGCGCGGTCGTTGGCGAATCGTTTCGAGCAATTGCTCCTGCTGGGTCTGGAGCGTGCTCATCTGCTCCCAATCGCCTTTCTCGGCAGCGCTGGAGAGCGCTTCCAGCGTGGCTGCCAGACGGGTGAAGTCAGTGATTGGAGCGGTCATGGTGCGTCTCCTCAGGGCTTGGCTGCGGCCTGTTTCTGGCCCAGTTCGGTCCAGGCGCTGCCGATGTCGGCGAGCAGGCGATAGGCTTCGTCGAGGATGTTGGCGTCGTTGCTCAGGTTGGCCTTGAGCAGCAGCATGACGATGTACTCGTAGAGATCGTCGAGGTTCTGCGCCAGTTCGCCGCCTTCCTTGATGTTCAGCGCGGCGCGCAATCCGCTGCCGATGATGTCGATGGCTTTGTTGATGGACTCGGCTTTGGCACTGGTTTTTCCTTCCAGCATGTGTGCTTTGGCAAGATTGATCGACAATAGCGCGCCGTTGAACAGCATGACGATCAGGCCGTGCGGCGAGGTGCCCAGGGCTTCGGCTTCGACGCCAGCGGTGCGGTAGGCGGCAGCGGGGTTGGTGGTGTTTGTGAACATGTTGCAGTAGTCCTGTTTGGCCGGTCGGGGTGCTTACAGGTTGCTCAGACTTTCGAGTTGTTGGGTGAGGTAGGTGCTGGTCGTGTTGAGACTGGCCACGAGTGTGTCGAGCGCGGTGAATTGCGCGCGCAGTCGGGCTTCGGTGAGATCAAACTGTCGCTCCAGCCGTTCGCGCTGACCATCGATGGCGGAAATCGAGGTTTCGATGCCGGTGACGCTGTTGTCGATGAGACCGTCGGATTGGGTGAAGGCCGTGGCCATCGTGTCGATCGCGCTGCCGTAGGCGCCGAGTGAGGCGACGACACCGTCAAAATCGGTGGCGACCGCGTTGCTCAGCTTGGTGCTGTCGAGCGTCAACGTGCCGTCTTGCGCAAAGGAGACGCCGAGGCTGAACAGGTATTGATAGTCGCTGCCGGCAATGCTGGTGGGCACGGTGCCCATGGTGTCGCGCATGCGGCCGAGCAGCGTGCGGGTGACGGAGTCGCCGTTGAGCGGCTCGCCGACCTTGGTCTCGGCGTTGTAGGCACTCTTGGTGCTGATGTCGAGGCGCAGGCTGTTGTAGGCGTCGACCATGGCTTTGACCGCGGTTTCGATGCCGGTGCTGTCACGTGCGACATCAAGCGTGCTGGACCCGAGCGCTTTCGCCGTGACGGTGACGTTGGAGATGGCGCTGGTGACGGTATTGCTTTGCGAGGTGACCGTTTCGCCTTCGATCGTGATGATCGAGTTGAGCGCCGCGGTTGCGCTCGGATGCGCACCGTCGAAGGTCGCCAGGCCGGTCAGGTTGGCGTCGCCGCCGCTGACCGACAGCGTAAAGGCGTTGTCGGTGCCGGTCTCTTTCGAGGTGAGCACCAGGCGGCTGCCGGCATCGCCGGTAACCACGGTCGCCCGTACGTCGATGCCTGCGTCGTTGATGGCGTTGGCCACATCCTGCAGGCTGTTGCCGCCGCTGGCGAGCACCACGTCCTGGGTGCTGCCGTTGATCGAGAAGCTCAGTGTGCCGGCGCCAAAACTCGCGCCGCCGGCTTGAATCGCGGAGAAGGACTTTTGTGCCTTGGCTAACTGCACCACATCGATCGCGTAGCTGCCGGTCTTGGCGAAGGTGTCGGCGGTGGCCGAGATCACATCGCCATCGCCGACCGTGGCCGCGAACGCCGCCAGTTTGTTGGGGTCGCTGAGTGTCTTGGAGGCGGTTTGCAGCTCAGACAGCTTGCTTTTGACTGAGCCCAGCGCAGAAATCTTGGCCGAGTAGGACGACTCCTTCTGGGTAAGTGTCGTCAGCGGCCGACGTTCCAGCGCCATCAGTTGACTGACGATGCTGTTTGAGTCGAGGCCGGAGCCGATACCCAGGGATGAAATGCTGCCGGTGGCCATGATGTGCCTCCTCGTTACGCTTTTTGCTCGACGAGCAAGCCGGCGCGAATGTCGGCAATGTTGTCGTTGAGCATTTCTGCGATTTTCAGAAACTCTTCCGACGGAATCTGTCGGATCACTTCTTTGGACTCGCGTTCAATGACTTTGATCACCACCGTGCCGGACTTGTCATTCAGACTGAAGGTGATGTCGCGCGCGATGGCTTGCAGTGAGGCTTGCGCTCGCTCGACGGTCTCCTTCAGTTTAGCCGGGTCTTGCTCAAGCGCCGCTTTGGCTTGCGCTTCACGCGCAGCATTGGCTTTCTCAAGTTCTTGAGCCTGCTGAACCTGTTCGGCGGCGTCGGCGCGTCCTGGAGCGGATCCTGCCCGGCCGTTCGGCGCGGCTTGCGATGACACAAACTGGGCAGCGGTGGGACTGACGGGCTGGATGCTCATGATGCTCTCCTGATTGCCGAGGCCGGTGGCATCGTTTGCCGACACCGGCAGATCCGACCGGCAGGCTTTGCCGGTCGTTCGGCGCTAAACAAGGCTTAACCTTGCAACAAAGACAAAACGCTCTGCGGCACGCTGTTGGCCTGAGCGACCATGGCGGTGCCGGACTGTTGAAGAATCTGGGCGCGGGTCAGGGCTGCGGTTTCGGCAGCGAAGTCGGCGTCCATGATGCGGCTGCGTGCGGCGTATTGGTTCTCGCGCGCGGTTTCAAGTTGCTGGATGGTGAATTGCATCCGGCCCATCACACCGCCAATGGTGGCGCGGTTGCTGGCGACGGAGTTGAGCGCGTCGTCGATTGCGGAAAGCGCTGACACGGCGCTCGCGGTGGTGCCAATGGACGATGTTCCTGCTGCTGAAAGTGATGCGACGCTTGCGAATGCAGCGCTCATGCTGTCGCCCGAACCGGCGCCAATCTGGAAGGTAAAAGATCCAAATACGGACTGATTGTTTAGCTTGGCAGCACCTTGCAGACGACCCAACTCTGTATTCAATTGCTGGTACTCGGCGTTGAGGTAGCCCCGCTCCGTGTCAGAGATGGTGCCATTCAATGACTGAACAGTCAGTTCCCGCATGCGCTGCAGGATGTCCGCCGATGTGCCCAGGGCGCCATCGGCGGTTTGGGAAAAGGAGATGCCATCCGAAGCGTTGCGCATGGCAACGGTCAAGCCACGTGCGTCTGCCTCCATCCGTTGAGCCACCGCCAAGCCAGCCGCATCGTCACGCGCGCTATTGACGCGCAGGCCGGACGATAGCCGTTGGAGCGATGTGGCCAGACCTTCCTGGCTACGGTTGAGGTTGCGCTGAGCGTTCAGCGAGTAGACGTTTGTGTTGATGACCTGTGCCATGACTGCCTCCTTTTGGCGTCCGGCCTTCGGTCAGCCGGACGATCCCAAATTGGTTGGATTAGCCACGTAGCAGCGACAACACGTTCTGCGGGACGCTGTTCGCTTGCGCTACCATCGCGGTACCCGACTGTTGCAAAATCTGTGCCCGCGTGAGGTTGGCGGTTTCAGAGGCGAAGTCGGCGTCCATGATCCGGCTACGCGCAGCGTATTGATTCTCGCGCGCGGTCTCGAGTTGCTGGATGGTGAATTGCATGCGGCCCATCACACCGCCGATGGTGGCGCGGTTGCTGGCGACGCTGTTAAGTGCGGCGTCGATTGCAGTGATTGCGGCCGAGGCGTTGGCCGAGACGTCGCTGCCGGGGCCAGCCACACTGCCAAACGCAGCGGTCATGCTGTCTGCCGCTGCGGCGCCGATCTGGAACGTAAAGGAACCGAAGACTGCCTGGTTGTTCAGCTTGGCCGCGCCTTGCAGCCGGCCCATCTCGGTGTTGAGTTGCTGGTATTCCGCGTCGAGGTAGCCGCGCTCGGTGCCGGTAATGGTGCCGTTCAAGGCTTGGACCGCCAGTTCGCGCATCCGCTGCAGCATGTCGGCCGAAGTGGCCAGCGCGCCGTCGGCGGTTTGTGCGAAGGAGATACCGTCGGAGGCGTTACGCATGGCCACGGTCAGACCGCGGGCATCGGCTTCCATTCGTTGAGCCACGGCCAAGCCGGCGGCATCGTCACGGGCGCTGTTGATACGCAGACCTGAGGACAAACGCTGCAGCGAGGTGGCGAGGCCTTCCTGGCTACGGTTCAGGTTGCGCTGGGCATTCAGCGAATAGACGTTAGTGTTGATGACTTGTGCCAT
>NZ_VMNI01000022.1 GCF_007625205.1 Denitromonas ohlonensis | reverse complement strand
CGGCGAAAGACTCTTGAGGGTCGGGAGTTCGCGTTCGCAAGATTGGAAAGCTGACGTTGATGCCAATCTGCCGTTGAGCGGCAGGTAACCAATGCATTGCCGCCACTCAATCGACGCAGCGTGGCCGACAGCATTGGCCGAACTACGGTCATCAACAGCTGCTGCGCGGAACCCAGAAAAGCGCCCGGACGAGCTTTTCTGCGTTTTATTTCATCGATCTGAAGCGCAAACGGCCGGGCTGTTTGGCTCAGACCTTACTGCCGGTGATTCCCGACAACATCACACATCGATATTCCGCGCATACAGCGCGTTGTTTTCGATGAACTGGTGGCGGGGTTCGACATGGTCGCCCATCAGGGTAGTGAAGCTCTCGTCGGCGGTGATGGCGTCATCGATTTGCACTTTGAGCAAGCGGCGGACGGGGGGCATGGTGGCTTCCCAGAGCTGCTCGGGGTTCATTTCGCCGAGGCCCTTGTAGCGCTGCTTGCCAAGGTTGCGCTCTACGTCTGAGCGTTCGTCTCGCTGCTCAGCATGGGCCTTGAGTCGCGAACAATTGCCTTATTGGCGGACACTGGACATAAAAGCACCCTATCGCAACTCGTACCAAACGCCCCTGCCTGCGCCGTGCTGATCAAGGTGGCGCTGCTCCACCAATGCCCGTAAATGCTGCTTGAGGGTGTTGCGATTGCTGCCGGTGAGGCGGATCGCGTCGCCCATGGTGATGCGGCCGTGCTCGCGGACGAACTCGACAATTTGAAGTGACAACTCAGGTAGCGAAGCTAGTACGAGTTTTTCGCGCTCGACCTTGCGGTTGAGGCGACGAACTTGCTCGGCCAAAGCTCGCAGGAAGAAGTTCAACCACGGTTGCCAATTGGGCGCGTTGCTGCGGATCGTGCCTTGGGTTTGCCGCAGGGCGAGGTAGTAGGCCTCCTTGCTTTGCTCGATGATGCTTTCCAGCGAACTGTACGGCACGTAGGCGTAGCCGGCTTGCAAGAGCAACAGTGTGGTGAGGACACGACTGAGTCGTCCGTTGCCGTCCTGAAACGGATGGATCTCGAGAAAGACGACGACCCAGATGCCGATCAACAGCAGCGGGTGAAATCGCGCCGAATCGCTTTCATCATTGAACCAAGTGATCAACTCGGTCATCAGGGCCGGCGTATCGAATGGCGTCGCGGTAGCGAAGACGACACCCAACTGCTTGCCGTCTTCGTCGAAAGCCACCACGCTGTTGGTGGAGGTCTTGTAGTTGCCCCGGTGCCAGGCATCCTTCTCGCTGTAGGCCAGGAGGTCGCGGTGAAGTTGCTTGATGTGGTTTTCGGTAAGTGTGATGTCCTGCCAGGACGAAAACACCAGTTCCATGATTTCGGCGTAGCCGGCCACTTCTTGTTCGTCCCGGGTCGCGAAAGACTTGATCTGCAGCTTCGACAGCAGTCGCTCAACGTCGCGATCGGAGAGGCGGCTGCCCTCGATGCGTGTGGAAGAGCCGATGCTCTCAATGGTGGCAACCCGTCGCAATGCGGATAGCCGGTCGGGTGCGAGCGTGCCGAGCGCACGCCACGCGCCCTTGAACTCATCGATACCGGCGATGAGACTCAGGATCTCTGGCGTTATCTGAATGGCGTTCGAGGGAATCATGGGTGCCAATACTACACCCATTAACACCCATTTAAACAGCGCCCTGGAATGTCCCGACGCTCCAGGGCGCTGCCGGGCAGCAGCCGAAGTATCCAACGCAGTAAAGCTCCCGGAGGAGCTTTACTGCGTTTTATTTCATCGACCTGTAGCGCAAATGGCCGGACGGTTTGGCTCAGGCCTTAGCGCTGATGATTCCCGACAACATCACACGTCGATATTCCGCGCATACAGCGCGTTGTTTTCGATGAACTGGCGGCGGGGTTCGACGTGGTCGCCCATCAGGGTGGTGAAGATTTCATCCGCGGCGATGGCGTCGTCGATCTGCACTTTGAGCAGGCGGCGGACGGTGGGGTCCATGGTGGTTTCCCAGAGCTGCTCGGGGTTCATTTCGCCGAGGCCTTTGTAGCGCTGCTTGCCGAGGTTGCGTTCGACTTCGGCAAGCAACCAGCGGATGGCTTTGCCGAAGCTGATGGCGGGTTGTTGTTTGTCGCCGCGTTCGATGATGGCACCGGTGGTGATGAGGCCGGCGATGGCTTCGGCGGCGGTGCGGATCTGGGCGTAGTCGCCGGAGATGAGGAAGTCTTCTTCGAGCGTGGCGTACTTGAGGTTGCCGTGGTACATGCGCTCGATGGCGAGGCGCCAGGCTTCGGCTTCTTCGTTGTACTCGGCGCGCACGGTGACGGCGCCCGACAGGTGCGGCGTGAGGGCGGCGGCGCTGGCGTTGGCGGCGGCTTCGTCTTCAAGGCTGACGGCGACGTTGCGCTCGAGCATGGCGTGCAGCACGTCGGGTTCGATGTAGCCGGCGAGGCGGTTGATGACGGCTTCGGCGAGCAGGTAGTTGCGGGCGAGTTCGGCCAGGGCGTTGCCGCTGATCGGGTCGGCGCCTTCGGCCGGGATGAGCGCGGCGCCGTCGAGGGCGAGCTTGAGCAGGTGGGCATTGAGCTCGGTGTCGTCCTTGATGTAGCGCTCGGACTTGCCGTGCTTGATTTTGTAGAGCGGCGGCTGGGCGATGTAGATGTGGCCGCGCTCGACCAGCTCGGGCATCTGGCGATAGAAGAAGGTGAGCAGCAGGGTGCGGATGTGGGCGCCGTCGACGTCGGCGTCGGTCATGATGATGATGCGGTGGTAGCGCAGCTTCTCGGGTTTGAACTCTTCCTTGCCGATGCCGGTGCCGAGCGCGGTGATGAGCGTGGCGATCTGTTCGGAGGAGATGAGCTTGTCGAAGCGGGCCTTTTCGACGTTGAGCACCTTGCCGCGCAGCGGCAGGATGGCCTGGAATTTACGGTCGCGACCCTGCTTGGCGGAGCCGCCGGCGGAGTCACCCTCGACGATGTAGATTTCGCACTTGGCGGGGTCTTTTTCCTGGCAGTCGGCGAGCTTGCCGGGCATGCCGACGCCGTCGAGCAGGCCTTTGCGGCGGGTCATTTCGCGCGCCTTGCGGGCGGCGTCGCGGGCGCGGGCGGCTTCGACGATCTTGCCGCAGATGGTCTTGGCGTCGATGGGGTTTTCGAGCAGGTAGTCGGCCAGCTTGGCGGCCACGACTTCTTCGACCGCCGGGCGCGCTTCGGAGGAGACCAGTTTCATCTTGGTCTGCGAGGCGAACTTGGGATCGGGCATTTTGACCGACAACACGCAGGCGAGGCCTTCGCGCATGTCGTCACCGGAGATGACGACCTTGGCCTTGCGGGCGATGTCGTTTTCTTCGATGTATTTGTTGATGACGCGGGTCATGGCCGCGCGCAGGCCGGTGAGGTGGGTGCCGCCGTCGGACTGCGGGATGTTGTTGGTGAAGCACAACACCTGTTCGGCGTAGCTGTCGTTCCATTGCATGGCGACTTCGACGGAGACTTCGATGTCGTGGTCGGTGCCGTTGGAGGTTTTGGCGGTGCCCTCCGAGTAGAACACGGTGGGATGCAGCACGGTCTTGGACCGGTTGATGTAGTCGACAAAGCCGCGCACGCCGCCGGCAAAGGCGAAGTCTTCTTCTTTGTTGATGCGCTGGTCGATCAGGCGGATGCGCACGCCGTTGTTGAGGAAGGACAGCTCGCGCAGGCGCTTGGCGATGATCTCGTAGTGGAACTCGACCGCGCCGAAGATTTCTTCATCGGCCATGAAGTGCAGCTCGGTGCCGTTTTTGGCGGATTCGCCAACCACCTTGAGCGGCGACACTTCGATGCCATTGACCGTTTCGATGATGCGGTCGGCGGCCTTGCCGCGCTGGAACTCCATGAAGTGCTTTTTGCCGTCGCGACGGATGGTCAGGCGCAGCCACTTGGACAGGGCATTGACGCAGGACACGCCCACGCCGTGCAGACCGCCAGACACCTTGTAGCTGTTTTGGTTGAACTTGCCGCCGGCGTGCAGCACGCACATGACGATCTCGGCGGCCGAGCGCTTGGGCTCGTGCTTGTCGTCCAGCTTGACGCCCACCGGGATGCCGCGGCCGTTGTCGGTGACGGAAATGGAGTTGTCGGTGTGGATGGTGACGAGGATGTCGTCGCAGTAGCCCGCCAGGGCTTCGTCAATGGCGTTATCGACCACTTCGAAAACCATGTGATGCAAACCGGTGCCGTCGGAGGTGTCACCGATGTACATGCCGGGGCGCTTGCGCACGGCCTCCAGACCTTCGAGCTGCTGGATGCTGGATTCGTCGTAGCCGCCCTGCGGCGTGTTCTGCGATTCGGACATAGGATTCTCTTCACTCCGGAGCACCTGGGGCGCCCCTCAATACTCATCAGACTGCTAGGTGCGCCCGGTGGGGCGCGATGCCATCGACAGGGCCAACGCCCTCGATGGCTGACAGACCGACTGGCGCGCCGTTTGTGTCGGCGCGCCAGTGCCCGTCAAATTCTCATCGGCATCACGACATACTTGAAGGCGTCGTTGCCGGGCAGCGAAATCAGCGCGCTGGAGTTGCCGTCGTTGAGGCGCACCAGCACGTCGTCGCTCGATACGTTGTTGAGCACGTCGAGCAGATAGGTGACGTTGAAGCCGATATCGAGGCCATCGCCTTCGTAGTCGATCTCGAGCTCTTCTTGCGCTTCTTCTTGCTCGGCGTTGGTGCTGAGGATCTTCAGGCTGCCACTCGACAGGACGATGCGCACACCACGGAATTTCTCGTTGGTGAGAATCGCCACGCGCGACAGCGCCGCATGCAGCGGCTGACGGGCCAGACGAAGCTCTTTGGGGTGGTTTTGCGGGATGACGCGCTCGTAGTCGGGGAACTTGCCATCCACCAGCTTGGAGATGAGCTCGACATCGCCAAAACGGAACACGATCTGGTTGCCGGCGATGATGATTTCGAGCGGCTCGTCGCTGTCGGAGAGCTGGCGGGCGAGTTCGAGCACCGTCTTGCGCGGCAGGATCACGTCGGTGCGCGGGTAGTTGCCCTCGATTTCACTCTCGATGTAGGCGAGGCGGTGGCCGTCGGTGGCGACCATGCGCAGGGTGGAGCCGTCGACCATGGTGAGCAGGCCGTTGAGGTAGTAGCGGATGTCCTGCTGGGCCATGGCGTACTGCACCAGCGCGAGCTGCTTTTTGAAGGCGCGCTGCGACACGGTAAAGCGCACGCCTTCGTCTTCGGCCACGGTGAGGCGCGGGTAGTCGGCCGCCGGCAGGGTCTGCAGCTGAAAGCGGCTGCGGCCGGCCTTGACGGTCATGCGGCTCTCGTCGAGCGACAGGGCAATGTCGGTGTCGCCGGGCAGCGCACGCAGAATGTCCTGCAGCTTGCGCGCGGCCACGGTGATGTTCAGGTCGTCCGGCCCGCCGGTGACGATGGCGGTGGTGCGGATCTGGATTTCGATGTCGGTCGCCAGCAGGGTGAGGCGGTCACCGTGCTTTTCGATCAGCACATTGGACAGGATCGGCAGGGTGTGGCGCTTCTCCACAATGCCGGACACCGACTGGAGTGGGCCAAGCAGAGCATCCCGGGTGGTGGTCAGCAGTTGCATCGTCGTTCAATCTCCGTGAATCGGGTTCTTGTTATATCGCATCGGCATTTTAGCCGCGCAGGACCTGCGTCAGCACGTGCAGGTCGTGGTTGAGTTGGGTGTCGTTCCGGCGCAATTCTGCGATGGTACGGCATGCATGTAACACGGTTGTGTGATCGCGCCCGCCGAAGGCATCGCCAATGGCCGGCAGGCTCATCGGGGTCAGATCCTTGGCCAGCGCCATGGCCACCTGGCGCGGCCGGGCGATGACCCGGGTGCGCTTCTTGGAGTGCATGTCGGCAACCTTGATCTTGAAGTAATCGGCCACGGTCTTCTGGATATGCTCGATGGTCAGCTGCCGGTTGTGGGCATTGAGCAAGTCCTTGAGCGCCTCCTTGGCCACATCGAGTGTGATCTGCTTGCTGTGGAAGCGGGCAAAGGCCACGACCTTGGTCAGCGCGCCTTCGAGTTCGCGCACGTTGGCGCGCAGGTTCTTGGCGATCAGGAAAGCGACATCGTCGCACAGCGTAATGCTATGGCTATCGGCCTTTTTCTTGAGAATGGCCACGCGCATTTCCAGCTCGGGCGGCTCGATCTGCACGGTGAGGCCCCAGTCGAAGCGCGAGATCAGCCGGTCTTCCAGCCCCTGGATATCCTTGGGGTAGGTGTCGCAGGTGATGATGATCTGCTTCTTTGCCTCGGTGAGCGCGTTGAAGGCATGGAAGAACTCTTCCTGCGTGCGGTTCTTGTTATTGAAGAACTGGATGTCGTCGATCATCAGCACGTCGAGCGAGCGGTAGTAACGCTTGAAGACGTCGAAGCTCTTCTGCTGATAGGCGCGCACCACGTCGGCGTAGTAGTCCTCGGCGTGCACATACCGAATGATCGACTTGGGATTGCGCCGGAACACCTCGTTGCCGAGGGCGTGAATCAAGTGGGTTTTACCGAGGCCGACGCCGCCATACACAAACAGCGGGTTGTAGGACACGCCGGGGTTGTCGGCCACCTGCATGGCCGCCGCACGCGCCAGATCGTTGGCGCGGCCGGTGACCAGAGTGTCAAACGTAAAATCGGGGTTCAGCCGGGTCTTGTCGTAGGCACTGGTCGAAGCGGCCGGCGCACGACGGGGCGACTCTGCCCGGGGCGGTTCAGCAACCGGTGCCGAACTTGCGGCGGCCGGCGGCGTCGCTGGTGCGCTGGCCGAGGCCGGGGAGGGCGCGGCCTTTGCGGCCGACGCAGTCACCGGCCGACGCACGGCCTCACCATTGACCGGCAGCGTCAGCGCCACTTCGGTGGGCGCACCAAAAAACTCTTCGCCCAGTTCGCCAATGCGCCGCACATAGCGCTCACGCACCCACTGCAATACGAACCGGTTGGGGGCGACCAAGTGAACGGCCGGCGCAGCCGTATCCGTCCCGGCGTCATCATCGGCGCGCAGGGCTTTGATCCAGGTGGTGAATTGCTGAGGCGGCAACTCCCCCTGAAGACGGGTCAAGCAGAAGGTCCAGAAATCTTGCGTCACAGGCTTTGGCGGGTCACATCGAGTAGGAACATGGTCCGTGGTCAGCCGGGGATACCGGGACGCCACGGCCGTTCTCTGTTTTTCGGGAGTGCCGCCGCCGGTTTCTGACGAACCGATTGCGAGGGAGGCTCGGCGGGCAAAGGACGATTCTACCCCGCTACGCGAGACTTATCCACAAGGCCGTCCAAAAAGAATCGTTGACAAAACAAGGTGATTAGGTTGAAATTCTTCGTTTGACTTAACACTTGGCTAGTCAACATGAAACGTACTTACCAACCCTCCGTTATTAAGCGCAAGCGCACCCATGGCTTTCTGGTTCGCATGCGTACCCGCGGTGGTCGCGCCGTGATCCGTGCCCGTCGGGCCAAAGGTCGTCACCGCCTCGCCGTCTAAGGTGGGCGACCAGTCGCCGGATGTCGATCAGGCTGATCACCATTTCCGCGACGCTTACCGATTGCGAAAAACGGATGAGTATTCATCCGTTTTTGCATTTAAGCGCGCGATAAAAGGTCGCTACCTGATCGTGCATTTCCGCCCCAATGGCGGAGATACCGCCCGCCTTGGCGTGGTGGTGGCAAAAAAACTTGCTCGGCGCGCGGTTGAGCGCAACCGCATCAAACGCGTCGTGCGCGAGGGATTTCGCCTGCAACGTGGCACACTACCGGCGCTGGACATGATCGTTCGGCTACATCGGCCACTGAAAGATGCCACGCGCACCAGCGTGCACGAGGATCTCTCTGGCCTGCTGAGGCGACTACCGGGATGAAATCACTCTTGCTGGCCCTGCTCAAGGTCTATCGCTACGCGATCAGCCCCATGCTGGGCAGCAATTGCCGATTCGTCCCCAGTTGCTCGGAATACGCGGTCGAAGCCATCAATCGTTACGGCGCCTTGCGCGGTAGCTGGCTGGCGACCAAGCGGGTATCGCGCTGTCACCCCTGGTGCAACGGCGGTCACGACCCGGTTCCCTAACCTGCTAACTACGGTCTCGTTTCGATGGACAATCGTCGCCTCATCCTGCTTACGATCTTCGCCTTCTCCATTTTCATGCTGTGGGACGGCTGGGGAAAGTACACCAATCCGCCGGTCGCCCAGGTCGCCAGCAATCAAGCCGGCGGCGCAGCCAGCACCGATGCGAGCATTCCTAAGGCACGCACGCAACTCAGCGCCGACGGCAGCGTACCGGTTGACGCGGTCAGCAGCAGCGGCGGCGCAGCCCCCACACTTACCGTTCGCACCGACTCCGTGCTGGCGCAAATCTCCGCCGACGGTGGTGACATCGTCCGCCTGGAGCTCACGCGCCACAAAGCCACGGCCGACAAGACCAAGAATTACGTCCTGCTCGATAACGGCACCCGCCATATCTACGCTGCGCAGTCCGGCCTGACCGGCCAGGGCCTGCCCAACCACAAGACACGCTTCACCCTGCCAGAAGGCGAGCAGGTGATGGCCGCCGATGCCAAGACGCTCACCGTGCGCCTGGACGCACCGACTGATAACGGCATCAATGTCAGCAAACTGCTGACCTTCCATCGCGACAGCTACATCATCGACGTGGCCTACGAGATCAGCAACGGTAGCGACGCACCGGTGCGCACCGATGCCTACTTCCAGTTCCAGCGCGACGGTGAAGCCGCCGAAACGACCGAAGCCATGGGCGTGAGCACCTTCACCGGCCCGGCCTTCTATACCGATGCGCTCAAGTTCCAGAAAGTGAGCTTTGAAGACATCGCCGACGGCAGCGCCAAGTTCGCCAAGAAGGACGACAACGGCTGGGTGGCAATGGTGCAGCACTACTTCGTCAGCGCCTTCCTGCCCGAACAAGGCGTGGCGCGCGAGTACTTCGCGCGCAAGATCAACGACCGCCTCTACACCGCCGGCACCATCCTGCCCGTCGACGAGATCGCCCCTGGCGCCACCGCCACGGTCAGCACCCGCCTCTACGCCGGCCCGCAGGAACAGGAACACCTCGAAGCCATCGCCCCGGGTCTCGACCTGGTGGTCGACTACGGCTGGCTGACGGTCATCGCCGCACCGCTGTTCTGGGTGCTGCAGTGGTTCCATAACCTGACCGGCAACTGGGGCTGGGCCATCATCCTGGTCACGATCTGCCTGAAGCTGATCTTCTTCCCGCTCTCCGCCGCGTCCTACAAGTCGATGGCCAAGATGCGCACCCTGGGCCCGCGCCTGCAGCGGCTCAAGGAGCAGCATGGCGACGACAAGGTGCGCATGCAGAAGGAGATGATGGAGATCTACAAGAAAGAGAAGATCAACCCGCTCGGCGGCTGCCTGCCGATCGTGGTGCAGATCCCGGTCTTCATCGCGCTGTACTGGGTGCTGCTCGGCAGCGTCGAAATGCGCCAGGCGCCCTGGCTGGGCTGGATCACCGACCTGTCGGTGAAAGACCCGTACTTCATCCTGCCGATCATCATGGGTGCCACCATGCTGATCCAGATGCGCCTCAACCCGACGCCGCCGGACCCCATGCAGGCCAAGGTCATGATGGCCATGCCGATCGTGTTCACCTTCATGTTCCTGTTCTTCCCGGCCGGTCTGGTGCTGTACTGGGTGGTTAACAACACTCTGTCGATCGCCCAGCAGTGGCAGATCACCAAGATGATCGAAAGTGGGCAGAAGACCTGACATCATCACCGCTGTCGCCACCGCGCCTGGGCGTGGTGGCGTCGGCATTGTTCGCATCTCCGGCCCCGACCTCAGTTCGCTGGCCGCGACGCTTGGCAACGGAAAACTGCCTCCGCCACGCCAAGCCATCTTCGGGTCATTTCATGACAGCGACGGCCGTCTGATCGACGAAGGCCTGCTGCTGTACTTTCCCGCGCCGCACTCCTTCACCGGCGAAGACGTCATCGAAATGCAAGGCCATGGCGGCCCGGTCGTCATGCAACTGCTGCTGGCGCGCGCCCTGTCGCTCGGCGCCCGACTCGCTGAACCCGGCGAATTTACCCAGCGCGCCTTTCTCAATGACAAGATGGACCTGGCGCAGGCCGAGGCGGTGGCAGATCTCATCGAGGCCTCCACGGTCGCCGCGGCTCGCTCCGCCGTGCGCTCGCTCAGTGGCGTGTTCTCGGATGCCATTGGCGACGTACGCGACCGGCTCATCGACCTGCGCATGCTGGTCGAGGCCACCCTCGATTTCCCCGAAGAAGAGATCGATTTTCTCGCCGCCGCACGCGCGGTCGAACGCATGCAGGCCATCGCCGCCGCGCTGCGCGACATTCTCGACCGCGCCGAGCAAGGCGCGCTGCTTCGACAAGGTCTGCACGTCGTGTTGGTGGGCCAGCCCAATGTCGGCAAGTCCAGCCTGCTCAATCAGCTGGCCGGCCATGAACGCGCCATCGTCACCGATATCGCCGGCACCACTCGCGACGCACTTAAGGAAACCATCCAGCTCGCCGGCATCCCGCTGCACATCATCGACACCGCCGGCCTGCGCGACACCGGCGACACCGTCGAACGGATCGGCATCGAACGGACATGGAAAGAAATCGAAGATGCCGATGTCATCGTTCGCATTGTCGACGCGCGTTACGGTATCACCTCGGAAGATGAAGGCATCGATGCACGCCTGCCATCCGGCGTGCCGCGCATTACCGTCGAAAACAAGTGCGACCTGGCTCAGCTCGACACACAACTGACGGAGACCGACCAAAGCACCCGGATTCGACTCTCCGCAAAAACGGGCGACGGTATTACGTTGCTGCGTGAGCATTTGCTCAAACTTGCGGGGTGGCACCCGCACAGCGAAGATGTGTTTTTTGCGCGGAAGCGCCACCTCGGCGCCTTGTCCTCAGCGCTTGCTCATGTTGAAACGGCCCTCGAACAAAACCATGCACTTGAACTGATGGCAGAGGAGCTACGCCAAAGTCACGATGCTTTGGGCGAAATTACGGGTGAGTTCACACCCGACGATTTGCTCGGCGAAATATTCTCCCGCTTCTGTATCGGAAAGTAGCGCAAAACATCGCGTCCGCACTCCGGTTCCACGTGAAACAAACTCCCTCTCATGACTGATGCCCTCTGGCTTCTTCTAGGCGCCGGCGCCTTCTTTGCCGGTTTTGTCGATGCTGTCGTCGGCGGCGGCGGACTCATCCAGATACCCCTGCTGTTTTCGAGCCTGCCGCAACATGCGCCCGCAACGCTTTTCGGTACCAACAAGATCGCCAGCATCGTGGGCACGGCGAGTGCTGCTGTTCAGTACGCACGACGCGTACGCATTGATTTCCGAATCGTCCTGCCCGGGGCTGCGGCCGCTCTTATTGGTGCCTGGTTTGGCGCCAAGTCGGTAGCGCTGCTCGACCCGACACTCGTCCGACCGCTCGTCCTCTCATTGTTGATCGCCGTCGCCATCTACACCTACCTGCGTCCCAACTTTGGCACTGACGCCGGCGCACCACTACCCCTCGCCACCACACGCCTCAGGATTGCGATCATCGGTGTCACCATCGGCTTCTACGACGGCTTCTTCGGCCCTGGCACGGGAAGTTTTTTCATCTTTCTGTTCATCCGCGCCCTGCACATGGATTTCCTGCAGGCTTCGGCATCCGCCAAAATCCTCAATTTTTCTACCAATCTCGCCGCGATCAGTTTCTTCGCGGGCACCGGCGCCATTCTCTGGAAAGTCGGTCTGCTGATGGCCGCGTGTAATCTTGCTGGCGCTGTCACGGGCAGCAGCATGGCACTCAAGCACGGCACCCGTTTTGTTCGACGTTTTTTCCTGGCGGTCGTGAGCGCGCTGATCGCCAAGATGGCGTGGGACATGATCGGCACCAACTGACACACGCTCCATTTGTTTCACGTGGAACGCGGCGGGCCTAGAGCCCCCCCCAAGGTGTTAAAATCACAGGCCTTTTTTAATCCATTGGATGGGGATGCCATGCAAGGTCTTCATCTCATTGCCGATCTGTACCACTGCGACTGCGACCCTGCCGTCTTGCTTGATCGGAATGTCCTCGAAACGCGCTGCGTCAATTTCTGCAAAGAAGCCGGTCTCACACCGCTTGGCGCCTACTTTTACCAGTTCACGCACGACGACGGCGAAAAGGCCGGCGTTACCGGCACCGTCGTTTTGGCCGAGTCACACGTCGCCATTCACACCTGGCCCGAGACCAACGCCGTGACGCTCGACGTCTACGTCTGCAACTTCTCTCGCGACAACAGCGATCGTGCGCGCGCGGTCTACCAGCACCTGATCGATTTGTTGCAGCCCGGCGAGATGATCGAGAAAGATGTCATGCGCGGCGAACTGCCCACATCGGCCTGAGCAAGGAATCTTCGCGCGATGTCATCTGACAACGATCGGCTGATCGAAGCCCTGAACGAAAACGCCGGCCACTACCTCAAAAGCGGCCGGCTCATCGAAGCGGGCGACACGCCGTTTCAGTCTTACGAGGTCTGGGATACCCCTCAGTTCGGGCGACTGTTTCGACTCGATGGCTTCTTCATGACCTCGGAAGGCGATGAGTTTTTCTATCATGAGAACCTCATCCATGTACCGAGCATCGGCCAGATCGACCCCCGCCGCGCCTTGATCATCGGCGGCGGCGACGGCGGCTCCGCTGATGAGTTGTTCAAGCATCCAACGATGGAGAAGATCACGCTGGTCGAACTCGACGAGAAGGTTGTCGATATCGCCCGTCGCCACCTGCCCAAGGTTCACAACGGCGCCCTCGACGACCCCCGCCTCGATCTGCAGATCGCGGACGGTCTGGCCTACGTTCGCACCACCGCCCCTGCGGCCGGCGAGCGCTTCGACCTCATCGTGCTCGATCTCACCGATCCGATCGGCCCCGCCGAAGCCCTCTACACCGAAGCCTTCTTTGCCGACTGCAAGCGCCTGCTGAGCGATCAAGGTGCGCTCTCACTGCATCTGGGCGCCCCGGTATTTCAAGGCGAGCGGGTGGCCATGCTGGTCACACGCTTGCGTCAGGTGTTCGACATCGTCAGGCCGCACTTCCACTACATTCCCTTGTACGGCAGCTTGTGGGGCATGGCCTGTGCGTCGGACCACATCGACCCGCTAAGCCTCAGCCCGGCCGAGGTCGACCAGCGTCTTCTGTCGCGCAGCATCCAGCAACTCCAGTATTACAACGGCGACACCCACCGGGCGGCATTTGCCCAGCCCAACTACATTCGACAGTGCCTCACACCATGACCCCATTCGACCGCAAGCCCAGACGCGCCCCCATGCCGCCGCCGCCGCCCCTGGCCGTGGATAGCCTGGCCTTCGCGATCGATCAGTCCGCCGGGCTCATTGAAGGCGTCATTGAGGGCAAAGCCCTCACCGAAATGATGACGCAGGCTCGCCTCACCGATCTGCCCCGCCCCGTGCGCGGCGCCATTCTCGACCTGACCTACAGCACGCTGCGCGAGTATGGCAAAGGCGACGCCGTGCTCAAGCGCTTGCTCTCCAAACCGCTGCCGACACGACTGCACGCCATCCTCCTCGTTGCCATTCATCGCCTGGCCGCGCGCCCCGACACTGCGCACACCGTTGTCGACCAGGCCGTCACCGCCATAGGCGCGATCGCGCCCGGGCTTCGGCCCGTCGCCAACGGCGTGCTGCGCAACTTCCTGCGCCAGCAAGCCACATTCGAGCAGGCGCTGGCCGGGGACGCCGCCAGTCGCTATCAACACCCCGACTGGTGGATTCAAAAGCTCCAGAAGCGCCTGCCTGATCAATGGATCACCGTGCTGGCCGCGGGCAATCAACACCCGCCCATGTCGCTGCGCGCCAATCTGCGACAAGGCACACTCGACGACGCCTCCGATCGCCTGCGCAGCGCGGGCATCGCCCACCGCGTCCTCGACAACGGTGCCTTGCTGCTCGACACGCCGGTGCCCGTCGACCAGATCCCCGACTTCTTTGAAGGCCGATACTCGGTTCAGGATGCCGGCGCGCAATGGGCCGCCCAGTGGCTGGCGCCGCGCCCTGGCGACCGCGTGCTCGACGCCTGCGCCGCGCCGGGTGGCAAGAGCGCCCATCTGCTCGAGACCGCAGACATCGCCCTGACCGCGCTCGAACTCGATCCGATCCGCGCCCGGCGAATCGATGACACGCTCAGCCGACTCGGCCTGAAGGCCGAAGTCCTCATCGGCGACAGCCGCGACCCTGATCAGTGGTGGGACGGTCAAGCCTTCGACCGAATCCTCGCCGACGTCCCATGCTCCGCCTCCGGTGTCGCCCGTCGCCACCCCGACATCAAATGGCTACGGCGTGCCACCGACATCGCCGGCTTTGCCGCCCAGCAAGCAGACATCCTGCATGCGCTGTGGCGCACCCTCGCCCCCGGTGGCACAATGCTCTACGTGACCTGCTCGGTGTTTGACGAGGAAAACAGCGACCAGATCGCCCGATTCTGCGCCAGCCACCCCGATGCCAAACGGGTCGCCATCCAAGGCCGAATGGAGCACAAGCTGCTGCCCGATGCTGAACACGACGGCTTTTACTACGCCTTGCTCGAAAAGGCGCGTTGATCTCCCTTTGCTGCTCCGTGCAATCGGCCTGGCGCTGTGCCTGCTCGTCTTGCCGGCACAGGCCAGCGAGGCACCGCGTATCGCCTACGGCGAGATCCAGCTAGAAAACGCCGACTATGTCATCAACGCCGACATTGAACTGACGCTCAACCCGCGGGTGGAAGACGCGATTCGCCATGGCATCGCGGTGTATTTCGTCCTCGAAGCGAGCATCGAATCACCCCGCTGGTACTGGCTCGACAAATCCCTGGTCAGCGAATCGCTCAGCTATCGCCTCACCTATCACGCGCTCACCCGCAGCTTCCGGCTGGCCATTGGCAACTTCCATCAAAGTTTCGATAGCCTCGATGCGGCGGTTCGCACCATGACGCGCGTACGCCGCTGGCGCGTCGCCGGCATCGACACGCTCGAGCCCGGACAGTCCTACAAGGTCACCCTGCGCTTTCGCCTCGACACCGACCTGCTGCCCCGGCCGTTCAAGGTCTCCGCACTCGGCAGCCGGGACTGGTCCATCGACACCGAAGAGATGAGCTGGATCTTCCTCACCGCCGGCCGGGCCGCACCATGAAGCGCATTGCCTTCACCGTCGCCGCTGCGCTTGCCGCGATCTCGCTGTTCCTGCTCGCCAGCGCCACCGCGAACACCGACATGTTCGCCGACAGTTATCCCTACCTGCTGGCGCTCAACGGCTTCATCGCCGTCGCGCTGGCCGGCCTGGTCACGGTGCAGGTCCGCCAGTTGCTGGCCGATCGCCGAGCCAAGGTGTTCGGCTCGCAACTCAAGCTCCGGCTGCTCACCTTCTTTGCGCTGATGGCCATCGTGCCGGGCGTCATGATCTACACCGTCTCGCTGCAGTTCGTCGTACGCAGTATCGAAACCTGGTTCGACGTCCGCGTCGATGCGGCGCTCGAAGGCGGCATCGCCCTCGGCCAGACCTCGCTCGACTACCTCGGCCGGCAACTTCAGGGCCACGCCAGCGATATGGCGCTGAGCCTGTCCGACTCGCCGGCGCTCGCTGCCTCCCGTCTCAATCGCCTGCGCGAACAGGCCGGCGTTGACAGCGCCACCTTGTTCTCCGGTGGCGGCCGGATCCAGGCGACCGCCTCCAACTCCGTCACCACGCTACTACCCGCCTTGCCCAACACCGACCAGATGCGCCAGGCCCGCAACGGTCAGCGCACGCTGTTTGTCGATTCAGACCCCGAAGGCCGGATCGAGCTGCGGGTCATCGTTCCGATCCCGAATCGGAGCATTACCGATGAACCGACCTACCTGCAGCTCATCCAGCCGGTGCCCGAGTCCATCAGCCGCCATGCCAACGCCGTGCAGACCGCGTATCGCGACTATCAACAACTCTCGCTCGGGCGCGACGGCCTCAAGCGCATCTACAGCCTCACGCTGACGCTATCGCTGCTGCTGGCGCTGCTCGCCGCCATCGCGATCGCCTTCGTCCTCGCGCGCAAGCTCTCCAAACCCCTGATCATTCTGGCGCAGGGCACCGAGGCCGTGGCCCAGGGCGACTTCAGCCCACGCCGCGCCTTGCCCGCGCATGACGAACTCGGGGTGCTCACCCAATCCTTCAATCAGATGACCCGCCAGCTCGACGAGGCGCGCGCGCTCGCCGAGCGCAACCGGGCGGCGGTCGAAGCCGCGCGAAGCTATCTCGAAAGCGTGCTGGCCAACCTGTCCGCCGGCGTGCTGGCCTTTTCGCCCGACGGCACCCTGCGCGCGGCCAACCGGGGGGCGACCGAAATTCTCGACGACCCGCTCGACGGCTATGAAGACATCACCATCGCCGACTGGCCCGAACACATCGAATTCCGTGACACTCTCGTCGCCGCCTTGGCGGGCGAAGACGCCGACTGGCAACAACAGATCGAGATGCGCGCCTCCGACGGCGGCGAAAAGACCCTGCTCATCCATGGCACCGCGCTACCGCAGGCCGCCGGCGGCGGCACGGTGGTGGTCTTTGATGACATCTCGCACCTCATAGCCGTCGAACGCACCGCCGCCTGGGCAGAGGTTGCCCGCCGGCTCGCTCACGAGATCAAGAACCCGCTCACGCCCATTCAGCTGTCCGCCGAGCGCCTCGCCATGAAGCTCGCGCCGCGCCTCGACGACGACGGCCGCAACATGCTCGAGCGCGCCACCGGCACCATCGTCAGCCAGGTCGAAGCGATGAAGAATCTGGTCAACGCCTTCCGTGACTACGCACGCCTCCCCGCACCGGTACTCGCATCGCTGGACCTCAACGCGCTTGTCCGCGAAGTGCTCGCCCTCTACGATGGCGCACCGGTGCGTATCGAACCCGACCTGCAAGCCGGCCTGCCGGCCGTGCAGGGCGACGCCGCCCAGCTCCGTCAGGTGATCCACAATTTGCTGCAAAATGCCGAAGACGCGCTGACCGAACACCCGGCCGCGCACATCGTGATCCGCTCCAGCCTGCGCGACAACGGTCGCATTCGGCTGAGTGTGCGCGATAATGGACCCGGGTTTCCCGGCGACATGCTCAGCCGCGCATTCGAACCCTATTTCACCACCAAGGCCCGCGGTACCGGCCTGGGTCTGGCCATCGTCAAGAAAATCATCGACGAACACGGCGGCGACATCCGCCTGATCAACCACGAAGACGGCGGCGCCGAAGTGCGTGTTCATCTGCGCCCCGCCATCACGGAAAAACGCTGACACCATGCCATCCATCCTGATCGTCGACGACGAAGTCGGCATCCGCGAACTGCTCTCAGAGATTCTGCGCGACGAGGGCTACACCGTTCGACTGGCCGAGAACGCCGCCAGCGCTCGCGCCGCCCGCCACGCCAACCGGCCCGATCTGGTGTTGCTGGACATCTGGATGCCAGATGCCGACGGCATTTCCTTGCTCAAGGAATGGTCGGCCAACGGCCAGCTCAACATGCCTGTCATCATGATGTCGGGCCACGGCACCATCGACACCGCCGTTGAAGCGACCCGCATCGGCGCCATCGACTATCTCGAAAAGCCCATCGGCCTGCAAAAACTGCTCGCCGCCATCAAGCGGGCGCTGACCGCCCAACCCAGTGGCGGCATCAAGACGGTCGCGGCGCTGACGCTTGACGCCTTTCCGCGCTCAACCGTCCTGCGCGACCTCAAAAAGCAGCTCGAACAGATCACCGCGCGCTCCCGCCACCTGCTGCTGCGGGTCGGCAGTGGCTCTCTGGCCGAACTCACCGCGCGCAGCCTGCCCGGCCGCCGCAGCGACGCCTGGCTCGACCTGAGCGCCATCAGCGGCCCCCTGGATGTCGAACTCCTGCAAAAACACCAGGGCGGGGCGGTGTACATCGCCGAACTGTCGCGCCTCTCCAAGCCACAGCAAAAGAACCTCGCGTTTGCACTCGAGCGCCTCGAGCGCTACGACTTGCACCTCGTTGCCGCCACCGACCAAAGCGCCGACAGCCTCGAAGCCGCCGGCTGGGACACCGCGCTGCTGCACCGACTATTCGAGATCAGCCTGCCGGTGCCGTCCGTGGCGGACGTCCGCGACGACGTCCCCGATCTGGCGCAGCAGCTGCTGGTGCATCTGGTCGAAGCCGGCGAGGTGCCCAACCGGAAGCTCAGCACCGCGGCCCTCAATGTCTTGCGCACTCATGCCTGGCCGGGCGGCTATAGCGAATTGCGCGCCGCCGTCCGCTCACTGGCGCTGGGCACGCTCGAGGAAAGCATCGAGCACCAGGACGTGCATCGCATGCTCGACCCCCAGCCCGCCGCCGCGGGCCTGCAACTCGATCTGCCGCTGCGCGAGGCGCGCGAGGCCTTCGAACGCATCTACTTCGACTATCACCTGCGCCTCGAGAACGGCAACATGACGCGCCTCGCCGAAAAGACCGGCCTGGAACGCACGCACCTCTACCGCAAACTCAAGCAACTCGGCATACAAACCGGTCGGCGGAACGAGAACGCATGATCTTGCGCAGATTGTGCGCCGCACAAAAACTTGGCCATCGCTCAGACAAAGGGCGTAGAATCGGCCCAACTTTCGCACTGGTTCAGCGACTCGACACGTGAAAATCATTCTCCTCGGCGCAGGACAGGTCGGCGCTTCGGTGGCCGAAAACCTGGTCTCGGAAGCCAACGACATCACCATGGTCGACACCGATGCCGACCACCTGGCCACCTTGCGAGACCGACTCGATCTGCGCACCGTCTGCGGCAACGCGGCCTCGCCCTCGGTGCTCAAGGAAGCGGGCGCCGACGACGCCGATCTGCTGATCGCCGTCACCCAGTCCGACCAGACCAATCTGTGCGCCTGCCGCATTGCCCGCACCCTGTTCAACCTGCCCACCCGCATCGCGCGGCTGCGCTCATCGGACTTCGTCGACCACCCGGAACTGCTGAGTCTGGATAACTTCGCGGTCGATTTCTCGATCTGCCCCGAGCAGATCGTCACCGACTACATCCGCCGGCTGATCGAGTTCCCCGAAGCCCTGCAGGTGGTCGACTTCGCCGACGGCGCACTGAGCCTGATCGCCGTGCGCGCCTTTGAAGGCGGCCCGCTGGTGGGCCACCCGATCAAGGCGCTGCGCTATCACATGCCCAACATCGAAGTGCGCGTCTCGGCCATCTACCGCGACGGCGAGCCGATCATTCCCGAGGGCGACACCTTCATCAAGCCGGGCGACGAAGTCTTCTGCCTGGCCGCCTCCGCCAATATCCGCCGGGTCATGCGCGAGCTGACCCATGTCGACCGCCCGATGCGCCGCATCATGATCGCCGGCGGCGGCAACATCGGCCTGCGTCTGGCCCGCGCCATCGAAAAAGACTACGAGGTCAAAGTCCTCGAATACGACAAGCGCCGCGCCGAGATGATCGCCATCGAGCTGAACGACACCCTGGTGCTGCGCGGCGACTCGACCGACGAGAATCTGCTCGAGAACGAAAACATCGACGAAATGGACATGTTCGTCGCGCTGACCAACGACGAGGAAGACAACATCATGTCCGCCTCGCTGGCCAAGCGCATGGGCGCACGCCGCACCCTGGCCCTGATCAACCGCAAGTCCTATGTGGATCTGGTGCAGGGCGGCCATATCGACATCGCCATCTCGCCGGCACAGACCTCCATCGGCTCGCTGCTGGCACATGTCCGCCGTGGTGACGTGGTGGCGGTGCACAGCCTGCGCCGCGGCGCGGCCGAGGCGCTGGAGATCATCGCCCACGGCGACGAGAAGAACTCCAAGGTGGTCGGCCGCGCCATCGAAGACATCCGCCTTCCGCGCGGCGCCACCATTGGCGCGATCGTGCGCATGGAAGACGTCACCGACGACTCGCCCGGCCGCCCCACCGTGCTGATGGCCCACCACGACACCGTGATCAAGCCCGAAGACCACCTGATCGTCTTCTGTACGTCCAAGAAGCTCGTGCGACAAGTCGAGAAGCTGTTCCAGGTCGACTTCTCGTTCTTCTGAGCGACGCGCTGTCACGTGATTTTGTCCATGCTCCCGACCCATCCGCTGCCGCCGGCCCGCCGCTAAGATGCAGCGCTATTTCCCGGTACTCAATCCGCTCGGCCTGATCATCCTGATCTTCAGCCTGCTGATGGGCATTCCGCTGTCGGTGTCCTGGCTGCACGCCGACAACGCGCTCACCGCTTACGACGAATCCATCTTCATCACCTTCGCTTTTGGCTTGCTGCTGTGGGCAACGACGCGCAGCCGAAAGCGCGACCTGCGGGTGCGCGACGGCTTTTTGCTGGTCGTCCTGACCTGGGTGGCGCTGCCCGTGTTCGCCGCGCTGCCCCTGTGGCTCTACGTGCCGGACATGTCCTTCACCGACGCCTATTTCGAGGCCACCTCCGGGCTGACCGCCACCGGCGCCACGGTCATGTCGGGCCTCGACAACCTGCCGATCTCAATCAACTTCTGGCGCACCTTCCTGCACTGGATCGGCGGCATGGGCGTGATCGTACTGGCGGTGGCGATTCTCCCGCTGCTCGGCATCGGTGGCCGGCAGATGTTCAAGGCCGAGACCCCGGGCCCGATGAAAGAATCCAGCCTCACGCCGCGCATTGCCGAGACCGCCAAGGGCCTGTGGGTGGTCTATCTGCTGCTGACCGTTGCCTGTACGAGCAGCCTCACTGCGGTCGGCATGGAGTTCTGGGATGCGCTGATGCATGCCTTCTCGATCATGGGGCTGGGCGGATTTTCAACCAAGGACGCCAGCCTCGGGCATTTCAACAGTGTGCCCATCGAGCTGGTGGCAATGAGCTTTGCCTTGCTCTCCGGCATCAACTTCGCCACCCACTTCATGGCCTTGCGCCAGCGCTCGCCCAAGGCCTACCTCAAGGACCCGGAGCTGCCCTTCTACTTCGGCGTCCTTACCGTCAGCATCATCGCGCTCAGCCTGTATCTGAGCACCTTCAACGTGTACGACGGCTTCGCCAACACGCTGCGCTACGTCGCCTTTCACACCATTTCGCTGTCGACTTCGCTAGGTTTCGCCACCTCCGACTACACCTTCTGGCCGATGTTTGCGCAGCTGTGGATCCTGTTTCTGGGCAGCTTCATCGCCTGCTCCGGCTCCACCGGCGGCGGCATCAAGCTGATGCGCGCCATCATTCTGTACAAGCAGGTGTTCCGCGAGGTGGTCCGCGCTATCCACCCCAGCGCGATCAAGCCGGTGCGACTCGGCAAGGCGCAGATCACCGACAAGATCCTGCACGCGGTGCTGGCCTTCAGCTTCATCTACATGGTCACCATCGTCTCGCTGACTCTGGTGCTGTCGGCCACCGGGCTGGAGCTGATCACCGCCTTCTCCGCCGTGATCGCCTGCCTCAACAACACCGGCCCCGGCCTCAACGCGGTCGGCCCGGCCAGCACCTATGCCGTGCTCACCGACTTCCAGACCTGGGTCTGTGCCTTCGCCATGCTGCTGGGCCGCCTCGAGTTGTTCACCCTGATCGTCGTCCTGACGCCCGCGTTCTGGCGTAAATAAGCCCCACACGCCCCGCATGAACGCCCGAAGCTACGCCCCGGTCATTGGTGCATTCGGTCTGATCACGATGATCTTTGGCCTGATGATGGGCTTTCCGCTGGCGGTCTCGTTCTTTCTGCACGACGGCGCGACCACCGCCTACGACGCGTCCATCCTCATCACCTTCGGCGTCGGCCTGGCCCTGTGGTACGGCGCACGACACTCCGGCCGCGACCTGCGCACCCGCGACGGCTTTCTGCTGGTCAGCGCCACCTGGCTGATTCTGCCGGTCTTCGCCATGCTTCCGCTGGTCCTGTACCTCCCGGAGCTGTCGCTGACCGACGGCTACTTCGAGGCCGCCTCCGGGCTGACCACCACCGGCGCCACCGTGCTGTCCGGCCTCGATCAGCTCCCCCTGTCGATCAACCTGTGGCGCTGTTTTCTGCACTGGATTGGCGGCATGGGCGTGATCGTGCTTGTGGTGGCGATTCTGCCGCTGCTGGGTATCGGCGGCCGGCAGATGTTCAGCGCCGAGGCGCCGGGCCCGATGAAGGAGTCCAGCCTCACCCCGCGCATCACCGAGACCGCCAAAGCCCTGTGGGTCACCTACGCCGCCCTCACGCTGGCCTGCGGCATCGCCCTGTGGCTGGCCGGCATGCCAGGCTGGGAGGCACTGATCCATGCCTTTTCAGTGATGGGCCTGGGCGGCTTCTCGTCTTGGGACAACTCCATCGCCCACTACGACAGCACGCTGATCGAAGGCGTCATCATCGTCTTCGCCTGCGCCGCCGGCCTGAACTTTGCCACCCACTACCGGGCCCTGCACAAACGGAGTCTGACGCCCTACCGAGAGGACACCGAGGTCGGCTTCTTCGCGCTGGTTGTGCTTGGCAGCATCCTCATGCTCACCGCCTTCCTGATGGCGCAGCCCGCGCCCATGACGCTGCCCACCACGCTGCGCCATGTTGCCTTCCAGGTGGTGTCGATTTCCACCTCGCTCGGCCTGGCCAGCACCGACTACGGTACCTGGCCGATGTTCAGCCAGTTGTGGCTGCTCTTTTTGTGCAGCTTCGTCACCTGCTCCGGCTCCACCGGCGGCGGCATCAAGATGGTGCGCGCGATCATCCTCTACAAGCAGGTGTTTCGTGAGATCACCCTCGCCCTGCATCCGGCCGCCGTGCGCCCGGTCAAGCTCGGCCGGGCGGTGGTGCCCAACACCATCCTGCACGCGGTGCTGGCCTTCGGCTTCATCTACATGGTCAGCATCATCATCCTGACCCTCCTGCTCGGCGGCAGCGGCCTGGAGATAGTCACCGCCTTCTCGGCGGTCATTGCCTGCATCAACAACACGGGGCCAGGCATGAACGCCCTCGGCCCGGCCGGCAACTACGCCGTACTCACCGACTTCCAGACCTGGGTCTGCGCGATCGCCATGATCATCGGCCGACTCGAAGTATTTACCCTGCTGGTGGTCCTCACGCCGACCTTCTGGCGCAAGTAATCGGCACGAATTTGACGCCATCGGTGTGCGTCTGGCGTCAAAAACCGGATAATCGCCTATTGACCGATTCAAGACGAACAAGGACACCTTCGTGAGCCCCTTGCGCAATGACACTTTCCTGCGCGCGCTGATGCGCCAACCCACCGACTACACCCCGCTGTGGCTGATGCGCCAGGCCGGCCGCTATCTGCCCGAATATTGCGAAACCCGCAAGCGCGCCGGCAGCTTCCTGCAGCTGTGCAAGAGCCCGTCCATGGCCTGCGAGGTCACGCTGCAACCGCTGGATCGCTTCCCGCTCGACGCCGCCATTCTGTTCTCCGACATTCTCACCGTCCCCGACGCCATGGGCCTCGGCCTGTACTTCGCCGAAGGCGAGGGCCCGCGCTTTGAGCGCCCGCTGCGTGACGAAGCCGCCATCAAGGCGCTGCACGCCCCCGATCCGCACGGCGAGCTGCGTTACGTGGTCGACGCCGTCTCCGAAATCCGCCGCGCGCTCGACGGCCGTGTGCCACTGATCGGCTTCTCCGGCAGCCCCTGGACGCTGGCCTGCTACATGGTCGAAGGCGCCTCCTCGCGCGATTACCAGCACATCAAGACCTTGGCCTACACCCGCCCGGATCTGCTGCACCACATCCTCGACATCACCACCGAAGCGGTCATTGCCTACCTCAACGCCCAGATCGCCGCCGGCGCGCAAGCCGTGATGGTGTTCGACTCCTGGGGCGGGGTGTTGTCGCATGCCGCGTATCGCGAGTTTTCGCTGCAATACATGGAACGCATCGTCGCCGGCCTGACCAAGGAAGCCGACGGCCGCCGCGTGCCCAACATCGTGTTCACCAAGGGCGGTGGCCTGTGGCTGGAATCGATCGCGGCCATCGGCTGCGACGGCGTCGGCCTCGACTGGACCATCGACATCGGCGAAGCGCGCCAGCGCGTCGGCGACAAGGTCGCCCTGCAAGGCAACATCGACCCGTCCATCCTGTTCGGCACCCCCGACACCATCGCCATGGAAGCCCGCCGCGTGCTCGACTCCTTCGGCCCGCACGCCGGCCATGTGTTCAACCTCGGCCACGGCATCTCGCAATTCACGCCGCCCGAAAACGTCAGCGTGCTGGTCGACACCGTCCACCAATACAGCCGACAGCTGCGGCAATCGGCTTGACGCCACGCGCCCTGGTCGGCATGCCGGCCAGGGCGCGCAGTCTCAGGAAAAACCCTGGGGCGTCAAGCCGAATAATCGTGTTTTCGGGGTTGACTTATACACAAGATCCACACTGCACCCTAAAAGTGCGACTCTTGGTAGATGGCATTTGCATTACAAGCTAATTTATTGATTTACAAAGAATTTTGCGGTTTATTTGTCTGGCTGACGGTTTTCATGCCTCGGCGAATCAAGGGCTTAGGCGGCATTTCCCCGTATTGCTCACAAAGTTATCCACAGGTTTTGTGAGCAAGCCGCGAATGCGTTTTCTCGGCAAGGGTTTAGTCGCTTTTCCCAGACTCATTCTCTAGAACATCACGTAAACCATTGTTTTAAATGGTTTTGATGAAAACAGGCATCGCTTTTAATGAGCATCGTTCGCGTTGCGATCCCTGTCCCGGTTCCGCAACTCTTTGATTACACGTGTGATCATGCCGTCCTGACCGATGTCGGCCGCTGTGTTCGGGTGCGCTTCGGCCGCCGGATCGAGACCGGCGTCATCGTCGAACTGCCGGCCACCAGCGACATCTCGCCGGCCCGCCTGAGACCCGTCGAACAGATCCTGCGTGACACCCCGGCGATGAGCGCCGACTGGCTGGCGCTGACCCGTTTCGTCGCCCGCTACTACCACGCCCCGGTGGGCGAAGTCATGGCGCTGGCGCTGCCGCCCGAGCTTCGCCGCGCCACGACGGTCGACATCCGTGACGATGACCCCCTGCTGGCACTCACCCCCGCCGGCCACACCGCACTGAACGAAGGCGGCCGCCCCTCCAAGGCCCGGCGTCATCTCGCCGCGCTGGTCGAAGCCGGCCCGACCCGCAAATCGGTCGCCCGCCAATGGCCCGATGGCGACGCCACCGCCGACCTATTACGCCGCCAGTGGGTGTATCCGGCCGCACCCGCCAACCCGGCGCTGACGCCGCCCAAGCTGCCGACGCTGACCGACGAGCAAAGCGCCGTTCTCGAGGCCATCACCACCGCCAAACCGGGCTTTTTCCCGGTCTTGCTGCAAGGCGTGACCGGCGCCGGCAAGACCGAGGTCTATCTGCGTCTGGCCGAGCGCAGCCTGGCCGAGGGCAAAACGGTGCTGATGATGGTGCCGGAGATCGCCCTCACCCCGCAGTTCGAGTCTCGCATCACCGAACGCTTTCCGCATGCTCGCATCGTCGCGCTGCATTCCGGCGCCGGCGACATGGCCCGCTCTCGCGGTTTTTTGCGCGCCCTCGAAGGCGACGCCGACATCGTGCTCGGCACCCGGCTGTCGGTGTTCACGCCCCTGCCACGGCTCGGCCTGATCATCGTCGACGAAGAGCACGACCCCTCCTACAAGCAACAGGAAGGCGTGCGCTACTCGGCGCGCGATGTCGCCGTCTGGCGCGCGCATCATCAAGCCGTGCCCATCGTGCTCGGCACGGCCACGCCCTCGCTCGAAAGCTGGCGTCATGCCACCGACGGCCGCTACCGTCACCTGCGCCTCACCCGCCGCGCCGTGGCCGCGCAGATGCCGACCGTACGCCTCATCGACACCCGCCGCGCCAAACTCGACGGCGGCCTGTCCAAGCCGCTGATCGAGGCCATCGGGCAGCGCCTGGCGCGCAAGGAACAGAGCCTCATTTTTCTCAACCGGCGCGGCTTCGCCCCGGTGCTGGCCTGCCCGTCCTGCGAATGGGTGAGTGCCTGCCCGCATTGCGCCGCCAACCGGGTGGTACACCTCAAGGATAAGCGCCTGCGATGTCATCACTGCGGCTTCGACAGCCCGATTCCCATCGCCTGTCCGGACTGCGGCGAGCAGGACTTGCAACCGCTCGGGCGCGGCACGCAAAAACTCGAAGTCCATCTGACCGAGCGCTTCCCGGACGCGCGTGTACTGCGGGTCGATCGTGACGTGGCCCGCACGCGCAGCGACTGGCTGGCGCTGTTGGCCAAAATCCATGCCGGCGAGGCCGACATCCTGGTCGGCACCCAAATGATGGCCAAGGGGCACGACTTTGAACGCCTGACGCTGGTCGGCGTGGTCGGCGCGGACGCCGCGCTCTACGCCTCGGATTTTCGCGCGCCGGAGCGTCTGTTCCAGCAGCTGATGCAGGTCGGTGGGCGGGCCGGGCGCAGCCACCTCGCCGGCGAAGTGCTGATCCAGACCGAGTTCGGCGATCATCCGCTGTTCCAGTGTCTCAAGCGCCAGGACGCCGACGCCTTTGCCCGCCTCGCACTTGACGAGCGCCGTCAGGCCGGCTTTCCGCCCTTCACCTTCCAGGCCATGCTCGGCGCCGACGCGCCGCAACTCGAAGACGCCATCGCCTTCCTGCAACGCGCGCGCGACGACGCGATGGCCGACCTGCCAGCCGCGCTGATGCTCTACGACCCGGTACCCATGCGCATGCACCGGCTGGCCCGACGCGAACGTGCGCAGCTGCTGGTCGAATCGACCGAGCGCGCCGCGCTGCAACAGTTTCTCGGGGTGTGGGTGCCGCGCCTGTATCGCCTGCCGGCTGGTCGCGAGCTGCGCTGGCGGGTGGATGTGGATCCGCTGGACGTCTAGCCCGGCTTAAGTCGCGTCGCCGTCGACCACGTCATAGGTTTTGGCAAAGATCGCCGCATCGCAAGGATACATCTCCCCGTCGATGCCGGTGATCAGCCAGTCGCCGGCCTTGCCCTGCATGCGCCCCTCCATGGTCTCGACCACGAAGGCCTCGGGCATGCGGCGCACCTCGAGCGGGATCGGCTTCTTGACCGCTCGCACGGCGTCCGGCAGGGCGCTGGCGCATTCATGGCTGCCATCGGGCAGGCGTTTGATCTCAATCATTCGAGCCTCCGTTCGTCCCATCCGCTTGCCGTTCCAGCCAGTCCGCGCGCTGGGCCAGCTTCTTGGCCCAACCCGCCGACAGACCTTCTGCGCGTGACAACGCGCGTACTTCATCCACCGCCGGTCGATGCGCCGTCTCCACGGCCCACAGCCGGGCCAGCGAAATGTCCGGATTCGGCCGTTCAACCAACATCATGTCATCGCCAGGCGCAATCAAGCCTTCGTCCAGCACCCGAAAATACCAGCCGGTGATGCCCTCATCGGCCACCCGGCGCGATGCGCCACTGACACCCAATCGATGGTCAATCTTCCAGCACGGACGCCGCGACTGGGTGATCTGCAATCGGCACTCGCCCAAGGCAAACACATCGCCCAGACACACCTGCGTTTCATCCACGCCGGCGACCGACAGATTCTCGCCGAGCGTGCCCGGCCCCACCTGACCGGCCAGCGCGGGAAACGCCGCAACCAGCCGCGCGTAGTGGTCCGCCGGGTAAAGATGCACCGCCTTGTCCGGCCCGCCGTGATAGCGTCGGTCGGCCTGCATGTCGCCGACCAGACCCTCGCGGGTGCACAGCACGGGTGCGTCCAGCCGCGTCTTGAACATGCCCGTCATCTGCCCCTCCGGGGGCAGCGGCCGAAGCCCGCCGGCAAACACCGTCACCGGCCCACCCAGTATCTCGTTCACTCACCATCCTCCAACGGCCACAACCACGCTGCGCCGCGCACGCCAGAGCTGTCGCCATGCATGGGCGGCAGCAGCCGGGTGGACACCGCATCCGAAAACACGTGCCGACCCCAGCGCGCCGGCACCTCGGTGTACAAGCGGGCCATTGACGACAAGCCGCCACCGAGCACGATCACCTCAGGATCCACGATATTGATGACGCTTGCCAGCGCGCGCGACAAGCGATCGGCATAGCGCAGAAAGCTCGCCTCGCAGGCCACATCGCCGGCCTCGGCGCGCGCCGAGATGCTGGCCGCATCAATGGCCTCGCCGCCGTGGCGACGATGATCCGCCGCCATGCCCGGCCCCGACAGCCAGGTCTCGACACAGCCGCTGCGGCCGCAATAACAGGGCGGGGCGGCGTCCTCATCGGCGAGCGGGTTGTGACCCCATTCCCCGGCAATCGCATTCGCACCACCGAGCACACGGCCATCAATGACCAGACCACCGCCCACGCCGGTCCCCAGAATGACCCCGAACACCGTCCTGGCGCCGCGCGCTGCGCCATCCGTCGCTTCGGACACGGCAAAGCAATTGGCATCGTTGGCCAGACGAATTTTACGGCGCAGCACGGTTTGAAGATCCCGCAGCAGGGGCTGGCCATTCAGACAGGTGGAATTGGCGTTCTTGATGCAGCCGGTCAGCGTCGAGATCGCCCCCGGCGTGCCAACGCCGACGTGAGCACGCTCACCCAGCGACTGTTCCATGCGCTCGACCAGACCAGCCACCGTCATCACCGTGGCCATGTAATCGTTCTGCGGCGTCGCGATGCGCTCGCGCACCAACGCCCGACCGGCCCCATCGAGTGCGATCGCCTCGATCTTGGTGCCGCCCAGATCCACCCCGATGCGTAACATCTCAGTCGGCCCACACCCCGAGCGCCAGCATCTGACGCGTCGCGGCTTCACTCCAGCCGCGATTGGCGGCGGGGCTGGCCGGGCTGGGGTGCAACACCCGGCCGATGTTCACCGGCAAGCCGGCGGCGACCTTGGCCGCACGTTGTTCGGCCCAGGCGCCGACACCAATCACCCACTCGGGCGACAGCGCTTCGATCAGCGTGCGCAAATGGGCATCGCAGGCGGCCATCACCGGCGCCATTTCAACCGCGGCCAATTTATCGGGCGTGAGGTTGCGCCCGCCATCAAAGAACGCCAGCGGACAGTAATTGGCCACGAAATGATCGGCGAAGAAGGCATCGGCGGTGCCGAAGCGGTCCTGAAACAGTCCCCACAGACGCCGACCGCTGACCTCGGAACGCGTACAGCCAAAGCCTTCAATCGGGCGCTTCGGGTTCTCGACGGCAGGGTGGCCGATCTCGCCAGACAAGCCCATCCAGTCGCGCACCATGGCCACTTCACCAAAGGGCACACCGGTCTGCACCATGCCAAAGGGGCCGGGATTCATACCCATCAACACCACTTTTTTTCGCCCGCTGCCATAGCGGCGCAGATAGGCTTCATGCACCGGCCACGCGTAGCTGAGCGGGTTATACACATAGGACACCGGCGGTGAAAACTGCAAGGCATCCACCTGTGCCGACAGTTTTTTTGCCGCCGTGATCAGCGGGTGAGATGCGCTCATGCCCTTGCCCCCAAGGCGGGCGCCGGCCCCGCCCGCCATGGCGCCACCTTGAGCAGCAACACCATGCCGGGAATCGCCAACACAAAGCACAACAGAAAGAAATTGAACCAGCCCATGCCCTCCACCAGCCAGCCGGCGGAGGCATTGATGAAGGTGCGCGGTACCGCCATCAAGCTGGTAAACAAGGCCAGCTGAGTCGCCGAATAGGCCGGGTGGGTGGTGCGCGCCATGTAGGCCACGAAGGCCGTGGTGCCCAGCCCGGCGCCAACGGCTTCGCCGGCGATCACCGTCGCCAGCACCACCAGTCGGGCCGCGTCAGACGGTGCCGGCCCCAGCCAGGCCAGCCACACGAAACCGAGAATGGTGACGATCTGCACCACGCCGAACAGCCACAGCGCCCGGTTGATGCCCAACTTGACCATCCAGATGCCACCGAGGATGCCGCCGATGACCATTGGCCACAGTCCGGCATTTTTGGCAATCACGCCGATCTCGGTCTTGCTGTAACCCATGTCGAGGTAGAAGGGCGTGGCCAACGCGGTGCACAACGAATCGCCTAGCTTGTACAAGAAGATGAACGCCAGCACCCACAACGCCGATTGCACGCCATGGCGACTGAAAAATTCATGGAAGGGCTCGACCACCGCGTCGCGCAGGGTGCGCGGCCGATTGCTTGCCGCCGCGGGCTCATTCACCATCAAGGTCATGATCATGCCGGGCAGCATGAAGGCCGCGGTGATCAGGAAAACCTGCGACCAGGGCAGATGATCGGCCAGGATCAGCGACAGCGAACCGGGCACCAGGCCGGCGATACGGTAGGCATTCACATGGATCGCATTGCCCAGACCGAGTTCTTCGTCCGCCAGAATCTCACGACGAAACGCGTCCAGCGCAATATCGAGCGTGGCCGAACACAGCGCGATGACCGCGGTGAGAGCCACCACCAGGGTGAGCTGATCGGTGGGTGACAGCCGGCCCAACCACGCAATCGACGCCAACAGCCCGAGTTGTGTGACCAGCATCCAGCTGCGACGCCGACCGAGCACCGGCAGAATGCCAAAGCGATCGAGCAGGGGAGCCCAGAGGAATTTCCAGGTGTAGGGAAACTGAATCAGCGCAAACGCACCGATGGCCTTCAGCGACAAGCCTTCCGTCTTCAGCCAGGCGGGGATCAGATTGAGCAGCAGATAGAGTGGCAGGCCGGAGGCAAAACCAGTGAAGATGCACACCAGCATGCGCCGATTAAGCAGCACATCTCGCCAGTTACGACGCTCGGCGCTGGCGGGCGCGACATTGGCGGGCTGGGTCACGACGGGGTGAAGACCTTATTTGACGACATGATCGGCAGCATCTGCCGGCGCATCTTCGGGCGCGTCATCACGCATCGCCTCGACCACACCTTTGCCCGCCTCCTTCACCTTGGCTGCGGCTTTACGGGTCGCGTCCAGAAAACGCGCTGCGGCTTCGGCGGTGGCTGCGCCGGAATCGCGGACTTCATCAATCGGCCCGTCACCCGCCAGATCAATGGGCACCAGCGTTCTTTCTTCAACCGGCGCGTCCGGTTGCGTCATCTCTGGCGGTTCGGGGAGGGTTTCTTCGGCCTTGCCGGTTGCCGCTTCACCCAGTTTTTTGAGGGCTTCGCCCGCTTTTTCGAGGGCTTCGCGGGCTGCCACGCCGGCATCACGCAAGGCGGGGTCAGCGCGCTCTTCGACCGGTGCCTGCACAGGCTCGGTGTTTGGCGCCGGCTCGCAGCCGGCCAACAAGCTTCCACTCAACAGCAAAACCAACGGGGGCACCTGGCCCATCACTCGTCTCCAGCGCGTCGACTTGAATCGATCGATCAATGCCTGGATTGTCCCACAGCTCACGCTTTACGATCCGCTGGCCGATATCGCCGATACCGATTGAATCAATCCAGCCCTGAAATGACACGAGGCCCTGGCGGGCCTCGTCGTCCAACACCTGACCGCGCTTACTTGACGCGGTTTTTGTACTCGTCGGTACGGGTGTCGATTTCGATCTTGTCACCGATCTCGACAAAGGCCGGCACCATCAGCTCGAAGCCCGTCGCGATCTTGGCCGGCTTGAGCACCTTGCCCGAGGTGTCGCCCTTGACGGCGGGTTCGGTGTAGGTGACTTCACGCACCACCGAGTTGGGCAGATCGACGGAGATGGCCTTGCCGTTGTAGAACACCACTTCGCAGGCCAGGCCGTCTTCGAGGTACTTGAGCGCGTCGGTCATGTTATCGGCTTCGACTTCGTACTGCTCGTAGTCGGCGTCCATGAACACATACATCGGGTCGGCAAAGTAGGAGTAAGTCACTTCCTTGCGCTCGAGCTGAACGACTTCGAACTTGTCGTCGGCTTTGTAAACCGACTCCGAAGGCGCTGCGGTCAGCAGGTTCTTCAGCTTCATTTTCACGACCGCAGAGTTGCGGCCAGACTTGTTGTATTCGGTTTTCTGCACGACGAGCGCGTTGCCGCCCACCATGATCACGTTACCGGAGCGCAGTTCCTGAGCAGTTTTCATCGCGTATACCTGAGGGTCTTCGGACAGCAGCGAGGCTGCTCGTCATTTAAAACCGGCTATTTTACGTCGGGTTGAACCATTTTCACCAGCCTCTCGACCAGACCGTCCGTCGCCGCGATCTGATCACACCATTGCCGCGCATGCTGGCGAAGCGTCGGCAAGGCCGCGCTGAAGCGCTGCCACGCCTGTTCTTGGGCGCCAAGGCCATTCCAGTCTCGCCACATGGCCTCGAACGCCGCGGCACTCTCGGTGTCGGCCGTTGTCAGGTAGCGACCGAGAAACGCGTCCATTTTATCCACATGCGCCGCGTCGGCCTGTGGATAAGCCTGCCAGACAAAAGGCCGTGCCGCCCACTGTGCACGAACAAAGGAGTCTTCACCACGCACGAAATTGACATCGCACATCGCCAACAATCGGTCGTAGTCCGCCATCGACAAGAAAGGCAAAGCACACACGGTGAGCGCCCCGCGCTGCCAACATGTCTGGGCCGCATGCGATTCACCCAGCCACGGCATAAGCCCTCGCCAGGCCGTACCTTCCGGCACCCACAGCACGACCGGCGTCTCGCTGACCTGCCAGTCCGTCAGACGCGGCACCAAGCGGGGGTTGTCGTAGGAAAACAAGGAAATCCACTGCGCCGACGCCGACACGTCCGCACCGCCATGCGCCGCCAACCATTGGTGGCGGCCTGTTTCAGCTTGCGCCGCATCACGTCGTGAAAACACATCAGGCTCACGAATCAGGCCGCCACTTCGCGCGGTAAAGCCAGGAAAGAAAAAGGTCTTGGCCAGACCGGTGGCCGGATCCGGTGAGGGCAGTCCATGGCAATCCTCGATCCAGTCTTCCGCACTCAGGTACTCCAGATTGATCCACACCGGCGGGGTCTGCGCATCCCGCATGGCGGCCAGATAGATCGGCGGCAGCGCGCAGCCGAATGCTTCGATCACGCAGTCCGCCAACGTTGTCGGCACCTCGGCGACTGCCCATGGCTGCACCGAAACCTTGGAATCGACGAACGGTGCCGGCACCGCCGGCGCTCGCGGCAGCAGTCGGCGTAAGGTAGCCCAATCGTCCACAAACAATCGCACCGCATGTGGAGAACGCTGTGCCAAAGCACGCGCCAAGCGCCATGAAACACCGATATCCCCAAAGTTATCCACAACCCGACAGTAAATATCCCACTGCATTGCTCAACACTCCCGACGATCGGTCGAATGTACACAACTGGCCTTACATCCATGGGATGAATTGTGGACAAGCCGTGGTTTACGGCCCGGCTCAAAAACCATGAACAATCCACTCACACAACGGGGGCAGGCTTATCACCAGCTTTATCATTGTCATAAGCCCATGAATTAACTAACAAAAAAGCACCTTTCCACAGAAAAGTGCCGAGCGTATACATTATTGTTATTTATATAAATAAAACAGTTAACACCCCTGTAGACAAAAGCTGCGGCCAGAAAACCCCGCGCTTTTTTTGATTTGCAAAGCCCACAATCCCACCGGTTTTTCCGTTAGGATGGCGCCTCGATTCAAAGACGAATGCTCGGAAAAACCCAACTCAGGGCGCAATCATTCACAGGCCATGAATGACAGCGGATCTGACCAGGTTTCTGGCTAGCAGGAAAACAACGGGAACGGGATCAGGCATGGGGCAATCAGGACGATTGCCCCGAGAGGCGGGTCGATCAGTCGAAGTGGGGAAAGTCGGCCAAGGCGGCAATGTGCGTTTCGGTCAGCCAGGCCCAGTCACCAGGTTCGAGTACGGCGGGCAGTTCAAATCCGCCGATGCGATCACGATGCAAGGCCTCAACCCGGTTTCCCGCTGCAGCGACCATGCGTTTGACCTGGTGGTACTTGCCCTGGGTGATGGTCATCCAGATGGTGTGGGCATCAATGGCTTCGACAGACACCGCGGCGACCAGCTCACCGGGTTCATCGACCAGCTCCACCCCGTCGCGCAGCGCGGTCAGCATTTCCGGCGTATGACCATGCTTTAGCGTGACGCGGTAACGCTTGGGCGTCTGCTTCTTGCCCGAGCTCCACACATGGATGAACTGTCCGTCGTCCGAGAGCAGGATCAGGCCGGTGGTGTCCTGATCGAGCCGGCCGATGGTCTGTACCCCGCGTTCGCCCAGTTGCGGCGGCAGCAGGTTGAACACCGAGGGGTGGTGCTTGGGCACCCGGCTGCACTCGAAGCCTTCGGGCTTGTAGAGCATCAGGTAGGCTTTTTCGTGGTAGGCCCATTCTTCGCCCTCCACGGTAAACACCAGCCCGGCCGGATCGACCTCGGCGGTGGGATTATCGATGACCGCACCGTTAACGGTGACCAGGCCGGCACTGACCAGCAGTCGGCAGTCCTTGCGGCTGCCGAAACCCTGGGTTTGAAGGAGGCGAGCGATTTGCATGGCCACAGTTTACCGAAAGGCCCGGCGCTTTACGCTACACTCCCGCCTCAACCGATTGGAGCTGGTGTTTTGGAGTTCGAACATCTGGTCGAGGTCAATCTCCTCGACGACCCTGCCGTTCCGGATCTGACCCGCGAAGAAGTGTGGTTTGGCCTGTTGTGCCGAGCCGAGGATCCACGCCCCTTTCTGCCCGGGCTTGAGTCCTGCGAGGTGCTCACCCGCAGCGAAACCGCGCTGACGCGATGTTTGAGCTTCGGCAAGCTGCAGATTTTCGATGCCGTGCGCTGGCAGGCAATGGACTGGATCTGTTTCGAATCGGCCGCGACGGCCGAGCATCCCAGCGGCCGGCTGACCATCACCCTTGAACAACCCGAACCGGACAGCGCGGCGCTGTTCTTGCGTTTTGCCTACCGCACCGGCTTGTCGGAGACGGCTGGCGACGACGCGAAATACGCCGACTATGTGCGCTCTGCCTATCACCAATCCGATCTGGATACGGTCAAGGTGGTGCGCATGATCGCCGAGTCCACCCGAACCGACTAGTTTCTGAAGAGAATCCTGACTCATGTGGTTTCGTAACCTGCAGTTGTATCGTCTGCCGGTGCGCTGGGATATGCGCATCGACCAACTCGAAGACCAGCTTGCCCGCCGCGCGTTCACGCCCTGCGGTTCGCAAGACCCGGAATCTCGCGGATGGCTGCCGCCGGTGGCCAATGGCCCGCTGGTGCACGCCGTGGGTGGTCAATGGTTGATCGCGCTGGGTATCGAACATCGCCTGCTGCCGTCCTCCGTGGTCAAGCAGGAAGCCGAAGAGCGCGCGGCGCGCATCGAGCTGGAGCAAGGCTTCAAACCCGGTCGCAAGCAGATGAAAGATCTGCGCGACGAGGTGACCCAGGAGTTCATGCCCCGCGCCTTTACCCGTCGCAACAAGGTGTACGCCTGGATCGACCCGCAGGACGGCTGGCTGGCGGTGGATGTGGCCAGCGTGACCCGCGCCGAGGACATCCTCGAAGCGTTGCGTCAGAGCCTTGATGCGTTCCCGCTGACCCTGGTGCGCACCGAACTGAGTCCGGTGGCCGCCATGAGCGACTGGCTCGCCGGCGGCGACGTGCCGGGCAACTTCACCATCGACATGGACTGCGAACTCAAGTCGGTGACCGAAGACAAGGCGGCGGTGCGCTATGTGCGTCACAGCCTCGACGGCGATGAGATCAAAACCCACTTGCAGGAAGGCAAGCTGCCGACCAAGCTGGCATTGACCTGGAATGACCGGGTGTCTTTCCTGCTGACGGAGAAGGGCGAGATCAAGCGTCTGCAGTTTCTCGATGTGGTGCAGGAAGAAGCCAGTGCCGGCAGCGAAGATGCGGCCGAACTGTTCGACGCGCACTTCGCGCTGATGACCGGTGAGCTGCGCCAGTTGATCCCGGCCGTGATCGGCATTCTCGGCGGCGAGCTGGCCACACCGGCGGTCTGATCGCGACATGACACCGGCCGTCCTGCGTCTGTTCTTCTGGGCGGCGCTGGCCGCTGTGCTGGTGTTGTCGTTGCTGCCGGTGCCGCCTGGTCTCATGGTGTTCACCTGGCAGGACAAGCTCGAGCACGCCTTCGCCTTCCTTGCGCTGGGGGTGCTGGGTCACCTGGCATGGCGCGGTCGTTTGTGGGCGGTCTCTGCCGGTTTGCTGGCCTATGGTGCGCTGATCGAGATCGCACAATCGATGACGGCCCACCGCATGGGCGATGGCTGGGACTGGCTGGCCGATGCGCTGGGCGTCGGCCTGGCAATCCTGTTGATGTACCGGCGCCGGCTCGCCTGACGCATTGTTCCGGCGTGAGCCGGGGGTTATGCTGTGGCGGTTGCCAGGACTTGCCGAGGCGCCGCCCCGCGTGTATCTGACCCGTTTCTTCCAGCGTCTGTGGCGTGCCGCGCCGCGCACGCTGCCCATCCATGCCCATCGCAGCCGTCAGCTCGATCGCATCCGCCGTCGTATCGTGGTGGCCGGCATCGTGCTGTTGGGCATGGTGGCGATCGGCACGATCGGCTTTCTGGTGATCGGCGGTGCCACGACGAGCTGGTCAGACGCGCTCTACATGACGCTGATCACGCTATCGACGGTCGGTTATGACGAGGTGGTGCCCATTGTCGGCGTCTGGCCGCGGCTCTTTACCGGGGTGATCTCGCTGGTTGGCTTCGGCGTGGTGACCTTCACGTTCACCACCTTGTCGGTATTCTTTCTGGAAGGCGACCTGGACGACACCTTGCGGAGACGACGCATGGAAAAGCAGATTGGCAAACTCAAGAATCATTATCTGATCTGCGGTTTCGGGCGCGTTGGCCGCAATATCGCCGAAGAACTCGACGCCACCCGCCGGCACTACGTGGCGATCGATATCGACACCGACTGCCTTGTCACGGCGCGCGAGCGACAGCCCGATCTGCTCTATCTGGATGGCGATGGCAGCGATGATGACATCTTGCTCGCCGGTGACATCGGCAACGCGGCCGGTGTTTTTGCGGTGACCGATGATGATGGTCGCAACATGATGATTGCGCTCACCGCCAAGCAACTCAATCCAAGCGTGCGGGTGGTCGCGCGCTGCATGGAGGTGCGCAACAGCCCAAAACTGCGCAAGGCCGGCGCGGATGTGGTGATCTCGCCGGACTTCACCGGCGGCTTGCGGATCGCCTCGGCCATGTTGCGCCCGGGCGTGCTCAGCTTCATGGATGACATGGCGCGATCCGAAACGGCGCACCGCCTGGAAGATATTCCCCTGTCAGCGAGCTTTGAACCGACCACCGTCGGTTCGCTCGATCTGCCGGATTTCGATGTGGTGTTACTAGGCGTGCGTGAACACGGTCATTTCCACTTCAATCCGAGCCTGGATTTCGCCTTGCTGCCGGGGCAGGTGCTGGTGGTGATGTGCGCCCCGGAAGCGCGCAAGGCGCTGGAGCGGGCGATCTTTCGCTAGGCCCGTCAGCGGTCAATCAGAACGGGCCGTAGCCGGCCTTACTGCGTATCGAGGCCGCTCAGCAGGGTGTTGGCGTTATGGCGCATCAGACCCAGATAGGTACTGGCCGGGCCGTCGCTGGCCAGCGCGTCGGCGTATAGCGTGCCGCCACGGCGGGCACCGGTCGCTGTGCGGATGCGCTCGATCAGACGCTCGTCGGCAAATGACTCCAGAAACACCACCGGCACCTTCAGCTCACGCAACTGCTCGATCAGGGTGGCCAGACTGGCCGCCGAGGGCGACGCTTCGTTGGAGAGCCCGGCCGGGGCAACAAAGTGCAGACCGTAGGCGTGGGCAAAATAGCCGAAGGCGTCATGCGGCGTCACCACCGTGCGCCGGTGATCGGGTAGCGCCGCAAAGCGATTGCGCAGTTCGACATCAAGGGTATCGAGTTGCGTGATGTAGGACTTTGCTCGATCGGTGTAATGCGCGGCGCTCGCCGGATCAATTACCCCGAGTGCGGCGGCGATCGCCCGAACATAGTGCTTGGCATGATTGATATCGAGCCAGGCATGGGGATCGGCCGCGCCATGGTCGGCATGCGCATGCGACACCGATTTTTCGTCCTCATGATCCGCATGGTCTTCATGCGCATCGGCCATCAGTGGCGTGATGCCGTCCGATACCGTCAGCACACGCCCCTTGTAACGGGCAGCCGCGACCATACGAGCGATCCACGGATCAAAGCCGAGGCCGTTGGCGATTACCAGATCGGTCTGACTCATCCGGCGGATATCCGAGGCCCGCGGGTCGAAGCCGTGGGCATCCTGATCAGGCCCGACCAGACTGGTCACCACCACCCGCTCGCCGCCGACCTGATGCGCCAGATCCGCCAGAATGCTGAAGGCGGCGAGCACACGAATCGGGGCTTTTTCGGCCAGCGTGCTGGCGGACATCAAACACAGCAGACTCATTAAAACAAAGCGGCGCATCATCCGGTGGCTTCTCCCGTGTGCCAGTGGCGGCGTGGCCGCAGTGCGCTGGTCATCAATACCAGCAGATAAATGAGGCCCAGCGACATGACCACCGAGGGGCCGGCCGGCACATCAATGTGATAACTCAGGAGCAGGCCGCCCAGGCTGCCGCTCAGCGCAAAGACAATGGCCAGCGCGAGCATGGCGTCCAACCGGTCGGAAATCAGGCGGGCGGTGGCGGCGGGCAAGACCATGATGCCGACCGCCATCAGCGTGCCGAGGGCATGAAAGCCCGCAACAAGGTTCAGCACCGCCAGCAGCAGGAAGCCCATGTGCGCGACCGCACCCGGGCCGCCGGCCTGCCGCAGAAAGGCCGGGTCGGCACATTCGATGACCAGCGGCCGGTAGAGCAGTGCCAGGCCAAACAGCGATACGGTGGCAATGCCGGCGATCAGCATCAGCGTGTCGGCATCGAGCGAGAGCACCGAGCCGAACAACACATGCAGCAAGTCCACATTGCGACTGCGCAGCGACACCAGCAGCACGCCGATCGCCAGCGAGATCAGGTAAAACGCCGCCAGACTGGCGTCCTCACGCAGGGCCGAGCGCCGTGCCACGGCACCGGCGGCCAGGGCGACCGCCACGCCGGCGACGATGCCGCCCAGCGTCATCGCCCCCAGCGACATGCCGGCCACCAGATAGCCGATTGCCGCGCCCGGCAAAATGGCATGCGAGATCGCATCGCCCATCAGGCTCATTCGGCGCAGCAGCATGAACACGCCGATCGGCGCCGCGCCCAGCGACAAGGCCACGCAGGCGGCCAGGGCGCCGCGCATGAACTCGAATTCAAAGGGTTGGATCAGCCAGTTCATGCGCGCAAGGCGTTCCGCAGAAAGTCGTGGCGCGTGCTGGCACCGTCCGCCGAGGTGGGACGCAGGGTCAGCAGTTCGACCGTGGGGGTGAGCTGGGCGTGGCCGTCGTCGATGGTCAGGCACAATTCGAAACGCTGGCGCACCAGTTCGACATCGTGCAGCACCACCAAGGTCGTGCGGCCTTCGGCATGCCAGCCATCGACCAAGGTCATCAGCGCTTCGCGGGTCGGCCGATCGACACCGGCGAAGGGCTCGTCGAGCAGCAGCATGGCGGCGTCTTGCAGGATCAGTCGGGCAAACCGGGCACGCTGCAACTGGCCACCCGAGAGCTCGCCGATGGGGCGACGTGACATCGCGGCAAGGCCGGTACGCTCGAGCGCATTGGCAATCGACTGGCGCACCGCCGGGCTCATGCGACGGAACACGCCCATGCGCTGCCAGGCACCCATGGCCACGAATTCATACACCGTGATCGGAAAGCGTCGGTCTACCGTTGCCGATTGCGGCAGGTAGCCCATGCGTGCGCAGGTCTCGCAACGCCGCATCTGGCCGGCCATCAGCGGTAATTCGCCGGCGATGGTACGCAGCAGCGTCGACTTGCCCGCGCCGTTGGCCCCGATGACGGCCACACGCGCGCCGGCCGGCACCGCCAGCGACACGTCGGACACGGTGGTCTGGCCGCCATAGCCGGCGCTCACGCCGGTCAGCGTCAGGGCCGCCGCGCTCACAGCAGCGCCCAGGCCATGACTGCCCACAGCACGGCCGCCGCGCCTGCGGCAATGGCGAGCCGGGCGCCGACACCGAGGGTCAGCAGGGAATGAAAGGGGCGGGCGTGCAAAGGCATGAATGCAACCAGTTCAACAAAATCAGGGTTTATATTGCAACAATGTTGCGTTTTAATCAAGGCGTCGATGGGGCGCTCAGGCGCCCTTGCCGCAGGTCGGGCAGGCGCCATGCAGCACCAGTTCGGCACGATCGAGCTGGTAGCCGCCGGGCAGATTCACCGCCACGGCCGGCTGCAGCCCTTCCAGGCACACCACCTTGCCGCAGCGATCGCAATGAAAGTGCGCATGTTCATGCGGGCCGGAGGCGGCCACGCCAAAGCGCCGCGCGCGGTCATCACCGGCCATCTTGTGCGCCACACCTGATTCCACCAGCCAGTCCAGCGTGCGATACAGCGTGACGCGGTCGTGCTTGATGCCCTGCTCGGCCAGCGCAAGGCCGATCTCGTCATGGGTCAGCGACTGGTCTGCAGCGAGCAGGATCTCGAGCACCGCCACCCGGGTGCGGGTGATGCGCCCGCCCTGGGCGGTGATCAGCGATTCGGCAGAACTGGGATGGGTGTGAGTCGACATAGGCTTGCAAGTCAGTTGCAGGTGGTTTTGCAACATAGTAGCATTTGCGCCATGCAAAGGCACGCCTTCGACAGGTGGAGCCCGCCTGATCACTTCGAATGGATGACGGATTCAATGACAACACGGCAGATGCTCAGTGGCCTGTGCCTGATGGCTGTCTCGCTGGGGGCGAGCGCCGCCGGTGGCGCCCATGAACACGGCGTGGCCCGTTTGAGCCTGGTGCAGGACGACACCACAATTACCCTCGGTTTCGACAGCCCGCTCGACAGCCTCGTGGGCTTTGAACACGCGCCCCGCACCGAGGCACAGAAAAAGGCCCTGACGCAGGCCCGCGTGACGCTGGAGAACGCAGCACAGGTACTTACCCTGCCCGCTGCGGCCGCTTGCACACTGACATCGGTCGACGTTGAGCTGCCCTTTGGTGAGCCTGGCGACAAGCACGCAGCGCACGCGGATGACCACTCCGGGCATTCCGATGCGGAAGCGGAATATGTTTTCGACTGCGCGCAGCCGACCGCGCTGACACAGGTCACGGTCGGTCTGTTCAAGGCGTTTCCACGACTGCAGCGCCTGGATGCCGAGGCCGCCACGGTGGCCGGCCAAGGCAAGTCGGTGTTGCGTCCCGCACAGGCGACATGGTCGCTGCCGGCGGCACGGTGAGCCATCCGGCGGTTGCGCTGAACGGGCTGCGCTTTGGCTGGCCGGGCGCCGCGCGGGACTGTCTCGACATCGCCGACTTCACGCTGGCGGCCGGTGAGCGGCTGTTTCTGCATGGCCCCAGCGGCAGCGGCAAGACCACGCTGTTGTCACTGATCGGCGGGGTGCTGCGCGCCGACGCTGGCACGCTGCAGGTGCTGGGCACCGATTTGTTGGCGCTGTCCGGGTCGCAGCGCGACCGTTTTCGGGCCGATCACATCGGTTTCATCTTTCAGCAGTTCAACCTGATTCCCTATCTGTCGGCGGCCGACAACATCGCCCTGCCGTGCCGCTTTTCGCCCGTGCGGACGCAGCGAGCCGGCGATGTGGATGCCGCCGTGGCGCGCTTGGCGGGGCATCTGGATTTGCCGGCGAATCTCCTGAAGCGACCGGCGGCCGAGCTGAGTGTCGGCCAGCAGCAGCGCGTGGCCGCGGCGCGGGCCTTGATCGGTGCACCGTCGCTGGTGATTGCCGATGAGCCCACCTCGGCGCTCGATGCCGCACGACAAGCGGCCTTTCTCGACCTGCTGCTCGATGAGTGCGCGTCGGTGGGCGCGAGCCTGCTGTTTGTCAGCCATGACCTGCGGCTGGCCGAGCGCTTCGACCGCAGCGAGGCGCTGACCGATCTCAACACGGCGACCGAGGTGGCGGCATGAGGCTGCCGCTATGGCATCTGACGCTCGCCAGCGTCCGCAATCGCGGGTTGGCAACGGCACTCACCTTGATCGCCATCGCGCTCAGCGTGACCCTGCTGCTCGGGGTCGAGCGCCTGCGCAATGACGCCCGCGCCAGCTTCGCCAACACTTTGTCGGGCACCGACCTGATCGTCGGCGCGCGCAGCGGCGCGGTGCAGTTGCTGCTGTATTCGGTCTTTCATATTGGCGACGCGACGCATGATGTGAGCTGGTCACGCATCGACGCCTTGCGCGGTCACAAGGATGTGGCCTGGCTGGTGCCGGTGTCGCTGGGCGACTCGCATCGCGGTTTCCGGGTGGTCGGCACCACCGCCGATTTCTTCGCTCATGTGCAGACCGGTGATCGCCAGCCCTTGCGTTTTGCCGCCGGGCAGGCTTTCGACGGCGTGTTCGACGCCGTGGTGGGCGCCGAGGTGGCCGCGAGCCTGGGCTATGCGCCGGGGGCGAAGATCGTACTCAGTCATGGCGCCGGCGAGTTTGCGGCGGCCGAGCATGGCGACAAACCCTTTACCGTGACCGGCGTGCTGGCGCGCACGGGTACCCCGGTCGACCGCTCGGTGCTGGTCGGTCTGCCGGCAATCGAGGCCATCCACCTCGACTGGCAGGGCGGCAGCCGTATTCCGGGGGTGGAGATTCCGGCGCAGTTTGTGGGCAAGTTCGATCTCACACCAAAACGCGTCACCGCCGCGTTGATCGGCCTGGAGCGGCGCTCGACCGTGTTCCGGGTGCAGCGCGAAATCAACACCTCGGACGGCGAGCCGCTGCTGGCGATTCTGCCCGGCGTGACCCTGGACGAGCTGTGGCGCGTGGTCGGCGTGGTCGAGCGGGTGCTGCTGGCGGTGTCGGCCTTTGTGGTGGCAGTCGGGCTGGCCGGGCTGGTGGCGACGCTGGTCAGCAGCCTGTCGGCGCGGCGGCGCGAGCTGGCCATCCTGCGGGCGCTGGGCGCCGGGCCGGGTGATGTGTTTGTGCTGCTGATGACCGAGAGCGTGTTGCTGGCGGTGGCGGGTTGCGCGTTGGGCGTATTGCTGTTGTGGGGCCTCAGTGCCGCCCTGTCGCCGTGGCTGATGGCCGAACACGGGGTGCAACTTGTCGCCCGGTTTGTGGATCAGAGTGAGTTGGTGTGGTTGGCTGGCGTGATCGCCGCCGCACTGCTGGCCAGTGTGATCCCCGCCTGGCGCGCTTATCGCTATTCCCTCGTGGACGGCATGACCGTTCGCATGTGAGACCGACATGAAGACAAAACTTCTGATGATGCTGGCTGTGGTGGGCCTGGCGGCCGTGCCGCTGTGGTTTGGTCTGGCTAGCACCGACGTGCAAGCGCAGGCCGGCAAGGACTACGCCGTCGGCGACCGCCTCGCCAAACCGGCGCCGAAAACCGCGGGCAGCTTTCGTACCATCACCTTCGACGACCTCATGCCGGCCGACTGGGATCCCAACGCGATCTTCAAACAACTCGACATGGAGAGCCTGAAGGACAACGATCCGCGCGCCATGGAGGTGATGGCCAAGATCAAGCAGGCCTGGGAGGCCGCGCCGGTGGTGCCGGCGCTCAACGGCCAGAAGATTCGCATGGCCGGTTTCCTGGTGCGCCTCGAGGGCGACGACAAGCACATTCGCGAGTTCCTGCTGGTGCCCTATTTTGGTGCCTGCATCCATGTGCCGCCGCCGCCGGCCAACCAGGTGGTGCATGTGATCCCCGACCAGCCGGTGCCGGTCGGGCCCGACATGGGCGCGGTGTGGGTCAGCGGAACGATGCGTCTGGCCGCCGCCAAGACCGACCTGGGCGATGCCGGCTACCGCATCGCGGCGGTCAAGGTCGAGCCGTATCTCGAATGATCACTTGATCATGCGGGCATCACGCTCTCCATTCTCAGGTCGCCTGAACTGGCTGCCGGCGCTGTTGCTGGCCGCGGTGCTGCAGTTCTCGATGGGCGTGCCGCTGACGCACGCGTACGAGCATCTGCCGGCGTCCGAGGCGCACCCGGCGGGCACCGCGCACATCGGTGATCCGGCCGAGCATGCGGCGGATCTGCTGTGTCTGGACTGCGTGGCCGCGACGGCCACCGCAGACATGCTGGTCGATGGTGGCGCCACCGCGTGCTTGCCGTCGCCGGGCCTCGTTGCGGCGACGGTGTCGTCGAGACCATTCCCCGCCTCTCGCGCGCGCCGCGCGCGAAACCGTTCGCCCCCGACCGTCTGAGCCCCTTCTCGCAACGTCCTTACCGGCCCCACCCCGCGGCGCCGGCGTGAGTTTTTGTGCGCCCGATTTGCGCACACACACAGGTATCAGATGATGAAAAACCCCAGCATTCTGGCCGGCGCCCTGGCGCTCGCCTTCGCTTCCCCCGTCGCCTTTGCCGCCGCATCGCCCGAAGTGGCCAGCCTGCGCGAAGAAATCCAGCAACTGCGTGCCCAGTACGAAAAACGCCTGGCCGAACTCGAACAGCGTCTGGTGAGCCAGCACACCGCGCCCGTCGCGGCGCCCGCGCAACCGGTGTCGACCGGCAAGGGCTTCAACCCCGAGATCTCGCTGACCCTGCAAGGCCAGTACCGTCGCATGAAGGACATCGACGAGCGCCACATCAGCGGCTTCGCCGCCCTCGCCGACCACGACCATGATCACGGCGGCGGCGAGCGCGGCTTCTCGCTCGACCACACCGAGCTGGTGCTGGCTGCCAATATCGATAGCCACTACCGCGGCCTGGTGAACTTCGGTATCACCGACGGTGAGGTCGAGGTGGAAGAAGCCTGGTTCCAGACCACCGGCATGGGCCACGGCCTGAGCTTGCGCGGTGGCCGCTTCCTGTCCAGCATCGGCTACCTCAACGCCCAGCATGCCCATGCCTGGGACTTCGCCGACGCGCCGCTGATGTACACCGCGCTGTTCGGCGAGCATGCAAACTACGGCAACGACGGCCTGCAGCTCAAGTGGGTGCTGCCGACCGACCTGTTCGCCGAGGTTGGTGTCGAGATCGGGCGCGGCGCCAGGTTTCCGGGCACCGACCGCGATGTGAACGGCATTGGTAGCAGCGCCATCTTCGCCCACCTGGGCGGTGACGTCGGCAGCAGCCACAGCTGGCGTGCGGGGTTGTCTTACCTGAATGCCCGCGCCGCCGACCGGCATTCGCATTTCAAGGATGTCGGCGGCGAGGAGGTGACGGGCGACTTCACCGGCCGCAGCCGCACGTGGATCGCCGACGCGGTGTGGAAATGGGCGCCCGACGGCAACGCCAGTGCGCGTGCACTGACCCTGCAGGCCGAATATTTTCAGCGCCGCGAAGACGGTGAGCTGAATTGCCAGGGCGAGGCCGGCAGCGCCTGCGCGGTGGCGGTCGAGGACGACTACCGCACCCGACAACATGGCTGGTATGTGCAGGCAGTTTACAAGTTTCACCCGCAGTGGCGCGTCGGCCTGCGGCACGACCGGCTCGATCCGGGCACCCGCGACTATGGCGATAACAACGCCAACATCGAACGCGAGAACCACACCCCCAAGCGCAACAGCCTGATGGTGGACTGGAGCCCGAGCGAGTTCTCCCGCCTGCGTCTGCAGCTGGCGCGTGATCAGTCGATGGCCGGTGAAGTCGACAACCAGCTGTGGCTGCAATACGTGATGAGCCTGGGCGCCCATGGCGCGCACCGCTTCTGAGGGGATGAGGATGATACGACGCATTCTTTTCGCCCTGCTGTGTCTGGGCCTGACCGGCCCGGCCAGTGCCGGGCTCAAGGTGTTTGCCACGCTCCCCGAATGGGGGGCGCTGGCGCAGGTGATCGGCGGCGATGCGGTGACGGTGTTTGTCGCGACCCATGCGCGGCAGGACCCGCACCACATCGAGGCCCGGCCCTCGCTGATTGCCCGCGCGCGGCAGGCCGACCTGGTGGTGGCCAACGGCGCCGAACTGGAGATCGGCTGGCTGCCGGCGGTGCTGTCTTCGGCCGGTAATCCAGTCATCCAGCCCGGTCAGCCGGGTTATTTCGAGGCCGCCGCGCAGGTGGCATTGCTGGAGGTGCCGGTGCGCGTCGACCGTGCTGATGGCGATGTGCACCCCGCTGGCAATCCGCACATCGGTCTCGACCCGCGTGTGATGCTGACGGTCGGCGCGGCCTTGCAACAACGCATGGCGGCGCGCGATCCGGCGCAGGCGGCGGTGTATGAGGCCAATTGGGCGGCCTTCCGCACGCGCTGGCAGGCTGCCATCGCGCGCTGGGCCGAGCGCGCCGCGCCGCTTCGGGGCGAGGCCATCGTGGTGCATCACACCGCCTATCCCTACTTCACCCACTGGCTCGGCCTGAGCCGGGCCGGCACGCTGGAGCCCAAGCCCGGCGTGGCGCCGGGGTCGGCGCATCTGGCCGCGCTGCGCGATGCGTTGGCCGGGCAACGGGTGCTGGCCATCGTGCGGCCACCGTATGCGTCGGAGGGGCCGGGCCAGTGGCTGGCCGAGCACAGCGGTATCCCGCTGCTGCGCCTGCCGGTCAGCGTCGAGACATCGGCGGACGAAGCCGGGCTGACCGCCTGGTTTGACGAGCTCATCGATCGTCTGCTGGCGCAGCGACGATGAAACCGCCGGGCACCGTTTTGCTCGAGGCACTCGGGCTGAGCGTCGGCTACGACCGGCCCCTGCTGAAGGGGCTGGACCTGCAACTGGTGGCCGGCCGGGTCACCACCCTGCTCGGGCCGAATGGTGCCGGCAAAAGCACCGTGCTGCGCGCGCTCGGCGAGGCGCGGTTGCGCCTGGCCGGGCGGGTGTGGCAGGCGCCCGGCCTGCGCCTCGGTCATCTGGCGCAGGCTGCCGAGGGGCAGGCCGAGCTGCCGCTGAGCGGTCGCGAGCTGCTGGCCCTGACCGGCGCCACCGCCGATGGCCTGCCGCCGTGGCTGGCCGACTGTCTGGACGCCCGCCTCGATCGCCTCTCCGGCGGGCAGCTGCAATACCTGCGTTTCTGGTCGATCGCCGCCGCGCCCTTCGATGTGCTGTGCCTCGACGAACCGGGTAACAACCTCGACGCGCGCGGGCTGGCCGCGCTGCGCGACTGGCTGCACACGCCACCGGCCGGCCAGGCCGTGGTGCTGGTGACGCATGACGACAGCCTGGTCGACACCGCGCGCCAGTCCGTGATCCGGATCGCCTCATGAATATCGATCTGCTGTTCGACCCGCTGTTCCGCCTGCCCTTCCTCACCGGCCTGTTGCTGGCCGTGTGGCTGCCGGTGCTCGGCCTCTACCTGCGCCTGCGCGGCGAATGGCTGGCAGTGCTCGGCATGGCGCAGCTGGCCTCGGCCGGCGCGCTCGGCGGGGCGGTGCTGGGCTTGCCGGCGGTGGCCGGCGGGGCCGGCGCCGGGCTGCTCGCGGCGCTGGCCAAGTGGGGCTTGAAGCGCCCGAGCGACAGCGCCTATGCGGCCATGCTGCTGCTCGGCTGGGCCGCGGCGGTGGCGGTGATGAGCAACCACCCGCTGGCTGAGCAGGCCGCGGGCGCGGTGTTCGACGGGCAACTGTATTTCACCGGCGGCGGGCATCTGGCGGCGGCAGCGGCAGTGCTGGGCATCGGCGTGCAGGTGTTGTTGTGGAGCCATCGTGCGCTGCTGCGCGCACGCGTGCATCCCGCGTTGGGCCCGCCGGGGGCGGCGATCCGGCTGGCCTTCGACCTGGTGGCCGGCGCCAGCGTGGGTGTGGCGATTCTGTCGCTTGGGGTGATGGCCAGCTTCGCGCTGGCTTTCGTGCCGGCCTGGCGCGCTTTTGCCACGGCGCCGTCATGGCGAGGGGCGTTGTGGCGGGCGATGGCGATCAGTGTGACGGCCTATGTGCTGGGCTTTGTGCTGGCGCTGGTGCTCGATCAGCCCTTCGGGCCGGTCGGCGTGGCCGCGGTGTTGTTGGTTGCCGGGCTGGCGCCGCCGTGGCGGCGGCGCGCGGGTCGCGGGGCTGGGTGACGGACAGCGGACGGTGAGATCGGAAAACTCCACTGAGTTCAGTGTCTTACGCAGCCATCCTGTGACGGATGGGCCCAGCCGCTGACGGCGGCGGTGCACAGAGCGAGAACTTTTCCGTCAATTGGGTATTCTCTTGAGGTTCACGCCGCCCGCCGAGATCTCCATGCCCGACCCCATGAGCGCCGACAGCATCCGCATTGTCGGTGCCACCCAGAACAATCTGAAAAACCTCGACCTGGAGATCCCGCTCGGGCAGCTGGTGGTGTTCACCGGGCCGTCGGGTTCGGGCAAGTCCTCGCTGGTGTTCGACACCTTGTATGCCGAGGGCCAGCGCCGTTACGTCGAGACCTTCTCGCCCTATGCGCGGCAGTTTCTCGACCGCATGGACAAGCCGCATGTGACGCGCATCGAGGGCGTGCCGCCGGCGATCGCCATCGATCAGACCAACCCGGTGCGCACCTCGCGCTCGACGGTTGGCACCATGACCGAGCTGACCGACCACTTCAAGTTGCTCTTTGCCCGCACCGCGCATCTGCATTGCCGGGGCTGTGGCGCGGCGGTGCAGCGCGATACGCCGCAAAGCATCGCGGCCGCGCTGGCCGAGCGCACGGCGGCGGCGGGCGACCCGCGTCTGCTGGTGACTTTCCCGGTCGAGGTGCCGGCCAACTTTACCGAGGACGAGATCCGCGGCTATCTCGAGCAGCAGGGCTACACCCGCATTCATGGTCGCGAGGGCGACAAGCTTTGGGTGGTGCAGGACCGTTTCCGTTTCGGCAATACCGAGGCGGCGCGGGTCGGCGAGGCCATCGAGGCGGCGCTGCGCACCGGTCAGGGTCGGCTCACCGTGCGGGCCGTCGATGGCGACGGCGCCGAGACGGCGGCGTGGCGCTTCTCGGACGACTTCCACTGCGCCGACTGCGACATCCACTACGGCGAGCCGCTGCCCAGCCTGTTCTCTTTCAACTCGCCGCTGGGCGCCTGCGAGAGTTGTCGCGGTTTTGGTCGGGTGATCGGCATCGATCACGGCCTGGTGGTGCCCGACGAGAGCAAGACGCTGGCGCAGGGCGCGGTCAAACCCTGGCAGACGGCGAGCTATTCCGAATGCCAGGACGACATGGAAAAGATGGCCGCCAAGGCCGGCATTCCGCTCGGCGTGCCCTGGCGCGATCTCACCGACGAACAGCGCCACTGGGTGCTCGAAGGCGAGCCGCAGTGGAAGAACTGGAGCCGATCCTGGCCGGGCGTGTGGTACGGCGTGCGGCGCTTTTTCGACTGGCTGGAGAGCAAGGCCTACAAGATGCACATCCGCGTGCTGCTGTCGAAATACCGCAGCTACACGGAATGCCCGGCGTGTCAGGGCTCGCGTCTGAAGCCCGAATCCCTGTTGTGGCGAGTTGGTGATGCCGCAGCCGCCGACGCGGTGATGCCGGCCGCCGCGCGCTTCCTGCCGCCGGGACTCGCTGGTGGCCGCGACCGCCTCGCCACGCTGCCGGGCCTCACGCTGCACGACCTGATGCAGCTGCCCATCGACCGGCTGGCCGGTTTTGTGGAGCGCATCGAAGCCACCGGCACCACCGCTGAAGACGAAGCCACGCGCATGGTCTGTGACGAGATTCGCGCCCGTCTGCGCTACCTCACCGAAGTCGGCCTCGGCTATCTCACGCTCGATCGCCAGAGCCGCACGCTGTCGGGCGGCGAGGTGCAGCGCATCAACCTGACCACGGCGTTGGGTACCTCGCTGGTGAACACCTTGTTCGTGCTCGACGAGCCGTCCATCGGCCTGCATCCGCGCGACATGGATCGCATCGTGCAGGTCATGCGCCGGCTGCGCGACGCCGGCAACTCGCTGGTGGTGGTCGAGCACGACCCGGCGGTGATGCTGGCCGCCGACCACATCTTCGACATCGGCCCCGGCCCCGGTGAGCGCGGCGGGCAGATCGTGTTCTCCGGCACGCCGGCTGCGCTGCGCGCCGAGGGCTCGACGTTGACCGCCGACTATCTGTCTGGCCGCAAGCATGTCGACCCCGGCACCGCGCAGCGCCCGGTCGATGCCGACACCCCGCGCCTCACCATTCGCGAGGCGCGCGACCACAACCTGCAAGGCATCGACGTCGCCCTGCCGCTGAACCGCATGGTGGTGATCACCGGCGTGTCCGGCTCGGGCAAATCGACGCTGGTGCAGGACGTGCTCTACCCCGCCCTGCGTAAATCTTTCGGCCAGCCCACCGAGACCCCCGGCGCGCACGCCGGCATTGATGGCATCGAACACATCACGGATGTGGTGATGGTCGATCAGTCGCCCATCGGCAAGAGTTCGCGCTCCAATCCGGTGAGCTATGTCGGCGCCTGGGACGCGATCCGCGCCCGCTTCGCCGCCCTGCCCGCCGCCAAGCAGCGCGGCTATACGCCGGGCACCTTCAGCTTCAACGCCGGCCAGGGTCGCTGCCCGACCTGCACCGGCTCGGGCTTCGAGCATGTGGAGATGCAGTTCCTGTCGGACGTCTATCTGCGCTGCCCGGACTGCGACGGCAAGCGCTACCGCCCCGAGGTGCTCGAACTGGAGATCGACGGCCGCAACGTGGCCGACGTGCTGGCGATGACCGTCTCCGAAGCCCTGGCCTTCTTCGATGGTGACAAGGCGGTGGCCACCGCGCTGCAGCCGATCATCGATGTCGGCCTCGACTATGTGCGCCTCGGCCAGCCGGTGCCGACCCTGTCCGGCGGCGAGGCGCAGCGCCTCAAGCTGGCGGGGCATCTGGCGGCGTTTGCGGCCAAGGCGGGCAAGCGCAAGAAGTCCACCGAGCCGACGACGGCCGGTGGCACGCTGTTTTTGTTTGATGAGCCGACCACCGGCCTGCATTTCGACGATGTCGCGCGCCTGCTTGGCGCCTTCCGCAAGCTGGTCGATGCCGGCCATTCGCTGCTGGTGATCGAACACAACCTCGACGTGATTCGCGCCGCCGACTGGCTGGTCGACCTCGGCCCCGAGGGCGGCGAAGGTGGCGGACTGCTGGTGACCGAAGGGCCGCCGGCGGCGGTGGCGAAACACAAGACCTCGCACACCGGCCGCGCGCTGGCCGAGTACGAAGCGGCGCTGGCCGCCCCGCCGGTGCGTCTCGCGGCCGAGCCGGCCGTGGCTTACCGGGCGCGGGGCGCCGGCCACATCAGCATTCACCATGCGCGCGAACACAACCTCAAGAACGTGGACGTGAAGATCCCGCGCAGCGGCTTCACGGTGATCACCGGGGTGTCCGGCTCGGGCAAATCCACGCTGGCTTTCGACATCCTGTTCGGCGAGGGCCAGCGGCGTTATCTCGAATCGCTCAATGCCTACGCGCGACAGTTTGTGCAGCCGGCGGCGCGGCCGGACGTGGATGCCATCTACGGCATTCCGCCCACCGTCGCCATCGAGCAGCGCACCAGCCGCGGCGGGCGCAAGAGCACGGTGGCGACGCTGACCGAGCTGTACCACTTTCTGCGTCTGCTCTATGTGAAGCTGGGCACGCAGTACTGCCCGGACTGTCAGGTGCCGGTGGCACCGCAGAGCTTCGAGGCGATCATTGCGCGGATCAGCGCCGAGCATCGCGGCGAGTCGGTGGAGTTGCTGGCGCCGCTGGTGAATAACCGCAAGGGCTTGTACACCGATCTGGCCAAGTGGGCGCGCGGCAAGGGCTATGAGCAGTTGCGTGTCGATGGCGAATATCTGCCCACGCGCAAATGGCCGCGCCTCGACCGCTACAAGGAACACACGCTGGAGTTGCCGGTCGGCATGGTCAAGGTGGTGCCCGAGAACGAGGCGCTGCTGCGCGAGCAGGTGCGCGAGGCACTCGACATCGGCAAGGGCGTGTTGCGAGTCTTGCGGCTGGGCACGCTGGGCGCGACGCCGGAGACCTTTTCCATCCACCGCGCGTGTTCTTGCTGCGGCAAGAGTTTCCCCGAGCTGGACCCGCGCCTGTTCTCCTTCAACAGCAAGCATGGCTGGTGCGGCGCGTGTTTTGGCACCGGCTTGGTCGTCGGCAAGGTGAAGGCCGAGGACGTGCACGAGCTCGACTTCGCCAGCTTTGACGAAGAACCGAGCACGCCCTGCCCGAGCTGCGAGGGCACGCGCCTGAACCCGATCGCGCGCAATGTGCGTTATCGCGAGCAGCCGATTTCGGCGCTGACCGCCGGCTCGGTGGATGCGGTGGCCGGCTTCTTCACCGACCTGCCGCTGGCTGGCCGCGAGGCCGAGATCGCGCGCGACATCGTCAGCGAACTGGGCAGTCGATTGAGTTTTTTGCAGCAGGTCGGCCTCGGCTATCTGGCGCTGGATCGCGCCGCGCCTACGCTCTCCGGTGGCGAGGCGCAGCGCATCCGGCTGGCGGCGCAGCTCGGCTCCAGCCTGACCGGTGTGTGCTATATCCTCGACGAGCCGACCATCGGCCTGCATCCGCGCGACAACCAGGTGCTGCTCGACACCTTGGCGCGGCTGGAAGCCAAGGGCAACACGCTGGTGGTGGTCGAGCATGACGAGGACACCATCCGCCGCGCCGACCATGTGATCGACCTCGGGCCGGGCGCCGGCAGCCGGGGCGGGCATATCGTGGCCGAGGGCAATGCCGCGGCGCTGATGGCCTCGCCGGACTCGGTGACTGGCCGGCATCTGCGGTCGCCGCTGCAGCACCCGCTGGCCCCGCCGCGCCCGGTCAAGAAAGACACCGATAGTCTGTGGCTGCGTGGCGCCAGCCTGCACAACCTGAAAACCGTGGATGTGCGCGTGCCGCTGGCGCGCCTGAGCGTGGTGACCGGCGTCTCCGGTTCCGGCAAGTCCACGCTGGCGCGCGACGTATTGCTCGACAGCCTCAAGCAGCTGGTGGCCGGCGGGGCGCCGGTGGGCTGTGCGAGCGTCGAGGGCTGGGAGCAGATCGGCCGGGTGCTGGAGGTCGATCAGACCCCCATCGGCAAGACGCCGCGTTCCTGCCCGGCGACCTATGTCGGCTTCTGGGATCTCATCCGCAAGTGCTTCGCCGACACCAACGAGTCGCGCATGCGCGGCTGGACGGCGGCGCGCTTCTCCTTCAACACCGGCGCCGGGCGCTGCCCGACCTGCGAGGGCCAGGGCCAGCAACGCATCGAGATGAGCTTTCTGCCGGACGTGAAAGTGCCTTGCGAGACCTGCGCCGGCAAGCGCTTCAACCGCGAGACGCTGTCGGTGCGCTGGCGCGAGAAGAACATCGGCGAGGTGCTGGCGATGGACGTGGATACCGCGGTGGACTTCTTCGCCGCCCATCCGCGCATTCATCACACCCTGGCGTTGCTGCAGGATGTCGGCCTCGGCTACCTCACGCTCGGCCAGGCCAGCCCGACGCTGTCCGGCGGCGAGGCGCAGCGCATCAAGCTGGTCACCGAACTGGCCAAGGCGCGCACGCCGACTCGGCCAGGCCGCGGCGGCGGCGGCGCGAACACGCTGTATGTGCTGGATGAACCGACCGTCGGCCTGCACATGGCCGACGTGGAAAAGCTCATCCATGTGTTGCACCGGCTGGTCGAGGCCGGCAACACGGTGGTGGTGATCGAACACGATCTGGACGTGATGGCCGAGGCCGACTGGCTGGTCGACCTGGGGCCGGAAGGCGGCGACGGCGGCGGCAGCGTGGTTGGCTGCGGTGCGGTCGATACGGTGCTGAAGGCGGGTGCGGGGCACACCGCGCGGCTGCTGGGCGAGTTTCTGCAGGCGCGCCGCACGCGGGCCGAGGCGATGACATGAGCGGGATGAGCGGATGCGAAAACCGATCTACCTGACCGCCGGGGCGCTGTCGCTGGTGCTCGGCTTTGCTGGCATCTTCCTGCCGCTGCTGCCGACCACGCCTTTCGTGCTGCTGGCGGCCTTCTGCTTTGCGCGCGGCAACCCGGCCTGGGAGGCGCGGCTGCTGGCTGATCCGCGCTTCGGACCGTCGATCCGTGCCTGGCGCGAGCGCGGCGCGATTCCCGCGCAGGGTAAGCGCCTGGCGGTGCTGATGATGCTGGTCAGCGCGTTGGGGGGCTGGTTCTTGTTGCCGCCCGGTTGGCACATGGTGCCGGCGGGGTTTTGCGCTGTGGTGGGCGCCTGGGTGCTGACCCGGCCGTCGGCCTGAGCGCGCTCAGAAGCGCATGTCGAGGCCAAGATAGACTTGGCGTGACACACGGTTGACGGGCTGAGTGCTGTTCAGTTGCTGCGCCGGGTTGGCCACTTCCTGGTGGCGCGGGCCGAGATTGAGCGCCGCCAAAGTCAGTCGGGCGGATTGCCCCGCTAGCCGGATCGGCCGGGAAAGGGCGATATCCAGTGAAGTGTAAGCGCGCACCACATAGGTTTGGCCGGCGATGTAGCTGTCGCCACTGGCCACCGGACCGACCCGGTTGAGATGCACCATGCTGCTCCAGCGTTGCGGCCAGCGCTGCATCCACATCAGGCTGGCCGTGTAGGGGGCGATTCCCGCTTCCACCTGAGCGTCGCCGGCGTCGCGTTGCAAGACACTCCAGGCCAGGCGGATATCGCCGTTTCGCCACGGGTGCGCTTCCCACTGCAACTCAACCCCCCGGACGTAGAGATCGTTGCCGAAGTTCTCTTCGCGCGTGGTGGGGATCTGCGCCGCAAGCAAGGGTGTGGGCGGTGGCGGCGTGACCTGCTGACGGATCACCAGATCGCGCAGACGCTCCTGGAAGATGCGGATTTCGGCGGTGCTGCGCGCCCAGTGCAGTTGCCGGATGTAGCCGAGTTCAAAGGTGTCGGCACGCGTCTGGCGAAGATCGGGATTGGGGAGGAAGGGCCGCGCCAGCAGCAAGGCAGGATTCGCGGGGTGATAGATACGCGTGTCGCTGTGGCGCTCGAACGGGCTGGTGCTTCGCCAGGCCCGCGCGACGCCGATTCGCAGTGTGTCGGCCGGCGTTAGGCGATGGTTGGCATACAGGCGCGGGCTGAAACGCCAGCCGTCATCGTTGCTGCGTTCCAGGGCGAGGCCCAGATTGAGCTGGGTTGCATCGGTGGCTTGCCATTCGATATTGCTGAACAAGCGATAGATCGGGACACGGACCGAGGCGTTGCTGGAGAAGCTGAAGGGCGAGCGCGTTTGTGTTTGGGTGGCCTCGGCCCCCCAGACCCCGCGAACGCGCTCTGACCAGCGATCGCGCTGCTGGAATTCGATGCTGCTGCGCAGATCCCGGCGGTCGCGTGAAAGGGGAACGTCCGGGATGCTGGGGATGCCACCGATCCAGCGGTCGCGGTAGTCGAGCTGATGATGATAGGCACTTAGCGACCATTCGCTATCGATGCTGTCGACATGCTGCCAGCGCAGGTGGAGTAGATGAGCGGTGTCTTCGCCGTCACGCAGGGCGTTGTTGCCGAAGGGCGAGTCCGGGTAGCCGCGACCGGTGGTTTCGTGTGTGCTGCCGAGTCGGAAGCTGAAGGTGTTTTCCGGGTTGATCTGCGCGTCGCCGCGCAGGCTGACGCGCTGGGTGCGGCGGTGATCATGCAGGCCGCGAAAGCCGCCGTCGGTGTGTTCGCCGGCGGTGATGCGCAAGGCCAGTGGGGCGGTGCCGCCGGCCCAGCCCATTTCGACATCGCGTATCGATGGGTCGCCGATGGCGATCTGCACATGGCTGCCGGGGTCTTCCGCCGCCGGACGGGTGATCAGGTTGACCGCGCCTTGCAGCGCACTGGCGCCATAGCTGTTGCCACTGGCACCGCGCACCACCTCGATACGTTCGATTTCGCTGAGAAAGACGGGCAGACCGCTCCAGGCAGAGGTGCCAAAGCTCACCGGCACGTAGGTGGGCGCACCGTCGATCAGCACCTGAAGCTCACCCGGGATGGATTGTCCGAGGCCGTGATAGCTGACCCAGCTGGCGTTGCCTCGCTCCTGCCCCACCAGCATGCCGGGCACCAGCCGCAGCAGGCGTGCCAGATCGCGATAGCCGCTGCGCTCGATGACGCCGCGGTCGATGACGGTCATGGCGCCGGGGGCGTCTTGCAGCGCCTGGGGCAGTCGGGAGGCGGTGAGCACGACCGGCAGGTGTTCGAAGTACGCGCTTTCGCGTTCGTCCAGAATCGGCGACGCCGATGCGAGCGCAGGCAGGCTCAGCAACAGGGAGACCGCTGACCCACGCCGGATGCGCTCTCCGACGGCAGCAGTCATCGCATTCATCATCATCTACGCGGCGATCGGACAAACCCGCAGACTATACCGCAAGGGCGCAAAAAGTTTGTGCGAAATGACCGCAGTGCCGTGTGATAGCGATTTGGCATACCCCGACAGCACGCCGCCGACGGGCGGCGTGCTGTCGGGATCAAGCGATTACTTCAGTCGAACGCCGAGGTAGAGCCGACCCTCGCCGCGTTGCACCAGCAGTGCGAAGCGGTCGCCGGCCTGTTCCAGCAGCTTGCGAAAGCCCGCCACGTCCTTGACGGGCGTGTTGTTCAGCGCCAGCACCACGTCGCCCTTCTGGATACCGGCGCGTGCAGCGGGGCCATCAACGTCTTCAACCACCAGACCGCCGGGCACCTTGAGCTGTTCGGCTTCGGCGGCGCTCAGGGGGCGAGCCGACAGGCCCAGTTTGCCGCCGGCATTTTGCTGACCACCGCCACGCGCCTGGAGACGCTCATTGTCCTGGCCGCCCAGCGTGGCTTCAATGCTGCGCGCTTTGCGGTCGCGCCAGATCTCCAGCCGAATCGTGGTGCCCGGGGGCATCTCGCCGATGATGCGCGGCAGATCGGCCGAATCGGCGACGCGGTCGCCATTGACGCCGAGGATCACGTCACCGGGTTGCAGCTTGGCCTTGGCGGCGGCCGAGCCGGGCTCGACGCTGGAGACCAGCGCGCCCTTAGGATCGTCCAGCCCGAAGGAGTCGGCCAGTTCCTTGTCCAGCCCCTGAATGATGACGCCGAGGCGGCCGCGACGCACCACGCCGAAGGTCTGCAACTGGTCCTTGACCTTCATCGCCACATCGATGGGGATGGCGAAGGAGATGCCCATGAAGCCGCCCGAGCGCGAGTAGATCTGCGAGTTGATGCCGACCACCTCGCCGTCCAGGTTGAATAGCGGCCCGCCCGAGTTGCCCGGGTTGATCGCCACGTCGGTCTGGATGAAAGGCACATAGGTTTCATCCGGTAAGCGGCGCGCCTTGGCCGAGATGATGCCGGCGGTGACGGTGTTGTCGAAGCCGAAGGGCGAACCGACCGCCACCACCCATTCACCGACGCGGGTCGCTTCCGGGTCGCCAATGCGGACGGTGGGCAGGTCTTTGGCGTCGATCTTGAGCAGGGCCACATCGGTGCGCTTGTCCACGCCTTCGACTTTGGCCTTGAACTCGCGCTTGTCGGTCAGGCGCACGGTCACCTCGGTGGCATCGTCGACCACATGCGCATTGGTCAGCACATAGCCGTCGGCGCTGACGATGAAACCCGAGCCCACGCCGCGGGCGATCTGCCGACCCCCCTGGCCTTGACCGGGGATGCCTGGAATATTGGGCCCGCCGGGCATGCCGGGCACCGGGACGCCGAAGCGGCGCAGGAAGTCGTAGAAGGGGTCGTCGCTGTTGGCCAGCGGGCTGGCCACTTGCTGCACCACGCTGATGTTGACCACGGCCGGCCCGACACGCGAGACCAGATCGGCAAAGTCCGGCAGGGTCTGGCGGGTGGCGGGCATCGCGGCGACCGGGGTCGCGGCGGTGGCGTGGGCCTCGGTGAGGCCGGGCGAGAGATTCAGCCAGGCGACCAGGGCGAGTCCGGTGGCGCCGGCCAGCGCGGTGAGGCGGGGGGTGAGTCGGTTCATGCGTCCTCCTGTGTCATCGGGGTGTCGACCTCGCCGGGCAAGCGGGCGGATCGCGAACCCCGGCATCCTGCCATATCTGGGAATGTCGGGGTCTGGTTCAACTGCCGGGCCAGCGGTGCTCGGGCGTCGCAAGGAACCTGGACTGGCCGGCTACGTCATAGCCTGTGATAATCATGATGAAGCAGACCATGGAATCGCCAAACTGTTCCGGAAGGGAAAAAACATGACGCTGACCGACCTGAAATACATCGTGGCGCTGGCGCGGGAGTGCCACTTCGGTCGGGCGGCCGAACGCTGCCATGTCAGCCAGCCGACGCTGTCGGTGGCGATCAAGAAAGTCGAGGAAGAACTCGGCGTGATGCTCTTCGAGCGTGGCACCAGCGATGTCAAGGTGACGCAGCTGGGGCTGCGCATTGTCGAGCAGGCGCAGCGGGTGCTGGTTGAGGCGGGTCAGATCAAGGAGATCGCCCAGGCCGGCAAAGACCCGCTGGGCGGGCCGCTGCGGGTCGGCGCGATCTACACCATCGGGCCCTACCTGCTGCCGCGGCTGATTCCCCAGGTCAAGGCGCTGGCGCCGCGCATGCCATTGATTCTCGAGGAAAACTACACCGCCAGTCTGGCCGAGTCGCTCAAGCGCGGCGATCTGGATGTCGCCATTCTGGCGCTGCCCTTCGAGCAGCCGGGGCTGGTGGTGCAGCCGATCTACGAAGAGCCGTTTCGTGTGCTGATGCCGAGCACCCACCCTTGGGCGCAGCAGACGGCGGTCGGCGCCCACCAGTTGGCCGAAGACCAGTTGCTGCTGTTGGGTGCGGGCAACTGCTTCCGCGACCAGGTGCTGGAGGTGTGCCCCGAGTGCAGTGGCGTCGGCGGTCTGCAACGCACCTTGCAGGGCAGCTCGCTCGAAACGATTCGGCTGATGGTGGCCAGCGGCATTGGTGTGACGGTGTTGCCGGCAACGGCGGCCGATGACCTCCCCGAGCGCAACAGCCTGCTCGCCACCCGCCCCTTCGAGGCGCCCGAGCCCTCGCGCACGATCGCGCTGGCCTGGCGGGTGACCTACCCGCGCAGCGGTGCGATCGACGTGATTCGCAAAGCCATTCTCGCCTGCACCCTGCCCGGCGTGCTGCCGCTCAACGCCGCCTGCCAGGACGTGACCGCATAGACCCGATCAATCGACCGGATATGGAGAATCGATTGGATTTTGTCATGCCCGGCACGTAGGCTTGAGGCATCAGGAATTGATCACCACAGAACAAGGAGCGCCACCATGGATATCGATATCGGCATCAGCAAGAAAGACCGCACTGCGATTGCGCACGGGCTGTCGCGCCTGCTGGCGGACAGCTACACGCTGTACCTCACGACGCACAACTTCCACTGGAATGTGACCGGCCCGATGTTCAACACCCTGCACCAGATGTTCGAGGTGCAATACACCGAGCTGGCGCTGGCGGTGGATGCCATTGCCGAGCGGATTCGCGCCTTGGGCGAGCCGGCCCCGGGCACCTATAGCGCCTTTGCCGAGCTGTCCCGATTGGAAGAGCCGCAAGGCGTGCCCAGTGCGGAAGAGATGATCCGTCAACTCGTGAAGGGGCAGGAAGCGGTGATTCGTACCGCCCGCGAGATCATGCCGGTGGTGGATGAGGCGGACGATGAGCCGACCGCCGATCTGCTGACCCAGCGCATGCAGGTGCACGAGAAGACCGCGTGGATGCTGCGCAGCATGCTGGCGAACTGATCGCAGCACGCATCACGTCATTGACGGCCGGGGCTTCCCGGCCGTTTTTTTCAGAAGCCGGATCCGGGTGTGGCCAGGAACGCCTGTTCGGCCGGTGTGCTGGCGCGGCCGAGAATCGCATTGCGATGCGGAAATCGGCCGAACTGCGCAATTACCGCCTGGTGGCGCAAGGCGTAGTCGTAGGTGCTGTCGAAGCCGGGGTGGGTGTCGTGAAGCGCCTTGAACAGGGCGACCGCGCGGGCCTGCTTGGCGAGATCTTCGGCGTGTTCGAAGGGCAGGTAGGCAAACACCCGCTCGACCGGCCTGAGCTGTGCGTCATGGCCAGGGTCGACCAGGGCCTGCGCGGCACGCAGGGCCAAGGCGTCGCCGGCAAAGGCGCGCGGGGTGTTGCGGAAGACATTGCGGGTGAATTGGTCGAGCAGCAGGATGCGCGCGAGGGCGCCGCGCTCGGTGGTATCCCAGTCAGTCAATCCGCCAGCCAGTGCTTGATCGACCAGCGCGCCGAAGCGCCCGGCAATGGCCGTGTCGGTGTCGTCGCGCTTTTCAAACCACAGGGGCCGGTGGGTGCCGTAGTCGGCGCTGTCCGGCGCGCCGAACCAGAAATCAAGGACCTGGCGAGCGGCGTCGGGTAGCGTCGGCATGGGTGGCTTACTCGTCGCCCTTGGCGGCAGCTTTTTTGGTGGGCTTCTTCGCGGCGGCGGGTTTCTTCGGTGCGCGCGGCTCGAACTCGAAGCCCACGCCGCCATCCGGTTTGCGCACCAGGAAGGCCGAGAACTTGCGCTTGGTCTTGTTCGACACAAAGCCCTTGAGCAGGTCGGTCTTGCCATCGGTGAGCAGCTTGCTCATCTGCTCGCGTTCGATGGGCTGCTGCAGGATGATCTTGCCCGAGCGGAAGTCGCAGGTCTTGTCGGGTCCGACCGACTTCTCGCAGACATAGACCATGCCATGCTCGTACACCTTGGCCTGGCACTTCGGGCAGGCGCCCAGCGGCGTCTGCTCGGAGAAATCCACCGGCTCGGCATTTTCGTCGTCACGCGGCTGGCCGAAGTCGAAGGTCGGACTCAACTCGTCATTGAGCTTGATGTCGGCATTGAACAGCCGGCCCATCTTGTTGCGGAAGCCCATCAGCGGACCGATGTGGCCGTCGCGCAGCAAGGCTTCGATCTCGGGGATCTCGAACTGACGACCGGCCACGATCTTCCAGGTGCTCCAGTCGCAGGCCTGGCAGGCGAATTTCTTGTAGTTTTCTTTGACCACGCCGCCGCACTTCGGGCACGGCGTTTCGAGCGTGGCGAAGTCGCCCGGCACGGTGTCGGATTCATACTGCTTGGCGCGCTCGACCATGTCGCGCGCCATGCTGGCGATCTCTTCCATGAAGGCGTCGCGGGTCAGCCCGCCGCGCTCCATCTGCGACAGCTTGTGTTCCCATTCGCCGGTCAGCTCGGGCGAAGTCAGCGCCGACACGCCCAGGCCCTTGAGCAAGGTGATCAGCGAGAAGGCCTTGGCGGTGGGGATCAACTCCTTGCCATCGCGGTGCATGTATTGCTCACCGATCAGGTTCTCGATGATCTGCGCGCGCGTCGCTGGCGTGCCGAGGCCGCGACCGGCCATGGCGGCGCGCAGTTCTTCGTCGTCCACCATCTTGCCGGCGCCTTCCATGGCCGAGAGCAGCGTCGCTTCGTTGTAGCGTGCGGGTGGCCGGGTCTGCTGGGCCTTGACCTCGATGTCGTCGGTGCTGACCTTTTCGTCCTGCGCGACGCTCGCCAGGGTTTCGGCGTCATCGCTGGGCTTGTCGCGGCCGACCACCACCAGCCAGCCCGGCTTGACCATCACCTTGCCCTCGGTCTTGAAGGCTTCGCCTTCGACACGGGTGATGCGGGTGGTGACACGGAACTCGGCCGCCGGGTAGAACACCGACAGGAAGCGGCGGGTGACCAGGTCGTAGATCTTCTGTTCCGGCTCGGACAGCGTCTTGGGCGCGGTGCCGGTGGGAATGATCGCGAAGTGATCGGAAATCTTGCTGTTGTTGTAGATGCGCTTGTTCGGGCCAGCCCAGCCTTCGCGTTTGATCTCGTTGGCAAACTTGGCGTATTCGGCGGGCAGGTTGCCGAGCACCTCCTTGACCGTATCGACATAATCTTCAGGCAGCGCGCGGGCGTCGGTACGCGGGTAGGTCAGTACCTTGTGGCGTTCGTACAGCGCCTGCGCGACCTGAAGCGTGGCGCGGGCCGAGAAGCCGAAGCGGCCATTGGCCTCGCGCTGCAGGCTGGTCAGGTCGAAGAGCAGCGGCGAGAGCTGGGTGGAGGGCTTGGATTCTTCTTCCACCGTGCCGGGCTTGCCGTCGCACTTGGCGCGGATCGCCTCGGCGCGGGCGACGTCCCACAGCCGCTCGGCGCGGGCGTGCTCGTCGTCGTTCTTCTTGAAGCTCTCGTCAAACCAGCGGCCGGCGTAGCTGCCTTCGGCGCAGCCGAAGCTGGCGTGCAGTTCCCAGTAGTCGCGGGACTTGAACTCGCGGATGCGTTGTTCGCGTTCGACCACCAGCGCCAGGGTCGGGGTCTGTACCCGGCCGACCGTGGTCAGGTGGAAACCGCCGGTTTTGGAGTTGAAGGCAGTCATCGCCCGCGTGCCGTTGATGCCGATCAGCCAGTCGCTTTCGGCACGCGACACCGCGGCCTGACGCAAACCGTCGACTTCGTCGGCCGAGCGCAGGTGGGAGAAACCGTCGCGAATCGCGCCGGTGGTCATCGACTGCAGCCACAGGCGCTGCACGGGCTTTTTGGTTTTGGCGTGTTCGGCGATGAAATTGAAGATCAGCTCGCCCTCACGCCCCGCGTCGCAGGCGTTGATCAGGCCGTCGACATCCTTGCGTTTGATCAGCCGGGTCAGCAGCTTGAGGCGGTCTTCGCTCTTGGCGATGGGCTGCAGCGCGAAACGCGAGGGCACCACCGGCAGGTTGGCGAAAGACCATTTGCCGCGCTTGACCTCTTCGTCGGGTGGCACGGTCAGCTCGAGCAGGTGGCCCACGGCCGATGCCAGCACGTAGTCGTCGGACTCGAAATAGTCTTTCTGGCGAGTGAATCCGCCCAGTGAACGGGCGATGTCCTGCGCGACGGACGGTTTCTCGGCGATGATCAGTTGTTTGCTCATGGCATGCGGAAGAACCGGCGGTGCCGGTCAGGGTTCCCGGAAAATCAAGTGGTTAAGCGCGACATCTTAAGGATGTCGCGGCGGCAGGTGCAAGTGGCCGAGGCCCTTGCACGCGTCAGTGAAGCGCCGGCGAGATGTCGTCGTCCTCGCTCAGCAATTCGTCGAGGACCAGCGAATCCATTGGATATGCCTGTTTCCAGAGCACGATCAGCACGATGACTTTCAGCCGCGACACCGAGACATGGCTGTCGGGCAGTGCCATCAGGCGATCAAGAATCAGTTCGCGGTTGGCGCCATCGAGCACGCCCGAGTCTTCCAGAAACAGCAGGAAACCAATGCCTTCGCGCCCCAGCTTGGCCGTTTCTTCGGACGAATACAAGCGCATCGCTCCGGCGCTTGGCGCGCTGAAGGCGGTGTACTCACTGGCGGTCTGGTTCAGATCCGACAGCCACTCCAGGGCGTCGCTGATCTCGTCTTCTTCGAAGCCTGCGGCCGTCAGTCGGCGTGCCAATTGCTCCGGCGCCGGGCAGGCTTCAGCGTGGATATAGGTTTCGAAGAGATAAACGAGAACATCAAACATGAATAAGTGGGGGCTCTATGTGAGTCGCTGGAAGCGGCCGCCGGGCAATCGCGCCAGATGACCGTCCAGTTCCAGTGAAAGCAGAATGGCGTACAGCGCATCGGCCGTCAAGCCGGTACGGGCCGCGAGTGTATCAAGGCTCACGGGATCATGGCCGAGCGCCGCCAGCAGGTGGTCGGTGGTTTCGTCGGTCTCGGCCGCCGGTTCGGCCGGGGTGTCGAGGGGCATGGGCGGCGCGCTGGCGTAACCCGAAAAGACGCCTTCTTCGAGGATGTCCTCGGCCGTTTCGACCAGTTTTGCGCCGTCGCGGATCAGCCGGTGGCAGCCCTTGGATTGCGGCGAATGGATCGAGCCGGGGATGGCGAAGACCTCGCGACCTTGCTCGCTGGCCAGTCGCGCGGTGATCAGTGAGCCGCTGTTCAGTGCGGCCTCGACCACCAGCACCCCTTGGGCCAGGCCCGAAATGATGCGGTTGCGACGCGGGAAATTGTGTGCGGCGACCTGGGTGCCCAGCGGGAACTCGGTGACGATGGCGCCGCGCTCGAGAATGCGCCGGGCCAGGGCCTGGTTGCGCGCCGGATACATGCGATCGGCGCCGGTGCCGATTACGGCGATGGTGGCGCCGTCGGCGTCGAGCGCGCCTGCATGGGCGGCGGCATCGATCCCCAGCGCCAGGCCGCTGATGATGGCCAGGCCAGCGCGCGCCAGCGCGCCGGCAAAGGCGGCGGCATTGGATTCGCCCTGGGGGGTGGCACTGCGGGCACCGACGATGGCCAGCCCCGGCCGGTTCAGCAGGCTGGCATCGCCTTTGACATAGAGCAGCGTGGGCGGGTCGGGCAGCTCCAGCAGGCGCTGCGGGTAGCCGGCATCGGCCAGGGTCAGCAGGGTGTTGCCGGGCTGGTCAGCCCAGGCCTGCGTGGCGGCAATGGCCTCGCTGGCGTCGTGATCGTGCAGCGCTCGCGCGAGTTTGTCGCCGATGAGTTCGGCGATCGCGCTTTGGCGGGCCGCAAACACCGCCGCGGGCAAGCCGAAGGCCTTGAGTAAACGGCGCTGACGCCCACCACCGAGTCCGGGGATGAGCGTCAGGCGTAGCCAGTCGGCCAGTTCGGAGGGGGACAACCGGTTGGTCAGGGCGTGCGTACCGTATCGCTGACTTTAATTGGCGCCGTGGCATCGACCACCAGGCCGTAGGACACCCGGTCGAACACCCGGAACAGGAAGACCAGGCCGTAGCGGTGCTCCGGCAGTTCGAAGGTTTCCTTCTTGTTGGTGTCTTCGTCCTTGTAGACCACCGAGCCGCGATGGCGGTAGAGCGCCAGCACGTGACCGACTTCGGCACCATCTTGCTGGCCAACGCCGAGGGTGATGACACCCTGACGGCCGGTTTCGCTGACGCCGCCGTAGATGGCGATGACGCGGCCTTCGATGCTGGCGGTTGGGGCGTGCGGCACGTAGGACAGCAGTTCGGGGCGGTCGGCCGGCAGCATCAGTTCGCCGGTGCCGATTTCCTGGCGCGCCATGGCGATCTCGAGCGCGGCCGGCTCGCCCGGCTGGGTGACGTCGGCGGTGCCCAGATGCACGGCTTCGTAGCCGAGAATCTTCTTGGTCAGCGGATCGGTCAGCGGCTTGGCCGGGCGGTAGATGTGCCAGGTATTGACGCCAGCCGCCACGTTTTTGGCAAACACCGTGTCGCCCTGGCCGGTGTAGAGCCGGTTTTCTTGCGTGGCGACGATGGTGGCCGAATTCAGGATGCGCTTCTCGTCCACCACCAGCGGGTGGGTCAGGAAGGGGGCAATCTCGTTTTGCGGAATGCTGGGAATCGCCTGGTCGGTCGCTTCCGAGTAGATCTGCGGTTGCAGCTTGCCGTCACCGACCCGGCGACCCAGGCGCAGATAGGGGCCGCTGCGGTCGAGGACGATGATCTGGCCCGGATAGATCAGATGCGGGTTGCGGATCTGGTCCTTGTTGAGCTGCCACACTTCCGGCCAGCGCCAGGGCTCGCGCAGGAACTTGCCGGAGATGTCCCACAAGGTGTCGCCTTTGCGCACCGTATGGCTGTCTGGCGCGTTCTGCGCCAGCTCGACTGGCGAGGCGGCCAGGGCCGGTTGGACGAGGGCGGCGACGCCAATGACTAGAGAGAATATAATGCGGATCATCACTCGCTTCCGTTTCGATGCAGGCGGCATTCTGACGCCCTGCCGGGAATTCGTACCATCAATGACGGTCATATATCCCGGAAGTTGAGCGTTCCGATGACAAACGTGCATCATCGGGGATGGCAAATTACTTGAAATTCTGCACGTAATCCCATAACGCGGCAAGCTTTTATGGCACTACTCCCAATACTACATTTTCCTGATCCACGACTTCACACCAAGGCGGTCCCGGTTGCCAAGGTGGATGATCGCATTCGCACACTGATCCGCGATATGGCCGAAACCATGTACGAGGCGCCCGGCATCGGCCTGGCCGCCACGCAGGTCAACGTCCATGAGCGGGTGGTGGTCATCGACGTGAGCGAAGACCAGTCCAGCCTTCAGGCCTTCATCAACCCCGAGATCCTTGAGCGTTCCGGCGAGCAGGTGGGCGAAGAAGGCTGCCTGTCGGTGCCCGGCGTCTACGACAAGGTGGTGCGCGCCGAGCGCGTGAAGGTCCGGGCGCTGAACGAAAAGGGCGAATCCTTCGAGCTTGAGGCCGACGGTCTGCTGGCGGTGTGTATCCAGCACGAGCTCGACCATCTCGATGGCAAGGTGTTCGTCGAATACCTGTCGCTGCTCAAGCAAGGCCGCATCAAGAACAAACTGGCCAAGCGCGCGCGCATCACCGCCTGACGGCGAGGCGGACCCCTTCATGAGAATTGCCTTTGCCGGTACGCCGGCGTTCGCCGCGACGGCGCTCACTGCCCTGATCGACGGTGGCTTTGAGGTCGTGCTGGTGCTCACCCAGCCGGACCGCCCCGCCGGGCGCGGTATGAAACTGCAGCCCAGTGCGGTCAAGCAGGTGGCGCTGGCGCACGGCATCCCGGTCGATCAGCCCGAGAAGCTGCGCACGCCCGAGCAACAGGCCGCGCTGTGTGCTGCCGAACCCGATGTGCTGGTGGTGGCGGCCTACGGCCTGATCCTGCCGCAGGCGGTGCTCGATATTCCGCGCATCGGCTGCCTCAATATTCACGCCTCCTTGCTGCCGCGCTGGCGGGGGGCGGCGCCGATTCATCGTGCGATTGAGGCGGGCGATACCGAAACCGGCATCACCATCATGAAGATGGACGCCGGCCTCGACACCGGCGACATGTTGCTGCGCCAGGCCGTGCCGATTCCGCCCGACGCCACCACCGCCAGCCTGCATGACACGTTGGCCACGCTCGGCGGCGAGATGATCGTCGACGCCATCTGCCGGCTCGCCATCAAGTCGCTCGAAGGCGAGCGCCAGCCGGACGAAGGCGTGACCTATGCGCACAAGATTGCCAAGTCCGAAGCCCGCCTCGACTGGCGTCGTCCGGCCGTCGAACTGGCGCGTCAGGTGCGGGCTTTTGATCCGTTTCCCGGGGCGGTAGCTGAATTTGATGGACGGCTGATCAAGCTCTGGCAAGCCACCGTCACGGATGCTGCGGGTGCGCCCGGCACGGTGCTCAAGGCGGATGCCGACGGTGTGCTCATTGCCTGCGGCGAGGGCGCCTTGCGGGTGACGGTGTTGCAGCAGCCGGGTGGCCGGCGCGTGTCCGCCGCGGCGTTCTTGCAGGCCAGCCCCGTCGTGGCGGGGACGCAGCTGGCGCTCGCATCGGCGCATTGAATCTTTCTGACTGACCCCCATCTAAGTGTGCGCGGAGGTGTGCTCCGCGCTTGATGACGAGGACGCTCAATGTTCGGTAACTGGATTAAAACCTCTCTGCTGATGGCCGGCATCGTCGCGCTGTTCGGCGTGATTGGCGGCATGATCGGCGGTCAGCAGGGCATGTTGCTGGCGCTGTTGTTCGGCGGCGGCATGAACGTCTGGGCCTACTGGTTCTCGGACAAGGTGGTGCTCAAGATGTACAAGGCGCGCGAAGTCGACGCCGCCACCTCGCCCTACCTCTACAACATGGTGCGCGAGCTGGCCGGCCGGGCCGAGTTGCCGATGCCCAAGGTGTACATCATCGACGAGGCGCAGCCCAATGCGTTTGCGACGGGCCGCAACCCCGAGCACGCTGCCGTGGCTGCTACCACCGGCATCATCCGCATGCTCTCCGAACGCGAACTGCGCGGCGTGATGGCGCACGAGCTGGCGCATGTGAAGAACCGCGACATCCTGATCTCCACCATTTCGGCCACCGTGGCCGGCGCGATTTCAGCGCTGGCGCAGTTCGGCATGTTCTTTGGCGGGCGCGGCGAGGATCGCCCCAATCCGGTGGTGTCGATCATCATCATGATCCTCGCGCCGATTGCCGGCATGCTCATCCAGATGGCCATCTCGCGGACCCGCGAGTTCGGGGCCGACCGGGGGGGCGCCGAGATCTCCGGCGATCCGGCCGCGCTGGCCGATGCGCTGGCCAAGATCGACGCCTACGCGCGGGGCATTCCCATGCATACGGCCGATGAACACCCCGAAACCGCGCAGATGATGATCATGAACCCGCTCTCGGGTGGCGGCTTGAAAGGCCTGTTTTCCACCCACCCGGCGACCGAAGAGCGCATTGCCCGCTTGCGCGCCATGCGCTGATTTTCGTCTCGATCGAATCATTACCGTGTGCGCGGCCTTCGGGCCGCGCATTTTTTTTGATCGCTCCGCATGCTCTAATCAGGCTCTTCGATCGGGGGGAATGTGGGCATGGGCGCAGGGCAGCGCAGTGACAAATCGGCCGAGGCGCGCTCGGAATGGTCGGACTACGCGGTACTGGTGGTCGATGACGAAGCCGGCATGCGCAGCTTCTTGCAGCGGGCGTTCAGCGCGCGCGGCTGCGCTGTGGAGGTGGTCGAGAGCGCCGAGGCGGCGGCCATGCTGCTGGCCGACGCCCATTTCGACGTCATCGTGCTCGACATCGCCTTGCCCGGAAAGGCCGGCATTGCCTGGCTGCGCGAGCTGCGCGCCGGCGCGTTTTCGGGCGACGTGGTGTTGATCACCGCCTTTGCCGACATGGAGACCGCCATCGACGCGCTGCGTGCCGGCGCGGCGGACTTCATCCTCAAGCCCTTCCGGGTCGATCAGATCATCAATTCGCTGGCCCGCTGTTTCGAGCGCGGCCGGTTGACGCGCGAGAACTACGTGCTGCGCCGCGAGGTGGCCGGCCTGGCGGGCGGCACCGAAGGCCTGGTCAGCCAGTCGCAGGCCTTGCGCCAGGTGTGGAGCCTGATCAAACGGGTGGCGCCCACGCCGACCACGGTGCTGATCCAGGGGGAATCGGGCGTTGGCAAGGAGCTCGCCGCCCGCGCGCTGCACCAGATGAGCGCCCGTGCCGAGCGCCCCTTTGTGCCGGTCAACTGCGCCGCGGTGTCGGCCGAGCTGATCGAGAGCGAGCTTTTCGGGCATGTGAAAGGGGCGTTTACCGGCGCCAGCGAGAGCCGCAGCGGCCTGTTCACCTACGCCAACGGCGGCACCCTGTTTCTTGACGAGATCGGCGAACTGCCGCTGGCCCTGCAGACGAAGCTGTTGCGTGCGCTCGAAGAGCAGCGCGTGCGGCCGGTCGGCTCGACCAAGGAGATCCCGGTGGATGTGCGCGTGGTTGCGGCTACCAACCGCGATCTGCGCATCGAAGTCGCCGCCGGGCGCTTTCGGCAGGACCTGTTCTATCGTCTCGAAGTGCTCACCGTCACCATCCCGCCGCTGCGTCAGCGCACGGACGACATCGTGCCGCTGGCCGAGCACTTCAACGGCCAGCTGGCGGCCCGCCTGGGCCTGCCGCCGCTGCCCATCACGCCCGAAGTGGCGGCCCGGCTGGTCGGCTACGCGTGGCCGGGCAATGCCCGGGAGCTGCGCAACTTCATCGAGCGGGCGCTGATTCTGGGGCATTTCCCGGTCGAGGCGCCGGCGGCACTGGGCGGCGAGGTGCTGCCGCTGACCTTGGCCGAGGTCGAGCGCCGGCACATGGAAGCGGTGCTGCGTCAGTGTGACGGCAACAAGACCCGCGCGGCCGAGCTGCTGGGCGTCTCGCGCAAGACGCTGGAGCGCAAGTGCGCCGAATGGGCGACCGACGCCGCGTGACGAATCCGCTCAGCGCACTGCGTGCGCGCTTTTCAGCATCGGTCAGAGCCAAATTGCTGGCGCTGGTGCTGGCGCCCTTGCTGATTGGCGTGCCGGTGCTGCTGGCGCTGGTGTGGACCTGGGGCAACGACACTTACGAGCGCCTGCTCAAGGCCAAGGTTCAGGCCGATCTGGTGATCGCCCACGAGTATTTCGATCGGGTGCAGCAAGGCGTCGGCCGTGATCTGCAGGCCTTGGCCGGTTCGAGCCGCCTTGCCGCCGATTTTCCCGACGGCACGCCGCAGGCCATGACGGAACTGCTCGCCAGCATGGGCGTACGCTACGGGCTGGATTTCCTGCATCTGCTGGACACGCGGGGGCGGCCGATGGCGTCGGCGCGCGCACCGCTCGGCCCGTTGCCCGATCGAACGCGCTGGTCGGCGGTCGCGGCGGCGGTGTCGGGGGCGGCACACACCAGCATCGAGGTGTTCAACCCGGAAGAGCTCGAGGCGATTGACCCGGCGCTGCGGCGGCGTGCGCACATCACGCTGGTGCCCACCCCGGCGGCGCGGCCGGACGACCGCGCCAGCGAAGAGCGCGGGCTGATGATCCACGCGGCCGCGCCGATCTATGACCGCACGGGCAGCTTCATCGGTGTGCTCGAAGGCGGCATCTTGCTCAATCGCAACCTCGGCATGGTCGACCGCATCAACGCCATCGTCTATCGTGAGGGCTCACTGCCACTGGGCAGCCAGGGCACGGCCACGCTGTTTCTCAACGACACCCGCGTGACGACCAATGTGCACTTGTTCGAAGGCGTGCGCGCGCTCGGCACGCGGGTGTCTGACGCGGTGCGCACCCAGGTGCTCGACACCGGCCAGGTGTGGCTGGACACCGCCTTCGTGGTCAATGACTTCTATGTTTCCGGTTACGAGCCCTTTCTGGACGGCAACCGTAACCGGGTCGGCATGCTCTATGTCGGTTTTCTCGAGACGCCCTTCCGCGAAGCCAAAGAGGCGGTGATGGGCGTGCTGTTCGCTATTTTCGTGGCGATCTCGGTCCTTGGCAGCCTGTTGTCGCTGCGCTGGGCACGCAGTATTTTTCGTCCCATCGAGCGGATCAACGCGGTGATCCAGCGCGTCGAGCAGGGCGATGCCGCGGCGCGCGTCGGGCCGCTCGCCAGCCGGGATGAGCTCGGTCGACTGGCGCTGGAGTTCAACCACCTGCTCGATACGTTGGCCAGCAAGCGCGAAGAGCTGCAGCGCTGGGCTGACGAACTCGATCGCAAGGTGGCGGCGCGCACCGCCGAACTGGCCGAGGCCAATGCCATTTTGCGCAAGGCGCAAGAGCATCTGGTGATGAGCGAGAAGCTGGCCGCCGTGGGCGAGCTGACCGCCGGCGTGGCGCACGAAATCAATAATCCGGTGGCCGTCATCCAGGGCAACCTCGATGTGCTCACCGACATCCTCGGTGAGTCGGCCGTGCCGGTGCGTGAAGAGATTCGCCTCATTCACCAGCAGACCGACCGCATCCGCCAGATCGTCACCAAGTTGCTGCAGTTCGCGCGGCCGGGCGAGTTTGCGGGCTACACCGAGCGGGTGAACGTGGCCACGCTGATCGCCGACTCCCTGGTGCTGGCGCGCCACACCTTCGACAAGCGCGGCATCGAGGTGCAGCGGCACGATGCGGCCACGCTGGATGTCGAGATCAACCGCAGCGAGCTGCAGCAGGTGCTGATCAACCTGATCGTCAACGCCGTGCAGGCCATGGGCGAGGGCGGCCAGCTGACGCTGAGCAGCGAGGACTGGGTCGAGGGCGGCGAGTGCGTCGGCGTTTGCCTGCGCGTGGCCGACACCGGCGCCGGCATCCGCGAAGCCGACCTGCAGCACATCTTTGACCCCTTCTTCACCACCAAGAAGGGGCACGGCACCGGTCTGGGCCTGTCGATCAGCCAGACCCTGGTTCAGCGCTACGGCGGACGCATCACCGTCGATAGTCGTCCCGGCCATGGCACGACCTTCTGCATCTGGCTGCGCAGCACGCCCGAATACGACGAGAGCCCCAACGCGCCGGGCTTCCGGGCCCGTTGGTTTGGTCCGACCGAGTGAGACATTTTGTCCGTGGTGGCCGCCGGCATGAGACAAAATGTCTCATTTGCTGCGCCGCGCTAAATCGCTAAACCCTTCGCTGGAAAGGGTTTTCCTGTTTGGCACGAAAACTGCCTTAAATCTTCTCAAATGACGGCATCACAGCCGGCCTGACGCGCGACAAGCGTTATCCGCCGGACTGCATAACGCCAAAAGGGGACAAGGTGAGTTTCAAGACAAGCAAGGGCGCGCCTGCGGCGACCGACTGCGATACCGTGTTGTGCCGCTGCCAGGGCCGGGTAGCCGACGCAGCCATCGACGGCGTCGCGGCGGATGCGCGGATCGCGATCACCGACGGCCTGTGCCGAAATGGCGGGTCGGCCAGCCTGCCCGAGGCGGTGCGCCAGATCGGCTGTACCCGCGAGGCACCGATGATCGAAGCCGCCGCGCCCACCGACCGCGCCCTGCGCTTCTTCCCCGCCCGTGAATACGCCAGTGGCGGCATGGCCGACGCACCGCGTCTGGCCGCGCTGATCGCCATGGCCCGCCTGCCCGAGCCGCCGCCGGTTGATTCCGTCAGCTACACCAGCGCCGGCCGCCTCGCCATTGTTGGCAATGGACCGCTGGCCATGGCTTGGGCGCAACGCCTGCACGGCAAGGCCGACGGGCAGCTGCAAGTCACCGTGTTTGCCGACGACGAGCAGCCCCTGCCCGCCGCCAGCCCGCGCCGGGTGCCGGTGCATCGCGCGCGGCAGATCAGCGTCGAGGGCTGGCTGGGCGCGTTTGATATTGCCTGGACGCCCGGCAATGCCGTCGATGCCTCGGCCTGTACCGGCTGCGGCGCCTGTCTCACCGCCTGTAGCTCCGACGCCATCGTGCGCGATGGCGTGGCCGCTTATGTCGACGCCGCGCGCTGCAACGACAAGCGCCGCTGCATCGAGGTGTGCGAGGTTGGCGCCATCGATTTCAGCTTCACCCCCCGCAGCGCGCGCTTCGATTTGGTGCTCGACCTCTCCGACCTCCCGCGTCTGGCCATGCCGCATCTGCCGCAGGGCTATTTCGCGCCCGGCAGCGATGCGCTGGCCCAGGCCGAGGCCGCGCTCGCGTTGACCGAGCTCGTTGGCGAGTTCGACAAGCCGCGTTTCTTCGATTACGACCGCGCCAAGTGCGCCCACTCGCGCAACCGCATCGACGCCTGTTCGCGCTGCATCGACACCTGTTCCACCTCAGCCATCCGCGCCGACGGCAATGGCGTGTTCGTCGAGCCGCACCTGTGCATGGGCTGTGGCGCCTGCGCCAGCGTCTGCCCGAGCGGCGCGATGCGCTACAACTACCCCTCGGTGGTCGAGATCGGCCTGCAGATTCGCACCGCACTGACGGCCTGGTCGCAGGCCGGTGGCGCTGCGCCGACCCTGCTCCTGCATGGTCGCGATCAGGCCAGCGCGCTCAAGATCTGGACCGAAACCGAGTCGCTCGCTGCGTCGGTGTTACCGCTGGCGGTGCATGACGCGGCCAGCGTTGGCCCCGACCTGCTGCTCTACGCGCTGTGCGCGGGTGCCGGTCGGGTGGTGATCTGGCAAAGCGCCGACGCGCCAGCCACCTATCAGGCCTCGGCTGGGCGGGCGGTGCGTTTTGCCGATGCCGTGGTCGCCGGCCTGGGCCTGACGACAACCGGCCAACGTTTTGCGTCGGTCACCGCCGATGCCGACGACCTGATGGCCCACCTGAGCGCCACCGCGCCGGCCATTGGTGCCCCGGCGCGTTTCCATCCACAGCTCGACAAGCGCGCCACGCTCGATTTGTGTTTTGCCCATCTGGCCACGCTGGCCGCGCCCGAGGCGCTGGCCGAGCCCTTGCCGGTGCCGGCTGGCAGCGCCTACGGCACCGTTGCGGTCGCCGGCGACAAATGCACGCTGTGCCTGTCCTGTGCCAGCGCCTGTCCGGCGCAGGCCCTGATGGACGACACCGAGGCGCCGCGCCTGCGCATCCGCGAAGCGAGCTGTGTGCAGTGCGGCCTGTGCGTGGCCACCTGCCCGGAAGACGCGATCACACTGGTGCCGCGCCTCAATCTCGCCGCGGCCGCCAAGCAACCCGCCGTGCTGCACGAAGACACGCCCTGCACCTGCCTGCGCTGCGGCAAGGCCTTTGGCTCCAGCGCCACGGTGCGCACGCTGATGGACCGCCTCATCGGCAACCCGCATTTCGCCGCGCCCGAGCAGCGTCGCCGTTTGCAGATGTGCGGCGACTGCCGGGTCATCGACATGATGTCGCCGGCCGACGGTCAGCGCGAAACCACCATCCAGGATCTGTCATGAGCGCTGCCACCGCCCCTCTCGCCGACGTGTTTGAGTTGTTGCCTGAAGACGCCGACCGCGCCGGCTTCTACGGTGTGCTGGCCAATCTGATGGCCGCGCCGCCCAGCGATGCCTTGCTGGCGGCGCTGGCCGGGGCCGACCGCCTGCAGGCTGACGCCGATGTGCCCGAAGGCAAAACACTGGCCACGGCCTGGGAGCAATTGTGCGATCTCGCCGGCCAATGCGACGGCGAGCGTGTGCGCGCCGAATGGAATGCCTTGTTCTGTGGTACCGGCCGTCCGCCGGTGCTGCCGTATGCGTCCTTTTACGAAACCGGTTTCCTGATGGAAAAGCCGCTGGCCCGCGTGCGCGACGATCTGGCCGCGCTTGGCCTGGCGCGCGAGACCGGATGCGGCGAGCCGGAAGACCATCTGGCCGCGCTGTGCGACGCCATGCGCGCGCTGATCAGCGACGGCCAGCACGGCATTGAGGTGCAGTACCCGTTTTTTCAACGCCATCTTCAGCGCTGGATCGGCCGTTGCTGTGCCGACCTGATGGTGGCGGCCGATGCGCAGTTTTACCGCGCGGTCGGCGCATTTGCCGCAGCGTTCTTCGCCGTCGAGGCGCGGGCGCTGAGTTTCGAGACCTGAACCAAGAGCCATGCGCGCACACAGCGCCAATCGGGGAGAAATAAAAATGAGTGAGACACGCGAAACGCCCACCCGCGAACCGGAGAGCGCGCCATCGAGCTTTGGCCGCCGCAGTTTTCTGTTTGCCGCGGCCGGCACCGGCGCCGCCGGCGTGGCGGCAGTCACCGGCATGGGCACGAGCACGCCCGCCGTGGCTGACGCGCTCAGCGAACCCGATGGCAGCGCCTCGGGCTACCGCGAAACGGCGCACGTGACCCGTTACTACCGCTCCACCCGTCTGTAAGGGAGACGACCATGCTGGTAAAAAAATCCAACCGGGCCGCGACGCCCGCAGGCAGCGGACTGAATGAAGCGCTCAGTGGTCGTGCCACGCCGAAGCGACTCGATCGACGCAGCTTTCTCAAGCGCTCCGGCCTGACCGCCGGCGCGGGCGCCATCGGCGCCAGCCTGCCCTTTGCCATGGTCAAGCCGGCCGAGGCGGCCAAGGCCGCCGGCGCGGGCGAGATCGAAATCAAACGCACCATCTGTACCCACTGTTCGGTCGGCTGTGCCATCGACGCCGAAGTGAAGAACGGCGTGTGGGTCGGCCAGGAGCCGGTCTTCGACAGCCCGATCAACCTCGGCGCGCACTGCGCCAAGGGCGCCTCGGTGCGCGAGCATGGTCACGGTGAGCATCGCCTGCGTACGCCGATGAAGCTGTCGGGCGGCAAGTGGGTGCGCATGAGCTGGGAAGACGCGATCACCGAGGTCGGCGACACGCTGATGGCGATCCGCGAGAAGCACGGCGCCGATGCGACGCACTGGATCGGCTCGTCAAAGCACTCCAACGAGCAGAGTTATCTGTTCCGCAAGTTTGTCAGCATGTTCGGCACCAACAACATGGATCACCAGGCGCGGGTCTGCCACTCCACCACGGTGGCGGGGGTGGCGAACACCTGGGGCTATGGTGCGATGACCAACTCCTATAACGACATGCAGCACTCGAAGGCGATCTTCTTCATCGGCTCCAACGCCGCCGAAGCGCACCCGGTGTCGATGCTGCACATCCTGCATGCCAAGGAAGGCGGCGCCAAGGTGATCGTGGCCGACCCGCGTTACACGCGTACGGCCGCCAAGTCGGATCAGTATGTGCGGCTGCGCTCGGGCTCGGATATTCCGCTGATCTACGGCATCATGCGCCACATCTTCGAGAACGGCTGGGAAGACGCCAAGTACATCGAAGACCGGGTGTACGGCATGGAGCAGATTCGCGCCGAGGCCATGGAATGGAGCGCCGACAAGGTGTTTGAGGCGACGGGCGTGCCTGACGCCGAGGTGCGTCAGATCGCCGAGACCATGGCCATGAACCGCCCCTCGACGGTGGTCTGGTGCATGGGCCAGACCCAGCACACGGTCGGCAACGCGATCACCCGCATGATGTGTGTGCTGCAACTGATTCTGGGCAACGTCGGCGTCGCCGGTGGCGGCACCAACATCTTCCGCGGCCATGACAACGTGCAAGGCGCCACCGACGTCGGCCCCAACCCCGATTCGCTGCCCGGCTACTACGGCATCGCTACCGGCTCCTGGAAGCACTGGGCCGCAGTGTGGGGTGTCGATTACGAGTGGCTCAAGGGCCGCTTTGTCAGCCAGGCGATGATGGAAAAACCGGGCATCACCGTGTCGCGCTGGATCGACGGCGTGACCGAAAACCCCGAGCTGATCGATCAGGCCACCAACATCAAGGCTCAGGTGTTCTGGGGCATGGCGCCCAACTCGCAAAGCCGCGGCAAGGACATGCTCGAAGCCATGAAGGCGCTTGAGCTGCTGCTGGTGGTCGATCCCTACCCGTCGGCGACGGCGGCGATGGCCGCGTCGGTGCGCACCGACGGCGTGTATCTGCTGCCGGCGGCCACGCAGTTTGAGACGGTCGGTTCGGTGACCGCCTCCAACCGCTCGCTGCAGTGGCGCGAGAAGGTCATCGAGCCGCTGTTCGAGTCCAAGCCCGACCACACCATCATGTACGCCTTCGCCAAGAAGTTCGGTTTTGCGAACGAGTTCTGCAAGAACATCAAGATCGCCAAGGATGCCAAGGGCTGGGACGAGCCGGATGTCGAAGACACCCTGCGCGAGATCAACCTCGGCACCTGGACCATCGGCTACAGCGGCCAGTCGCCCGAGCGGCTCAAGCTGCACATGGCAAACATGAGCACCTTCAACCCGCGCACGCTCAAGGCCGAAGGCGGCCCCTGCGATGGTGATTACTTCGGCCTGCCGTGGCCGTGCTGGGGCAACCCCGAGCTCAAGCACCCGGGCTCGCCCAACCTGTATGACACCACCCGCCATGTGATGAACGGCGGTGGCAACTTCCGCGCGCGTTTCGGCGTGGAAAAGGATGGCGTGTCCCTGCTTGCCGGTGACGGCTCCTCCTCGCTCGATGCCGATCTGAAGATGGGCTACCCCGAGTTCGATCATGTGCTGATGAAGAAGCTCGGCTGGTGGGAAGAACTCACCGACGCCGAGAAGACCGCCGCCGAGGGCAAGAACTGGAAGACCGATCTGTCCGGCGGCATGATCCGCGTGATCATGAAAAACCACGGCTGCATGCCTTACGGCAACGCCAAGGCGCGTGCGGTGGTGTGGAACTTCCCCGACGCGGTGCCCAAGCACCGCGAGCCGCTGTATTCGACGCGGCCGGATCTGGTCGACAAATACCCGACCCACGAGGACAAGAAAACCCACTGGCGCCTGCCGACGCTGTTCAAGTCAGTGCAGGACAAGTACCACGACGTGGGCAAGGACTTCCCGCTGATCATGACCTCCGGCCGCCTGGTCGAGTACGAGGGCGGCGGCGAGGAGACCCGTTCCAACCCCTGGCTGGCCGAGTTGCAGCAAGACATGTTTGTCGAGCTCAACCCGCGCGCCGCGGCTGATCGCGGCATCGTCGATCAGGACTGGGTGTGGGTCAAATCGCCGACCGGCGCACAGCTCAAGGTGCGCGCACTGGTCACGCCGCGGGTGGGGCCGGACACGGTCTTCCTGCCCTTCCACTTCTCCGGTCGCTGGATGGGCGAGGACATGCTCAAGTATTACCCGGAAGGTGCGGCGCCAATCGTCCGTGGCGAGGCGGTCAACACCGCCACCACCTACGGCTACGACGTGGTGACGATGATGCAAGAGACCAAGAGCACGGTGTGCCAGGTGATGAAGGCCTAAGGGGAGACGAACATGGCGAGAATGAAATTCCTGTGCGACACCGAGCGCTGCATCGAATGCAACGGTTGCGTGACCGCCTGTAAAAACGAGCACGAAGTGCCCTGGGGCATCCAGCGGCGCCGCGTGGTGACCATCAACGACGGTGTGGTCGGGCAGGAGAAATCCATGTCGGTCGCCTGCATGCACTGCTCCGACGCGCCCTGCATGGCGGTGTGCCCGGTCGACGTGTTCTACCGCACCGAAGACGGTGTGGTGCTGCACGACAAGGACGCCTGTATCGGCTGCGGCTACTGCTTCTACGCCTGCCCGTTTGGGGCGCCGCAGTTCCCGCAGACCGGCACCTTCGGCCAGCGCGGCAAGATGGACAAATGCACCTTCTGCGCCGGTGGCCCGGAAGCCGACGGCTCGGACGCCGAGTTCGAGAAGTACGGCAAGAACCGTCTCGCCGAAGGCAAGCTGCCGATGTGCGCCGAGATGTGTTCGACCAAGGCGCTGCTCGGCGGCGACGGCACGGCGCTGGCCGACATCTTCCGCGAGCGGGTGGTCCGCCGTGGTGGCAGCGGCGCCGAGATGATCGGCTGGAACACCGCTTACGGCGCTGGTGAGCAAAAGCGTGAGCAGAATCGCGGAGGTGACAAATGAACACCATGAAAGCCGTGCTCCTGATCGGTGCCGCGATGGCCCTGGCCGCCTGCAGCGAAGTGCCGCAGGTGACCCACTACGAGGCCGGCACCTACTCGGGCAAGCCCGACACCCGACCCTGGGAGTCGGCCGCCTACGGTGGCGACAAGGCAAAGTGGGAGAGTGACATGCGCGCTCGCGCCCGCAAGCAGACCGAAATCGGCCGCATGCCCCCGGGCTGAGGAGGACACCATGTGCGCACACCTCATCGTGACATTGCGGGCCGTGCTGCTGGCGGCCGTCCTCGGTCTGGGCTGGATCGCCGCACCCGCGGTGGCCGCGCCGCCGGATAACAACGCCGACGTGTACCGCGCCGTGCGCGACGGCACGGCCCAGTCCATCACCTTCACCGCCCCGGCCGATCGCACGCTGATCCAGTCCGAAGGCCAGACCTGGCGACAGTGGCGCAACGGCCCGATCACCCAGATCGGCGGCTGGTTGCTGGCCGGCGTGTTCATTGCGCTGGTGCTGTTTCGCCTGGTTCGCGGCAAGATCGTGCTGGAAGGGCCGCCCACCGGGCGATTGATCCAGCGCTTTTCAACCGTCGAGCGCATGACCCACTGGACGGTGGCGCTGACCTTTGTGCTGCTGGCGATTACTGGCTTGACGCTGCTGTTCGGCAAGCATGTGGTCATCCCGGTGATCGGTTACAGCGCCTTCTCGTGGATCGCGGCGCTGGGCAAGAACGTGCACAACTTTGTTGGCCCGCTGTTCTTCGCTTCGACCCTGGTGATGATGGCCTTGTTTGCGCGCGACAACGTGTGGCAGGCCATCGATGCGTTGTGGATTCGCAAGGCCGGCGGCTTGCTCTCGGGTGAGCATGTGCCTTCGTGGCGCTTCAACTTCGGCGAGAAGACCTGGTTCTGGATTGGCGTGGTCATTCTTGGCCTGACGGTCGGCATCACCGGGCTGGTGCTCGACTTCCCGGGCTACGGCCAGATCCGTCAGGACATGCAGCTGGCGCACATCATCCACACCAGCGGCGCCATCATCTTCATCGCCTTGTCGCTGGGCCATATCTACATCGGCAGCGTCGGCATGGAAGGTGCGCTGGAGTCGATGAAGACCGGCTATGTGGACGAAACCTGGGCCAGGGAGCACCACGAGTACTGGTATCGCGAAGCCAAGGGCGGCAGCGGTGCGGCACCGGTCGCGTCCGGCGCGGGGCGGCCATCGACCGCGCACTGAGCGATGGAAACCAACCGTGGTGCGTGTTGCGCCACGGTTGATTGATCAGGGGGTGGTCCGGCCGTGCTGTGCCAGTTCGTCGGCCGTATTGATATTGGCGAAGGCTTCCGGGCAGTCGTCGAAGTCGACGACTACATGCTTCTGGGTAAACACCCAGCGGTCGATCTTGCGTTCGCCCGCCGCCAGATAGGCGTGCAGGGCAGCGGCGGTGCGGGTGTGCGCAAGCAAAAACACCGGCTGCAGCTGATCGTCCGAGCGGACAATCGCCACGTCGGCATCGGCCGCGTCGGCGGCATCGAGCAGCCGGGCGACCAGATCGCGCGGCACAAAGGGCGAGTCGCAGGGGCAGGTGACCACCCAGCCGTCGGCCTGGCCAAGATGCGCGAAGCCGGCATCCAGCCCGGCCAGCGGGCCGACGAAACCGCTGTGGCGGTCGGTCAGCACCGGAATGCGGAAGCGCGAATAGACCTCGGTGTTGCGGTTGGCGTTGATCAGCAGCGCGTCGACTTGCGGGTGCAGGCGGGCCAGCACATGGTCGACCATCGGGCGGCCATCGAGCATGACCAGCCCCTTGTCGGCCCCGCCCATGCGGCGGCCGAGTCCGCCGGCCAGGACCAGGCCGGAAATACGTGGGTGACTCATTCAGGGGTTCTCGTGATGCGGTGCGGATGAGTGTAGACCAGATGACGACCCACGCGCGCCCGACAGATCAAGGTCACGCCCATTTCCTGGGCCAGTGCGAGCGCCATCTGGGTCAGCCCGGAGCGCGACACCAGGAAGGGAACGCGCATCTGGACGGCCTTCATGACCATTTCGGAGGTCAGTCGGCCGGTGGTGTAAAAGATTTTTCCCTGCCCGGTTTCTTCGTCCAGCCACATGAAGCCGGTAATGGCATCGACCGCGTTGTGCCGGCCCACGTCCTCGACGTGATAGAGCAGCGGCGCCTCGGGCGTGTTGTGCAGCAGCGCGCAGCCGTGCACCGAGCCGGAGCGCTTGTAGATGGTGTCGAGCGCGAGGATGCGGGCCAGTGCCGCGTCAAGCGTGGCGACGGGCAAGCTCGCGTCGGTGTCCAGTGGGCGCAATTCCTCCAGCCAGTTGCCGAACATGGTGCCCTGGCCGCAGCCGGTGGTGACCGTGCGTTTGGCCATGCGCTCGGTGGGCGGGCGCTGGCTTCGGGTGGTGACCGCGCAGGCGCCGGTGCTCCAGTCCACATGCACCGAACACAGGTCGGTCAGCGATTCGACCAGACCCTGGTTGCGCAAATAGCCCATGATCAAGGCTTCGGGCGCCTGGCCGAGCGTCATCAGGGTGACCACCTCGTGCTTGTCGAGATACACCGTGAGCGCGTGCTCGCCCGGCACCTCGACCTCGCGCGGCAGGCCTTCATGGTCAAGCACCTGCGCCGTGGCCGTGGCTGGACGCCGCGCGCGGGTAGTCGACAGGCGCGGCGCATCGGGTCCGCTGCCAAGCGGAATGTCGATGGGGGCATCGGTGTCGATGGGTGGTGTCTCCGTCATGTCGGGGGCGCCCTGGCGGAACCGGGCCGTCTCGGTTTATGTTTGAAGGCGTATTTTAGGGCCTGTTCGCCGTGAACAGGCTGTCGGGAGAAGCGATCGTGTCAGACGTACCGAATCCAGGTGTTGAAGCCCTCAACGGCGCCGACCAGCTGGCCGTGTGTTTCGCGCGCCAAACGGTGGACGGCAACCCGTGGATCGACCACCGCTGGGCGCTGGTTGGTCTGGCCTTCGGCGAGGTGCCGCAGCCCGACGGGCCGGACCAGGTGGTGGTCTCGGGGCTCAAGCTCGAGCTGCATGGGGATGAAGCCGAGGGTTATCACATGAACACCTGTGCCGATGAGCCTTCCTTGTTTTTCATGCTGCGGCCCGCCAACGAAGACCAGCCCGACGGACCGCCGACGGTGGTGGCGGTGAGCGCCAATTTCTACGAGGCGGCGCGCTGGATGGACGCCGGTGAGAGCGTCGAGCGCCTGCCGCTGCCCGATGGCTGGTGCGAGATCATCGCCGCCTTTGCGCGGGCCCACTGGCGCGAGCCCGAGAAAAAGCGTGGCAAGCGCTACGCGGCCACAGGAGACCACCGTGACCGACCGGGACACTAAACTGCCCGCGCCCGCGCCCACCGCCGAGGAGAGCGGCTTTCTGCGTCGCTGGTCGCAGCGCAAGCAAGCCATCGCGCGTGGTGAGGCGCCGCCCGAGCCGGTTGTTGCGCCGGCACCCGTCGGCGCATCCGTGCCGGCGCCCGACCCGCGGGACGAACGGCCCCTGCCCGACCCCGCGTCGCTCACCCTGGCCGATGACTTCAGCGCCTTCCTGCGCCCCAAAGTGCCCGCCGCGCTCAAGCGCCAGGCCATGGCACAGCTCTTCTCGCATGCGCATTTCAATCAGGTCGATGGCCTGGACGTCTACATGGATGACTACAATCTCATCCCCGACATGGACGACGCCGACCGCAGCCTGCTTCGCCATGCTCGGGCCGTGCTTGACCCCACGCCCGCCAAAACGCTCACCGAGATGGAAGACGAGGCGCTTGCCGTTGCGCAAGCAGCGCGTGAGGCCGCGGCAGACCCGTCCGGGCCAGACGCGGAGGTCGCCCCCGAAGTGGCGCCGACGGATGACACACCCCTTGCGGACTCCGACGCGCCGGCCGAGCGGCCGACCACGGACGATGGGTAAGCCAGCGCAGGCGGACCGGCGGGTGGCTGCCGCAGCCGCAAAGTAACGCCGGTCGCACGCCGTTTCGCCAAGGGCGAGCGGCCTGAAAATCGCTCACGGGCGTGCCTTTTAAAGGCACGCCCGTTTTTTTATCGCCGCCCAGGCCGGAAGAAAACATCTTGTTGCAAACGAAATTGTGAAGCGGATGCCCGGCTCGGTCGTGCATCCGTATTGCATGTCCATGCAGCCTGCGGGTTCCGATGCCCCTCGCTATCTGCCGGATTTGTCGACACATTCTTTAACGTGGTCAATGGCGGCATTTGTTACGCCAACAGCATTTTGTTGAAGTGCCGCTGAGTCGCGTGTCGGGCGCCGGCGACTGTTTTTCAGTCTTGCAGGTTGCATTCGAATGGCATCGTTTCTAGATTGAAAAGGCATTGAATCACCCGTTCGGCCCACGTCGACGCCACACAAGGCAGCGACGTTTCGGGGCAGGACGTCACCGCGACCCGGCTGCGTTAATCCACGTGCCGTCGCGGCAACCGTTGTCGTCTGCGTCGATTGGGAAACCGTCCGAGTGGCATCGCGTGGCCGTGGCCTCCGCGAGCCCGCCGGGCTGATAGAGAACCGGGCCGGCAAGTTGTCGCCATGGCGCTTGCCGGCTTCTCAGCACAGAGGAGTCACGACCATGCCGTCTGCCTTGACCTATCCCGGCGTCTATGTGGAAGAAGTGCCCAGCGGGGTGCGCACCATCACCGGGGTTGCCACCTCCATTACCGCCTTCATCGGTCGCGCCCTGCGCGGGCCGGTCAACGCACCGGTGCGGGTGCAGAGCTTTGCCGAGTACTCGCGCCTGTTCGGCGGGCTCTGGCAACCGAGCACCCTGAGTTATGCAGTGAATCAGTTTTTCCAGCACGGCGGCAGTGATGCGCTGATCGTGCGGGTGTTCAACGGCACGGTGTCGACCAGCACCGCGACCATCACCCTCGCCACCACCGGGGGTTCGCTGGTGCTCGAAGCGGCCAGCCCCGGCACCTGGGGCAGCGCGCTGCGCGCCACGGTGGATCACCTCACCCGCGACACCGCCGACACCCTGCTGTTCAACCTGCTTGTCGAAGAGCTCGACCGGCCCGGCGGCACGCGGGCGATTGCCTCGGAGCAGTTCCGCAATGTGTCGGTCGACCCGACCAGCCCGCGTTTCGTGAATACCGTGCTGAACGAGCAGTCCGCGCTGGTCAATGTGCGAACCTCGGCGCCGGCCACCGAGAGCCCGACCGACGCTACGGTGTCGGTGGCCAACCCGGACGGCACCGCCACCGCCGCCGGCACGCTGGGTAGCGACGGCAACCCGATTGCCGACGCCCAGATCACCGGCGACCAGAACGCCCGCACCGGCATCTTCGCGCTGGAGTCGGCCGACTTGTTCAACCTGCTGTGTATTCCGCCGCGCACGCCGACCAATGATCTGGCGAACGCCACCTGGGCCGCGGCCGCCACCTATTGCCAGACCCGCCGCGCGATGCTGATCGTCGATCCGCCGGCGGCCTGGACATCCAACCCGGCCACCGCCATCGCCACCGCCGTGACCGGCGTCAACACGCTGCGCGGGGCGATTGGCAACGACGCGGCGATCAACGCCGCGGCCTACTTCCCGCGCCTGCGCATGCCCGATCCGCTGTCCGAAAACCGGCTCGCCGACTTCGCCCCCTGCGGCGCGGTGGCTGGCATCATCTCGCGCACCGATGTGCAGCGCGGGGTGTGGAAAGCGCCCGCCGGGCTGGCGGCGAGCTTCTCCGGCGCGCAAGGCCTGACCTACACCATGACCGACCCGCAGAACGGTCAGCTCAACCCCATCGGCCTCAACTGCCTGCGCAGCTTCCCGGTCACCGGCCATCTGGTGTGGGGCGCACGCACCTTGGCCGGCGCCGATCTGCTGGCCTCGGAGTGGAAATACCTGCCGGTGCGGCGCTTCGCGCTGTTCCTGGAAGAGAGCCTGTATCGCGGCACGCAGTGGGTGGTCTTCGAACCCAACGACGAACCGCTGTGGGCGCAGATCCGCCTCAACATCGGCGCCTTCATGCAGACCCTGTTCCGCCAGGGCGCCTTCCAGGGCAGCAGCCCGCGCGAGGCTTACTTCGTCAAGTGCGACCGCGAGACCACGACGCAGAATGATATCGACCGCGGGGTGGTGAACATCCTCGTCGGCTTCGCCCCGCTCAAGCCGGCGGAGTTCGTGGTTCTGAAGATTCAGCAGATGGCCGGTCAGATCGAGACCTGATCAAGGAGAACGCAGATGGCACAGTTCAGCGTCAACACACAGCGCTTCGACCCGTACAAGAACTTCAAATTCCGGGTCAAGTGGGACGGCCGCTACGTGGCCGGCGTCAGCAAGGTCGGGGCGCTCAAGCGCAGCACCGAGCTGGTCGAGCATCGCGAGGGCGGCGACCCGAGCACTTCGCGCAAGTCGCCGGGGCGCACCAAGTTCGAGGCCATCACGCTCGAGCGCGGCGTGACCCACGATGTCGAGTTCGAGCAGTGGGCCAACAAGGTGTGGAACTTCGGCTCCGGCCTGGGCGCCGAGGTCTCGCTCAAGGACTTCCGCAAGGACCTCATCATCGAGGTCTACAACGAGGCCGGGCAGCTCGTGCTGGCCTACAAGGTGTATCGCTGCTGGGTGTCTGAATATCAGGCCCTGCCCGATCTGGACGCCAACGCCAACGCCGTCGCCATCCAGACGCTCAAGCTGGAGAACGAGGGCTGGGAACGCGACTACGACGTGACCGAGCCGACCGAGCCGAGCTTCACCGAACCGGCCTGAGACCATGCTCGCCATCCGCCCGGAACGCCTCCTGTCGGTCTGGGAGCAGGGCGCACGACGCCATCCGATCGATCGCGCCTTGCTGCTCTACGCCCTGGCCGCGCCCGAGCAGCCGGCCGACCGTCTGGCCGATATGCCCATCGGCGCGCGTAACGCCGCGCTGATGGCGCTGCGCCGGGCCAGTTTCGGCGGGCATCTGGCGTCCTGGGTGGATTGCCCGGCCTGCGGCGAGCGCATGGAATTTGCGCTCGACGCGGCCGATCTGCCGCCCGCCCCGCCCTTCAGCACCGAGCCCATCGTGGTTGGCGGCCACCGCTTCCGTCGCCCGAGCAGCCGCCATCTGGCCGCTTTGGTGAATGCCGATGATCCCGAGTTGGCCGCGCGCCAGTTGCTGCGCGAGTGCGCCGAATCGGCCGAAGCCTTGCCGGACGATGAGGCCGCGCTGGCCGAGCTGCTCGACGCCGCCGAAGCTGCCATCGAAGCCGCCGACCCCTGGGCCGAGCTCTCGCTGGCCGTCGTCTGCCCCGCCTGCGCGCACCAGACCGAGGCCAGCTTCGACATCGCCAGCTATCTATGGGAAGAGCTCGACAGCCACGCCCGGCGCCTGCTCGACGACATCCACGCGCTGGCCGCTGCCTATGGCTGGACCGAGCCCGAGGTCCTCGCGCTCAGCGACACCCGCCGCGCCGCCTACCTTGCCCGGGTGCGGCCATGAGCGGCCTGTTCCGACGTCTCGCCCGCCACGCCACCGGCCAGCCGGTGGCCACGGTGCATGCCATGGCCCGGCTGCCGTTCCAGGCGCCGCCCCCCGTGTTGCCCACGGACGATGGCGCGGGGGCGCTGCTGGCGACGGGCGATACGACCGACTCGCCTGCCAGCAGGGTATCGGCCGTCGCCAGCCGTGACCGCGTCGCCCCGCCGCGACATGACGCGCCCAGGCGCCCGGCCGTGCAAACGCGCACCCCGGCCGATGTGCGGACGGTGGCCGACTCGTCTGAGCCCACGGAAGCGCAGCGTCTGGTGCCGGCGCCAACGAATGCCCCACAAACCGCAGGGCGCCTGTCCGATCCGCCCCCGGCGGCCCAGCCGAAGCCGGTTCGTCAGTATCCGCACCCGGCCGATGCGGGCGACGACGCATGGTCCGCCCCGTCGGCAACGCCCGAGCGCCTGCTCGACCGCGCCGCGCCGGCCACATTGGCTACATCGGCCCCGCGGGGCGCTAGTCCGCATCGTGCCGAAGGCAGTACGCCGGCCGGCAGCCCGACGCCTGACGCGCTGCCCGAGCCGCTGCTGCCGGCGCATGCGGCCACCGTCGCCCCGCGCACCACCGAGCCCGTGCGGCCCACGCCCGTCGCCGCCGAACCCACCGAAGTCCACGTCCACATCGGTCGCATCGAAGTCACCGCCGTGCAGGCCCCCGCGCCCGCCAAGCGCCCGGTGCGCAGCGGCCAGACACCGATGTCGCTGGACGCCTATCTGGCCAAGCGCCAGCGGAGCCCCTCATGAGTACCGCCTTGGCCATTGCCGGCGTCACCGCCGTGCTGCGCGACCGGCTCAATGATGGGCTGGTCAATCACAATGTGGCCGGCATGACCGGCAGCACCGTGTCGGTCACCGTCTTGCCGCCCGACCGCGTGGTTGCCACCGGCGGCACCGAGGCCAGCGGGCTCAACCTGTTCCTCTACCAGGTCACGCCCAACATCGGCTGGCGCAACGAGGGCCTGCCCTCGCGCGACCCCTCCGGTCGCCACCGCCTCAGCAACGCCCCGCTCGCGCTCGATCTGCACTACCTCATCTCGGCCTACAGCGGCGGCGACCTGCACGCCGAAATCCTGCTCGGCTACGCCATGCAGCTCATGCACGAGTTCCCGGTGCTGACGCGCGAGATGATCCAGACCGCGCTCAACCCCTCGCCCGATGTCGGCGTCGATCTGCCGCCGGCGCTGCGTGCGCTGGCCGAGTGCGGGCTGGCCGACCAGGTCGAGCAGCTCAAGATCACCCCGCAGTTCCTCAACACCGAAGAGATGTCCAAGCTGTGGACCGCCACCCAGGCCAACTACCGGCCCACAGCCGCCTACCAGGTTTCCGTGGTGCTGATCGAGGCCACCCGGCCGACCCGCCCGGGTTTGCCGGTGCTCAGCCGCGGCGAGGTCGATCCGGTCTCCGGCCGTGAGCGCGGCGTGGTCGTCACCCCCAGCCTGATTCCGCCGCTGCCCATGCTCGAAGCCGTGGTGCCGGCCGGCCACCAGCCGGTGGTGCGCCTTGGCGAATCGACCAGCCTCGAAGGCCATCACCTCGACGGCACGGCGCGCGAGGTGCATCTGCGCAACGAGCGCTTCGGTGTGGATGAACTGATCGCCGCCAGCGGCCCCAACGCCTCGGATCGCATGGTGCTGGTCATTCCGGTGTCGCGCGCGGCGGACTTCCCGGTGGGCGTGTATGACGTCACCGGCCATGTCATCCGCCCGGGCGACACCATCGCCCGCGAAACCAACCGCCTCGCCGCCATCGTCGCGCCCAACATCACCAATCTGCCGCAGGCGGTGGCGCGCGACGGCGCCGGCGACGCGCACATCACGCTCAACTTCACCCCCGCGCTGCGCCCCGGGCAGACCGTGTCGCTGCTCATCGGCCAGGTCGAAGTCGGCCCCGAGAGCTTCGTCGCGCCCACCACCACGCTCGACTTCATCGTCGAAGACGCCGACCCCGGCGCCCCGCTGGCGCGCCTGCGCATCGACGGCATCGAAAGCCCCGTGGCCGACCGCAGCACCACGCCGCCGACCTTCTTCAACCACCGCATCACCATCACCTGATCCGGCCATGAACGCCCCACTCGACCTCGACTGGACCACCGCCAACCAGCACCTGCTGGTGGCTGAGTTCGCCCGGCTCAGGGCGCGGCTGGGCGAGGGCGATGTGGCCGAGGCCGAGCAACAAGTCGAAAGCGCGGCGAACTGCCTGCCCAGCCCGTCGGCCATCGACACCCTGGTGACGCTGTTCGAGCTCAGTGACTTCGAGCGAGACCTGCTCCTGCTGGTGGCCGGCGCCGAGATGGATGCCCGCGTGGCGGCGCTGTGCGGCGAGGCGGCGGGCCAGCCGATGCGGCCCTGGGCCAGCTTCGGCCTCGCGCTGGCAGTGCTGCCCGACCCGCACTGGAGCGCGCTCACCCCGGTCGCACCGCTGCGGCGCTGGCGCTTGATCGAGGTCGACGAGAGCGCCGGCCTCACCGCCGGCCGCCTGCGGCTCGACGAGCGGGTGCTGCACTTCATCGCCGGCCTCAACTACCTCGACCACCGTCTGGCCGCCCTGCTAGACGCCGTGCCGCCGGCCAGCCTGATGGCCGAGGCCCACCGCGACATCGCCGAACGCGCGGCCGACCAACTCGCCGATCAGGCCGGCCGCCTGCCGACCGTGATGCTCTCCGGCGACGATACCGACGGCCAGCGCGATGTCGCTGCCACGCTGGCCCAGACGCTCGGCGTGGCGCTGTTCGCGCTGCGCGCCGCCGACATCCCTGCCGCGCCGCACGAACAGGCCTCCTTGGTCAGTCTGTGGCAGCGCGAAGCGGCCCTGCTCGGCGCGGGCTTGCTGATCGTGCAGGGCGACGATGCCCCCTCGGCCGCGCTCAGCCGCTTCATCCCGCAGATCGACGGGCTGCTCGTCGTCAGCGGTGCCCACGCCCCGCGCATCGATGGCGACAGCCTGCACTACTCGGTCAGCAAACTCGACGCCCCCGGCCAGCGTCAGCTCTGGCAAGCCGCCCTCGGTGATGCCGCCGACACGCTCGCCGACACACTCGACAGCCTCGCCAGCCAGTACCGCCTCGGCGCCCGGCGCATCGCCGCCTGCGCGCGTCAGGTCGACCGCAGCGATCCGGCCGATGCTGCCGCCACGCTGCACCGCCTCAGCCGCGGCGACGGCACGGCGCTGAGCGACATGGCGCAGCACATCGTGCCCTGCGCCACCTGGGACGACCTGATCCTGCCCGACGCCCAGCGCCGCACCCTGCAACAGCTCGCCGTGCATGCGCGCCACCGCATCACCGTGCATCACGACTGGGGCTTTGCCGGCAAGGGTGCGCGCGGCCTCGGTATTGCCACCTTGTTCAGCGGCGAGAGCGGCACCGGCAAAACCCTGGCCGCCGAAGTGCTGGCCGGCGAACTTGGTCTCGCGCTGTACCGCATCGACCTGTCGGCGGTGATCAGTAAATACATCGGCGAGACCGAAAAGAACCTGCGCAAGGTGTTTGACGCCGCCGAAGACATCGGCGCGCTGCTGCTCTTCGATGAAGCCGACGCGCTGTTCGGCAAGCGCAGCGAGGTCAAGGACAGCCACGACCGCTACGCCAACATCGAAGTCAGCTACCTGCTCCAGCGCATGGAGGCCTACCGCGGGCTGGCGATTCTCACCACCAACCACAAGACCGCGCTCGACACCGCCTTCCAGCGCCGGCTGCGCTTCGTGGTGCACTTCCCCTACCCCGACGCCGTCCAGCGCGAAGCCATCTGGCGCAGCATCTTCCCCGCCGCCACGCCGCTGGGCGATCTCGATTTCGTGAAACTGGCGCGCCTCAACGCTACCGGCGGCAACATCCGCAACATCGCGCTGTCGGCGGCCTTCCTTGCCGCCGAGGCCGGCACCCCGGTGAGCATGGCCCACTTGCTGCGCGCCGCCCACCTCGAAGCGGCCAAGCGTGAGAAGTCCCCCACCGACGCCGAAACACGGGGGTGGGTATGACCCGCCTCGTCCTCCACATCGACCGCCTGGTACTCACCGGTATCGACCGGCATGACGCCGACGCCGTCGCCGCCGGTGTGCAGGCCGAGCTGCAGCGCCTGCTCGCCCAGCCCGGTGCGCTCGGCACGCTGACGGGCGGAGGTGATCGAGCGCGCATCGGCGCCGGTCGCGTGGCCGTGGCCCATGGCGGCAACGGTTACGCCACGGGGCAGGCGATTGCCGGCGGCATCGCGCGGGGGGTCAAGCCATGAACCACACCACCGCCCTGCAGGCAACGCCCTCGGCGACGCCGGACAACACCGGCGTGCTGCAGCGCCAGTGCGCCTGCGGCGCGGCGGCGGGGCCGCTGAGCGGCGCGTGCGAAGACTGCACCCGCCAGCAGGCGCTCGGCCTGCAGCGCAAGCTGACCATCGGCCGCAGCGACGACCCGCTCGAAGCCGAGGCCGACCGCGTGGCCGCCGAAGTGATGCGCCCGCCCGCGCCCCGTCACCCCGGGCATGACCAGCCGGCCACCCGTGGCCTGACCACACCGCGCATCCAGCGCCGGGCGAGTGCGCCGGCAGGCACAGGCGCTGCGCCGCCGGCGGTGCACCGCACCCTCGCGGCGCCCGGCCGCCCGCTGGACCCGTCGCTGCGGCGCGTCTTCGAACCGCGTTTTGGCCGCGACTTCGGCGATGTCCGCATCCACACCGACGCGCAGGCCCACGCCTCGGCGCAGGCCGTGGGGGCGCGGGCCTACACGGTGGGCCGCCATGTCGCCTTTGCCGGCGGCCAGTACGCGCCCGGCACCCTCGCCGGGCGGCAGTTGCTCGCCCATGAGCTGACCCATGTCGTCCAGCAGCGCGGCGGGGCCGCCGTGCTGCGCCGCGCGCCGGCCCCCTCGCCGGTGCCCAGTGGTGTGCCGGGGGTCCCCGGCGGCACGCCGGCGCTGCCACCCGGTCGCATCCCCGGCATGCCGCCCACCGCCACGCCGAGCGCACCGCCGCCGGTGCCGGCCAGCGCCGTGTGCCCGGCCTGCGCCTGCACCGCCGATCAGGTAACGCGCATCGATGCCGCGCGCCGCAAGGCCCAGGGCGTGTTCGAACGCGCCGCCGACCTGCTGGCCAATCCCTCGCCGGTCATCGAGCGGCAGTTCGAGAACAGCTTCGGGTCGGGCAGCAACAGCGCAAAAACCCGCACCGATACCGCCGACCGTTACCGCGCCGCGGCCAGCTTTCTGGGGCAGAGCACGGTGTCCGATCCGCCCGGCTCGGGCACGGTGCATTGCGACCCGACCAACAGCACCGACCTGTGCGCCACCGGTGCCTCTGCCCACTACGGCCAGGGCCATATCGTGGTGTGCAGCGAGAATCCGTCGCCGAAGCAGATGCTCAATCCGCCCGAGGTGTCCACGGTCTATCGCACCGAGGGCGAAGTGGGCAGCACCGAAGGCGTCCGCCAGGTGCCCGATGCATCAGCCACCGAGGCCGCCCAGGCCGCCTCCGACGCGGGCTTTGCCACCCGGCTTACGGCGGTGATGGCGCACGAGGCCATCCATCACGTGGTGCAGCCTGGCATTGTCGATATTTACACCAACGAGCGCCTGTTCCAGTTCCTCGGCGCGGGGTCGAAGAAGCTCGATGTGGACCTCTCGCCGCTGGCGCTACAGAACCCCGACAGCCTGGTGCAGTTCGCGTTTCGCGGCGTGGTGGCCGAAGACGGCGGCAATGCGCTGCCGGGCGCCGAGGCGGCGCTGGAGGACTCCGAACAGCTCTCCGGCAAGCTCACCGTGCGACCGGTGCTCGGCCGCCGCCGGGCGCGCCTCAGCGTGGCGCTGGCCGAAGAGGCGATCGCCCAGGCCGGCGAGCGGCTCGGCGTGCTGCTGACGGAAGTCCAGTCAGTGCAGGGCGGGTCGAGCGGCTGGTCGCTCTTCCCTGCGTTGTCGCAGCAGGTGGTCACCGCGCTGACCACGCTGGGCAAGGAGACCGATTTCGGCCAGCCCGATGCCGTCGCGCTGGCGCGGCTGCAAGTGCTCGTCGATGCCTTCACGCGCCTGAGCACGGGCATCCACGACAAGAAAGTGGTGCTCGGGCGGCGCTTCGTGCTCGACAAGCCGGACAAGCGTATCGAGGTGGCCATCCCCGACTGGCGCAGCTTCCGCAAGCAGCCGGTCGGCGCGCAGCTGCCCGTGGTGCTCGGCGCGCTGCTCGACGAGGAGCCGGCCATCGCCGGACTCGACGCCTTCGTGCTCGATCTGGCCAAAACACGGGGCGGCATGGGACAGCTATGACGACATCACTCGCCCCCCTCAAAACGGCCCGGCCGGCGGCAACGACGACTTCGGCTTCGCATTCGGCGCCTTTCCTGCAGCGCAAGTGCGCCTGCGGCAACAGCACCAGCGCCGCGGACGGCGAATGCGAGGCCTGCAAGCAGCGCGAGGCCGTCGGCTTGCAGGCGCGGCTCAGCATCGGCGCCAGCCACGACCCGCTGGAGCATGAGGCCGATCGCGCCGCCGACCAGGTGATGCGCATGGGCGCTGTCGAGGGCGCCATCTCGCGCACCGGCACGCCCCGGCTTACCCGGCGTGGCCAGACGGCCAGCGCCCGTGCCGGCGCTGTCCCGGCCAGTGTGGATCGCACCCTCGGCCGCAGCGGCGAGCCGCTGGCCCCGAGTGCTCGCGCCTTCTTCGAGCCGCGCTTCGGTCACGACTTCAGTCGCGTCCGCGTACATCGCGACAGCGCGGCCGCCGCCTCGGCCCGTGAGGTGTCGGCCCACGCCTACACCGTTGGCCATCATCTGGTGTTCGCCACCGGCCGCTACGCGCCGGACACGGCGGCCGGGCAGGGCTTGCTCGCGCACGAGTTGGCCCATGTGGTGCAGCAAAGCGGCACCCTGCAGCGCAGCGCCGCCGCGCCCGAGCCGGAAACACGCAGCAACCGCCCGGAGGACGAAGAACCGCGCGCCCCGGAGCCCATGGACGAAGAGCCCGCCGAGGCGCATGCCGCCGGGGGCATCGGTGGCCCGATCAGCGAACGCTACGCCGCACCCTTCGACAGTTCGCTCGAGGGGGCGCCCTTGCCGATGGGCGTCGAGCGCGACGCTGTCGAGGCCGAACGCGCCTGCCTGGCCACCGCAGCGCCCGACCCGGCCGAATGCGATCCGGCAACGGCCCTCACCTGGGCCAATTTCAGCGGCCGGGCGCCACGGCGCAGCCGCTTCGGGGCCATGACAGCGTCCGGGCTGCGCGAGCGCGCCATCAACACCGCGCTGAGCCGCTGCGCCCCCTATACCCAGCCGAACACCCGCGGCGTGCAGGCCTTCTTCACACCGGGCCGATCCTGGGTCAAGCCGGAGTTCGCCAACGCGTCGGACCCGGCGCACAACGGCTGCAATCGCACCGTCGCCAGCTGCCAGACCTTTTTCGACCGCGAGGCGCGGGCGGGGCGGGTCGGCGGCACCTTCGGCATGAGCAGCGCGGCCAGCCGGACCTGCCCGGCCAGCGCGCGGGCGCGGGGTGACCAGGCCACCTCGCGCGCCGAGTGCGCCACCGTCGTGGCGCGCGATTGCAGTGACCGCGCCGGCGTCGAGTCGGGTCGTCTGCTGGCCCATGAGCAGGGCCACTTCAACCTCACCTGCGCCATGGCCCGCAAGGCCAACGGCATGCTGTCCACCGCGCCCAACTTCGACGCCCTGCTGCGCGCCGCGCGCACCACGCTGTCGCGCCAGCAGCGGCTCTACGACCGCCAGACCAATCACGGCTGCAACGCTGGCCAGCAATCGACCTGGGAGACGGCCATCGCCGGCGGCCTGCCGGCGGTGACGATCACCGTGCCGCGCGCACGGGGTGGCCGTGGCCGACGGAGGGGGCGATGAGCGCGCCGGCCCACACCCGGGTGCAACGCACCGGCCACGCGGCCGTACCGGCTGTCGCCGCCAACGTGCTGCGCCGCGCCGGGCGGCCGCTCGATGCGCTCACCCGGGCGGCCATGGAGCAGCGCTTCGGCACCGATCTGGGCGATATCCGTCTGCACACCGACGCCGCCGCGGCACAGTCCGCAGAGGCCCTGTCGGCGCGGGCCTACACCGTGGGGCGGCACATCGTGTTCGGGCCGGAGGGCTATGCGCCAAACGCCCCGGCCGGCCGGCAACGGCTGGCGCATGAGCTGACCCACGCGATCCAGCAGCGCCAGGGCGGTGGCGCCGATCTGAGCACCGCCCAGCGCGAGGGCGAGGCCCGGCGCGCGGCGCACAGCGTGGTCACCGGTGCGCCGATGCCGACGATCAGCGCCGCCAGCCCGGCGGTGTCGCGCGATCCGGTGCCGGGCACGGAAGATGACGCGTCCTTCCAGGCCTCGATGGCCGAGGCCACCTGCGACATCGGCACCCTGTGCCGGCTCAGCCTGCGTTCGCCCGAGGCGGTGAGCCGCACCCGCCTGCTGCAGATCTACCGTGCCTGTCACCCGGGCGTGAGCCTCGCCTCGCTGGTGGCCGGCAACCCCTGCCTGACGCCCAATTTCGGCCTGCCGCCGCGCAGCTCACGGCCGGGGCCGGTGGCGCCCGGTCCGCGCCGCGCACCGGGCACCACGCCGCCGGCCGGTGGCGCGCCGGCCCCGGCGACCGGCGGCGGGCTGTCGCTGCCCTCGACCACCATCGCCTTCAACCTCGGCGCGGCGGCGGTCACCATCGACCTGCCGGCGTCGCTGGCGGTGCGCCTGCCGGTGCCGTTCCGCGGGGCCGAGCGGGTGGTGTTCTCGCTCAACGCCAGCCCCAGTGAGTTTTCCTTCAGCGTCACCGTCAATGCCGTGCCGCATGTGCGCATCATCGCCCGCGCCAGCATGACCACCGAGGGCCGGGGTTCGGCCGGGCTGACGGTGCAGACCACGCGCACCGTGTGCCGGGCCGTGGACCCGGCCGCCGCGCGCTCGGCGCTGCAGGCGGCCGGCACCCGCCTGCGCGACGCGATCCAGGCAGTGCAGACCCCACCGCCACCCGACCCCGAGGCCAGCGAGCTGTCGCGCACCTTCGCCCCGCAGGCGCGCTACGCCGAGGTGGTCGCTGCCATGGCCAATGTGCATTCCGAGATCGAGCGCGTTGGCGCGCCCTGCCGCGAGGTGCCGGTGGCCGAATTCGAATTTGGCGCGCAGGGCCAACTGACCACGCCCGATACCCCACCCACGCCGGGCAGCTTGCCGCCGGCCAACTTCATCGGCGGCTCACTGCGGTTTCGCTTCTAGGAGACACCATGCGCGACCACAGCCCATCTCCCCAACTCGTCGAAAGCGGTATCGCGTCGGCCGGCGCTGTCATGGCGCGCGGACGTGCCGCGCTGAACAACTGCGGGCCTGAAGGAGGGACGTCATGACCTATACCTATCGCGGCGGCCAGAAACTCGAACTGGCCAAGCGCCCCGACGCCTTCGTGGCGCGGGCGCTGCCCGACGCGCTGCAGCGGGCGGGCATTGCTGACGATGCCGAGCAGGTGTCTTCGGGGTCTTCGCGGGTGCGGGCCCGGGCGCAGGATCTCGATGCGATGATGGCCAGGTCGCGGGCGCTGGGGCCGACCCACCACGCCTACCAGATGGCGGACACGGGTGAGGACTTCCTGATCACCGACCGCGTTTTCGTCACTTTCAAGACGGCGCTGACGAACGATCAGGTGGCCGAGTTTGCCGGGCGCTACGGCTTGTTGCTGCGCGAGCGTTACACCGAGCGCGACTATCTTTTTCAGCTCACCGAGCATACCGGCATGAACCCGGTGAAGCTGGTGGTCGAGCTGACCGAGAACGACGCGCGCGTCGCGTTGGCCGAGAACGACCTCAACTATCTGGTCACCAAATACGAGCTGTCGCCGCCGAGTGATCCGGACTACGCCAGCCAGTGGCATCTGCATGGCCACTTCTTCCACCCCGAGGTCGATCCACGCGCCAATGCGCGCTGCGAGGCGGCATGGCATCTGCTCGACAGCTTCGGCAGCCCGGAGGTGGTGGTCGGGGTGACGGACGATGGCTGCAAGCTCGACCACCCCGATTTCGACTCGCCCGGCAAGTTCGCCGCCTGGGGCTACTTCGCCGGCACTCGGCTGGTTACCAGTCGCGATGTCGATGCCCAGCCCGCGGGCATGTATCAGACCGGCGCCAACCACGGCACCTCCTGCGCGGGCGTGATTGCCGGCGAGGCCGACGCGGTGCTCACGGTGGGCGCGGCGCCGGGCTGCCGGTTGCTGCCGATCAAGTGGGAGTCGCAAGGCCCGTCGCTGCTCATCAATGATTCGAAGATGCTGTCGGCGCTGAGCTTTGTGGCCGACAAGGTGGATGTGCTGTCCAACTCTTGGGGCAGCGTGCCGCGTTTCCTGTTTGCCACCGCCGTCATCAACCGCCTGTCGCAGCTGGCGGTCAGCGGCGGGCGGCGCGGGCGGGGTATTTTGTTGCTGTGGGCGGCGGGCAACGAGAACTGCCCGATCCAGCATGAGGCGGATGTCGATGTGCCCTATACGCACGGCTGGGAGTTTGCCAACGGCGCGTGGCGCTGGGCCGGGCCGGCGAGGACGCGCCGCTTTGTTAACAACATGGTCGACGTACCGGGCCTGCTGCATGTGGCGGCCTTGGCCAGCACCGCGCAGCGCAGCCATTATTCCAACTACGGCACCGGCATCGAGATTTGCGCGCCGTCGAGCAACAGCCACGCTTATTTCCGGATGCCGGTGGCCGGCCGGGGCATCACCACCGCCACCGGCGAGAGCGGACTGCTCACCCATGACTTTGGCGGCACCTCCAGCGCCACCCCGCTGGTGGCCGGCATCGCCGCGCTGGTGCTGTCGGCCCACCCGGAACTGAGCGCGCTGGAGCTGGGCTCGGTGCTGCGCCGCACGGCGGCCAAGGATCTCGACACCACGCCCTATCCGCGCACGCCTGCGGCCAACTTCGACCCCAATCCGAGTTGGGATGTGTCGCCGATTGCCCCCTTCGACAGCGGCGACTTTGTCGACATCGGCCATGCCGACGGCAGCTGGAGCCCGTGGTTTGGCCATGGCCGGGTCGATGCCGAGCAGGCCGTGGCGCTGGCCCTGCAACTGCGCGGCGGGGGCGAGACCCCCGCGCCCGCGCCCGACAACCGCTGGAGCTCGCGCCCCGGCATCGCGATCCCCGACAACCGCCCCGGCGGCATCGCCGACACCCTGCAGGTGGACACCGTTGGCCAGGTCAGCTTCGTGCGCGTGTCGGTGGATATCCGCCACTCTTACATCGGCGATCTGGTGGTGACGCTGGGCGCGCCCTCGGGTCACGAGGTGGTGTTGCATGAGCGTGCCGGCGGCGGCCGCGACGATCTGGCGGCCACTTGGGAGGCGGCGACGCTGCCAGCCTTGCGCGGCTTTGAAGGCGAGGACGCGGCCGGGGCGTGGACGTTGTCGGTGCGCGACGAGGCGGCCGTCGACACCGGCCGGCTGGAGGAATGGTCGCTGGAACTGGGCGTGCTCGTACCGCCGCGCACGGTGTTCGTCGAAGACGCGCCGGGCATGGCGATTCCCGACAACCGCGCGGCCGGCATCACACGGACGCTGGCGGTGAGCGAGGCAGGCGCGATCGCCGCCATCGCGGTGGCGCTCGACATCACCCACACCTATATCGGCGATCTGCGCGTCACCCTGCACTCGCCGGGCGGCACCGCCGTGGTACTGCACAGCCGCAGCGGCGGCGGCACCGATAACCTGCGCGCCACCTATGCCTCGGCCGACGTGGCCGTGTTGCAGGCGCTGGCCGGCGAGCCCATCGCCGGCACCTGGAAGTTGCAGGTGCAGGACCTGGCGGCGCGCGATGTTGGCAAGCTCAACCGCTGGTCGCTCGACATCACCTTGCAGGCGGCGGCGCCTGCGACCGCGCGGCCCAAGAAGAAAGCGGCCACCAAGGCGAAAGCGCCGGCCAAGGCATCGGCCAGCCGCGCCAAAGCCACCAAGCCCAAGCGCGCCAAGGCGAAGGCCAAATAGGGAACCATCATGAGCGGCTACAGCCAGTCTCCCCGTATCGTCAAAGGCGGCATCGTGCTGATCGACCCGCAGTCCGCGCAGGTCAGGCGGGTGATCGCGCTGCAGTACAACCCCGAAAAACTCTCGCGCAGCCTGCAGGTGCAGGGCGCGGGCGAGGGGGCGGAACGCTCGGAGGCGCTGCGGCTCAAGGGCCCGGCGATCGAGACCTTCCGCCTGGAGGCCGACATCGACGCCGCCGACCAGCTCGAATTCCCCGACCAGCATGCCAACGTGGTCGCTGCCGGTATTGCGCCACAGCTGGCGGTGCTCGAATCGCTGGTCAACCCGACCGCCGCCGACCTGCTCGCGGGCAAGGCGCTGGCCGCCGCCGGCACGCTGGAGATCGCGGCCATGGAGTCGGCGCTGGCGCTGTTCGTGTGGGGCGCGCAACGCATCGCGCCGGTGCGGGTGACTGATTTTTCCATCTCCGAAGAGGCCTTCGACCCCGCGCTCAACCCGATCAACGCCAAGGTCAATCTGAGCCTGCGCGTGCTGTCCATCGACGACCTGGGCTTCGATCACAAGGGCGGCGGGCTGTTCATGGCCTATCTGCAATCGCGCGAAAAACTGGCGAGCAAGGCCGCGACTTTCGGCTTTGACGCCCTGGGTATTGGAGGACTGCCATGACCGATCCGCTCAAGGCCTTCATGCAGGCCAATGCGCTGACCGCGCCGAGCTTTGCGCCCGACAGCCGCTATCACGGCCTCGACACCGCGCAGTGGACCCGGCCCGACGGCGAGGCGGTGACCTATGTGCGCCGCCGCTTCATCCCGCCGCCCGATAACTTCGCGACGCTGCAGGAACACCGCGTCGAGAGCGGCGACCGGCTCGACAACCTCGCCGCCCAGTACCTTGGCGATCCACAGCAGTACTGGCGCCTGTGCGATGGCAACGGCGCGGTGCGCCCCGACGACCTGACCGATACCGTCGGCCGGCGGCTGCGCATCACGCTGCCCGAGGGTGTGCCGGGAGGCAGCGGTGAGTAGCAGCGCCATTCACCTCTCGCTGTTGATCGGCCCGGTGATCCCGATCCCGGTGCCGGCGATGATGATCGACGCGCTCGAATCGGTCACCGCCACCACCTCGGCGGGCGCGGCCAGCGGCTTTCAGCTGCGCTTCAAGATCAACAGCAAGTCCGAGCTGAACACCATTTTCCTGATCGCCGTGGGGCAGAACACCTCGGCCGGCACGCCGCCGCTGCGCGTGGTGCTGATCGTCACGCTCGGCGGGCGGCCGCAGCCGCTGTTCGACGGCGTGGTCACCAATGTGGAGGTGCAGGCCGGCAGTCAGGGCCAGCCGGGCAGCATCACCGTGACGGGTGAGGATCTGTCCAAGGTGATGGACATGATCGACTTCTCCGGTCTGCCCTATCCGGCCATGCCGCTGGAGGCGCGATTTGCGCTCATCTGCGCCAAATATGCCGCCTTCGGCATCATTCCGCTGCCGATTCCGGCCTTTTTCCCCGATGTGCCGATCCCGATCCAGCGCATCCCGGCGCAGCAGGGCACTGATCTGGCCTACATCCAGCAGATGGCCGAGGAGGTCGGGCATGTGTTCTACATCGAGCCCGGCGAGGTGCCGATGACCAACATCGCCTACTTCGGGCCCGAGATCAAAGTCGGCCCGCCGCAGCCGGCGCTCAACATCGACATGGACGCGCACACCAATGTCGAGTCGCTCAACTTCAGCTTCGACCCGACCAAGGGCGTGCTGCCGATCGTCTTCATTCAGAACCAGATGACGCGGGTTCCGATCCCGATTCCCATCCCCAACCTCAACCCGCTGCAACCGCCGCTGGGCGTGCTCAGCACGCCACTGGCCAATATCAAGATGATGAAAGACACCGCCAGCATGAACCCCATGCAGGCCATCTCGCGCGGCCTCGCTGAAGCCAAGAAATCGCAGGACTCGGTCAGCGGCTCGGGCTCGCTCGACGTGCTGCGCTACGGCCGCATGCTCAAGGCCCGCAAGCTGGTCGGCGTGCGCGGCGCCGGCATCGCCTACGACGGCCTGTACTACGTGAGCAGCGTCACCAGCACGCTCAAGCGCGGCGAGTTCAAGCAGAGCTTCAACCTGACGCGCAACGGACTGATCTCGATTACACCGACGGTGCCGGCATGAGACACGACCGCTTCCCGCGTAGCCCGGACGCAGCGCAGCGGAATCCGGGGACCCCGGTTCAAACGGGCAGCGCTGCCTTGGGGCTACGTGCGGATCTCGACCATGCCGGCTTGAGACACGACCGCCACCCGCTCTGGCGTAGCCCGGATGCAGGCCAAAGGCCGGAATCCGGGATCGGTGTGGCGATCGGGGACGATGTTTCGATGTGGGGCGGTGTGCCCGATCGGGCCGGTGTCCCCGGATTCCGCTGCGCTGCATCCGGGCTACGCCAGAACGGGCGACGCATCAAGGAGGGACGATGAGCCAGAAGTTCTACGGAAAATATCGCGGCCGCGTGGTGACCAATATCGACCCCATGCAGGAGGGGCGGCTTTTCGTCGAAGTGCTCGATGTGGGCGGCCTCATCCCCACCGCTTGGGCCATGCCCTGCGTGCCCGTGGCTGGCACCCAGAACGGCATGTTCGCGCTGCCCGAGATGAATTCCGGCGTGTGGATCGAGTTCGAACAGGGCAACCCCGAAAAGCCGATCTGGGTCGGCTGCTACTGGGGCAGCGCCGCCGAAGTGCCGGTGCTCGCCCGCGCCACGCCGCCGCCCTTCCAGGCCATCACCTTCCAGACCTTCGCGCAGAACGGCCTGACCATCTCCGACATGCCCGGCCCGACCGGCGGCATCATGCTCAAGAGCGCCACTGGCGCCACGCTGATCGTGAACGACACCGGCATCTACATCCAGAACGGCAAGGGCGCGATGATCACGCTGGTCGGCCCGACCGTGACGATCAACAACGGCGCGTTGACGGTCATATGAACAGCCCCCACGCAAACGTTCGCGAAGGGTCGGCTTTGCTCCGCCGACCCGTGTGCCATTCGGCGGGCGCGGGCCACAGAGATGCCGGGGCGACGGCGGATGCGCTTTGCTTATCCGCCCTACGGATCGCGGTGCACCACGTAGGTTGGGTTGAGCGCAGCGAAGCCCAACAGACGAAGTGCCAGACAGGAACGCTGCATGTTGGGCTTCCTTCGTCAGCCCAACCTACGCCCGCTGCGTCAGCCCAACCTACGCCTCATTGGGGCACCCCGCCCGCCCGTCGGGCCGCCCCAAGGGCGGGCGCCGCCCCCTCGGGGGGCAGCGAACGAAGTGAGCGTGGGGGCCCTTGACCATGCCCGGCCCCCTCCTCCATCTCGGTGCCACGGTGCTGTGTGCCCACGGCGGCAGCGCCACGCCGACGGCGCCGAATCCACGCGTGCTGGTCAGCGGCCAGCCGACGGTGCTGATGACCGCGCCCTATGTGGTGGCCGGCTGCCCTTTCAATGTCTCGGGCAGCCCGGTGCCCTGCGTGACCGGGCAATGGGTGGTCGCCGCCACGCGCGTGATGTCCAACGGCCAGCCGCTGGTGTTGATGGACAGCCAGGCCGTGTGCGCGCCCAACGGCACGCCGCTGCTGCCTGTCGCGGCGCAGACGCGGGTGATCGGGAGCTGATGATGAACATCATGACGATTTTCCGTAGGGCGGATAAGCCGCAGGCGCCATCCGCCGGATGCGGCGGTCGTGGGTGGCGGATGACGCCGCGTAGCGGCTTATCCGCCCTACGGGAAACGCGCGTAGGTTGGGTTGAGCGTAGCGAAGCCCAACATGCGGCGTTCCGGTCTGGCATGTCGTCTGTTGCGCTTCCCGTTACTTCGTTTCCGCCAGCGACGGGGCGATCACATGACTCAACCGTAGGGTGGGCAGCTCGCCTGCCCACCATCCATCCCTCGCGCGGGGCGTCGCTGGTGGGCAGACAAGCTGCCCACCCTACGGCCATTGGCATGACCACACCCCGTAGGGCGGATAAGCGCAGCGCATCCGCCGCCATCGTTGGCCGGGGCACGGTCGGCGGATGCGCCTGCGGCTTATCCGCCCTACACATTGAGGAGCGCGCGCCATGACCACCCGACTCCACTTCCCCTACCAGTTCGACGGCCGGGGCCGCACGCGGGACGACGATGAAGCCACCTGGATTCGCGGCCTGATCGAGCAGGTGGTGTTCACCGCGCCCGGCGAGCGGGTGATGCGGCCGGACTTCGGCAGCGGCCTGCGTGAGCTGGTGTTCGCGCCCAACAGTCCTGAGCTGGCCGCGACCACGCAATTCCTTGTGCAGGGCGCCTTGCAGCAATGGCTGGTGGATCTGATTACCGTCGAGGCGGTCGAGGTCGAAGCCGTCGATTCGCGCCTGTCGGTGACCGTGCAATACCTCATCCGCCGCACCGAAACCCGCCAGCGCGACAGCTTTGTGCAAGGGGGGGCGATATGAGCGCGCTCGCCCGGCCGCCCGAAGGGCGCGCGAACCTCCCTCGGGGAGGGTGGAGCAAGGGTTTCGCGGAGCACTGCGCCGCGCTTGCGAAACGGATCGGCTGTGCAAAGCCGATCCACCGTCGCGATTGCGACAGGAGGGTTGTCCAATGAGTACTTACACCTGCTGCGAAGAAAACCGACGCGCGGCGGTGGACGCGCATCCCACGCTCAACGGCATCGACTACCTCGAAGTGTTCGATCTCGACGCCCCCGCCGGCAGCCCGCGCCAGCGCACGCTGATGCTGCGTCTGCTCAAGCCGGTGCCGGCCGGGCTCATGATCGAGAACGTGCGCGTCACCGGCGGCGAGCGCATCCGCCGCGTCGGTATCGAGTGGATCGGCATCGCCAGCGCGCCGCCGGCTGAGGCCAATGCCGCCGAGCAGGCGCTGTTCACCGCGCTGCCCGAGGCCGACCATGTGCTGCTGGTACGTACCGACACCGCCGGCGACTTCTCCACCTACCGCCTGCAGCTGGTGCAAGGCCTGGGCAACGACGCGCCGCTTCCGGGCTTCGACCCGCGCCTGTCGGCGGTGGACTTCGCCTTCAAGGTCGAATGCCCCAGCGACTTCGACTGCGCGCCGACTCACGACTGCCCGCAAGACCCGCCGCCCGCGCCCGACATCAATTACCTGGCCCGCGACTACGCCAGCCTGCGCCGGCTGGTGATCGACCGCCTCACCCGCCAGATGCCCGGCTGGCGCGACCGCAGCCCGGCCGACATGGCCACCACGCTGGCCGAGCTGATCGCCTACGTGGGCGACCTGCAGCACTACCAGCTCGACGCCATCGCCACCGAGGCCTACCTGCACACCGCGCGCAAACGCAGCAGCCTGCGCCGCCACGCGCTGCTGGTGGACTACGCCATGCACGAGGGCTGCAACGCCCGCACCTGGCTGCATGTCGAGGTCAGCGGCGCGCCTTTCCCGCTGCCCGCTGGCCTGCGGTTTTACACCCGCGTGCCCGGCGTGCCGGCGCGCATCCTGCCCGACTCGCCCGACGAGCGTGCCGCGCTGCGGGCCGCGCCGCTGGTCTTCGAGCCCATGCACACCGCCACGCTGCGCATCGATCACAACGACTTCGCCTTCTACACCTGGGGCGACGCGCGCTGCTGTCTGCCAGTCGGCGCCACCGCCGCCACGCTGCGCGGCCACTGGCCCGAGCTGGCGGTCGGCGATGTGCTGATCTTCCAGGAAGTGCTCGGCCCGCTCAGCGGTGTGGCCGAAGACGCCGACCCCGCGCGTCGCCACGTCGTGCGCCTCACCGCGGTGCGCGCGCTCGACGGCGGCAGCCCGCTGGCCGACCCGCTCGATGGCACGCAGATCACCGAGATCCGCTGGCACGCCGACGACGCGCTGCCCTTCCCGCTATGCCTGTCGGCCGAGACCGACGAGGCCCACGGCAGCGTGCTGATCGAGGATGTGAGCATCGTGCTGGGCAACAACATTCTGGTCGATCACGGCCGCAGCATTGCCGATGAAGCCCTCGGCAGCGTGCCCGCCGCCCGCCTGCAGTTCCCGCCCGCCGCCGGCAATGCCTGCGACCGCGACGCGCCGGAGCCGCTGCCGCCGCGCTTCTCGCCCACGCTGGCCGAGGCGCCGGTGACCCGGCAGGGCATGGTGCTCAAGACCACTGTCGAACACGGCCTGCGCCGCAGCGAGCGGCTGGCCTTCGACCCCGACGCCTCGGCCAGCGCCGCGCTGGCCTGGCGCACCGCCGACGCCATCCCGGCGGTCACGCTGGAGAGCAGCTTCGGCAGCAGCGTCGAGACCTGGACCGCCCGGCGCGACCTGCTCGCCAGCCGCGCCACCGACACCCATTTCGTGCTCGAAACCGAGAACGACGGCAGCGCCCACCCGCGTTTTGGCGACGACCGCCACGGCCGCCGCCCCGACACCGGCACCGGCTTCACCGCGAGCTACCGCATCGGCAACGGCCCGGAGGGCAATGTCGGCGCCAACGCCATTGCGCATGTGGTGACGGCCGAAGGGCGCATCGTGGCCGTCACCAATCCGCTGCCGGCCTGCGGTGGCGTGGCGCCCGAAACGGCTGCTGATGTTCGCCGCCATGCGCCGCAAGCCTTCCGCACGCTGGAGCGCGCCGTCACCCCGGCCGACTACGCCGAAGTCACCGAGCGCCTCGCCGGCGTGCAGCGCGCCGCCGCCGGCCTGCGCTGGACCGGCAGCTGGCACACCGTGTTCGTCACCGTCGACCGCGAAGGCGGCGACCCGGTGGATGCCGACTTTGCGCTCACCGCCGTCGAGCATCTCGACCGCTACCGCATGGCCGGGCACGACCTGCACATCACCGATCCGATCCATGTCTCGCTCGAAATCGACCTGCTGGTGTGCGTCCAGCCCGAGGCCTTCCGCAGCAATGTGCGCCGCGCCTTGCTCGACGTGCTGGGCAGCCGGGTGCGCGCCGATGGCACGCGCGGCCTGTTCCACCCGGACAACTTCAGCTTCGGCCAAACGGTGTTCCTCAGCCCGCTCTACGCCGCCGCGCGCACCGTGGCCGGCGTCGCCTCGGTGCAGGTCACCCGCTTCCAGCGTCAGGGCCAGCCCGACCCCACGCCGCTGGCCGACGGCTTCATGCCGCTGGGCCGGCTGGAGATCGCGCGGCTCGACAACGACCCGAACTTCCCCGAGCACGGCGTGCTGCGCCTTGAACTGCACGGAGGCAAATGATGAGCACCGCCCGCGTCTCCCCGAGTACCGACTGCGATTGCTGCGCCGGCATCGATGCCGTCACCCCGGCGCGCATCAGCAACCCGCCCGGCCTGTCGCAGATTGCCTACCGCATCGGCCGGCATGGCGACTTTGTTGAATCCATGCGCGCCCGCCTGTCCAGCGCCGACCGCCCCGCGCTGGCCGCGCTCACCACCCGCGAGGCCAGCGACTTCACCCTCGCCATCACCGACGCGCTGGCCACCTCGCTCGACGTGCTCAGCTTCTACACCGAGCGCTTCGCCAACGAGCACTACCTGCGCACCGCCACCGAGCGCCTGTCGGTGCGCGAGATGGCGCGGCTGATCGGCTACGAGCTGGCCCCCGGCGTGGCCGCCGGCACCCATCTGGCCTTCACGCTGCAAACCATTCCCGGCGCGCCGGCCGAGCCGATCACCATCCCCGTCGGCACCCGCGTGCAAAGCGTGCCGGGGCAGGACGAACAGGCGCAGAGCTTCGAAACCGTGGCGCCGACGCCCGCCCGCGCCGAGTGGAACGCCCTGCCGGTGCAGACCCGCGTGCGCTGGCAGCCCAAGTCCGGCGATACCGAGCTGTGGCTCGATGGCCTGGCCACCGGCTTGCAGCCGGGCGACGCGATCCTCATCGTCGGCAGCGAGCGCATGAGCGACCCCGGCAGCGAGCGCTGGGATGTGCGCGTGCTCGCCAGCGTCACGCCCGACAACACCCGTGGCCGCACCCGCGTGCGCTGGGATCATCCGCTGGGCAGCGCCTTCCCGGCCATGAGCCCGAGCAGCCTCGGCGTGCAGGTGCATGCGCTGCGCCAACGCACCGCGCTGTTCGGCCACAACGCGCCCGACCCCAACCTGATGGGCAATGACGATTCCAACGTCGCCACCCTGATCAACAAGACCGGCAGCAGCTGGCAGTGGCACAACTTTGCGCTCGACACCTCGGCGCTCGATCTGGACACCGACAACGCCAAGATCACCGCCGGCAGCTGGTTCGCGCTGGTCTCCAACGAGCCCGGCCTGGGCAGCGCCGCGCTGCCCGGCTACACCGAGCTGTACCGCGCCAGCAAGGTCATCCACCGCAGCCGCAACGCCTTCGCGATTGCTGGCAAGGTCACGCGGGTCACGCCCGACACCACCGAAAACCTCACCGCCAGCCGTTTTCCGCTGCGCCGCACGCTGGTGCTGGCACAAAGCGAGCAGCTGGACACGGTCGACACGCCCGTCTTTCACCCGGTGTATGGCGAGGCGATCACGCTCGGCCAGCGGGTGGCCGACTTGCAGCCCGGTCAGCCGATTGCGCTGTCCGGCCCGCGTCAGCGCATCGCCATCGCGCCGCGTGCGGCGGGGCTGTCGCTGAGTGTGGACGGCGGCGGCAGCGTGGCGCTGACCGAGGGCGATGAACTCTTTATGCGTGCGCCAGCCGTGCGCCTGTTTGGCAGTACGCCGGTGGCGCTCAGCGCCGAGAGCTTTGCCGCGCTGTTGGGCAAGGCCAGCGTGATGCTGCGTCTGGCGCTCGAAGACCGCGACGGGCGCACCGGCACGCTCACCGCCAAGGGCAGCGAGCTGCGCCTGGCCGACAGCCGCAAGGACGACGCGCCGGTGAGCGAGATCGCCTTCATCGGCACCGCCAACGACCCGATCATCCTCGACCGCGATTACACCCACCTCAAGCTCAAAGCGCCGCTGCAACAGGTGTATGCGCGCGACGCGCTGCGCATCAACGCCAACGTCGCCCCGGCCACGCACGGCGAAACGGTCGAGGCCATCCTCGGCAGCGGCGACGGCAGCACGGCCAACCAGCGCTTTGCGCTCGGCCAGGCGCCGCTCACCTTTGTGAGCGCCAACACCACCAGCGGTCGGGCCTCGTCGCTGGAGTTGCGGGTCAACGACGTGTTGTGGACCGAGGTGCCGACCCTGCACGCCGCCGCGCCCGACGCGCGGGTGTACGAGACCACCCAAGACGACGAGGGTCGCAGCACCGTGTTGTTCGGCGACGGCACCGAAGGCGCGCGCCTGCCCAGCGGCAGCACCAACCTGCGGGTGCGCTATCGCAAGGGCCTGGGCGCGGCGGGTAATCTGGCCGCCGGCAAGCTCACCACCTTGCTCAGCCGGCCGCTCGGCGTCACTGGCGCGGTCAACCCCTCGCCGGCCACCGGCGGCGAAGACGCCGAAACCCTGGCCCGCGCCCGCGACAACGCACCGCTCACCGTGCTCACGCTCGATCGCGCGGTGTCCATCGACGACTACGCCAACTTCGCCCGCGCCTTCGCCGGCATCGACAAGGCGCATGCGCTGTGGATTCCGGCCGGGCCGGCGCGCGGCGTGTTCCTGAGCATCGCCGGCATCGATGGCGCGCTGGTGCCCGAGAGCGACGACACCTACAAGAACCTGCGCGACGCGCTGGTCACCTACGGCGACCCGCTGGTGCCGCTGCGCCTGCTCAATTTCCGCGACGCGCGCTTCCGCTGCCGGCTGTCGATCAAGCGCGACAAGGCCTACGAGCTCGATGCCGTGCTGGCGGCGGTCGAGGCGGCGCTGCGCGAGGCCTTCAGCTTTGCGCGCCGCGCCTTCGGCCAGACCGTGTCCATCGACGAAGTAGCCGCCGTGGCGCAAGGCGTGCCGGGGGTGATCGCGGTGCACGTGACCCGCCTCTACCGCGTCGGCCAGAGCCCGACCGTGGTGGTGCCGCGCCTGTTCGCGGCGCTGCCGGTGGCCTCGCTCACCGGCGTGCCGCTGGCCGCCGAGCTGCTGACGCTGGCCGCTGACCCGATCGAACTGGAGGTGCTGCCATGAGTGCCGATACCCAGAAACTGTTCGAGCTGCTGCCGGCCATCCACCGCATCCGCGACGCCGAGCAGGCCGCCGCCGACGGGCTGGATCGCGGCCCGCTCGAAGAACTCATCGGTGTGCTGGCCGAGCAGCTGGCCGTGGCCGACGAGAGCCTGGAACAGCTCTACGACGACCTCTTCATCGAGACCTGCGCCGAGTGGGCCGTGCCCTATATCGGCGACCTGATCGGCTATCGCGCCCTGCACCAGGCCGCGCCCGAGGCCGCCAGCGCGCGCGCCGAGGTGGCGCACACCATCGCCCTGCGCCGGCGCAAGGGCACGGCGCTGGTGCTCGAACAGCTGGCGCGCGACGTGACCGGCTGGGACGCCCGCGCGGTCGAATACTTCCAGCGCCTGTGCACCACGCAGTACATGAACCACCTGCGCCCGGCCAACCTGCACACGCCCGATCTGCGCCGCGCCGAGCCGCTGGAATGGATCGGTACCGCCTTCGAGACCGCCAACCGCACCGTGGACGTGCGGCGTATCGAGTCCGGCCGTGGGCGGCACAACATCCCCAACATCGGCCTGCACCTGTGGCGCATCCAGGCCTATCCGCACCGCGAATCGCCCACCACCCGCGCCGGCGTGCGCCGTTACCGGGCCAGCCCGCTGGGCCACGACCTGCCGCTCTATAACCGCCCACTGGCCGAAGACGACATCATCCATCTGGCCGAGCCGGACAACGTGCCCTGGCCGCTGTCGCGCCGCCGCCTCGCCACGCACCTGGCCCGCCACTATGGCGAACGCGCCACGGTAGGCGCGCCGTTGGACAACCCCGACCCGGCGCTGATCCTGGCTGTGGACGGCACCGTCATCGAGCGCGACCAGATCCACATCTGCCACCTCGGCGACGAGGCCGGCAGCTGGGCGCACACCCCGCCGCCGAATGGCATCTACGCGATTGACCCGGTGCTCGGCCGCATCGCGCTGCCCGCCGACGCGCCCGACCCGGCCGATGTACGCCTCAGCTGGCGCGAAGGTTTCTCGGCCGATATCGGCGGCGGCGAATACGAGCGCGGCGCCACCCTGCCGGTGCCGCCGGCCAGCGTCACCGTGGTGCAGGTGCCCGACGACCACGCCACGCTGGCCGCCGCGCTGACCGCGATTGCCGGCGACGGCGTGGTCGAGATCACCGACAGCAGCCGCTACAGTGAAACCCTGAGCATCAACGTGATTGCCGATGGCGCGGTCGAGATCCGCGCCGCCAACGGCCGCCGGCCGGTGCTCGAGCTGGGCGGGCTCACCGTCACCGGCGCCGCCAACGCCGCCTGCACGCTCAACGGCCTGCTCATCACCGGCGCGCCGCTGGCCGTGCCCGATGCAGTGAGCAACGCACTGGCGCGGCTGAACCTGATCCACTGCACCCTGGTGCCCGGCATCGCCCTCAACCCCGACGGCAGCCCCACCCAACCGGCCGTGCCCAGCCTGCAAATGGCCATCGCCGGGCTGGAGGTCGAGATTGACCGCTGCATCCTCGGCGGCATCCGCAGTCATGAACGCAGCACGCTGCGCGCCACCGACAGCCTGATCGATGCCACCGCGCGCGAGGGCGTGGCCTTTGCCGCCATGGACGGTGTCGCCCCCGGCGCCGCGCTGTCGCTGGTGGCCTGCACCGTGGTCGGCACCGTTCACACCGCCGAGGTGGGGCTGATCTCCAACAGCATCCTGCTCGCCACGGCGGCCGCTGGCGTCGCGCCGGTGCGCGCGGCGCGCAAGCAGGTGGGCTGCGTGCGTTTCTCGTGGCTGCCGTTTGAATCCATCGTGCCGGCCCGCCACCGTTGCCAGCCCGATTCGGCCCAGGCTGCCCGCCACATCGCGCCCCGCTTCACGTCCCTGCACTACGGCACGCCGGCCTACGGCCAGCTCACCACCGCCACGCCGGTCGAGATCCTGCGCGGCGCGGACGACGAAAGCGAAATGGGCGTGTTCCATCACCTTTACGGTGCCCAGCGCGAAACCAACCTGCGGATCCGCCTTGCGGAATACCTGCGGGTCGGCCTGCGCGCCGGCATCTTTTACGAATCATGAAATACCAACCGACAACCGAAAGACGGACGCACCCCGTAGGGCGGGTTTCAACCCGCCACACCGTAATCACGAGGCGGTTTGAAACCCGCCCTACGACCGCCGCCGTCCATAACGAACACGCGAGGGAGTCCACATCATGAGTTTCGATCTGAGCCGTATCCGCTTCGACGCCCGCAAGGACTTTTTCGGACTGGTCGTGCAGCAGGGCCGCGTGCAGCTGGACGCCGAATGGAACGAGTGGGTCGCCCAGCTTGGCCGGCGCCTGCAGGCCGGCACGCTGGATACCTTCAATGGCAACGTGGTGCCGCGCATCACGCCGGACGGCTTCCGCATTGAGGCGGCCGGCGGCGCGCTGAGCATCGGCCCGGGGCGCATCTATGTCGACGGCCTGCTGGCCGAGAACCACGGCGGCACGCCCGACGCCTGGGACCCGCGCCTGGCCGAACTCACCGGCACCACGCCGCTGGCCTACACCGCCCAGCCCTACTATCCCAACCCGCCGGCCCTGCCGGCCAGCGGCGCGGCGCTGGTGTATGTGGACGTGTGGCAGCGCGACATCAGTGCCATCAACGACCCCGGCCTTATCGAACCCGCCGTGGGCGTGGACACCACCGGCCGCCTGCAGACCGTGTGGCAGGTCAAGGTGCTGCCCAACGTCGGCAACGCCACCTGCGCCACCGACGATGAAGACATCGCCGGCTGGCAGGCCGTCATCGCCCCCTCGGCCGGCCGCCTGAGCACCGACACCGGCGACCCGGCCTTCGACCCCAACCCCTGCCAGGTGCCGCCCGCCGCCGGCTATCGCGGGCTGGAGAACCAGACCTACCGCGTGGAGGTGCACACCGGCGGGCCGATTGGCACGGCCACCTTCAAGTGGTCGCGCGACAACGCCACGGTGGCCTCGCGGGTCAGCCACATCAACCCCGCGCGCGACCGCATCACGGTCGAATCGGTGGGGCGCGACGACGTGCTGCGCTTTCATGACGGCGACTGGGTGGAGGTGACCGACGACCACCGCGAGCTGCACGGCCTGCCCGGCGAGCTGCGCCGCATCCGCGTGGCCGGCGGGGTGGACGACACCGCCCGCACGCTGAGCTTTGATATCGCGCTGTCGGCCGGCCTCTTCCCCACCGACGCGCAGCAGGCCACGCTGCCGGCGCGCAACACCCGCGTGCGCCGCTGGGACCAGTCCGGCCAGGTGCGCCGCGAGAGCGGCACGGTGGCCACCAACCTCGACACCAGCACCACCGGCGAGATCCCCATCCCCGGCGGCACCACGCGGCTGTTTCTGGAGCACGGCATTCTGGTCGACTTCAGCCTCGACCCGGCCGGCGGCGAGTTCAAGACCGGCGACTATTGGGTGTTCGCCGCGCGCACGGTCGACGCCAGCGTCGAGATCCTCACCAACGCGCCGCCGCTGGGCATCCACCACCACTATGCGCGGCTGGCCATCGTCAATTTTCCGGACGGCGAAACCGACTGCCGCACCCTGTGGCCGCCGATTGCCGAGGGCGAGGGCTGCGACTGCACGGTGTGCGTCAGCGCCGACAACCACAACAACGGCACGGCCACCATTCAGCAGGCCATCGACAGCATCAAGGATGAGGGCGGCACCATCTGCCTCGGCATCGGCAACTACAGCATCGGCGCGCCGCTGGTAGTCGATGGCGCGCGTTCGCTGCGTTTTCGCGGGCAGGGCTGGGCGACGCTGCTGGTCGGCGCCGAGCCGGGCAGCGTGTTCGAGATTCAGAACAGCGCCGGCGTGGCGCTCGAAAACCTCACCGTGATCGGCTCGGCCGCCACCTCGGGCAGCACCGCCATGATCGCCGCGCGCGGCGTGACCGACCTGCGCACCGAACACATCAATGTGCTCGGCCTGGCGGTGGGCGACGGCACCAGTGTGGGCATTGGCCTGAGCGGCAACATGCTCGGCGTGAGCATCAGCGACTGCGCCATCGTCGCCGAGCGCGGCGTGGCGGCGGTGGCCGGCGGCGACAATAACTATGTGCTGACCGGCGAGCTGCGCATGGCGCGCAACCTGTTCTTCTGCAGCCAGCGCGCGGTCAGCTTCGACGGCACCAGCCTGCATTACGGCAACACCCGCATCGACGGCAACTTCATGCTGGTCGGCACCCAGGCCGCGGTGACCGCGACCGGCGCGGTGCTGGCGGGCTCCAGCTTTGCGGTGGCCGATAACGTGATCTACACCGCCAGCGACGGCGTGCGGGCCGGGGTCGATGGGCTGGCCGTCGAGCGCAACGAGATCTTCGGCTTCGGCGAGCGCAGCGGCCACGGCATCGTGCTCGAAGAGGGGCTGGACCCGGTCGCCATCGACCGCGTGCGCATCCACGCCAACCGCCTGCTCGGCCTGCGCGGCAACGCCATCCTCGTCACCCAGCAGGTGGACGAGGCGATCATCACCGACAACCAGCTCGACAGCATTGGCCTGGGCGCGCTGATCATGGGCGAAGGCGCCGGCGCCGGCCTGCTGCGCTTTGCCGGCAACCAGTGCCAGCGGCTCGGCCAGGTGCTGGGCAACGACAATGCCGCCTTTGTGGCCGTGCAGTTGATCCGCGTCGAACGCGGCGATGTGCTCGACAACGTCATCGCCCAGGTCGCCCGCTCGGCACTCACCAGCCCCGGCATCGACGCCCTGCGCTGCGCCGCCGTGGGGCAGGTGCGCATCGCCGGCAACCGCTTCTTTGGCATCGGGCCGGATCGCCTCAGCGCGCCGGTCGCCGCCATCCGCGTGCTGCCGCCCTTCGACCGCGCGGCCATCGACGACAACAGCGTCGAGCGCATCGGCGAGGCCGGGCAAAACCCCATCGTGATCGAATGGCGGGCCATCAACATCGCGCCCGACCCGGCCGGCGCGGTGCCGGGCTTCGTCGCCGCCGGCTATTTTGCCGCGGCAGAGTCCGCCTACCTGCTCACCGCCAGCCGCGCCTTTGCCGTGCTGCTGCGCCCGGCCGCGGTGTCGATCCGCGGCAACCAGCTGCGTGGGCAGGCCACGGCGGCGCCCCTCAACCAGTGCGGCGGCGTCGATAGCCTGCTGTTTGCCAACAATCACTGCCAGACGGTGGGTGAAGGCGGCAAGGAACCCCTGCTCGGCGAGTTCGGCGGGCGCACCCTCAACGTCAGCAACAACCGGCTGATCGCACTCGGCGACCTCGACACCCTGCACCTGCACCCGCAGCAGAAGCTCGCCATCGTCATGGGCAACACCAGCACCGGCAACATCCGCGTGCAGAGCGGCGCGCCCGTGCCCGCCGACATCAGTCTGACCAACATCATCGGAATGTGAGGACCCCATCATGGCTATAGCAACCTTCCGTGGCGAAAAGTCTGTGTCCGCCATTGCCGACAAACTCTTCGTCAAACTCACACCCAAACAGCGCGAAAAGGCCGAAGCCGCGCTGATCAAGGAGAACCCGCAGCTACGCGAACTCAGTGCGGTGCGCGAAGGCGCCATCCTGCGCGTGCCCGACCTCCCCGAACTGCGCGCCAAAACCAACCGCAGCCTCGAAAACCCCGACGCCCAGATCGCCCGCAACATCGCCGACGCGGTGTCGAGCTACGGCAATCGGCTCGGCGAGCGCTTCAAGACCGTTCAGAAAGACACCAAGGCGCAGATGGCCGTGCTCAAGAGTGGCGAACTGCGCAAGGCCATGGACGAAGCCCCGGCGCTCAAGCCCGTGGCCGAAGAGGCAGCCAAGGCGCTCGACGCCCGCGCCGCCGGCCTGGGTGACCGTCAGAAGGCGGTTGATGCGGCGATCAAGCAGGCGGTTGCAGCGCTGGATGTGGGCAAGCGTTAAGGCAGGTGGCAGTGAGCTTGCGCGGATGGGGTGGCTGACGCCTTTCGACCCGACCCCGTCTCCCGCAAGTGCGCGACGGCATCATGTAGCTTGGGTTGAGCGCAGCGAAGCCCAACATTCAGCCGCGCAATTGTGGAACGCCGAGTGTTGGGCTTCCTTCGTCAGCCCAACCTACGCTTGCTTAACCCAATTTCGCCAGCCCAATCTACGAGTTCTAAGTTCAGTTTCCCTTTATTTGTTTTGCCAGGTTTGCAAGCTGAGACAGAATATTTCCTGTTTCATTGTCTTTATGCTCCGAAGACGGAAGGCTCTCAGAAAAGACTGTTTTGGCTACATGAACTCTCAGGGTCTCTGCGTTTTCGGGATCCATTAATTCAATATATGGATCAAGAGTTGTGAGAATATGTTGGCGCCGCCTATTACTGGTTTCGTTCGTGCGGTGCTTTCCAGACTCTTTGGCAAAATAGAATGCAGGAACGAAAACAACTAGAGAAAGTGGGATTCGACCAACTACCTTTAACCAGTCAAAAGTGTAGTCTCCATTTCCAATTATTAGCCGTAGCTCAGGGAAAACCAAGAAAGAAACGCCAATTAACATCAAAATCGAAGCGTACGATCGATATTTGTTTGCGACTTTCCCTTCGTCGTTTGCATAAGATGAGTAGGCGCCAGCTTGTAGCGTATTGATTGTAACGCCGTAGACTTTCGAGGCATCATCTTGGAGTTTTGTTAATACCTCAATTATTTTTCCTGATTTTGTGAAGAGGTTTTTGAACTCTTCATCTGCCTTGTGTGAATATTTTTCTATGTTATTTTCTGACTGCTTGGAATAGTCATCTAGTTCTTTGTCGAACTTGTCTGACCGCGTTTTTTCACTTGCCTGGTACTGAGTATTAAATTCTGTGGTTTGTTTTTGGATTGTTTGTTCGACGGTCCCGATTTGTGACCTCAGTTCTATAAGTTTGGTTTCAAATTCATTGATGACATCGTTTAAGTTCTTAATGCGACTAGCAAGATCGGCGACAGATTGTTCGGTTTCTACTCTGTATTTTGATATATAAGTGCCGATGGTTTCAGAATATGCGGTTACAGTATCTTTGATGCTTTCGGCGCTGGCGGCGTATATTGATGCTGGGGTTTGTTGAAACTGGAGAAGAAGCGAGTCTGCGTGATTATTCGCGTTTGTTAAATGCCCAGGGTTTTTGTTTCCTATGTATGCATTGATTTCATTAATTAAATTTTGGGCGCTATTCTGAATCGTCGGCAAATGACTAAAAGGAGTTACTTCTGGATCGATGTTTTCATATATGCCTTGCAAATACAGAATGACCTTCCTCAGTCTCGCAATGTCTTCAATGGCGTCCTCCGTGGCGCCTTCATCAAGACTTTCATCTTGAACTACCGCCATCAAATTTGCCCACACGCCTACCAGAGCGTGCGTGTTGAATTTATCTATCCACTTAGACTGAATCGCCCCGGCTCCAGTAGACGCCCTACAGCCTGTTGAAATACTGCATTTCGAACTTTACCGGAGAAACGTCGCCTGCATATCCGTGACGTCGTTTCGGGTTGTAGAACATCTCGATGTAATTGAAGATATCCCGT
>NZ_VMNI01000024.1 GCF_007625205.1 Denitromonas ohlonensis | reverse complement strand
GATGGTCATGCCGGGCGACAACGTGTCGATCACCGTCAAGCTGATCGCCCCGATCGCCATGGAAGAAGGTCTGCGCTTCGCCATCCGTGAAGGCGGTCGTACCGTCGGCGCCGGCGTGGTTGCCAAGGTCATCGAGTAATCGCTGACTGAGTGTTGTTTCCGATGGGCGCTGCGATGTTGCGGCGCCCTGTAGTCTCTGCTGCAGGGGTATAGCTCAACTGGCAGAGCGTCGGTCTCCAAAACCGAAGGTTGGGGGTTCGATTCCCTCTGCCCCTGCCATATTTTCTGGACTGTTAGACCCGAATGGCTGACAAGCTCAAGTTTGTGCTGGCGCTACTCCTGGTGGCTGCTGGCGTAGCCGGATTCTACCTGCTCTCCGAGCAGGTGCTCGTGTTGCGCGTTCTGGCTGTGTTGGCTGGCGTGATGGCGGGTGCCGCGACTGCCTGGTTCACTGAGCCGGGGCAGCGCTTTGCCGTTTTTGTTCGGGAGACAGTCACCGAAGCAAAGAAGGTGGTTTGGCCGAGTCGCAAGGAAACGGTCCAGATGACGGGTGTCGTCTTCGCCTTTGTGGTGGCCATGGCGCTGTTCTTGTGGCTCACGGACAAGAGCCTTGAGTGGGTGTTGTACGACCTCGTTCTGAACTGGAAGTGATTATGCCCAAACGCTGGTATGTGGTGCACGCCTATTCGGGCTTTGAAAAATCGGTTCAGCGGGCGCTGATCGAGCGCATTAATCGCGCAGAAATGCAGGATCTGTTTGGTCAGGTGCTGGTGCCGGTTGAAGAAGTGGTTGAGATGAAGGCGGGTCAGAAGAGTATTTCTGAGCGCAAGTTTTTCCCGGGCTATGTCCTCGTTGAGATGGAAATGAACGAGGAGACATGGCACTTGGTCAAGTCGACCCCGCGTGTGACCGGCTTTATCGGCGGCACGGGGAACAAGCCGACGCCGATTTCCGAAAAGGAAGTCGCCAAGATCATGAGTCAGATCCAGGAGGGCGTTGAGAAGCCGCGTCCCAAGGTTCTGTTTGAAGTGGGTGAAGTGGTTCGCGTCAAGGAAGGTCCGTTTACCGATTTCCACGGGGCGGTCGAGGACGTGAACTACGAGAAGAGCAAATTGCGGGTGTCGGTGACTATCTTTGGTCGCGGTACGCCTGTTGAGCTGGATTTTGGCCAGGTCGAAAAAACCTGAGCCTGACCCCGCCGCTGGCGGGAACGAGGAGCGCCGGCCCTGTGCCGGTGCGTTCGCACTCACTATAGGAGCAAGCCACCATGGCTAAGAAAATCATCGGCTATATCAAGCTGCAAGTGCCGGCTGGTAAGGCCAACCCGAGCCCCCCGATTGGTCCGGCCCTGGGTCAGCGCGGTCTGAACATCATGGAATTCTGCAAGGCGTTCAACGCGCGCACGCAGAGCCTTGAAGTCGGTCTGCCGATTCCGGTCGTGATCACCGCCTTCAGCGACAAGAGCTTCACCTTCATCATGAAGACGCCGCCGGCGTCGATCCTGATCAAGAAGGCCGCCGGTCTGCAGAAGGGTTCCGCCAAGCCGCACACCGACAAGGTCGGTAGCGTGACGCGTGCGCAGGTCGAAGAAATTGCCAAGACCAAGATGCCCGACCTGACGGCGGCGGATCTTGAGGGTGCTGTGCGGACCATCGCTGGTTCGGCTCGCAGCATGGGCGTGACGGTTGAGGGGCTCTGATCATGGCAAAAATTTCCAAGCGCGTGCAGGCGATCCGCGCCAAGGTTGATCGCAATCGTGTGTATCCCATGTCCGAGGCGCTGGCGCTGATCAAGGATCTGGCCAATGCCAAGTTCGACGAGTCGGTCGACGTGGCGGTGAATCTCGGTATTGATCCGCGTAAATCGGATCAGGTGGTGCGTGGTTCGGTCGTGCTGCCTGCCGGTACCGGCAAGAGCGTGCGCGTGGCCGTGTTTGCGCAGGGCGACAAGGCCGAGCTGGCCAAGGCCGCCGGTGCTGACGTGGTCGGCTTCGACGATCTGGCTGAGCAGGTCAAGGGCGGCACCATCGATTTCGACGTTTGCATCGCTACGCCGGACGCCATGCGCGTCGTCGGCGCCCTGGGTCAGATTCTCGGGCCGCGTGGCCTGATGCCGAATCCGAAAGTCGGCACCGTGACCATGGATGTCGAAACCGCCGTCAAGAACGCCAAGGCCGGCCAGGTTCAGTACCGCGCCGACAAGGGCGGTATCGTGCACGCCACCATCGGTCGTGCGTCGTTCTCCGTCGAGTCGCTGCAGCAGAACGCTGCCGCGCTGGTCGATGCGCTGAACAAAGCCAAGCCGGCAACGTCGAAAGGTTTGTATCTGCGCCGCGTTGCGGTCTCGAGCACCATGGGTGCCGGGATGCGCGTGGAGCCCTCGAGCGTGATCAACGCTTGATGCCAGTTTGCCCGGTCGCCCCGTAAGGGACGGTCGGGTCTTTGGGCTGCAGCTCCGATGGGGCTGCAGGTTGTCAAAGACCGTTGGGGATCATTGTCCGGCCTGTCCGGATGCGATCTCAAATCTCCACAGCGTTGTTTGCCGCGGAGGCCCAGCGTAGATGGCGAAGCCCGAATCAGGATTCATTATCGGCCATGCCGATGCTCTTGATCTCCTGAATGACGGTCGCCGCAAGTAGTCCGAACCCGGGGCAGTCAGCCCGGGCTAGGCGTAACCATTCAGTGGGAGATGACCGTGGGTCTCAATCTTGAAGGTAAGAAGGCAGTTGTTGCCGAAGTGTCCGCCGAAGTGGCGAACGCTCAGGTGATCGTTGTCGCTGAGTACCGTGGTCTCGAAGTGGGTCAAATCACTGCATTGCGTGCCAAGGCACGTGAGTCGGGCGTTTACCTGCGCGTACTGAAGAACACCCTGGCGAAGCGTGCCATTGCTGGCACGCACTTCGATGGCCTGTCCGACCAGTTGGTTGGTCCGCTGATCTACGGCATGTCCGCAGATCCGGTGGCCCCGGCCAAGGTTTTGCAGGAATTTTCGAAGACCAGCGACAAACTGATCATTAAAGCCGGCGTCATGCCCAACTACGTCATGGACGCAGCTGGGATCAAGGCACTGGCCACCATGCCGAGTCGTGAAGAGCTGCTTGCAAAGCTGCTCGGTACGATGCAGGCGCCGATCGCCAAGTTTGTCCAGACGCTCAACGAGGTGCCTTCCAAGTTCGTGCGTGCGCTCGCAGCAGTTCGAGACTCGAAAGAGGCTGCGTAATTTCACGAGTAATTGCCGGTTCTTCGGAAGCGGCGTTAGTTCAGTAATCAGGAGTAATTCAAATGGCTATTAGCAAAGACGAAATCCTTGACGCAGTCGCGTCCATGTCGGTTCTGGAACTGTCCGAACTGATCAAGCAGATGGAAGAGAAGTTTGGCGTGAGCGCCGCTGCTGCTGTTGCTGTCGCCGGCCCCGCCGTCGCCGGTGAGGCCGCTGCCGCTGCCGAAGAGCAGACCGAATTCGACGTGATCCTGGCCGCCGTTGGCGACAAGAAAGTCGAAGTCATCAAGGTCGTGCGCGCTGCCACTGGCCTGGGCCTGAAAGAAGCCAAGGACCTGGTTGACGGTGCTCCGAAGGCTGTCAAGGAAGGCGTGGCCAAGGCTGAAGCCGAAGGCCTCAAGAAGCAGCTCGAAGACGCTGGCGCCAAGGTCGAGATCAAGTAATTCCTCGGTCGCAGGCAGGGCTGGCACCCGGAAATGGGCGCCAGCCCTTTCGTACTTTTCGAAGCCAGAAGAGAGCGATGTCGTCCCTGACGGCTTGTTGTCTCCTGTCTTCCCACGTCTGAACGCTACCCGGAGCATCTATGGCGTACTCCTACACCGAGAAAAAGCGTATCCGCAAAAGCTTTGCCAAGGGCGGGGCTGTGCTGGACGCGCCCTTTCTGCTGGCGACGCAGATTGAGTCCTTCGCATCCTTCCTGCAGGCGGATACTCCGCCCGCGCAGCGGGCCAATCAAGGTCTTCAAGCGGCTTTCACTTCGATCTTTCCGATCAGCAGCCACAGCGGCAATGCGCGCCTTGAGTTCGTGCATTACCTGTTGGGCGAGCCCGCGTTTGATGTGAAGGAATGCCAGCAGCGCGGCCTGACCTTCGCGGCGCCGCTGCGCGCCCGCGTTCGCCTGGTCATCATGGACCGCGAAGCGCCGAAAGAGACCGTTAAAGAAGTCAAGGAGCAGGAAGTTTACATGGGCGAAATTCCGCTCATGACAAACACCGGTTCCTTTGTCATCAACGGCACGGAGCGGGTCATTGTGTCCCAGCTCCATCGCTCGCCGGGTGTGTTCTTTGAGCACGACCGCGGCAAGACGCACGCCTCTGGCAAGCTGCTGTTCTCGGCGCGGGTGATTCCGTATCGCGGTTCGTGGCTCGATTTTGAGTACGACCCGAAAGACTATCTGTACTTCCGCGTTGACCGTCGCCGCAAGATGCCGGTGTCGATCCTGATGCGTGCCATCGGGATGACCACCGAGCAGATCCTGTCGACCTTCCACGATTTTGACCGCTTTGACCTGCGCGCCGAAGGCGCGTCGTTCGCCGTGGTGCCCGAGCGCCTGCGCGGCGAAGTGGCGAAGTTCGATATTCTCGACGCCGACGGCAAGGTCATCGTCGAGAAAGAAAAGCGCGTGACGGCACGCCACATCCGTCAGCTGGCCGAAGCCGGCGTGGCGGCGATCGACGTGCCCGACGATTTCGTGCTGGGCCGTGTGATTGCCAAGGATCTGGTGGATGCCGAGACCGGTGAGATCGTGGCACGCGCCAACGACGAGATCACGGAAGAAGTGCTGGCTCAGTTGCGCGAAGGCAACATCGTCGAGCTGCCGACCCTGTACATCAACGACCTCGATCGCGGTGCGCACATTTCGCAAACCCTGCGTATCGACGAAACCGCCGATGAGTGGGCTGCCAAGGTCGCGATCTATCGCATGATGCGTCCGGGCGAGCCGCCCACCGAGGATGCCGTCGAGGCGCTGTTCCGCGGTCTGTTCTACGCCGAAGAGCGTTACGACCTGTCGGCCGTTGGCCGAATGAAATTCAACCGCCGCGCCTATCCCGAGAAGATCGACGACAAGGCACCGGAGTGGTATCGCGGAATGCTCGAGGCCGTCGGCCCCAAGACCGAAGAAGGTCAGGGCACGCTGTCGAACGAAGACATTCTGGCGGTGATCGCGATCCTGATCGAGCTGCGTAACGGTCGCGGCGAGATTGACGACATTGATCACCTGGGCAACCGTCGCGTCCGTTCGGTGGGCGAGCTGGCCGAAAACCAGTTCCGCGCCGGCCTGGTGCGTGTTGAGCGTGCGGTCAAGGAGCGTCTGGGTCAGGCTGAGTCTGACAACCTGATGCCGCACGACCTGATCAACGCCAAGCCGATCAGTGCAGCCATCAAGGAATTCTTCGGTTCCAGCCAGCTGTCGCAGTTTATGGACCAGACCAACCCGCTGTCCGAGATCACGCACAAGCGTCGCGTCTCGGCACTGGGCCCGGGCGGTCTGACGCGCGAACGCGCCGGCTTCGAGGTGCGCGACGTGCACCCGACGCACTATGGTCGCGTGTGTCCGATCGAAACACCGGAAGGTCCGAACATTGGTCTGATCAACTCGCTGGCCGTGTATTCGCGGACCAACCGCTATGGCTTCCTCGAGACGCCGTACCGCAAGGTCGAAGACGGCAAGGTCACCGATCAGATCGATTACCTGTCGGCCATTGAAGAAGGTCGCTACGTCATTGCGCAGGCCAACGCGCAGGTCAATGAGAGCGGCAAGCTGACGGGCGAGCTGGTGTCGTGCCGTCACAAGGGCGAATTCTCCCTGGCCGTGGCCGATTCGGTTCAGTACATGGACGTGGCGCCGGGCCAGATTGTGTCGGTGGCCGCTTCGCTGATTCCGTTCCTTGAGCACGACGACGCGAACCGCGCGTTGATGGGCGCCAACATGCAGCGCCAGGCGGTGCCGTGTCTGCGTCCGGAGAAGCCGTTCGTCGGTACCGGCATCGAGCGTCTGGTGGCGGTCGACTCGGGTACGGCGGTGCAGGCGACGCGGGGTGGTTCGGTCGACTATGTCGATGCCAACCGCGTGGTGGTGCGTGTCAATGACGACGAAACCCTGGCGGGTGAAGTCGGCGTCGATATCTACAACCTGATCAAGTACACCCGTTCCAACCAGAACACCAACATCAACCAGCGTCCGATCGTCAAGGTGGGCGACCAGATTGCCCGTGGCGACGTGATCGCCGACGGCGCATCGACCGACTTGGGTGAGCTGGCACTGGGCCAGAACATGCTGGTCGCTTTCATGCCGTGGAACGGCTACAACTTCGAAGACTCGATCCTGATCTCCGAACGCGTGGTGGCCGACGACCGCTTTACTTCGATTCACATCGAGGAGCTGACGGTCGTGGCGCGTGACACCAAGCTCGGACCTGAAGAAATCACCCGCGACATCGCGTCGCTGGGCGAGTCGCAGCTGTCGCGTCTGGACGAATCCGGCATTGTTTACATCGGTGCTGAAGTTGAAGCCAGCGACGTGCTGGTCGGCAAGGTGACGCCGAAGGGCGAAACCCAGCTGACGCCGGAAGAGAAGCTGCTGCGCGCGATCTTTGGCGAGAAAGCCTCCGACGTGAAAGACACCTCGCTGCGCGTGCCTTCGGGCATGAACGGCATCGTCATTGACGTGCAGGTGTTCACGCGGGAAGGCATCGAACGCGACGTGCGCGCCCAGTCGATCATTGATGATCAGCTGCGTAGCTTCAAGACCGATCTGGCTGACCAGATGCGTATCGTGGAGCGCGACGCGTTTGCCCGTATCCGCCGCATGATCGTCGGTCAGAAAGCCAACGGCGGCCCGAAGAAGCTGGCCAAGGGCACCGAGATCACCGAGGCGTATCTCGACAGTCTCGAGTCCTACCACTGGTTCGACATCCGCATGGCGGCTGAAGAACTGGCGACGCAGCTCGAAGCGGTCCGTGAAGGTCTGGAGAAGACCCGCAAGGACTTCGAGCTGGCCTTTGAGGTCAAGAAGAAGAAACTCACCCAGGGCGACGAACTGCCCCCGGGCGTGCAGAAGATGGTCAAGGTCTACCTGGCGGTCAAGCGTCGCCTGCAGCCGGGCGACAAGATGGCCGGTCGTCACGGTAACAAGGGTGTGGTGTCGCGCATCGTGCCGGTTGAAGACATGCCGTACATGGAAAATGGTACGCCGGTCGACGTGGTGCTGAACCCGCTGGGTGTGCCGTCACGGATGAACATCGGTCAGATTCTCGAGACCCATCTTGGCTGGGCCGCAAAGGGTCTGGGCAACAAGATCGATACGATGCTTCGCGCCAATGCGGCGACCAAGGAAGTGCGCAGCCTGCTGAACGAGATCTACAACACCAACGGCAAGAAGGAAGCAGTCGACAGCTTCACCGACGGTGAAGTGCTCGAACTGGCAGACAACCTGCGCAAGGGCGTGCCGTTTGCGACGCCGGTCTTTGACGGTGCCACCGAAAGCGAAATCGAGACGATGTTCGAGATTGCCGATCTGCCGATTTCCGGCCAGGTCACGCTGTTCGACGGTCGCACGGGCGAAGCCTTCGAGCGCAAGGTCACGGTGGGCTACAAGCACGTGCTGAAGCTGCACCACTTGGTCGATGACAAGATGCACGCGCGTTCCACCGGTCCTTACTCCCTGGTCACCCAGCAGCCGCTGGGCGGTAAGGCGCAGTTCGGTGGCCAGCGTTTCGGCGAAATGGAAGTGTGGGCGCTGGAAGCTTACGGCGCGGCATACACGCTGCAGGAAATGCTGACGGTCAAGTCCGACGACGTGACCGGCCGGACCAAGGTGTACGAAAACATCGTCAAGGGCGAGCACAAGATCGATGCGGGCATGCCCGAGTCCTTCAACGTGCTGGTGAAAGAAATTCGCTCGCTGGCCATCGACATCGACCTGGATCGTATTTGAGCCGACTGAGCCCAACGCTCAATCGGATGGAGTGACACATGAAAAGCCTGCTCGCTGATCTGTTCAAACAGACGCTTCCCAATGAGGAAGAGTTTGATGCGATTACCATTGGTCTCGCATCGCCGGACAAAATCCGGTCCTGGTCCTATGGCGAAGTCAAAAAGCCCGAGACCATCAACTACCGTACGTTCAAGCCTGAGCGCGATGGTCTGTTCTGCGCCAAGATCTTTGGCCCGGTCAAGGACTATGAGTGCCTGTGCGGCAAGTACAAGCGCCTCAAGCATCGCGGTGTGATCTGCGAGAAGTGCGGCGTCGAAGTGACCCTGTCGAAAGTGCGCCGTGAGCGCATGGGCCACATCGAACTGGCCTCGCCGGTGGCTCACATCTGGTTCCTGAAGAGCCTGCCCAGCCGTCTGGGCATGGTGCTCGACATGACCCTGCGCGATATCGAACGCGTGCTGTATTTCGAAGGTTTTGTGGTGGTCGAGCCGGGCATGACCCCGCTGACCCGCGGTCAGCTGCTGACCGAGGATGATTACCTCGCCAAGGTCGAAGAGTACGGTGACGAGTTCGATGCCTCGATGGGTGCCGAAGGCGTGCGCGAATTGCTGCGCACCCTCGACGTCGTCCAGGAAATCGAGAAGCTGCGCGGCGAACTTGAAGCCACCAGCTCCGACGCCAAGATCAAGAAGTACTCCAAGCGTCTGAAGATCCTGGAGGCATTCCAGCAGTCGGGCATCAAGCCCGAGTGGATGATTCTGGCCGTGCTGCCTGTGCTGCCGCCGGACCTGCGTCCGCTGGTGCCGCTGGACGGTGGCCGTTTCGCCACGTCCGACCTGAACGATCTGTATCGTCGCGTGATCAACCGCAACAACCGTCTGAAGCGTCTGCTCGAACTCAAGGCGCCGGAAATCATCGTGCGCAACGAAAAGCGCATGCTGCAGGAGTCGGTCGACTCACTGCTGGATAACGGTCGTCGCGGCAAGGCCATGACCGGCGCCAACAAGCGTCCGCTCAAGTCGCTGGCCGACATGATCAAGGGGAAGGGCGGTCGCTTCCGTCAGAACCTGCTGGGTAAACGCGTCGACTACTCGGGCCGTTCGGTCATCGTGGTGGGCCCGCAGCTCAAGCTGCACCAGTGCGGTCTGCCCAAGCTGATGGCGCTCGAACTGTTCAAGCCCTTCATCTTCAACAAGCTGGAGCTGATGGGTCTGGCCACGACCATCAAGCAGGCCAAGAAGATGGTGGAGAGCCAGGAGCCGGTGGTGTGGGACATCCTCGAAGAGGTGATCCGCGAACATCCGGTGCTGCTCAACCGCGCCCCGACCCTGCACCGTCTCGGTATCCAGGCCTTTGAGCCGGTACTGATCGAAGGCAAGGCCATTCAGCTGCACCCGCTGGTCTGCGTTGCGTTCAACGCCGACTTCGACGGTGACCAGATGGCTGTCCACGTGCCGTTGTCGCTCGAAGCGCAGATGGAAGCGCGTACGCTGATGTTGGCCTCGAACAACGTGATCTCGCCCGCCAACGGCGAGCCGATCATCGTGCCGTCGCAGGACATCGTGCTGGGCCTCTATTACGCCAGCCGCGAGGGTATCGGCGAAAAAGGCGACGGCATGGTGCTGCAGGACGTGTCCGAAGTGCTGCGCGCCTACGAGACCGGTGTTCTGTCGCTGCACGCCCGGATCACGGTGCGCCTGAAAGAGGCCGACATCGGTGAGGATGGCGAGCGTGTCGAGCGTGTCACGCGTTATCAGACGACCGCTGGCCGTGCGCTGCTGTCCGAGATTCTGCCGGCCGGTTTGCCGTTCAGCGCCATCGATCGTCCGCTGAAGAAGAAGGAAATCTCGAAGCTCATCAACGCTTCTTTCCGTCGCTGCGGCCTGAAGGCCACCGTGGTGTTCGCTGACCAGCTGATGCAGTTCGGCTTCCGTCTCGCGACGCGTGCCGGGGTGTCGATCGCGGTCAAGGACATGCTGGTGCCGGATCAGAAAGAGCCGATCATTCGCGCCGCCGAAAACGAAGTCAAAGAAATCGCCCAGCAGTACGCCTCGGGTCTGGTGACCGATGGTGAGCGCTATAACAAGGTGGTCGATATCTGGGGGCGTACGGGTGACCAGGTTGCCAAGGCCATGATGGATCAACTCGGCAAAGAAAAGATTCTGGACCGCTTTGGCGCCACGCCGCGTGATGACTGGTGGAAATCGGTCTACATGCCGGGCAGCAAGGCACCCGAGCCCAAGGAAGTTGATCAGGAGTCCTTCAACTCCATCTACATGATGGCGGACTCCGGTGCGCGGGGTTCGGCTGCTCAGATTCGTCAGCTGGCGGGTATGCGAGGCCTGATGGCCAAGCCGGACGGCTCGATTATCGAGACACCGATTACCACCAACTTCCGCGAAGGCCTGAACGTGCTTCAGTACTTCATCTCCACCCACGGCGCCCGTAAGGGTCTGGCCGATACCGCGTTGAAAACCGCGAACTCCGGCTACCTGACGCGTCGTCTGGTCGACGTGACCCAGGACCTGGTGGTGACCGAAGACGATTGCGGCACCCGCAATGGCTTCAACATGAAGGCCATGATCGAGGGCGGCGAGGTCATCGAGCCGTTGCGCGAACGTATTCTCGGCCGTGTGTGTATTGATGATGTGGTCAATCCGGATACACAGGAAACGGTGGTTGCTTCCGGCGAATTGCTCGACGAGGGCTTGGTCGAGCTGATCGAGAGCCTGGGTATCGACGAGGTTGCCGTGCGTACGCCGCTGACCTGCGAAACCCGCTATGGTCTGTGCGCCAAGTGCTACGGCCGCGATCTGGGTCGTGGTTCGATGGTGAACGTCGGTGAGGCCGTTGGCGTGATCGCTGCGCAGTCGATCGGTGAGCCGGGTACCCAGCTGACCATGCGTACCTTCCACGTCGGTGGTGCCGCTTCACGGGCCGCTGCAGCCAGTTCGGTTGAGGCGAAGTCGGCCGGTAGCATCCGCTTTACGCAGAACATGCGTTACGTGACCAGCGCCAAGGGCGAGAAGATCATCATCGCGCGTTCGGCTGAGGTGCTTGTGGCAGACGACATGGGCCGCGAGCGCGAGCGTCACAAGGTGCCCTACGGCGCCATGCTGCACGTCACGGATGGCGGTGCCATCAAGGCCGGTCAGCAGCTGGCCACCTGGGATCCGCACACCCGTCCGATCGTGACCGAGTTTGCCGGTACGGTGAAGTTCGAGCACGTTGAGGAAGGCGTGACCGTGGCCAAGCAGATCGACGAGGTGACCGGTCTGTCCACTCTGGTGGTGATCGATGCCAAGCGCCGGGGCGGCTCTGCCGCGTCCAAGGGCGTGCGTCCGCAGGTCAAGCTGTTCGACGAGAAGGGCGACGAGGTGAAGATCGCAGGTAGCGATCACGCCGTGGCGATCACCTTCCAGGTTGGCTCGATCATTACCGTCAAGGACGGTCAGCAGATCAACGTCGGTGACATCCTGGCGCGTATTCCGCAGGAATCGGCCAAGACGCGCGACATTACCGGTGGTCTGCCGCGTGTTGCCGAGCTGTTCGAAGCCCGTTCGCCGAAAGACGCAGGCGTGCTGGCCGAGTTCACCGGCACGGTGTCCTTCGGTAAGGAAACCAAGGGCAAGCAGCGTCTGGTGATCACCGAGCTCGACGGCACGGCTCACGAGTTCCTGATCCCGAAAGACAAGCACGTCATGGTGCACGATGGTCAGGTGGTGAACAAGGGCGAGCCGATTGTTGATGGCCCGGCCGAACCGCACGACATCCTGCGCCTGAAGGGTATCGAAGCGCTGGCGCGTTACATCATTGACGAAGTGCAGGACGTCTATCGTCTGCAGGGCGTGAAGATCAACGACAAGCACATTGAAGTCATCGTGCGTCAGATGCTGCGCCGTGTGGTGATCTCCGATTCAGGCGACACGCGCTTCATCCGTGAAGAGCAGGTCGAGCGTTCCGAAGTGCTGGACGAGAATGACCGGATTGAAGCGGAAGGCAAACTGCCGGCCAGCTACGAAAACGTCTTGCTCGGTATTACCAAAGCGTCCTTGTCGACGGACTCGTTCATCTCGGCCGCTTCCTTCCAGGAAACCACCCGGGTGCTGACCGAAGCGGCGATCATGGGCAAGCGCGACGAACTCCGCGGTCTCAAGGAGAACGTCATCGTTGGCCGCCTCATTCCGGCAGGTACCGGGATGGCGTATCACCGCAATCGCCTGGCCCAGTCCGAAGGACAGGACCTTGGCGGGGAGCACGCCTGGCCCGCGGCGGCCGAAGAACTCCTGGACTTGCCGCAGGAAGATGTGTCAACGCGTTGACCTTTTAAAACGAACGGGGGTAAAATCCGGCCTCTTTTTGTAGACTGACCAATCGTAGTCAGTCGCAGCCGGAATACACCGCCCGAGGCGGCCCAAAGGGCTGCCTCGGTTTTTTGGGAAATTCTCAAGCTATGCCAACAATTAATCAGCTCGTCCGCAAACCGCGGAAATCTGCCATCGTCAAAAGCAAGGTGCCGGCGCTCGACGCTTGCCCCCAGAAGCGTGGCGTGTGTACTCGTGTATACACCACGACGCCGAAGAAGCCGAACTCCGCTCTGCGTAAAGTGGCCAAGGTTCGCCTGACCAACGGTTTTGAGGTTATTTCGTACATCGGCGGCGAAGGCCACAACCTCCAGGAGCACTCTGTGGTCCTGATTCGTGGTGGTCGTGTAAAAGACTTGCCGGGTGTGCGTTACCACATCGTCCGCGGATCGCTGGACCTGCAGGGTGTTAAAGATCGGAAGCAGTCGCGCTCCAAGTACGGCGCCAAGCGCCCGAAGAAAGCTTGATTGTTGGCTCAATAAGAATCGGAAGGGGTTGATATGCCGCGTCGTCGCGAAGTACCCAAGCGTGAGGTCCTCTCGGACCCGAAGTTTGGTAGTCAGGATGTTTCCAAGTTTATCAATGTGATCATGCAGGCTGGCAAAAAAGCCGTCGCCGAGCGCATCGTCTATGGTGCGTTCGATCACATTTCGTCCAAGGCTGGTAAGGATCCGCTGGAGATCTTTACGGCTGCGCTCGGTAACGTGCGTCCGGTCGTCGAAGTGAAGAGCCGTCGTGTGGGCGGTGCCAACTATCAGGTGCCGGTTGAAGTGCGTCCGTCGCGTCGTATGGCGCTGTCGATGCGCTGGTTGCGTGAAGCCGCTCGCAAGCGTGCCGAGAAGTCGATGGCGCAGCGTTTGGCCGGTGAGTTGCTCGAAGCGGCTGAAGGTCGTGGCGCAGCGATGAAGAAGCGCGAAGAAGTGCACCGTATGGCCGAGGCCAACAAGGCCTTCTCGCACTATCGCTTCTAATCTGGATGCGACGTGGATCGAGCCCGTCAGGGCTCGTTTTTTTGTAATCGACTTGAAAGAAAATTGCGCGTTAGCGTGATTGGGAAGGGTTGCCACCGTGGCTCGCAAGACACCTATTGAGCGCTACCGCAATATCGGTATTTCAGCTCACATTGACGCCGGCAAGACAACGACGACCGAGCGTATTCTTTTTTACACCGGCGTGAACCACAAGATTGGTGAAGTTCACGACGGCGCTGCAACCATGGACTGGATGGCGCAAGAGCAGGAGCGTGGTATTACCATCACCTCCGCAGCGACCACCTGCTTCTGGAAAGGGATGGACATGAGCCATCCTGAGCATCACATCAACATCATCGATACCCCGGGGCACGTGGACTTCACCATCGAAGTCGAGCGTTCCATGCGGGTGCTCGACGGTGCGTGCATGGTCTATTGCGCGGTCGGTGGTGTGCAGCCTCAGTCCGAGACGGTGTGGCGCCAGGCAACCAAGTACCGCGTGCCGCGTCTTGCGTTCGTCAACAAGATGGACCGCTCCGGCGCCGATTTCTTCAAGGTTGTCGCGCAGATGAAGTCGCGCCTGAAGGCCAATCCGGTGCCTGTGGTGCTGCCGATTGGTGCTGAAGAGCACTTTGAGGGTGTGGTTGACCTGATCAAGATGAAAGCCATCGTCTGGGACGAGGCTTCGCAGGGCACCAAATTCACCTACGCAGAGATCCCGGCGAATCTGGTGGAAGAGGCTGCAACCTGGCGCGAGCAGATGGTCGAGGCGGCTGCCGAGGCGACTGAAGAGCTCATGAACGAGTACCTGGAGAGCGGCGATCTGAGTGAAGCGCAGATTATTGCCGGTCTGCGTCGCCGTACCATCGCCTGCGAAATCCAGCCGATGCTGTGCGGCACCGCGTTCAAGAACAAGGGTGTTCAGCGCATGCTGGACGCCGTGATCGAATTCATGCCTTCACCGGTTGAAGTGGCCGCCATTACGGGTACGGATGAAGATGGCAATGAAGTGACGCGCAAGTCGTCTGACGACGAGAAATTCTCGGCGCTGGCGTTCAAGTTGATGACCGACCCGTTTGTGGGTCAGCTGACCTTTATCCGTGTTTACTCGGGCGTGCTGGATTCCGGCGACTCCGTGCTGAACTCGATCAAGGACAAGAAAGAGCGTATCGGCCGTCTGCTGCAGATGCACGCCAACGATCGCATCGAGATCAAGGAAGTGCGCGCCGGCGATATCGCCGCGTGCGTGGGCCTGAAAGATGTGACGACGGGTGAAACCCTGTGTTCGCTGGACGCGCCGGTCATTCTCGAGCGTATGGAGTTCCCGGACCCGGTGATTCACGTCGCCGTGGAGCCGAAGACCAAGAGCGACCAGGAAAAAATGGGTATCGCGCTGAGCCGTCTGGCCCAGGAAGATCCGTCCTTCCGCGTTCGCACTGACGAAGAGTCCGGCCAGACGATCATCTCCGGCATGGGCGAATTGCACCTTGAGATCATCGTTGATCGCATGAAGCGCGAATTCAACGTTGAAGCCAACGTAGGCGCGCCGCAGGTGGCCTATCGCGAGGCGGTGCGTTCGGCGGTTGAGCAGGAAGGCAAGTTCGTCAAGCAGTCCGGTGGTCGTGGTCAGTATGGTCACGTCTGGATCAAGCTTGAGCCGAACGAAGCTGGCAAGGGCTACGAGTTCGTTGACGCCATCAAGGGTGGCGTGGTGCCGCGCGAGTACATTCCGGCGGTGGATCGCGGTATTCGCGACACCTTGCCGAGCGGTGTGCTGGCAGGCTTCCCGGTTGTTGACGTCAAGGTCACGCTGTTTGACGGCTCATACCACGATGTTGACTCGAACGAAAACGCGTTCAAGATGGCCGGTTCGATGGCCTTCAAGGACGCAATGCGCAAAGCCAATCCGGTGCTCCTCGAGCCGATGATGGCGGTCGAAGTCGAGACCCCGGAAGACTTCATGGGCAACGTCATGGGCGACCTGTCCGGTCGCCGCGGTATCGTGCTCGGCATGGACGACATCGCGGGTGACATGAAGGGTATTCGCGCAGAAGTACCGCTGGCCGAGATGTTTGGCTATGCGACTTCGCTGCGTTCGCTGACGCAGGGTCGTGCGACGTACTCGATGGAATTCAAGCACTACAGCGAAGCCCCGAAGAACGTGGCCGAAGCTGTGATCAAGAGCAAGTAATCTCTGATTTTCGACAAGATACAAGGAAATTGAGCAATGGCTAAGGGTAAGTTTGAGCGGACGAAACCGCACGTCAACGTCGGCACGATTGGTCACGTTGACCATGGCAAGACCACGCTGACCGCGGCGATCACGACGATTCTGTCGAAGAAGTTCGGTGGTGAAGCCAAGGACTACGCGTCGATCGATAGCGCGCCGGAAGAAAAGGCACGCGGCATCACGATC
>NZ_VMNI01000018.1 GCF_007625205.1 Denitromonas ohlonensis | reverse complement strand
GTGATTCGGGTCGAGGAAGTGGCCGTAGCCACGCACCATGTCGACCTTGCGGCCTTTGGCCATGCCGGCCAGACCGCCGGTGAGCTTCCCGACCACGCCTTCCTTGTGCTTGCGCAGGGCGTCGAGATCGACCGTGGGCTTAGCGAAGCTCACGCCCGCGCCACCCATGTGCTGGGCCTCATCCATCACCGCGGCCACGTGCAGCAGGGCTTTGGAGGGGATGCAGCCGACGTTGAGGCAGACGCCGCCGAAGGTGGCGTAGCGCTCGACGATGACGGTTTTCAGGCCGAGGTCGGCCGCGCGGAAGGCGGCAGAGTAACCCCCCGGGCCGGCGCCGAGGACGAGCATGTCGACCTCGATGTCGGCACCCCCGGCATGCGAGGCGGCTGCGGGGGCAGGGGCCGTCGGTAGGGCGGGTTTCAACCCGCCATCGACTGGTTGGCCGGCTGAAGCCGGCCCTACGGCAGCGCCAGCCGCGGCGACCTTGATCAGCACCGAGCCTTCGGAGACCTTGCTGCCGAGTCCCACCACGACTTCCTTGACCACGCCAGCGGCAGTGGAGGGGACGTCCATGGTGGCTTTGTCGGACTCGAGCATGGCGATCGCGTCATCGACGGCGATGGTGTCGCCGACTTTAACGTAGAGCTCGATCACCGGCACGGAATCGAAATCACCGATGTCGGGCACTTTGACTTCGACCACGCCACCACCGGCAGCGGCCGGCGCGGCGGCCGGTGCGGCTGCGGGGGCCGGGGCTGCGGCTGCCGCCGGAGCGGCCGCCGCGCCCGCGCCGGCGGCGTCGACAACGATCAGCACGCTGCCTTCGGCCACACGGTCGCCCAGGGCGACTTTGACTTCCTTGATCACACCGGCGACCTCGGACGGGACGTCCATGGTGGCTTTGTCGGACTCGAGCGTGACGATGGGGTCATCGACGGCGATGGTGTCGCCGACCTTGACGTAGAGCTCGATCACCGGCACATCGGCGTAATCGCCGATATCGGGGACTTTGACTTCCTGCAGTTCACTCATGCGGGCTCCTCCCCCTGCCACGCCGCACGGGCGGGGCAGGGGTGACGGAATGGTTGGGACGGCGGATCAGATTTTCGCCAGCGCCTGCTCCAGGTCGGCCACCAGGTCGTCGCCGTTCTCGATGCCGGCCGAGTAGCGGATGAGGCTCTCGGGGATGCCGGCGTTGGCGCGTTCCTGCTCGGTCAGCTCGACGTGGCTGGTGGTGCGCGGCGGGCCGACGAGGGTGCCGACGGAACCGAGGCTGGCCGCCTTGTGAGCGTACTTGAGGTTCTCCAGCACGGTCACCACGTTCTCGAAGCCGCCCTTGAGCGAGAAGCTGAGCATGCCGCCGAAGCCGCGCATCTGTTTCTTCGCGATGGCGTGGTTCAGGTGCGTTTCCAGGCCGGGGTAGAAGACCTGGTCGACCTTCGGGTGCTGCGACAGGAAGGTGGCGACCTTCATGGCGTTTTCGTTGTGGCGCGCGATGCGCAGCTCCAGCGTCTTCATGCCGCGCAGGATCATGTAGGCCGACTGCGGATGCAGGGTGGCGCCGGTGATCTCGCGGTAGTGGAAGATCTGGTCGATCAGTGCCTTCTTGCCGACGGCCAGGCCGCCCATCACGTCCGAGTGGCCGTTGAGGTATTTGGTGGCGCTATACACGACGACGTCGGCACCGAGGCTGATCGGGCGCTGGTTGATCGGCGTGGCGAAGGTGTTGTCGACCACCACGATGGCGCCGTGTTCGTGCGCCACCTTGGCGAGGCGCTCGATGTCGACGATCTTCAGCGTGGGGTTGGTCGGCGTCTCGAGGTAGAGCACCTTGCAGCCCTTCTTGACCTCGCGCTCGATGGCGTCGAAATCGCTGGTGTCGACCATGCATACGTCGACCTTCATCTGCGGCAGGAACTTGATGAAGATCTTGTTCGAGCCGCCGTAGGTGTCCTTGATCGCCACCACGCGGTCGCCCGGGCCGAGCAGGGTGAACAGCGTGTTGCTGATGGCGGCCATGCCGGTGGAGAAGCTGGTGGCTTCTTCGCCGCCGTCCATGAGGCGGATCTTCTCTTCGAGCGGGCGCACCGTGGGGTTGGTGTTGCGCGAGTAGATGTGGCCTTTCTTCTTGCCCATGCCGACCTGGTGCCATTCGTCCATGTCGTCATAGCCGAAGGTGACGGAATTGTAGACGGGCAGGCAGATGGCGTTCTCGGCGAACAGGTGTTCTTCGCCGGCCCAGACCGATGCCGTTCCGGTGTGGTTTTCGTAGTCGTTCATTGCAGTCTCTCCTTGGTCGGATGTGCGTCCCGGCCGGTGCCGTTCGGACGGTGTTGAATATGAATTGGGGGTCGGGGTCAGCCGACCACGTCGGCGATTACCGCGAGGGTGTCGCCGACGCTGATGAGGCCGGGGAAGTGCCGTGCCGCGAGAATGCCGCCGCGTGCGGCGCGATACTCGACCGGTGCGCTGCCGGTGCGCGTCACGTCATACACCCGGCCGACCACATCGCCGGTGTTCACCGGATCACCGAGGTCGACGCACATCTCGAGCAGGCCGTCGTGCGTCGAGGCGACGTAGCAGTCGCCGTCGGGCATGTCGAGCTTGATCGATTGACGCTGCGAGGCCTCGCCCTGGCAGATGCCGCAGTGGATCAGGAAGTCGCGCACGCCGCGCTCGGCGATGGCGATGCTCCTGGCGGTCGCCGTGCCGCCGCCACCGAGCTCGGTGGAGACGAACACCTTGCCGGCCTCTTCGGCCGCGGTGTCGAACATGCCGACGCTGTCGAGTTCGAGCATGTGCATTGAGTAGGGCGCGCCGAAGGCATCCATGGCCATCTGGCAACGCGCTTCCTGTGCCTTGTCGTCGAGCACATGGATCGCCGCGAAGGGCAGGAAGTCGAGCGTCTTGCCGCCGGAATGGATGTCCAGCACATAGTCGGCCAGCGGCAGCAGGTGGCGCTGGATGTAGTCGGCAATCTTCTCGGTCACCGTGCCGTCGGGCTTGCCGGGAAAACTGCGGTTGAGGTTGCCCTTGTCGATCGGCGAGGTGCGCGTGCCGGCGCGAAAGGCCGGAAAGTTGAGAAAGGGCACGATGATCACGCGGCCGCGCACCTGCTCGGGCGTGAGCGTGTCGGTGAGCTTGCGCAGCGCCACCGCGCCTTCGTACTCGTCGCCATGGTTGGCGCCGGTGAGCAGCGCGGTGGGGCCGCTGCCGTTGCGCACCACGGTGACCGGAATCATCACCGCCCCCCAGGCGGCGGCATCGCGCGAATAGGGCAGCTTGAGAAAGCCGTGCTGCACGCCGTCGCGGTCGAAGTCGACGGTCGGGCTGATTGGTGAGGGTTTCATGACACTCACTCCTTGACGAACAGTTTGCGCGGCGTCGTGCACAGGGGCTCGACGCCGGTGTCGGTGATGAGGATGCTTTCGGTGATCTCCAGGCCCCAGTCGTCTTGCCACAGGCCGGGCATGAAGTGGAAGGTCATGCCGGGCTCGAGCACGGTGGTGTCGCCGGGGCGCAGGCTCATGGTTCGCTCGCCCCAGTCGGGCGGGTAGCTCGCGCCGATGGGGTAGCCGCAGCGGCTGGATTTGTCGATGCCGTAGCGCTTGAGCACGGCGAAGAAGGCGTTGGCGATGTGCTCGCAGGTGTTGCCGGGTTTGGCCGCATCGAGGCCGGCCTCGATGCCTTCGATGATCGCTTTTTCGGCCTCGATGAAATGCTTCGGCGGGCGGCCCAGGTACACCGTGCGCGACTGCGGGCAGTGATAGCGCCGGTAGCAGCCGGTGATCTCGAAGAAGGTGCCCGAGTCGGCCGGCATGGGCGAATCGTCCCAGGTCAGGTGCGGGGCGGCGGCGTCGGCGCCGGTGGGCAGCATCGGCACGATCGACGGGTAGTCCCCGCCGTGGCCTTCGGCGCCCATGATGGCGGTCGAATAGATCTGCGCCACCAGCTCGTTCTTGCGCATGCCCGGCTCGATCACTTCGACGATCTTCTCGTGCATCTTCTCGACGATGCGCGCGGCGATGCGCATGTAGGCGATCTCCTGCGGCGACTTGACCGCGCGCTGCCAGTTCACCAGGGCGTTGGTGTCGACGAACGTGGCCTGCGGCAAGTGCTTTTGCAGCGAGGCGAAGGCGGCCGCGCTGAAGTAGTAGTTGTCCATCTCCACGCCGATGCGCTTGGTGTGCCAGCCGCGCGCGGTAATCACCTCGGTGGACAGGTAGTCCATCGGGTGGCGTTCGGTGGACATCACATAGTGGTCCGGGTAGCGGATGATGCTCTCGGGCGCGATGTAGGCGGTGCGCGCCGCGCCGTTGCCGTCCATGCCGCGGCCGAACCACAACGGCTCGCCCTCCAGCGCGACCAGCACGCACTGGTGCACATAGAAGGACCAGCCGTCGTATCCGGTCAGCCAGTTCATGTTGGCCGGGTCGGTGACGATCAGCAGGTCGACGCCGCGCTGGGCCATGGCGGCGCGGGTCTTGGCCAGGCGCTGGGCGTACTCGCTGCGTGTGAAGGGCAGTTTGACTTCAGTGGTCATCTCGTTTGTCTCCCTTGATCGGGGTGGTTCGATCCGTCCGCCCGCGATCAGGGCTTGACGAACAGTTTGCGTGGCGTGGTGCACAGGGGCTCGACGCCGGTGTCGGTGATGAGGATGCTTTCGGTGATCTCCAGGCCCCAGTCGTCTTGCCACAGGCCGGGCATGAAGTGGAAGGTCATGCCGGGCTCGAGCACGGTCTGGTCGCCGGGGCGCAGGCTCATCGTGCGCTCGCCCCAGTCGGGCGGGTAGCTGGCGCCGATGGGGTAGCCGCAGCGGCTGCTCTTGTCGATGCCGTAGCGCTTGAGCACGGCGAAGAAGGCGTTGGCGATGTGCTCGCAGGTGTTGCCGGGTTTGGCCGCGTCGAGGCCGGCCTCGATGCCTTCGATGATGGCTTTTTCGGCCTCGATGAAGTGCTTCGGCGGGCGGCCCAGATACACCGTGCGCGACTGCGGGCAGTGATAGCGCCGGTAGCAGCCGGTGATCTCGAAGAAGGTGCCCGAGTCGGCCGGCATGGGCGAGTCGTCCCAGGTCAGGTGCGGGGCGGCGGCGTCGGCGCCGGTGGGCAGCATCGGCACGATCGAGGGGTAATCACCGCCGTGGCCCTCGGCGCCGAGGATGGCGGTCGAGTAGATCTGGGCGACCAGTTCGTTCTTGCGCATGCCCGGCTCGATGACCTCGACGATCTTCTCGTGCATCTTCTCGACGATGCGCGCGGCGATGCGCATGTAGGCGATCTCCTGCGGCGACTTGACCGCGCGCTGCCAGTTCACCAGGGCGTTGGTGTCGACGAACGTGGCCTGCGGCAGATGCTTTTGCAGCGAGGCGAAGGCGGCGGCGCTGAAGTAGTAGTTGTCCATCTCCACGCCGATGCGCTTGGTGTGCCAGCCGCGCGCGGTAATCACCTCGGTGGACAGGTAGTCCATGGGGTGGCGTTCGGTGGACTGCACGTAGATATCGGGGTAGCCGACCCTGTTGTCGGGCGCGAGCCAGGTGGTGAGGCGGGCGCCGTTGGTGTCCTGGCCGCGGCCGAACCACACCGGCTCGCCGTCCAGCCCGAGCAGCACGCACTGGTGCACATAGAAGGACCAGCCGTCGTAGCCGGTGAGCCAGTGCATGTTGGCCGGGTCGGTGACGATCAGCAGGTCCACGCCCTTTTTTGCCATGGCGGCACGGGTCTTGGCCAGGCGCTGGGCGTACTCGCTGCGCTCAAAGGGGAGGCGGAGGGCGTGTGTCATGTGCCGGGCTCAGGACGCGAATGACAGACCCAGGCCGCGCTCGATGGCGCGTGCGTAGGTGAAGTTGGCAATGGCGGTGTCTTGTGCGCCGGTGCCGGTCAGGTCGCACAGGGTGACCTCGTCGGCACGCGTGCGACCCGGGCGCTGCGCGGCGATGACCTGACCGAGTTCGGCCGGTTGCGCGTCGGCGGCGACCGTGCCGGCGTCGATGGCGTGATGCAGTTCGCCGAGCACGCGGACCTGGCTCACCCGGTCGCACACATAAGTGCAGGCGGCCAGCGCGTCGGGGGCGATCTCGTTCTTGTGTTCGGCGTCCGAGCCCATGGCGGTGATGTGCAGGCCGGGGCGCAGGTGGCGGGCCTGGATCAGTGGCTCGCGGCTCGGCGTGGTGGTGATGGCGACATCGGCCTCGGCCATGGCGTGATCGATATCGGTGCACGGGGTGATGGCAATGCCCAGTTCGCGCCCGATGTTGTCGGCAAAACGCTGCGCGGCGTCACTGTGCGGTGCCCAGACGGTGGCCGAGGTGATCTTGCGCACCAGCGTCAGCGCCTTCAGTTGCAGCCGGGCCTGCTCGCCGGCACCGATGACGGCGGCGCGATGGGCGTCCTCGCGGGCCAGCCAGCGCGCGGCGACAGCGCCGGCGGCGGCGGTGCGCACGGCGGTGAGGTAGCCGTTGTCGAGCAGCAGCGCTTCGAGGATGCCGGTGCGGGCCGACCACAACATCATCATGCCGTTGAGGCTCGGCAGGCCGAGTTTCGGGTTGTCGAAGAAGCCGGGGCTGACCTTGATGGCGAAGCTGTCGAGGCCCGGCAGGTAGGCCGTCTTGACGTCCACCTCGCCGTTGTACGCATGGATGTCCAGACGCAGGATCGGCGGCATGATCACATCCTCGGTGGCGAGGATGCGGAAGGCCTGCTCGATGCAGTCGATGGCCGCCAGATCCAGCGTGACGCTGGCGCGCAGGTCCTTCTCGTTCAGCAAAATGACATTCGACATACCGCCCTCTTTGCGTTGCAGGCCTGAACGAACGGGTTCAGGTCATTGCAATCAAGTGTAGGGCGTGGAATTTGGCTTTCTTTTGTCCTAGTGCATTGCCGCGGATATTGGTGCGGGGTGCCGCATGGGCGCGCTCAGAGCGTGGCGTGGACGTGGGGGTATTGCTGAAACACGCTGCGCAGGGTGGACAGGGCCGAATGCATGCGCACGTCGCTGCCTTCGGCGCCCAGGCAGATGCGGATCGCGTCGGGTCGCGGGGTGCCAAGGACGAGGAAGGGGTCGGGCAGGGTGACCGCGATATGGCTGTTGCGCAGTTGCTGTGCGAGCGCGTCGAGCCGCCAGTGCTGGGGAATGCGCAGCCACGCCGAGAGGGATTCCGGATGGCTGCCGAGGCGGTAGTCGCCCAGCACTTCGAGCACCATGTCGTGTCGGCGGCCGAGGCGCTCGCGCTGGATCTCGATGAGGTGATTGGCAGTGCCGTCGGCGATCCAGCGGGTGGCAATTTCGGCCATTAGCGGCGTGGCCATCCAGCAGTTGACGCGCAGGATGCTCTCGACGCGCAGGGCCATCTTCTTCGGCATGCTCAGATAGCCGGTGCGCAGGCCGGTGAGCACCGATTTGGTCAGGCTGGTGCAATAGAAGCCGAGATCGGGGATATGGTTGGCGATCGGTTGTGTTCGCCTGGACAGCAGCGGGCCGAAGACGTCATCCTCGATCACATACACCCCGTAGCGGTTGGCGATGCGGGCGATCGCACGCCGCCGTGCATCCGGCATGATCGAGGAGGTGGGGTTGTTCAGGTTGGGCGTGGTGACCAGTGCGGTGACACGTTCGTTGGCGCACATCTCTTCGAAGTGGTCGGGCTGGATGCCGTATTCGTCGGTATCGAGGCCCTTGAGCGTGAAGCCGAGCACCTGCGCGGTGCCGATCACGCCGTGGTCGGTGATGTTCTCGCTCAGCACCACGTCGCCGGGGCTGACCAGCGAGGCGAGCGCGAGAAAGATGGCGTGCGAGGCACCGTTGGTGATCAGCGTGGTTTCGACGCGGGCCTCGTGCCCCAGCGAGGCCATCCACTCGACGCCGGCCGCGCGGTGGTATTCGAAGCCGGCGATCGGCCGGTAGGCGCGCATCCATGGCTGGTCGACCTGGGTGGCCAGATCGGCGCAGGCCTTGCGCCACAGGCGGCCGTGCTCGGCGGTGTGAACGATGCGCACGATGGAGAAGTCGATCAGCGCGCGCTCGGCGCGGTCGAGCATGTAGGTGGCGACCTTTTCAGTGACGCGCTTGGCGACGAAGCTGCCACGCCCGACCTCGCAGCGGATCAGGCCGTGCTGCTCCAGCTCCTTGTAGGCATTGGTGACGGTCTGCACGCTGATGCCCACCGCCAGGCTGACCTGGCGTTGCGGTGGCAGGCGCACGCCTTCCTTGAGCACGCCGCTGTCGATGTCCCGTGTGATCGCCTCGACGAGCACCTTGTACTTGGATTCGCCGCTGCGTACCGCGTCGAGTGCCTTGCGCCATTGCTCCATACCGATGACTCCCGGACCGAAGGGGCTGGTCGTTCAGGTCTCCATGCCGCACACGATGCGGCGGTGGAGCGCCATGTCGATGTTCGCGCCGCTGACCAGGATGGCCGTCGTGCCGGTGGTCTTGAGGCGTCCTGAGAGCAGGGCGGCGATACCGACCGAGCCACTGCCTTCGATGATGATCTGTTCCTTGGTGTAAGCATGACGGATGGCCGCGGCGATGTCTTCCTCGGTGACCAGCACCACATCGTCCACCAGCGTCTGCGCCATCCGGAAAGTGTAGCGGTTGTCCAGACCAATGCCGCCGCCGAGCGAGTCGGCCAGCGTTTCGAGCTCCTCGACCTGCACCGGCTTGCCGGCGGCCAGACTCGCATGCATGGCGCAGCCGCGCTCCATGGTGACGCCGATCACGCGGATCTGCGGTGACGCGCGCTTGAGCGCCAGCGCCACGCCGGCCAGCAGCCCGCCGCCGGACAGCGGCACCAGCACGGTGTCGAGGCCTGGCAGATCGTCGAGCAGTTCGAGGCCGACGGTGCCCTGGCCGGCGATGATGTCGGGGTGGTCGAAGGGCGGCAGCAGCGTCAGGCCCTCGTCGCGGATCAGGCGGGCCACCTCGACCTCGGCCTCGTCCTGGCTGTTGCCGACGATATGCACCTCGGCGCCGAGCGCGCGGATCGCCTCGACCTTGTTGGATGGCACCAGCTTCGACATGCAGATCACCGCGCGCACCCCGAGCTGATGCGCGGCATAGGCCAGCGCGCGGCCGTGGTTGCCGGTGGACACGGCGATCACGCCACGGGCACGGGCGTCGTCATCCAGGCAGAGCAGCGCGTTGGTGGCGCCGCGCAGCTTGAAGCTGCCGGTGATCTGGCGACATTCGAGCTTGAGATGCACCTCGCCGCCGGTGTGTTCCGAGAGGCTGGGCGAGCGGACCAGTTGGGTGTGCAGTATGTGGCCGCGCAGCCGGTGGCGGGCGCGGTAGATGTCGATGGGGCGGATATCGTCGGTCATGAGGCACCTTGTGCGAGGGTTCGAAACAGGCGACCCGGCGCCACTGCGCCGGCGCCCTGGCCGGTGAGATGCAGCGCATGCCAGGCGATGGCCTGATTGCTGGTGACCACCGGGCGGCCGAGTTTCGCCTCGAGCCGCTCGACGGCACGGCTCGAGCGCAGTGCCGTGCATGAGATGAACAGCGCGTCGGCGTCGTCGGCCATCGCCGCGACGCCGGCATCCACCAGCGTGTCGGGGTGCAGCGCGGTCATGGCGTAGTCGTCGTCCATGTCCAGGCCCGAGACGTTGAGCACCTCAAGGCCGCGGCTGGCGTAGTACTCGCCCAGCGCGCGATTGACCTCGGCGCGGTAGGGCGTGAGGATCGACACCCGCTTCGCGCCCAGGTGAGCGAGCGCCGCCAGGCTGGCGGTGACCGGCGTGGTCTGGTGGCGGCAAGGCCGCGCGCGGGCGATCATCGCCAGCGTTTCGGCCTCGCCCAGGGCGATGGTGCCTGAGGTGCAGCCATACACCACCACATCGAGCGCGAGCCCGGGTAGCAGGTCTCGGCCGGCACGGGGCAAGTCGTCGGCGACGCGGCGCAGCGCCTCGAGGCTCATCGGGTTTTCGTGACGCACCCGGTTGCTGTAGAGGCCGACCGTGTCGGGCAGCATGCGGCGCAGGTCGGCCTCGCTGCACAGGTCGGTGGCCAGCGCCAGCAGGCCGATCCGCGCCTGCTCGGGCGGTGTCATCGGGTCGTGGTGCGGGAGGATGTCGATTCTCAATTCGGGCTCCGGGCTCAGAACGTGTGAATAAATCTACTGTGCGTGCCGTTTGCTGTGTTGCTCACTTGCTCACTCCTCGCCTATCTATTTGATATGTCTCGTCGTTCGCTCGCGCAGTTGCCAAATGCGGCCTTGCACTCGGTCCTGCTCGCAACGATCTCTTCACACGTTCTCAGTGGAAGGCGAGCCGTGGCAACAGCAGCGCGATGTCGGGCACCAGCACCAGCAGCAGGGTGGCGAACAGTAGGATGATGATGAACGGCGGCGTGCCGGCGATCACCTCAAGGTAGGGTTTGCGGAAGATTGCGCAGGCCGTGAAGATGTCGCAGCCGAAGGGCGGCGTGCACGAGCCGATGGCCATCTGCAACGTGACCAGCGTGCCGACCAGCACCGGATCGATGCCCGCGGCATTGACCAGCGGCATGAAGATCGGTGTGAGGATGAGCGTCACCACGATCGGGTCCACAAACATGCAACCGATGAAGAAGGACAGCGAGATCACGAACAGGATGGTGTAGGGGCCGGCGTCGGCCAGACCGATCGAGGCGATCAGTTGCTGCGGCAGCTGGGCGAAGGAGATGATCCACGAAAAGGCCGCGCCAGTGCCGACCAGCACGAACACGATGCCGGTGATCAGGCCGGTGGAGTAGGCGATGCGCGGGATGTCCTTGAGCTTGACCGCGCGGTAGATGCACACCTCGAGGATGAAGGCGTAGAGCACCGCGATGGCGGCCACCTCGGTGGGGCTGAAGTAGCCGGCATACAGCCCGCCGATGATCAGTACCGGGAACATCAGTGCGAGCACTGCCTTGCGCGAGGCGCGAAGGCGGTCGGCCCAGCCGATGCGCGGGGCCAGCGGAATCTTGTGATGCCATGCGTACCACACCGAGTAGGCGCTGAACAGCACCAGGATCAGCAGGCCCGGCCCGATGCCGGCAAGGAACAGCTCGCCGATCGACACCTTGCCGACGATGCCGAAGACGATCATGCCGATGCTGGGCGGGATCAGGAAGGCGATGTCGGAGGCGTTGATGATCAGCGCGGTGGTGAAGCGGTCGTCGTAGCCCGCCTGCAGCATGCGCGGGCGGATCGGGCCGCCGATGGCCACCACGGTGGCTTGAGTGGAGCCGGAAATCGCACCGAACAGGGTGCACGCCACGGCGGTGGTGACCGCCAGGCCGCCCTTCACATGGCCGAAGAAGGTCATCGCCAGATCGAGCAGCCGGTTGGCAGTATGCCCGCGGGTGACGATGTCGGCGGCGAGAATGAACATGGGCACGGTGATCAGTGCCACCGGGCTGATGCCGCTGATCATCTGCTGAACGATGATGTCCGACTTGAGCATCGGGAAGTAGACGAAGAAGCCGACGAAGGTCGCCACCAGCATCGGGACGAGCATCGGATAGCCGAGCAGCAGCAGGACCAGCATGACGAGAATAATCGTGAGAGCCATTGTCGTGTTCCTCAGACGGTGGGCATGTCGACGTCGTCCTGCTCACGCACATTGGCTGCGAGGTAGGCGTCGTCCTTGCTGCGCAGGTTGGCGGCAGAGGCGAGTACGAACTGCAATGCGGCAATACCGAGGCCGAGCGGCAGCCAGACCAGGGTGATCCACATCGGCACCTGCATGGCCGGTGTCACCCGGCCCAGGCCCTGAACGCGCAGGATGTAGGTGGCCGCGTACCACGCCAGGGCGGCCAGGACGATCGCCGTGGTTGACTGGATGAAGGCGAACATCCAGCGGCGGTATTTGAGCGGCAGCATGTCGGTGAGCGCCGACATGCGGATGTGCCGCCCCTGGCGAGCGGCTGCGCTGGTGCCGACGAAGGTGACGAGGACGATGAGGAACTGGTTAAGCTCTTCAGCAAAGAACAGGCTGGAGCTGAAGCCCAGCCGGACGACCACATTGCCGATGGTATTGACGGCCATCAGGATGACCGCGCCGGCTAGCAGTATTTTTTCGAGGCGGGCGAGCGCGCGATCGACTCGGCGCGCGCCGCGCAACACGATGCCGCCTTCGGACATTGAGTCCATGGGTATTCCTCCTTCGGCGTTGAGCTGCGGGTACTACTGGCGGTCACATCGCTTTTTGTTTTTGTGACCTGAGCAGTCTAGCGGCATGTGAAAGTGCGCCAGATTGCTCTAGAACAATATTGTTCCGGGTCAAAATCGCCATCGCCCTGCAGCAATTTTCCGGCTTCATGGCGGCCCCAGCGCGAGGCACGCGCCTCACACGGTCAGGAAATCCGGCGCGTGACCGGCGGAGGGCGCTGGACAGCGGAGGCCGGAGAGCGGGGTGCGTTGTCTGCACTTTGTATTGTTCTAGTGCATTCGGCGTCGTATCGCGACGTTGTAATCTGGACTTCGAGTCGCCATGCAGCAAATCGTGGCTGACCGACAGACTGCCTGATAACGAGGAAGGAGACACCCACCATGGCATTCACCGGAAAATTCAAGACCCTGCTTTGTGGCGCCACGCTGGCGCTGGCGGCGATAAGCAGCGCCAGCGCCGCCGAATGGAAGTTTGCCGTCGAGGAGAGCCCGGGCGACGTCCAGACGCTTTACGCGGAAGAGTTCAAGCGCCTCATCGAGGAGCGCACCGGCGGCAAGACTACCGTGACGGTGTACACCTATGGTCAGCTGGGTAACGAAAATGACCTGACCGAACTGACGGCGGGCGGGGCGATCCAGTTCTCCAACGCCTCACCGGGACACCTGGGGACTTTCGTGCCTGAGGTTCAGGTGCTCAGTCTGCCGTATTTGCTGCCGGAGTCTGATGCCGCAAAGGGTAAAGTGCTTTCGAGCAGTCCGGCGCTCTATGACTCGCTGGCAAAGGACTTCGCGAGCAAAGGTCTCAAGCTGTTCACCGTCTATCCTGAAGGCGAGATGGTGTGGACGACCAAAAAAGCCGTACGCACACCGGAAGATCTGAGTGACGTGAAGTTTCGTGTAATGACTTCGCCAATTCTCATCGAGCAGTTCAAGCTGTATGGTGCCAACCCGGTTGCGTTGCCTTGGGGCGAGATTTACAGCGGCCTGCAGATGAACGTGATTCAAGCGCAGGTCAATCCGCCGTTCTTCATCGAGAGCGCCAAGTTCCATGAAGTGACCACCCATTTGATCTATACGGGCGATGTCGAGTACACCACCACGGTGGTGGCCAATGCTGACTTCTGGAACGGTTTGAGCGAACAAGACAAAACCATGCTCAACGAGGTGCGCGAGCAATTGCAAACCTTCATCCTGGCCAAACAGAAGGAGAAGAACGCCGCTGCGCTAGCGAAAATGCAGAAGGATAATCCGAAGCTTACGGTCATCCGTTTGACCGACGCGGAGCGCGAAGTGTTTCGCAAGCGCGTGAAACCCTTGAACGCTAAACTGGTTGAAATGGTGGGGGGGCGTAGCGGGAAAATCCTTGAGCAACTTCAGGCGGACGTTGCCGCGGCATCGAAGTAAGCGTCCGTTGCGAGGCGCCAGGGCATGTCAATCGCCCGGCTGGAGTGAGCGCAACACTCCCAACGCCTGACTGATGTCCGTCGCCAGATCTGCAAAGCACAAGGCCCGTATCGAATGATCGGGCCTTGTTTTTTTGGTTATCGGCGGACGGGCTTGGAGATAGATTCGTGGTTCAAACTGGTCTTGAAAATAAAAAAAGCCAGAACGCCCGACTGAGCGTTCTGGCCTTCTTTCAGGGCCCTTTCGGACCCCTGTGTTGGTGGAGCCGGGGGGAATCGAACCCCCGTCCGCAAGCCCTCCACAATGAGCTCTACATACTTGTCCCGTCTATTTGGATTTAATCACGGGGGTTGGCCGACGGACGGGCCGTCCCGCAACGAGTTACCTTGGTTTTAGGAGATGCGCCAAGTAACCCGACGCATCCACGAGTTCCTGTAAATGACACTGCAAGACGGGATTTTCACCCCATCATCCGACCCAGGAACCTGTCGGGGCAGCGCCCACCGGGATTAAGCGGCGAGTGCGAAACGCTTGTCGTTGGCGTTTAGTTTGTTTCCAGCTGATTTACGAGGTAACTGGACCTCGGTATGCACTCAATTGCTTTGCGACCCACGTCGAAGCCAAGTCGGCCCCTTGAAGTGCTACATGGGGACTATAGCCCCTGACTTCAAGCCCTTGCAGTCTATCATGAGTTTTGAAGGCGGACGTGAAGTAGCGCCTCGGGCGTGTCGACAATCCAGTCGGCGCCCCATGTTTCGATCGGGTGGTCGACCCCCAGATACCCCCAATTGGCGGCGGCCGTGGGCATGCCGGCGGCTTTTCCGGCGGTGATGTCTCGCAGGTCGTCACCGACGTAGAGGGTTCTGGCGGGGGAGACGTTCAGCGCCTGGCAGGCAAACAGGAGGCTGTCCGGGGCGGGTTTGGGGTTTGGGGTGGTGTCGCCACTGACAACGCAGGCTGCGCGCGATCCCAGCGGGAGTGCATTGACGAGCGGCTCGGTGAAGCGCCTGGGTTTGTTTGTGACGATGCCCCATGGCGTACCCGCGGCTTCAAGGGCGCAGATGAGTGTTTCGATGCCAGGGAAGAGTCTGGACCCGACACACAGGGCGTTGGCGTAGTGGGTCAGGAAGCGCTTCGCCAGTTCGGGGAATTGGTTGGAATCAGGTGTGACGCCGTAACCGATGCGCAGCATGCCCCGGGTGCCGGATGAAGTGTGGGGTCGGAGTGTCGCGAGTGGCAGTGCTGGCAGGCCGTCTTCGGCCAGCAGTACGTTGAGTGCGCCCCCGAGATCGGGCGCCGTATCGGCAAATGTGCCGTCGAGGTCGAACAGGACGGCCTCAAACATGGCGCCGGGTGTGCATCAGGTAGTTGACGTCGGTGTCCTTGCTGAGGGCGTAGGCGCGTGTCAGCGGGTTGTAGGTCAGGCCAGTCAGTTCGCCAAGCGCCAGGTCGTTTGATCGACAGTGCCGAGCCAGTTCCGAGGGTTTGATGAATTTTGCGTAGTCGTGCGTGCCCCGCGGGAGCATGCGGAGGAGGTACTCGGCGCCGATGACGGACAGCAGATAGGATTTCGGATTGCGGTTGAGCGTCGAAAAAAACACATGGCCGCCGGGTTTGACGAGTGCGGCGCATGCTTTGACGATGCTGGCCGGGTCGGGGACGTGCTCGAGCATTTCCAGGCAGGTGACGGCGTCGAACTGGGCGGGCATTTCGACTGCCATTGCTTCGGCGCTGATGAGCCGATAGTTGACGTTGAGGCCGGATTCGTGGAGATGGAGTTTGGCGACGCTGAGCGCTTTTTCGCCCAGGTCGATTCCGGTGACTTGGGCGCCACGCGCTGCCATGCCTTCGGAGAGCAGGCCGCCGCCACAACCGACATCCAGCACGACTTTGCCTTGCAGGGGGAAGAGGCTGTCGATCCAGTCCAGGCGTAGCGGATTGATTTCGTGGAGCGGTCGGAACTCCGATTCGGGGTCCCACCAGTGGTGGGCCATGTCGCCGAATTTCTGAAGTTCGGAGGGGTCTGCGTTCATGGCGAAAGGCTTGCGAAATATAGGGTGGCGAAACGATAGCATGAAAAGAAAAAGCCCCGCGGTTGCGGGGCTTTTTCAGTCGAAGCGGGCCGAATTACTTGGAGCCGATAACTTCGATTTCAACGCGACGATCCGGCTGCAGGCAGTCGATCAGGGCCTTGCGGCTCTTCTGGTTGCAGTTGGTGGTCACGGGCTGGGATTCGCCCTTGCCTTCGGTGTAAACACGGTTGGCTTCAACACCTTTGCTGACCAGGTACTGCTTGACAGCAGCAGCACGCTTCTCGGACAGCTTCTGGTTGTAAGAAGCGGAACCCAGACGGTCGGTGTGACCAACAGCCAGGATCACTTCCAGCTTCAGAGAACCGGCTTCAGCAGCCAGTTTGTCCAGCTTGCCTTTGCCTTCTGCTTTCAGGACGGCCTTGTCGAAGTCGAACAGCGCATCTGCGGCCAGCTTGACCTTGTTTGCAGTGGGCTTGGGTGCCGGCGCCGGAGCGGCCATCGGCTTGGTAGCGGCAGCCATCGGGGCTACGCACTTGTCTTTCGGGACGATGTCGCCATCACACCCGCAGCCAACCGGGAACTCGCCAGCCAGGACGCTGGAAGCGGCAGCCGGGCTCCAGTAGCCGGTGCGCCAGCACAGGTTGGTGCCACTGCGAGCAACGACGTTACGACCGTCGATCACGTAGGGGATGTCACCTTGGCCAGTCACTGTGATGTCACCGTGGTTATCGGCCATGACTGCCGACGCGGAGACACTAAGTGCGGCAGCGGCGGCCGCCATGATGAGATGCTTTTTCATTTGTTTGATCATATGTTCCTCGTCACAGGGCAAGGTTGAACGGTGAAAGTTCCGCGGTCTTTGTCGCGGTACTAGTCGAAACGACTACCGACCTTATTCTGCCATACGCGTGCAACGCCAAGCAATTCATTGTCTGCTTTTTGCAACACTTGTTTATTGGAAACACGCGCCTGTCCAGCAATCCAGACGTCCGACACATGTTCGCGGCCTGCGCAATATACAAGATGTGAGGCGGGGTCAAAGCAGGGTTGTGTTTCAAATGGTGACAGATCGACGGCGCAGAGGTCGGCCCACTTGCCAACTTCGATGCTGCCGATGTCGTTTTCCTGCCCCAGAGCCTTGGCGCCATGGTGTGTCGCCATGCGCAAGGCGGTTTTTGCTGGGATGACGGCGGCGTCCTGTGTGCTGACTTTGGCGAGCAGCGCGGCCATGCGCATTTCCTGGAAGATGTCGAGCCGGTTGTTGCTGGCGGCGCCGTCGGTGCCCAGCCCGATCGGAATGCCGTGGGCGAGTGCGGTGGCCACCGGGGCGATGCCGGAGGCGAGCTTCATATTGGAGGTGGGGCAGTGCGCGAGGGCGCAACCGTGTCGCGCGAGTGTCTCGATTTCGCTCGGCGTGAGATGCACAGCATGGACGCCGATGAGTTGGCTTTCGACCAAGCCGAGGCGGGCCAGGCGTTCGAGCGGACGTTCGCCGTATTGTTTGAGGCTGTCTTCGATTTCCTGTGCAGTTTCGTGAATGTGAATATGAATCGGCAGGTCCAGTTCGTTGGACAGGCTGACGATGCGCGAAAAGGTGGCGTCGGAGACGGTGTAGGGGGCGTGGGGAGCCAAAGCGAATCGCACCAGCGGGTTGCCTCGCCAGGCGTCGCGCGCAGCGAGTCCTTTGCTGAGGTATTCGTCGGCGCTGGCGGCGTAGGAGGTTGGGAAGTCGATGGCGGTAATGCCGATGACGCAGCGCATGCCCAGGGCGTCGAAGGAGGCGGCCGCAGCGTCGGGGTAGAAGTACATTTCATTGCAGGTGGTGATGCCGCCGCGCAGCATCTCTGCCGCGGCCAGCAGGGTGCCGTCGCGCACGAAGGCCGGGCTGACGTGTTTGGCCTCGGTGGGCCAGATCGCCGTTTGCAGCCAGGTCATCAGAGGCAGGTCGTCGGCAATGCCGCGCATGAGCGTCATGGCGGCGTGCGTGTGCAGGTTGATCAGGCCCGGGATGAGTACATGATCGGGCAGGCGGGTTTCGGTGGTGGCGTGGTAACGCTCCCGCGCGATATTGCTGGGCAGGACGGCGACGATGCGCCCCTTGTGTACTGCGACGCTGTGATGTTCCAGCGTGGCGTCGGAGGCATCGACGGGGATTACCCAGCGGGCGCTGATCAGCAGGTCGACCTGTTCGCTCATGGCGTCTGTTCGCTCAGGGATTGATAAGTGGAGGTGGCATTCAAGCCCGGCGTTCGATAAAGATCAAGTCGGGCGCGGCGCGCCGGGGTGTGGTCGTGTTGGGGGTCTGTGCTCTGAGGTGGTGTGACGTCGCTGTCAGAGGGGGAGAAGGCGGGGCGCGACGTGGTAAGATTTCCCTCTTTTGAATGCCGCCTTTTCAGGCCCGCTGACAGCCATGGATCAATTCGCAAAAGAGACCCTTCCGATCAGCCTTGAGGAAGAGATGCGTCATGCCTACCTCGATTACGCGATGAGCGTGATCGTGGGGCGGGCGTTGCCGGACGCAAGGGACGGTCTCAAGCCGGTGCACCGGCGTGTGCTGTTTGCCATGCACGAGGCCAATAATGCGTGGAACCGGCCCTATGTGAAGTGTGCGCGGGTGGTGGGTGAGGTGATGGGTAAGTATCACCCGCACGGCGACTCGGCCATTTACGACACGCTGGTGCGCATGGCGCAGAATTTTTCACTGCGCTACATGCTGGTCGATGGTCAGGGCAACTTCGGCTCCATCGACGGCGACAATGCGGCGGCGATGCGTTATACCGAGTGCCGCCAGGCGCGTGTGGCCAGCGAGTTGCTGTCGGATATCGATAAAGAGACGGTCAATTTCGTCCCCAACTACGATGGCAAGGAACGCGAGCCGGCGGTGCTGCCCGCGCGGATCCCGAATCTGCTGATCAATGGTTCGTCGGGTATCGCCGTGGGTATGGCGACCAACATTCCGCCGCACAACCTGCGCGAGGTGATCGACGCCTGCTTGTTGTTGCTGAATGAGCCGGACACCGATATTGAAGAACTGATCAAGATCGTCAAGGCGCCCGACTTCCCGACGGCGGCCCTGATTTACGGTCTTTCCGGTGTGCATGATGGTTACCGCACCGGCCGCGGCCGGGTGGTGATGCGCGCGCGGACGCACTTTGAAGACCTTGAGCGCGGCAATCGCCAGTCGATCATCGTCGACGAGATGCCGTACCAGGTGAACAAGCGCTCGGTGCTTGAGCGGATCGCCGAGCTGGTCAACGAGAAAAAGATCGAAGGCATCTCCGAGATCCGCGACGAGTCGGACAAGTCCGGCATGCGCGTGGTGATCGAGCTCAAGCGTGGCGAAGTGCCCGAGGTGGTGCTCAACAACCTGTTCAAGCAAACGCAGCTTCAGGACACCTTCGGCATGAACATGGTGGCGCTGGTTGATGGCCGCCCGAAAGTGCTGAACCTGCATCAGCTGCTCGATTGCTTCTTGCAGCACCGTCGCGAAGTGGTCACGCGTCGCACCATTTACGAACTGCGCAAGGCCCGCGAACGCGGCCATGTGCTCGAGGGTTTGGCGGTTGCGTTGTCGAACGTGGACGAGGTGATCGCGCTGATCAAGGCGGCGCCGACGCCGGCCGAAGCCAAGCAGGGCCTGATGACCCGCATCTGGCGCTCGCCGCTGGTCGAAGAGATGCTGGCACGTGCCGTGGCCGATCGCGACAGTTTCCGCCCGGCCGGTCTGCCGCCAGAATTTGGCTTGCAGGACAATGGCTACCGCATGTCCGATGCGCAGGCGCAAGCCATTCTTGAACTGCGCCTGCAGCGGCTGACCGGTCTGGAGCAGGACAAGATTCTGTCGGAGTACCGCGAGGTGATGGAAACCATCTCCGACCTCCTCGACATCCTGGCGCGGCCCGAGCGTGTGACCAGCATCATCGCGGAAGAATTGGCGGCGGTGCGCGAACAATACGGCGACGAGCGCCGCTCGGAGGTCGTCATGGACACCTCCGATATCAATATAGAAGACCTGATCGCGCCCGAAGACATGGTGGTGACCTTGTCGCACACCGGCTACTTCAAACGCCAGCGTCTGGCCGACTACCGGGCCCAGCGGCGCGGCGGTCGGGGCAAGCAGGCTACGGCCATGAAGGACGATGATTTCATCGACCGCCTGTTCGTAGCCAACACCCACGATACGATCATGTGCTTCTCGAACCGCGGCCGCGCTTACTGGCTGAAGGTGTACGAGGTGCCCGAAGGCACGCGCAACTCGCGCGGCAAGCCGATCGTGAACCTGTTCCCGCTGTTCGAGGGCGAGAAGATCACCGCCGTGTTGCCGGTCAAAGCCTTTGATGAGGACCACTTCGTCTTCATGGCGACCTCGCGCGGTACGGTCAAGAAAACGCCGCTGTCCGACTTCTCCAATCCGCGCAAGGCCGGCATCATCGCGGTCGGGCTGGACGAGGATGATTACCTCATCGGCGTGTCGATTACCGATGGCCAGTGCGATGTGATGCTGTTCTCCGATGCCGGCAAGGCGGTGCGTTTTGCCGAAACGGATGTGCGCCCGATGGGCCGCACGGCGCGCGGTGTGCGCGGCATGATGCTCGAGTCGGGTCAGCAGGTGATCAGCATGCTGGTGGCCGACGACGAAAGCTGGTCGGTGCTCACCGCTACGGTCAATGGCTACGGCAAACGCACCCCGATCGGCGAATACACCCGCCATGGTCGCGGCACCAAGGGCATGATCGCCATCCAGTCTTCCGAACGCAATGGCAAGCTGGTCGGCGCCGTGCTGGTCAAGCCTGAGAATGAGATCATGCTGATCTCCACTGGTGGCGTGCTGATTCGCACCAAGGTCGAGCATATTCGCGAGATGGGCCGTTCGACCCAGGGCGTGACGCTGATCTCGCTCGACGATGGCACCTATCTGGCGGGTATCGAACCGGTGGCTGAAACCGAAGATGACGATGCGTTTTTCGATGAAGCCTTGGACGTGACCGAGAGAGTCGAGGGCGCCGCAGCAGCAGTGGATGCGCCGACCGAGACGGACGGGGCCGCCGAGGCCCCATCGGAAGACGGCGCAGACGGAGCAGAGTGATGTCCCGCGTGTTCAATTTCAGCGCCGGTCCGGCGGCGCTGCCCGAGTCTGTGTTGCGTCGCGCGGCCGAAGAAATGCTTGACTGGCACGGCACGGGCGTGAGCGTGATGGAAATGAGCCATCGCAGCCCGGCCTTTCAATCGATCTACGATCAGGCCGAAGCCGATCTGCGCGAGCTGCTGGCGGTGCCATCGAATTATCGCATCCTGTTCATGCAGGGCGGCGCGATTGCCGAAAATGCGCTGGTGCCGATGAACCTGCTTGGCGACAAAGCCGGCGCCGACTACGTGGTGACCGGTTCCTGGTCGGCCAAATCTCAGAAAGAGGCGCGGCGCTATTGTGATGTGAACATCGCGGCGGCGACCGAAGCCGGCGCTTACAACACCGTGCCCGCCCTGAGCGACTGGCGCCTGTCGGACGACCCCGCCTATCTGTTTGTGTGCACCAACGAAACCATCGATGGTGTCGAGTTCGGCTTCGACCCCGATCTGCGCACCATCGGCCGCGGCGAGGTACCGGTGGTGGCTGACGTGTCGTCGCACATCCTGTCGCGCAAGGTGGACGTGTCGCGCTACGGCGTGCTGTTTGGCGGTGCGCAGAAAAACATCGGGCCAGCCGGGCTGACCATCGTCATCGTGCGCGAGGATCTGCTCGGCCGTGCCCACAAGGATTGCCCGTCGGCCTTTGATTACAAGCTGGTGGCCGACAACAACTCCATGTACAACACACCGCCGACTTACGCGATCTACATCGCCGGGCTGGTCTTCCAGTGGCTGCGCGCCCAGGGCGGTGTCGAGGCCATCGAGGCGATCAATATCCAGAAGGCTGATCGGCTCTATGGCTTCATCGATCAGAGCAGCTTCTACCAGAACCGTATTGACCCGCGCTATCGCTCGCGCATGAATGTCCCGTTTTTCCTGGCCGACGAGTCGCGCAATGCCGCGTTTCTCGAGCAAAGCTCGGCCGCCGGTCTGGTGCAGTTGAAAGGGCATAAATCAGTCGGTGGCATGCGTGCCTCCATTTATAACGCGATGCCGATGGCCGGCGTCGAAGCGTTGGTCGAGTTCATGCGGGACTTTGAAAGGCGGAACGGGTGATGGCTGAAGGGATGAGCGAAGAGCAGGAACTGCTCAAACTGCGCAACGAAATCGACGCGATCGACGACGCATTGCTGGCCAGCATCTCGCGCCGCGGCAAGCTGGCCCAGCGGGTGGGTGAGATCAAGCAGGGCAATATCTATCGCCCCGAGCGCGAAGCTCAGGTGTTGCGACGCCTTGCCGACGAAAATCCCGGGCCCTTGCCGTCGACCGCGGTTCAGCGGATTTTCCGTGAGCTGATGTCAGCCTGTCTGGCGCTCGAGCAGCCGCTCAAGGTGGCCTATCTCGGCCCCGCGGGCACCTTCTCGGAAAGCGCCTCGCGAAAGCACTTTGGTAGCGCGCCCACCTTCATGCCCATGCTCGCTATCGATGATGTGTTCCGCTCGGTTGAAGCCGGCAGTGTCGACTACGGCGTGGTGCCGGTCGAGAATTCCACCGAAGGGGCCATCGGCCGCACGCTCGACCTGCTGTTGCTTAACCCGCTCAAGATCTGCGGCGAGGTCAAGCTGCGCATTCACCAGCACCTCATGTCCAAGGCCGACGGCCTGGGCGCAGCGCGGCGAGTCTATTCGCATGCGCAGAGCCTGGCGCAGTGTCAGGAGTGGCTGAACCGCAATCTGCCCTCGTTGCCGCGTGTGCCCGTGGCCAGCAATGCCGAAGCGGCGCGGCTGGCGGCGGAAGACCCCGAGTCGGTGGCCATTGCCGGCGAAGCCGCGGCCGAACTGTATGGTCTGAACATTCTGGCCGGCAATATCGAAGACGACCCGAATAACACCACGCGCTTCCTAGTGATCTGCCAGCATGACGCGGGTCCGTCCGGCAAGGACAAAACCTCGCTGGTGTGCTCGACGCCCAACCGCGCCGGCGCCATGCACCGCCTGCTTCAGCCGCTGGCCGAGCATGGGGTGAGCATGAGCAAGCTGCAATCGCGTCCGGCGCGTTCTGGCCTGTGGGAATACGTCTATTACATCGACTTTGAAGGCCACCAGAGTGAGGCGAAAGTGGTCGCAGCCCTGGCCGATCTCGAGCGCAACGCGAGCTTCGTGAAGGTGCTGGGTTCCTACCCGGTGGCCGCGCTCTGAAGGCCGAGGCGCAGCAGGACAAACACAAACAAGAAAAGCACTATTCAGGAGACGTCGTCATGCCAATCGCCGATCGGGCGCCGGACTACATTCGGGCCATTTCTCCCTATCAACCGGGCAAGCCGATTTCCGAGCTGGCGCGCGAGATGGGCTTGGTCGAGGCGAGCATCGTCAAGCTCGCCTCGAACGAGAACCCGCTCGGCATCAGTCCGATGGCCAAAGAGGCCATTGCGCGGGCGCTCCTCGAGCTGGCCCGCTACCCGGACGGCAATGGCTTCGCGCTGAAGGCCGCGTTGTCGGAACGCACTGGCGTGCCGATGAGCGGCATTGTGCTGGGCAACGGCTCGAATGACGTGCTTGAGCTGGTGGCACGCACTTTCCTGACGCCGGGCTCGGAAGCGGTGTTCTCCGAACATGCGTTTGCGGTCTATCCCTTGGCGACGATGGCGGTCGGCGGAAAGCCCGTCGCCGTGCCCGCCAAGGATTTCGGCCACGATCTCGACGCCATGGCGGCCGCCGTGACCGACAAAACTGGCGTGATCTTCATCGCCAACCCCAACAATCCGACTGGCACTTTCCTGCCAGGGCCGCAGATCGAGGCCTTCCTCGAGAAGATCCCTGAGCGGGTGCTGGTGGTGCTCGACGAGGCCTACACTGAATACCTGTCAGACGACGATCGCTACGATGCCATCGGCTGGCTGGCGCGTTTCCCGAATCTGCTGGTGTCGCGCACCTTCTCAAAGGCGTATGGGCTGGCTGGTTTGCGGGTCGGGTATGGCTTGGCGCACCCGAGCGTGATTGATCTGCTCAACCGGGTGCGTCAGCCGTTCAACGTCAATAGCCTGGCTTTGGCGGCCGCGACCGCCGCGCTGGCGGATGAAGAGTTTCTGGCCAAGAGTGCGGCCCTCAACCGTCGGGGCATGGCGCAATTGACCGACGCGTTCCGCGCCATGTCGCTGGAATGGATTCCGTCCTGGGGCAACTTTGTCACGGTCAAGGTGGGGGATGGCGATGCGATCAACCGCAAGCTGCTGGCGCAAGGCGTGATCGTCCGCCCGATCGCCGGCTATGGCATGCCGCAATGGCTCAGGGTATCGATTGGTCTGCCCGAAGAAAACGCCCGATTCATCTCGGCCTTGCAGCAGGCACTGAGCTGATGGATGTATTGCCAGAGGCGCCGATTCGACGGCTGGTGGTGTGCGGCGTCGGCCTGATCGGCGGCTCGTTTGCGCTGGCCTTGAAGTCGGCCGGAATGGTGGAGCGGGTGGTCGGTGTCGGGCGCACGCAAGCCTCGCTGGAGCGTGCGAAAACGCTCGGCGTGATTGATGAAGTCGCGCTGGATTGGGCAACGGCCCTGAGCGGCGCCGACTTCGTGCTTCTGGCCATGCCGGTCGGTCAGGCCAATGCGGTGATGGCGGCCATGGCGCCGCATCTGGCGCCCGGCACTATTGTGACTGATGCCGGCAGCACCAAGCGCGATGTGATCGAGGCTATTTACGCGCATCTGGACGCTCACCTGTCGCATGTGGTGCCTGCGCATCCGATTGCGGGTGCTGAAAAAAGTGGTGCCGACGCGGCGTTTTCGACGCTCTATCGTGGGCGCAATGTCGTTGTCACGCCCTTGCCAGAGAATGATCCGGCGGCGGTGGCGCGGGTGCGTGCAGTCTGGGCCGCTTGCGGTGCGTCGTTGCGTGAGATGAGCCCGCAAGACCACGATCGCGTATTTGCCGCGGTCAGCCATCTGCCGCATTTGCTGGCCTTTGGCCTGGTGCATGATCTGGCCGGGCGTGCCAATGCCGAACAGCTCTTCAGTTTTGCCGCGAGTGGCTTTCGTGATTTCACCCGCATTGCCGGCAGCCACCCTGAAATGTGGCGGGACATCTGCATGGCCAATCGCCACGCGCTCACGGCCGAGCTCGATCAGTATCTGGGCGAGCTGGCTTATCTGCGCGCGCTCTTGATGTCGGGCGATGGCGCCAGTCTCGAAACCCTGTTTGGCGAGGCGCGCGAGGCGCGCAACCGCTGGGCCGAGAAAACCTTTCCTTCTTGATTGATACGGATGTCGCAACGTGGAAACCCTTGATCTTGCCCCGATGATCCGGGCCGCGGGCACGGTTCGCCTGCCGGGCTCGAAAAGCATCTCCAACCGGGTGCTGCTGCTGGCTGCGCTGGCCGACGGGCAGACCCGAGTGCACGACTTGCTGCAATCAGACGATACCGAGCGCATGCTCGACGCGCTGCGCACGCTGGGCGTGCCGTGGCAGCACGACGCGGGCGCTGACTGCTTTGTGGTCGACGGCGTGGCCGGGCGCTTCCCGGTGGCCGACGCCGATTTGTTTCTCGGCAATGCGGGCACGGCGTTTCGTCCCTTGACCGCTGCCCTGGCCTTGTCGGGCGGCGACTACCGGCTGTCGGGCGTGGCACGCATGCACGAGCGGCCGATCGGCGATCTGGTGGATGGCTTGTCGCAACTGGGCGCCGCGGTGACCTACACCGGCAACCCGGGCTACCCACCCCTGACGATCGGCAAAGGGACGATTTGCGCCGGCGGAACCGTGTCGGTGCGTGGCGATGTGTCCAGCCAGTTTCTGACCGCCTTGTTGATGGCCGCACCGCTGACTGGCGTTGCCGTCCATATTGAAGTCGTTGGCGAACTGATCTCCAAGCCTTACATCGAGATCACCTTGAATCTGATGGCGCGTTTCGGCGTGCAGGTCGAGCGTGAAGGCTGGCAGCGATTTACCGTGCCCGGCGGCGCGCGCTATCGCAGCCCGGGTGACATTCACGTCGAAGGCGATGCCTCGTCGGCCTCGTATTTCCTGGCTGCCGGTGCGATGGGCGGCGGGCCGGTGCGTGTCGAGGGGGTGGGGCGCAACAGCATTCAGGGCGATGTGCGCTTTGCCGAAGCGCTTGAGCAGCTTGGCGTGCAGATCACCATGGGCGAGCACTGGATCGAGGCGAGTGCGCCTGCCAGCGGCCGACTCAAAGCCTTCGACATGGATCTCAACCACATCCCAGATGCCGCGATGACGCTGGCGGTGATGGCGGTGCGCTGCGATGGCCCGTGTCATTTGCGCAATATCGCCAGCTGGCGGGTCAAGGAAACCGACCGGATTGCCGCGATGGCCACCGAGTTGCGCAAGATCGGTGTCGAGGTCGAGGAATTCGACGACGCGCTGCGCGTCACGCCACCGCAGACGCTGCGCCATGCCGCCATCGACACCTACGACGACCATCGCATGGCGATGTGTTTCTCGCTGGTCACCTTGGCGGGCACCGGCGTCACCATCAATGACCCGGCCTGCGTGAACAAAACCTTTCCTGGCTATTTCGACGCCTATCGCAGGATTGCTTTGCCCGTCCCTGTCGTTGCCATTGATGGCCCATCGGCGTCGGGCAAGGGGACGGTCGCGGCGCGCGTGGCCGAGTCGCTGGGTTACCACTATCTCGACAGCGGTTCGCTCTATCGCTTGGTGGCGCTGGCGACGATTCGCGGTGGTGTGACTGACGACGCAGCAATCGCGGCGGTGGCAGAGGCCCTGCCGGCCGAGTTCGTGGGCGGGAAAATCCTGCTCTCGGGTGCGGATGTGACCGACGCGATCCGTAGTGAAGAATGCGCCGCCATGGCCTCCAAAGTGGCCGCCATTCCGGCGGTGCGCGATGCCCTGCTGGAGCGCCAGCGCGCCTATCGCCAAGCGCCAGGCCTTGTGGCGGAAGGGCGCGATATGGGGTCGGTGATTTTTCCGGATGCATCCAGCAAATTCTTTCTGACCGCTTCGGTCGAGGCGCGGGCACAACGGCGCTATAAGCAGTTGATGGAAAAGGGTTTGCCTGCTAACATTGACAGTCTTTCTCAGGAGCTTTCCGAGCGTGATGCGCGAGACGCGGCGCGAAGTGTGGCCCCTTTGAAAAAACTGCCGGACGCAGTGCTTGTTGAAACCTCAGACATGACGGTTGATGAAGCAGTCCGGTTTGTGGCCGAGCGCATCGCCTGAGCGGCGCGCCGGCTCAAACGTATTCCGGCCCTCTGGCCGGTGTGTTTATTAACTAACCCGCTGTCCTTGCGGCAGCACCAGGTCTTTTTTTATGTCCATTCCTACCCCTGAAATGTCCATGGAAAGCTTTGCCGAGCTGTTCGAGGAAAGCCTAGCGCTGCAGGAAATGCGCACGGGCGAAGTGATCACCGCCGAGGTGGTCCGTATCGATCAGAACTTCGTTGTCGTGAACGCTGGCTTGAAGTCCGAAAGCTATGTTGCGATCGAAGAGTTCCGCAACGATCACGGCGAACTTGAAGTTAAAGAAGGCGACTACGTCCAGGTTGCCATTGACGCACTCGAAGACGGCTACGGCGAAACCCGCCTGTCCCGCGACAAAGCCAAGCGCATCGCCGCCTGGAACGACCTGGAGCTCGCGCTCAACGAAGGCACGCTGGTTAACGGTGTTGTCAGCGGTCGTGTCAAGGGTGGTCTGACGGTCATGACCCACGGTATCCGCGCCTTCCTGCCGGGTTCGCTGGTCGACATGCGTCCTGTGAAAGACACCGCCCCGTACGAGGGTAAAGAATTCGAATTCAAGGTCATCAAGCTCGACCGCAAGCGCAACAACGTGGTTGTGTCGCGCCGTGCCGTGCTTGAAGAGACCATGGGTGAAGAGCGCGATAAGCTGCTCGAGAACCTGGCCGAAGGCATGGTCGTCAAGGGCATCGTCAAGAACATCACCGACTACGGCGCGTTCGTGGATCTGGGTGGTATCGACGGCCTGCTGCACATCACCGACCTGGCCTGGCGTCGTGTGCGTCACCCGTCGGAAGTGGTTGCTGTCGGCGACGAACTCGAAGCCAAAGTGCTCAAGTTCGACCGCGAGCGTTGCCGCGTGTCGCTGGGTCTCAAGCAGCTCGGCGAAGATCCGTGGGTGGGTATTGCCCGTCGTTACCCCACCGGCACCCGCCTGTTCGGCAAAGTCACCAACATCACCGACTACGGCTCCTTCGTGGAAGTGGAGCAGGGCATCGAAGGTCTGGTGCACGTCTCCGAGATGGACTGGACCAACAAGAACATCCACCCGAACAAAGTCGTCCAGCTGGGCGACGAGGTGGAAGTGATGATCCTCGACATCGACGAAGAGCGTCGCCGTATCTCGCTGGGTATGAAGCAGTGCATGGCCAACCCGTGGGACGAGTTCGCCATGAACTTCAAGAAAGGCGACAAGGTTTCCGGTCAGATCAAGTCGATCACCGACTTCGGTGTGTTCATCGGTCTGGATGGCGGCATCGACGGTCTGGTTCACCTGTCCGACCTGTCGTGGTCCGAGCAGGGCGAAGAAGCTGTGCGTCGCTTCAAGAAAGGTGACGAAGTCGAAGCCGTGGTGCTGGCCATCGACGTCGAGCGTGAGCGTATCTCGCTTGGCATCAAGCAGATGGATGGGGACCCCTTCACCAACTTCATCGCCACCCACGACAAGAACAGCCTCGTGCGCGGCACCGTGAAGACGGTTGATGCGCGTGGTGCCGTGATTTCGCTGGGCGATGACATCGAAGGCTACCTGCGCGTGTCTGAAGCTGCACCGCACCGTATCGATGACCTGACCACCGTGATGAAGGAAGGTGAGGAAGTCGAGACCATGATCATCAACGTGGATCGCAAGTCCCGTTCGATCAACCTGTCGATCAAAGCCAAGGATCAGGCTGAGACCTCGGACGCCATGCAGAAGCTGGCCGCCGAGAGCTCCGCCGCGACGGGCACCACCAGTCTGGGTGCCCTGCTCAAGGCGAAGATGGACGAGCAGAAGCAATAATTGGTGCACTCATGACCAAATCGGAGCTCATTGCGCGACTGGCGGCACGTTTTCCGCAGTTGGTTGCCAAGGATGCCGATTACGCTGTCAAGATGATTCTCGATGCGATGACCGACTCATTGTCACGTGGTGATCGCATCGAGATTCGCGGCTTCGGCAGCTTTGCGCTGAATTACCGCCCGCCCCGCATGGGACGCAATCCGAAATCCGGTGAACGGGTTGAGGTTGCTGAAAAACATGTGCCGCACTTCAAGGCGGGCAAGGAATTGCGGGAACGTGTGGATCTGGCCGAATAATCGGTTCAGATTGTGTCATTGGGGAAGGCGGTTTCGACCGCCTTCTTTTTTGTCCACGAGTCGGCCATAATCACCCCCTATGCGAATCATTGTCTGGATTATCCGTCTGGCGGTCTTCCTCGTTCTGTTCGGCTTTGCCGTCAAGAACGACCAACTCACGACGCTGAACTTCTACATGGGCAAGCAATGGCAGTTGCCATTGGTCTTGGTCATCCTGGGGGCATTCGCCGCCGGGGCGCTGGTGGGCGTGACCGCGACGCTGTCGTCGCTGGTGCGTCAGCGGCGGGAGATCGGAAAGCTGCGTAAATCACTGCGCAAGGCAGAAGCCGAAATCAAGGCGTCGGCAGGCACGGCCGTTGTGCCGCGGGCCGACGGGGACGCGCCTGAAGCGTTCTGACCCCCATGGAAATTGAATTCTGGTGGTTACTGGCGCTGCCGCTGTTCTTTGCCTTGGGCTGGATGGCGGCGCGGGTTGATATCCGGCATGTGATGAAGGAGTCGCGCAGCCTGCCGCGCTCCTATCTCAATGGATTGAATTTTTTGCTCAACGAGCAGCCCGACAAAGCCATCGATGCTTTCATTGAGGCCGTGCGTATCGACCCCGATACGGTCGAACTGCATTTTGCCCTCGGCAGCCTGTTTCGCCGTCGCGGCGAAACCGAGCGCGCGATCCGCATGCACCAACACTTGGTCGATCGCGAAGACTTGAATGAATCCCAGCGCCTGCAGGCCCTAGCGGAGCTCGGTCAGGACTATCTGAAAGCCGGCTTGCTCGATCGCGCCGAATCCGTCTTCCTGCGCTTGCGTGGCACGGCTTTGAACGACGTTGCCCTGCGCGATCTGCTGGAAATCTATCAACAAGAAAAAGACTGGCCGAAAGCGATCGACATCGCCAAAGCCCTGCCCGATCACGAGAGTGTCTGGTGGCGCAAGGAAATGGCCAATTTTCATTGCGAGATGGCCTCCGACGCGCTGGCGGACTCGCGGCTAGACGATGCCGAGACGGCCATTCAGTCGGCCTTGCAGATCAATCCCCGGTCGGTTCGTGGCAGCCTGATCAAAGGCGATCTGGCGGCGCGCCGGGGTGATCTCGACGAGGCGGTCGTGGCCTGGAAGCGGATCGAAGGGCAGGACCCGCTCTATCTCTCGCTCGCCGCGGAACGTCTGATGAAGGCGTACGACGCGCAGGGCCGGATAGAAGACGGACTGCAATTGCTGCGCGCCTACCTGGAGCGCCATTCTTCGCTCGATCTGCTCGATGTACTGTTTGACCGCACGCTCAAGCTGGCCGGTTCGCTCAGCGCCTATGATCTGGTGCGCGACGAATTGCGGCGCAATCCGAGCGTGCTCGGTCTCGACAAGATGCTGGAAGCCGCGCTGGTCGCGGCGCCGACCGAGTTGCGCCCGGACATCGAGCTGGTGCGTCAGCTGGTGCATAGTCACACGCGCCGCGTTGCACGCTATCGCTGCGACTCGTGCGGATTCAAGGCGCGTCAGTTTTATTGGCGATGCCCGGCCTGCGGGGGGTGGGAAACCACGCCGCCGCGGCGGACGGAAGAATACGATCTGGTGCCCTGAGCGATCCTCGCGGCGCCAGCAGATGACATGAGGACAGAGAAATGAAAGTGACCGTTATCGGTACGGGCTATGTGGGCCTGGTGTCGGGCGCCTGTTTGGCCGACGTAGGCAATGATGTGCTGTGTCTGGATGTCGATCCGGCCAAGATCAAGATTCTTGAAGAGGGCGGCATCCCCATTCACGAGCCGGGGCTGCACGAAATCGTTCGCCGCAACGTTGAAGCCGGTCGCCTGTCATTTACGACCGATGTCGAAAATGCGGCGAAATGGGGCGTGACGCAGTTCATCGCCGTCGGGACGCCGCCCGATGAAGACGGCTCGGCCGATCTCAAATATGTGATCGCCGCCGCACGTAATATCGGCAAGCACATGGATGGCTACCGGGTGATCGTGGATAAATCCACGGTGCCGGTCGGCACCGCCGACAAGGTGCGCGCTGCCGTGGCCGAAGAGCTGGCCAAGCGTGGCAGCACGACGGAATTCAGTGTGGTGTCGAACCCAGAGTTCCTGAAAGAAGGGGCCGCCATCGAAGACTTCATGCGTCCCGACCGCATCGTGGTGGGCGCTGAAGACCCGCAGGCCATCGAGCTGATGCGTCAGTTGTACGCGCCCTTCCAGCGCAACCACGACCGCCTGGTCTTTATGGATGTGCGCAGCGCCGAACTCACCAAATATGCCGCGAATGCCATGCTGGCCACGCGGATCAGCTTCATGAACGAGCTGGCCAATCTGGCTGAAACGCTCGGGGCCGACATCGAATTGGTGCGTCAGGGCATCGGTTCGGATCCGCGTATTGGCTGGCATTTTCTGTACGCCGGTTGTGGCTACGGCGGCTCGTGCTTTCCGAAAGACGTGAAGGCGCTGATCCGCACCGGCAGTGAACACGGCCATGACCTCAAGCTGCTTGGCGCGGTCGAGGCGGCCAACGAAATTCAGAAGCATGTGCTGGTCGACAAGATCGTGCGTCGCTTCGGCGAGGATCTGACCGGTCGGCATTTCGCGCTGTGGGGCCTGGCCTTCAAGCCGAACACCGACGACATGCGCGATGCGCCCAGCCGCGTGATCATTCAGGAGTTGTTCAAGCGCGGCGCGACCGTGGCGGCCTATGATCCGGTTGCCATGCAGGAAGCCGAACGCATTTTTGGCGATGAGCCCCGCCTGAGCTACGCCGGTCGCCCCAAGAGCACGCTCGACAATGCCGACGCGCTGGTCATCGTCACCGAGTGGAAAGAATTCCGCAGTCCCGACTTTGAGGCCATCAAGTCGCGCCTCAAGCAGCCCGTCATGTTTGACGGCCGGAATATGTACGATCCCGCGTTGATCCGCGCCGAAGGCATTGAATACTTCGGTATCGGGCGCGGCTGAGATGAGCGGTCGCGACGTGCTGCCGGAGACATCGGCGGCGCGAATCCTCGTTGTCGGCGATGTCATGCTCGACCGCTACTGGTTCGGCGACGTCAGCCGGATTTCGCCCGAGGCGCCGGTGCCGGTGGTGCGCATGACGCGCGCCGAAGACCGCCCCGGCGGTGCGGCCAACGTGGCGCGCAACGCCTCGGCGCTGGGCACGCAGGTGTCCTTGTTGTCGGTGGTCGGGCAGGACGAGGCGGGCGACAGCCTCAATCGCTTGCTGGCCGAATCGGCGGTGAGCGCCCATCTGTTTCGTGACGCCAGCGTCCAGACCACGCTCAAGCTGCGGGTCATCGGCCGAAGCCAGCAGTTGTTGCGCATCGACTTTGAGCAAAGACCGCAGGCCGAGGTGCTAGCCGCCAAGCTGGACACTTTCAAACAACTGCTGTCCGCCCATGATCTGGTGCTGATTTCCGATTACGACAAAGGCGCATTGGACCATGTCGAGGCGATGATTCAGGCCGCCAAAGCGGCCGGCAAGCCGGTGCTGGTCGACCCCAAGGGCGATGACTTCACGCGCTATGCCGGCGCGACGGTTCTGACGCCGAACCGGGGTGAGCTTCAGGGAATCGTTGGCCGTTGGCGCTCCGAGGCTGATCTGGCCGCACGCGTCGACGCCTTGCGAAAAGAGCTGTCGATCGGGGCGGTGTTGCTGACCCGGTCCGAAGAAGGCATGACGCTGTTTGATGAAAATGGCGTCAGTCATGAACCGACGCGCGCGCGCGAGGTCTTTGATGTGTCGGGTGCGGGCGATACCGTGATCGCGACCTTTGCCGTGATGCTGGCCTGCGGCTTGTCTGCTCCCGATGCCATGCATTGGGCCAATCTTGCCGCCGGCGTTGTTGTCGGCAAACTCGGAACGGCGGTCGTCTCGCTGGATGAGCTGCGCGCCAGCGCGTCTTGACGCGACCTAACCATTGGAAGAACGGATGCAATTCAAGACCCTTGAAGACTATGTTGGCGAGACACCCCTGGTGCGCCTCAAGCGAATCAATGCGGGTGACGGCAATGTGATTCTCGCCAAACTCGAGGGCAACAACCCCGCGGGATCGGTCAAGGACCGCCCCGCGATGTCGATGATTCTGCGTGCCGAGGCGGCCGGTCGCATTCATCCCGGCGATACGCTGATCGAAGCGACCAGCGGCAATACGGGCATCGCGCTGGCCATGGCCGCGGCGATTCGCGGTTACCGGATGATTCTGGTCATGCCCGAGAATCAGAGCGTCGAGCGCCGCCAGACGATGCGGGCCTTCGGCGCCGAATTGATCCTCACCCCCAAAAGCGGCGGCATGGAAGTGGCGCGCGACATGGCGACCCGGATGCGGGACGATGGCGAGGGCGTGATCCTCGACCAGTTCGGCAACCCGGATAATCCCGAGGCGCACTTCGAGGGCACTGGCCCCGAGCTATGGCGCCAGACTGACGGGCGGATCACGCATTTCGTGAGTTCCATGGGGACGACGGGCACCATCATGGGCACCTCGCGCTACCTCAAGCAGCAAAACGCCAAGATTGAAATCATTGGTTGTGAGCCGGCCGAGGGGGCGCAAATTCCGGGTATTCGCAAATGGCCCGAGGCGTATCTGCCGACTATTTATGACGCCTCCCGCGTTGATCGTATCGAGCCTGTCACCCAGGCGGACGCCGAGGAGATGACCCGCCGGCTGGCGCGCGAAGAAGGCATTTTTGCCGGCATCTCATCCGGTGGCGCGATGCATGTCGCCCTGCGCGTTGCTGCGCAGGTGAGCAATGCGGTGATCGTCAGCATTGTCTGTGACCGCGGTGACCGTTATCTGTCGACGGGTGTGTTCCCGGCCTGAGCGCCAGCGCGGGCGGCGTCCGCCAGGCAGGCGGGCCGGCCTGGCGTTGTTCCTTTTGAGCGGGGCGGCCTGGGCGGGTCTGCAGCTCGATATTCACCAGATTGATCACCCGAGCTTTTCGGCGCGAGGCGTGAGCTTGGTGCTGGACGGCACGGCCGGTCGGATTCGGCTCGATCAGCTCACCGCGGCCGGCCGTCAGTGGCGTGCCGTTCAACTCGATTGCCGTCGCTTGCGGCTCGACGAAGGGCGCATTCAGTGCGCCGATGCACGCGTTGGCGGCGTGCCAGAACTGGCCGATGCCCGGCTGAACCTCGATTTCTCGACTCAATCCCGCGCCGGTCGTTTGACGGCACAGTTCGCGAACGACGCGCGCTTGACGGCCACGCTGGCGGCTCATGGTGCACTCGATCTCCAGTTTTCGCATATGCCGGTCTCGCTCCTGGCTCGGGTCTGGCCGGCGGCGGTTCAGTGGCATCCGGTCGGTGCACTGAGCGGCCGTGCCAGTGTTGACGGCCGTCGCGCGACGGTGTCAGCGAGGCTTGAAAACGCGGGGTTTTCCGATGCCTCGGGCAGCCATGCCGCCGAGGCGCTGGCGGGGGATGTGCGCTTGAGTGCCGTTCGGCAGGGGGATGCGTGGCGCTGGGAGATGCGCGCGGCGTGGACTGCCGGCGGCGTGTTCTGGGATCCGGTGTTTGTGCCGTCAGGCGTTTCACTGCTTGCCGAAGGGCAGGTCTCGGGTCAGGAGGTCACGCTTTTTTCATCGCGCCTGGAAGCGCCGGGTGTCGGCGACATCACGGCAAAAGGCCGTTTCGATATGGCGGACCGGCAAATCATCGATGCGGCGGTGTCGGTCAGGCGCGCTGATCTGGCGGTGGCGGTGCCGCAGTTCGTGTTGCCCGTGGTGGCGCCGGCCCAAACGGAGCGCTGGCAGGTGGCGGGCTGGGTTGATCTGGATGTGCAGTGGGTGGGCGGTGAACTGCATGGGGTGGAAGTGGGGCTCGACCAGGTGGGCTTTGCGTATTTGGGGCAGCGCTTTCGGGTCGGGCCGCTGTCGGGCCATCTCCCCTGGCATCGCGATACCCCAGCCCAGGGGCATCTTCAGGTCGACGGCCTGCACTGGCAAAAGCTCGACTTCGCGCCGTTCTTGCTGGACATGTCGGTTGAGCAGGGCCGGATCAAGGTCGATCCAGCGCGATTGCCTGTGCTCGATGGCGCGGTCATTGTCGACCGCCTGACGGTGGCGAAAACGGAGGACGGGTGGCAGGGGGCGGGCGGATTCTTTATGGAGCCGGTGTCGATGCGGGCCCTGACCGAGGCGCTGGACTTGCCGGAGATGGTCGGCACCTTGTCGGCGTCGATCCCCGGGCTGATCGTGACACCGCGCCGTGCTGCGCTCGACGGCGCCTTGGTTATTGCCTTGTTTGATGGCTATGTGCAGGCCACCGGGCTGGAAGTGATCGAGCCTTTCGGTCTGGTGCCCCGTCTGCGCGCCGATGTGGTGGCTGAGCATCTGGATATGGCGCAACTGACCGAGACATTCTCCTTTGGTGCGGTTTCTGGATTCATTGATCTGGCTTTGAATGACTTGCAGATGGCGGCCTGGAAGCCTGTGCGCTTCGACGCCGCGGTGCGAAGCACGCCGGGTGACTATCGCCGGCGGATCAGTCAGCGGGCGGTCGAGCACATCACGGCGCTGGGTGGGCCGAGCGCGAGCGCGGCCATTCAGCGCAGTTTTTTGCAGTTCTTCAGCGATTTCGGCTACGGCGAGATTGGCGTGGGTTGCCGACTCGCCAGCGGGGTATGCCAAATGGAAGGTCTTGAGGGGCCGGGTGCGGATGCTTCTCCGTTCACCATCGTGCGTGGCGGCGGCATCCCGGCCCTCAACGTCATCGGCTACAATCGGCGCGTGAATTGGGATGAGCTGATCGCGCGCGTCAAGGCGGCTATCGCCAGCGATGCGGCGCCGATCATCAAGTGAGGACAGACATGAAACCGGTATCGACATGGGCCGCGATGCTTGCGCTCAGCCTCGCCATGGCAGGCTGCGTGACAATCAATATCTATTTCCCGGCAGCTGCGGCAGAGAAGGCCGCCGACCGGATCATCGACGAAGTCTGGCAACTCAAGCCGGATGCCGCCACCAAGGAAGGAGCGCCCAGCCGATGAAAACCATTTGGAAGACACTGTTTGTTGTCAGTCTGCTGTCCGCGAGCTTGGCAACGGCACAAGGCAATCTCGAGGTCGATACGCCCGCGATTTCGGCCATCAAGTCGTCCATGTCGCAGCGGCATGCGCAACTCGCGCCGCTGTATGCGTCTGGTGCGGTCGGTCTCAAGTCGGACGGATCACTCGCCGTTCATGACGCCAATGCCGTGCCGCTGGCGCAGCGCGGCAAGCTCAATGCGCTGGTGGCGGCGGAGAACAATGACCGCACTGCGCTTTACCGCGAAATCGCTACGGCCAATGGGCACCCCGAATGGGCGGGCGATATCCGCAACACCTTCGCCCAGCGCTGGATCGACAAGGCGCCAGGCGGTTGGTGGGTCGAAGGCTCGCGAGGCTGGGCTCGCAAGTGAGCGCCGTTCTCATCTTTGACATCGAGACGATTCCCGATGTGGCCGGGCTGCGTCGTCTGCACGACCTGCCTGATGATCTCGCTGACGATGAAGTGGCCGAGCTCGCCATGCAGCGCCGCCGCGCAGCGACCGGCAACGATTTCCTGCCGCACTACCTGCAGCGCATCGTCACCATTTCCTGTGTTTTTCGTGACGCCGCGCAGTTCAAAGTCTTCTCGCTGTCCGAGCCAGACTCGGACGAGGCGGGCATCATCCAGCGCTTCTTCGACGGCATTGAACGCTTCACGCCACAAATTGTTTCATGGAATGGTGGCGGATTTGATCTTCCGGTGCTTCACTACCGAGGTCTGCTGCACGGCGTCAGCGCGCCGCGCTACTGGGAAATGGGTGAGGGCGATTCCCGGGACGCTCGGGATTTCAAGTGGAACAACTACATCAGTCGTTATCACAGCCGGCATCTGGACTTGATGGATTTGCTGGCTTTGTATCAGCCCCGGGCCAACGCACCGCTGGACGTGCTGGCCAAGCTGATGGGCTTCCCAGGCAAGCTTGGCATGGATGGCTCCGCGGTTTGGGGGGCGTATCAGGACGGGCGGATTGCTGAGATCCGTGACTACTGCGAAACCGACGTGGTCAACACCTACCTGGTTTACCTGCGTTTTCAGCGCATGCGCGGCGTGATGCTGGCAGAAGAATACGAGGCCGAATTGGCCGTGGTACGCAAAACGCTCAAGGCGATCGGCGCACCGCACTGGGAAGCTTTCCTGGCGCAGTGGCCTGAGTCATGCGCGTGAAACGGGAGTCGTGAATAGTATGGGTATCCTCTGGACGATTCTGATCGGCCTGCTGGTCGGCGTGGTGGCGAAGTTCATCCACCCCGGCAAGGAGAATCTGGGCTTGGTAATGACCGCGCTGCTGGGGATTGCCGGTTCCATGGTCGCAAGCTTTGGTGGCCAGGTGCTCGGCATCTATCGCGCTGGCCAAGGCGCCGGTTTTTTGGGCGCGCTGATTGGTGCGGTTTTGATTTTGTTTATCTACACCCGAATTAAGCGCTAAAAGTATTTGACAGGTGTTTGGGTTCGGCTATAATTCGGCCTCCTTAGGCGCGTAGCTCAGCTGGTTAGAGCACCACCTTGACATGGTGGGGGTCGTTGGTTCGAGTCCAATCGCGCCTACCAAACATCTAAGGAGCGCATCGTCGTGGCTTTCCGAACTTGCACCGGTTGCAATAACTGAACAGGTCGAGTTTCACGACGTTTGCGTTGCGAACGAAAAAAGTGCGGCTCAGACCGCACTTTTTTTTTGCCCCAAAGGATTGAGTCATGCCGAAGATCACGCTCCCCGACGGTTCCGTTCGAAGTTACGAGCAGCCGGTGACCGTCCTTGAAGTTGCCGCGTCGATCGGCGAGGGCCTGGCGCGCGCCGCGCTGGCTGGCAAGGTCGATGGTGTTGTTGTTGATGTGTCCCATTGCATGGACGCCGACGCAGCGCTGAGCATCATCACCGCAAAAGATCCCGATGGTCTGGAAGTCATTCGCCACTCGACCGCTCACTTGCTGGCCTATGCCGTCAAGGAGCTGTACCCGGAAGCGCAGGTCACCATCGGCCCGGTGATCGAGAATGGCTTCTACTACGACTTCTCCTACGCGCGCCCCTTCACGCCCGAAGATCTGACCAAGATTGAGGCGCGCATGCGCGAGCTCGCCAAGAAAGATTTGCCAGTTGTGCGCGAAGTGTGGCAGCGCGACGAGGCCGTGGCCTTCTTCAAGTCCATTGGCGAAAACTACAAAGCCGAGATCATCGCGTCGATACCGCAAGATCAGGCGGTGTCCTTGTATCGCGAAGGCGATTTTGTCGATCTGTGTCGTGGCCCGCACGTGCCGTCCACCGGCAAGCTGAAAGTCTTCAAGCTCATGAAACTCGCCGGCGCCTATTGGCGTGGCGATTCGAAAAACGAGATGCTGCAGCGGATCTATGGCACGGCCTGGGCCAGCAAGGACGACCAAGCCAATTACCTGCACATGCTCGAAGAGGCCGAAAAGCGCGATCACCGCAAAATCGGCAAGCAGCTCGATCTCTTTCATTTGCAGGACGAAGCGCCGGGCATGGTGTTTTGGCACCCGCTGGGCTGGACGCTCTGGCAGCAGGTCGAGCAATACATGCGCGGCGTACTGAATGACGCGGGGTATCAAGAGGTCAAGACGCCGCTGATGATGGATCGCTCGCTGTGGGAGCGTTCCGGGCACTGGGAAAACTACCGTGAGAACATGTTCACCACGGAGTCCGAGAAGCGGGACTACGCCGTCAAGCCGATGAACTGCCCGGGCCATGTCGAGATTTTCAATCACGGCCTGCATTCCTATCGCGACCTGCCGCTGCGTCTGGCGGAGTTTGGCTCTTGCCATCGCAATGAACCCTCGGGCGCGTTGCATGGCCTGATGCGTGTGCGTGGTTTTGTGCAGGACGATGCCCACATTTTCTGCACCGAAGACCAGGTGGTCTCCGAGGTGCGTGAGTTCAACGAACTGCTGATGCGTGTGTATCGCGACTTCGGTTTTACGGAAGTCGACGTCAAGCTGTCGCTGCGCCCTGAAAAACGTGCTGGATCTGACGCGGTCTGGGATAAGGCGGAAGATGGCCTGCGCGAAGCGCTGGCGTCGTCCGGCGTGAGATGGGAAGAGCTCGAAGGCGAGGGCGCTTTCTATGGTCCGAAGATCGAATACCACATCAAGGACGCGCTCGGCCGCTCCTGGCAGTGCGGCACCATGCAGCTCGATTTCGTGCTGCCTGAGCGTCTGGACGCCGAGTATGTGACGGAAGGAAACAGTCGCGCCCGCCCGGTCATGCTGCATCGCGCCATTCTGGGATCGATGGAGCGTTTTATCGGTATTTTGATCGAAAACCACGCCGGCCATTTCCCGTTCTGGCTCGCGCCGGTTCAAGCGGTTGTGATGAATATTTCCGATCCGCAGGCCGACTATGTGAAATCCGTGACCAGCCGGCTCCAAAAGGCTGGCTTCCGGGTGGTTTCAGATTTGCGGAACGAGAAAATTACATATAAAATCCGCGAACATAGCGTACGCCGCTTGCCCTATCAGCTTGTCGTTGGTGACAAGGAGAAAGAGGCAGGTCTGGTTGCCGTGCGCGCCCGAGGTGGTCAAGACCTCGGTCAAATGTCCCTCGATTCGTTGATCGAGCGTTGGCAGCGGGAAATTTCCACGCGCGCCGGCATGGACTGATTTTGTTCGAATTTGGAGAGTTGAACCATCGCTCAGGAAAAGAAGCAGCGCGTTAATTCAGAAATTACCGCGCCGGAAGTGCGTCTGATCGACGCCGACGGGGAACAGGCAGGCGTCGTGTCCATTCGTGCAGCACTGGCGATGGCCGATGAGGTGGGGCTGGATCTGGTTGAGATCGCTCCGCTGGCTGAACCGCCGGTCTGCCGCATCATGGATGTCGGCAAGTTTAAGTATCAGAGCGCCAAGAAGGCGCATGAGGCTAAGCTCAAGCAAAAGCAGGTTCAGGTGAAGGAAGTCAAACTGCGTCCGCGAACGGACGAGAATGACTACCAGATCAAGCTGCGTAATCTGAAACGCTTCCTGGAAAATGGCGACAAGGTCAAAGTGACCCTGCGTTTTCGCGGTCGTGAGATGGCTCACCAAGAGTACGGCATGCGCCAACTCGAGCGTATCAAGGCCGACCTGATCGAGCTGGCAAACGTCGAGCAGATGCCAAAGATGGAAGGGCGCCAGATGGTGATGATCATCGCGCCGAGCAAGAAGACGGTTTAAAGATTTTTGCGCACTGCGCAAAAAGTAGGGGAAGTGCCAGTCACTTCCATGACAAGTGGAGCCGGGTAAAAAAATACGCCACTGGCGTTACCTGGTGCCATGACATAACAGGAGCAATCATGCCCAAGATGAAAACGAAGAGCGGCGCAAAAAAGCGGTTTAAGCTGCGCGCCGGCGGTGGCATCAAGCGTGCCCAGGCGTTCAAGCGTCACATTCTGACCAAGAAGACCACCAAGGTGAAGCGTCACCTGCGCGGTGTTCTGGAGGTTCATGAGTCTGACGTCAAGATGGTTCGCGCCATGTTGCCTTACGCCTGATAGGAGAAAAAGATGTCCCGAGTTAAACGTGGTGTAACAGCCCGCGCCCGCCACAAAAAAGTCCTGGCTCAAGCCAAGGGCTATCGCGGTCGCCGCAAGAACGTCTATCGCGTCGCCAAACAGGCGGTGATGAAAGCCGGTCAATATCAGTATCGTGACCGTCGTCAGCGCAAGCGTCAGTTCCGCGCTCTGTGGATTGCCCGTATCAACGCGGCGGCTCGCGAGCTGGGTCTGACCTACAGCGTCTTCATGAACGGCCTGAAGAAAGCCGCGATTGAAGTTGACCGCAAAGTGCTGGCCGATCTGGCAGTGTTCGACAAGCCGGCGTTTTCCGCCCTTGTTGACCAGGCCAAGGCAAAGCTCGCTGCATAAGCGGATGCAGCTCAAAGAAAGGAGGCCTGGCCTCCTTTTTTTTTCTGAATTGAATTACGGCCATTGTTCATGAATGAGCTCGACACTCTCGTAACGCAAGCGCGCGCCGATTTTGAGAACGCTGCCGACGCCACTCAGCTGGATGTCGCCAAGTCGCGGTATCTCGGCAAGGGCGGCGCCATCACTCAGCAAATGAAAACGCTGGGGCAGTTGGGCCCGGACGAACGCCGGGCGGCGGGCGCGCGCATCAATGCCGCCAAAGACCAGATCGAGACGGCGCTTGAAGCCCGTCGCGAAGCAATCCGCGATGCCGCCCTAGCTATTCAACTGTCGGCCGAGGCGCTGGATGTGACCTTGCCGGGCCGCGGGATGGGCAAGGGCGGTCTGCATCCGGTGAGCCGGACGCTTGAGCGCATTGAGGCCTTGTTTCGATCCATTGGCTTTGAAGTGGCCGATGGCCCGGAAATCGAGACCGATTTCCTGAACTTCACCGCCCTGAACACGCCGGAAAATCACCCGGCCCGTTCGATGCATGACACCTTCTATCTTGAAGGGGCGGACGATGTGCTGTTGCGCACCCACACCAGTCCGGTTCAGGTGCGAACCATGCGTGAGCATGTGGCGCAGTATGGCGATCGCGAACACATGCCGGAAATCCGGGTAATCATTCCCGGCCGGGTGTATCGGGTTGACTCCGACGCCACGCACTCACCGATGTTCCATCAGGTTGAGGGCTTGTGGGTGGGTGAGGACATCAGTTTTGCCGACCTCAAAGGCGTGATCGCAGACTTCCTGCGCAAGTTCTTCGAGACTGACGACCTTCAGGTGCGCTTCCGGCCGTCCTTCTTCCCCTTCACCGAGCCGAGTGCCGAGATCGATGTGGCGTTCATGCACGGCGAGATGAAAGGGCGCTGGCTCGAAATTGCCGGTTGCGGCATGGTCCATCCGAACGTGTTGCGTCATGGCGGCATCGACCCCGAGCGTTACACGGGCTTTGCCTTCGGCATGGGGCCGGACCGGCTGACCATGCTCCGTTACGGCATCAACGATCTGCGCCTCTTCTTCGAGGGCGATCTGCGTTTCCTCGGCCAATTCAGGTAAGCGAACATGCAATTTTCAGAACAATGGTTGCGCCATTTCGTCGATCCGAAGATTGACAGTGAAGCGCTGGGTCAGCTGATGACCATGGCGGGTCTGGAAGTGGAAGAAATGAACGCCGTCGGCGGGGTGTTTACCTCTGTCGTGGTGGGCGAGATTCTGTCGACCGAAAAGCACCCGGACGCGGATCGTCTTAAGGTGTGCCAAGTCGATGCCGGCCAGGATGCGCCGCTGCAAATCGTGTGCGGCGCGCCCAACGCCGAAGCCGGCATGAAAGTGCCGTGTGCTGTGGTGGGCGCAAGCTTGCCCGGCTTCGAAATCAAGCAGGCCAAACTGCGCGGCGTCGCCTCGCACGGCATGCTGTGCTCGGCTCGTGAACTCGGTATTTCCGAAGAACACGGCGGTCTGTATGCGCTGCCTGACGACGCCCCGGTCGGCGCCGATGTGCGTCAGCTGCTTGGGCTCGATGACACGGTGTATGTGATCAAGCTGACACCGAACCGGGCGGATTGCCTCAGCCTCGCGGGTGTGGCCCGCGAAGTGGCGGCGCTGACCGATCTGCCGCTGACGATGCCACCGTCGGTGCCTGTCGAGCCGACAATCGATGATCGTCGCGTCATCGCGTTGGATGCGCCAGAATCCTGCCCGCGCTTTTGTGGCCGAATCCTTCAAGGCGTGGATGCACGCGCGAGCACGCCGGAGTGGATGGTGCGCCGCCTCGAGCGCAGTGGCATCCGGGCAATCAGCGCGCTGGTCGACATCACCAACTACGTGATGCTCGAACTGGGCCAGCCGCTGCACGCTTATGATAACGACCGTCTCGAAGGTGCGATCCATGCTCGTATGGCGCAGCCAGGCGAGAAGCTGCTGCTGCTCAACGAACAAGTGATCGAACTGGCCGCTGGCACGCTGGTGATTGCTGACGATGCGCGCGTGCTTGGCATGGCGGGCATCATGGGCGGAGAGGAGAGCGGTATCTCGCTCGATACGCGTAACGTATTCCTTGAAGCCGCCTACTTCACGCCTGATGCTGTCGCTGGTCGTGCGCGCGAATACGGGTTTGGTTCCGATGCCTCTCACCGCTTTGAACGCGGGGTCGATTTTGCGCTGTCGCCTGTAGCGATCGAGCGTGCCACTGCATTGATCCTCGAGATCTGCGGCGGTGAGGTCGGGCCGGTGGTACAAGCTGAAAGCCTTGCGCATCTGCCAGTGCGCCCGCCGGTGACCTTGCGCCCCGCGCGGGCTCGCAAGGTACTGGGCATTGATCTGTCCGACGACGACATGGCCAGCCTGCTGTCACGCGTGCACCTTGATGTCGTACGTGAGGGTGAGAACTTTCGCGTGACACCGCCATCCTATCGCTTCGACATCGAGATCGAAGTCGATCTGGTTGAAGAGTTGGCGCGCCTGCACGGCTACGACAACATTCCCGCGCCCGCACCGCAAGGCCATCTCGCCATGCTGGATCGGCCAGAATCCCGTCGTGACCTGTGGCAAGTGAAGCGCATGGTCGCCGACCGCGATTATCAGGAAGTGGTGACCTACTCCTTCATTGAAGAGGCGTGGGAGCGCGATTTTTGCGGTAATGCTCAGCCGATTCGCCTGGCCAATCCGATTGCCAGCCAGATGAACGTGATGCGCAGCAGCCTGATTCCCGGACTGCTCGGCGTGTTGCTGACCAACCGCAAGCGCCAGAATCCTCGTGTGCGCGTGTTTGAAACCGGTCGCTGCTTCCGCGTCGACGATGCCGGCACACCGGTGGCAGGCTACGATCAGCCTGTGCGACTCGGATTGCTGGCCGCAGCCGGCACGGCGCCTGAGCAGTGGGGCGTGGCGCATCGCAATGCAGATTTTTACGATCTGAAAGGCGATCTCGAGGCTTTGTTTGCTCCGCAAACACTCAGCTTCGAAGCCGCCGAGCACCCCGCGCTGCACCCGGGGCGAAGTGCCAAAGTACTGGCTGCGGGCAAGCCGGTCGGCTACATCGGTGAAATTCACCCGAAGTGGGCGCAAAAATACGAACTGGGGAATGCCCCGGTCGTATGCGAAGTCGACGTCGATGCGCTGCTGCAAGCAAGCTTGCCGGTGTACACCGCGATCTCCCGTCTGCCCGCTGTCGTGCGGGACATGGCATTGGTGGTCGCCAGTACGGTGCAGGCGATGGCGCTGATGGCCGCGCTCAAGCAAGCTGCGCCGGCGATTGTTCGGGATATCCAGTTGTTCGATGTCTATCAAGGCAAGGGGGTTGATCCTGACAAAAAGAGCCTTGCTTTCAGGGTGTTGATGCAAGATACTCAACGAACCCTTGAAGATGCCGAGGTGGACGCTGCGGTCAGTGCGCTGGTTCAGTGCGCTCAAGCACAATTCAACGCCGCCCTGCGTGGATAAGGGACGCGAGCATGACGTTAACGAAGGCCGAATTAGCTGACCTGTTGTTTGAGCAGGTTGGTTTGAACAAGCGCGAATCGAAAGACATGGTGGAAGGGTTCTTCGAAGAAATTCGCACGGCATTGGAGCGGGGGGACTGCGTCAAGCTGTCCGGTTTCGGCAACTTCCAGTTGCGCGACAAACCCCAGCGTCCGGGTCGGAACCCGAAAACAGGGGAAGAGATTCCCATTACTGCCCGCCGTGTAGTGACCTTTCACGCCAGCCAGAAGCTGAAATCTTCTGTGGAAAAGCTGAGCTATGCAGGAAAGTCCTAATCCGGAAGCCGATGTCGTACTGCCGCCGATTCCCGCCAAGCGTTATTTCACGATTGGCGAAGTCAGCGATCTGTGTGCGGTCAAACCGCATGTGTTGCGCTATTGGGAGCAGGAATTTACCCAGCTCAAACCGGTAAAGCGCCGAGGTAATCGACGCTACTACCAGCACCATGAAGTGCGACTGATCCGCAAGATCAGGGAGTTGCTTTACCAGGATGGTTTCACGATTTCGGGTGCGCGGAATCAGCTGAATGCATCGGCGATCCACGCACAGGAAGACGCGGAGCAAGCCGTTGAGTTGCGTGAGTCCATTTCGCAAGCGCGTGAGACCCTGATCGCCTTGCTGGATGACTTGAAACGCTAGTTTGATAAAAATATCGGCATTGCGGAATTGTAGTTTTGAATTCCAGTGCTATAATTCCGCTCCTGTGTCGGGGCGTAGCGCAGCCTGGTAGCGCACTTGCATGGGGTGCAAGGGGTCGCGAGTTCGAATCCCGCCGCCCCGACCAATAGAAACAGGCACTTAGCCCAGTCTTCGGACTGGGCTTTTTGCTTTTTGCTTTTCGGCGTTTGGGTGGCACCGATTGCGTTGTCCTCCCTGCTCGTTTGAACAGACCGGGCGCAGCGGCACCAACGAAGGTCTTTGGTCTGAGCGCATTTTGTAGAACACGCCTTGACTCACTATGAACCCAGAACTCCTGGAATTGTTGCTGATTCATGAGATGCCCTTCGGCAAATACAAAGGGCGCGTCATTGCGGACCTTCCGGGGCACTACCTTGCGTGGTTCGCGCGACAAGGTTTTCCCGCCGGCCGGTTAGGGCAACTACTGGCGCTCATGTATGAGCTCGACCACAACGACTAAGGTTAGATCGTGATCGCGAAGCGAGCCACGATCTGAACCGTTTGTTGGACGAGCCCGGCCCTCGGGCAATTTAGCTCGACTCTTCCCCTGCAAATATCTCTCGATGATCCGCCCCGAACGGGGCGGTTTTG
>NZ_VMNI01000030.1 GCF_007625205.1 Denitromonas ohlonensis | reverse complement strand
GTTGGACGAAGCCGCTACGCGGAGAAGCCGCCGCTGCCGCGACGGCGCAAGAGTGGTCACAATCGAGCCTCGCCCTTCCGTGTGGAGGGATCCTTTGTATGACAAACACGAGGCTCGCGCAAGATGACCGAAAGCATCACGAAGCAATTCGACCAGCATTACCAGCAACACCTCAAACACCTCAAGCTCAAGGGTCTGCAGCCCAAGACCATCGAAGCCTACGCGCGCGCCGTGCGCCGTGTCGGGGCGTATTTCGACTCTCGCATCGATGCGCTCAGCGAGGCGCAGTTGCTCGAGTACTTCACTGATCTGTCCGAGACGCACTCGTGGAGCTCGGTCAAGCTCGACCTGTACGGTCTGAAGTTCTACTACCAGCATGTGCTGAAGAAGCCCTGGGTGGCGCCCGATCTGATCAAACCGCCGCGTGCCCAGCGTCTGCCCGACATCGTCACCGTCGATGAGGCCCGGCAGATCTTCGCTGCGACGCGGGTGGCCAGCTATCGGGTGTTCTTCTTCACGCTCTACAGCCTGGGACTGCGTCTGGGCGAAGGCTTGCGGCTCACCGTGGCCGACATCGACGCGGCGCGCGAGCGCGTGCATGTGCGTGACGCCAAGGGCAACAAGGATCGGCTGGTGCCGTTGCCGCGCGCGACCCTGGCGGTGCTGCGCCGCTTCTGGCAGACCCATCGCCACCCCCAGTTGCTGTTTCCCAACCGCCACGGCGGCCTCAAGGCGGCGGCTGTGGCGCGCACGCCGCTCGATCGTGGCGGCGTGCAAGTGACGCTGCGCAAGGTGGTGGCCGGCTGCGGCCTTAAAAAAACATCACCCCTCACAGCCTGAGGCACAGCTATGCCACGCATCTGATCGAGGCCGGTGTCGATCTGATCGAAGTGCAGAAGTTTCTCGGCCACCACTCCATCCTCACCACCGCCCGCTACACCCACCTCACGGAGCGCACCGAGGTCCACGCCAGCGAGCGCATCAACACGCTGATCGACGCACTGGCCGTCGGTTGGGGGCGCATCCGATGATCCGCCTCGCTTCTGTCATCGAGACCTTTCGCGACCCGTTCCTGGCTGAGTACGGCGCACGTCTCACCGCCGAGCAGCTTCGCGCACTGAACGCGCTCGGCCAGTGCCGCGGCGCAGCCAGCCCGATGATGCAGCTCGGCTGCAGTGCGTGCGAACACCGCCAACTCGTGCCGCATTCATGCGGCCATCGCCTGTGCCCGCACTGCCAGCACCACGAGAGCGAGCAGTGGCTGCAACGCCAGCGTCAGGCGATGGTGCCAGCCGACTACTTCCTGCTGACCTTTACCTTGCCGGCGCAGTTGCGCGCCCTGGCACGGCGCCAGTCGCGGGTGCTGTTCGATGCGCTGATGCGCTGCAGCTGGGCAACGGTGTCCAGCTTCGCGCGCAACGACCGACAGTTGCAGGGCACGCCCGGCGCCATCGCGGTGCTGCACACCCATAATCGGCGGCTCGACTTCCATCCGCACGTGCATCTGCTGGTGCCGGCGGCCGCGCTCGACGACAAGCGCCAGCGCTGGCGAGCTCGGCGACGGGCCAAATCGGGCCGCCCGTATCTGTTCAACGCCAAGGCCTTGGCCAAGGTCTTTCGCGCCAGGATGCTGGCCGCCTTGGCTGCGGCCGGGCTGAGCCTGGCGGCGCGCGCACCCGCGCAGTGGGTGGCGCACTGCAAGTCGGTCGGCCACGGCGACAAGGCCTTGCTCTACCTGGGTCGCTACCTGTACCGGGGTGTGATTCGCGAAGCCGACATCGTCGCTTGCCGAAACGGCCAGGTCACGTTTCGCTACCGCGAGGCAAAGAGCGCAACCGTGCAGCGGCGCACGCTGTCCGGCGCACAGTTCCTGTGGCTGATGCTGCAGCACGTGCTACCGAAAGGATTTCGCCGGGCGCGCAACTTCGGCTTCCTGCATCCGAACAGCAAGCGCTTGATCGCGCTGTTGCGGTGGCTGCTCAAGTTCGTGCCGGCGTCGCTGCCGGCTCGCGTGCGCCCGGCTGTGCCGTGCCCGTGCTGCGGCGCTGCGATGCGCATCCTGCGCACGCGTTTGAGACCGATCCGACCACCGGCTTGCGCCTCGCCCCCCGGCGGCAACGACGCTGGCGTGTTGATCATGTAACCCGGCGCATCCGCCCGGTTGCCCACAGGGAGTTCGGCGCCCGCAAGCCGACAGCGCCGTTCGCCTGAAATTCGGCTCCGGAGCGCCGAAATCGACCGAATCCGGCCACAAGCGCGCGCGGCAGCGCCGGACCCGGGGGTAAAGCGGCGCGCACACATCAAAACCGCCCCGTTCGGGGCGGATCATCGAGAGATATTTGCAGGGGAAGAGTCGAGCTAAATTGCCCGAGGGCCGGGCTCGTCCAACAAACGGTTCAGATCGTGGCTCGCTTCGCGATCACGATCTAACCTTAGTCGTT
>NZ_VMNI01000026.1 GCF_007625205.1 Denitromonas ohlonensis | reverse complement strand
CTCAGTCCTTGCTCCCGGACCATCTGGGCCACCTGCAGCTTGAACGCTGCATCGAATGTCCTGCGTTTGCGGTTCATCAGTTTCTCCTCTCAGGATGGATCATCCACCTATCGAGGTGTCCGAGGAAATTGGACCACTACATGCCACGGCTGTGCGGCTGAGGTGCACTATTGAGCGGCAGAGGTGTTGTTTTCGGCGGCCACTGAAGTCGCCAGGGCTGCAATCGCTTGTTGTCGATCGGGCATGTCGTCGCGCGGGCTGTTGATCAGGCCTGACCAGGCGGGGTGGGCGCGGGCGAGTTCCAGTGCGTCGGGTAGGGCGGCGTCGCGCCAGCGGCTGATCTCTTGTGTGCTGAGTTCGACCGGGGCGAGGGCGGCGTGACCGCGTCCGGCGAGGGCGCGCAGCAGGTGTTGCTGGCGAAGGGCGAGCAAGCGGAGGATAGCGTCGTCTACGGTGAGCTCCCGGCTGCCGGTGAGTTTGCCGAGCAGGCGGTCGCCGTAGTCGCTGAGGCTTTGCCAGGTGCCGCCGATGATGGCGCCGAGTGCGGCGGCAGCGCCGAGTGTGAGTCCGCCGGCGAGCAGGTCGATGCCGACGCCGGCGGCGGCGCCAGCGGCAGCGCCTTTGCCCAGGGAAATGCCCATCGACCGGAGACTTTCTGGGTTGAAGAGGTCATCTTCCCAGCGGCCATCAAGCAGTGGGAGTGGCGCGCTGTTGACGTCTTTTTGCGAAAACCCATAGAGCGCGAGCAGGGCGTCGACGCAGCGCTGTTCGCGCGTGCGTACCGCTTGATGCAGGTTGTCGACGGCTTGTTGAATGGCGTTTTCGTCGGCGTCGACTTGCTGGCGGGTGGCGGCAATGTCGATCAGCAGTTCTGCGACCAGGCGCGCGGCGGCGGTGTGGCGTGAGCGCGCATCGCGTTCGCGGCTGGCGATGAGGTGTTCGAGTGCGTCGCGGCGGTTGGCGAGCAAGGTGGCGAGGGCTTCGTAGAGCCGGCGCTCGCCGCCAAGTTCGGGTGCGATCGTGTCGAAGCGGACCTGGGCGTGGAGTCCGACACGGGCCAGCGCCTCGCGCCATTGGGCTTCGCGCGATTCGGGCGCGTGGACGAAATTGAGGACGGGGAGGAGTGGTCGGGCGCAGTCGGCCAGTAGCGTGAGTTCGTCGCGGTGCTTTGGCAGCACGGGGTCGCGTACATCGACGACATAGAAGGCGGCGTCGCTGTCGAGGAGTTGGCGCAGCACTTTGGCTTCTTGCTCGTAGCGGGCGCGAGCTTCAGCGCTACCGAGAAAGTGACGGATGCGTTCCGGCCCGTCGCTGCGGGCATGGGCTGGTGCGAGCGTGTCGATGTAGTCGAGCAGGGCGATGGCGTCTTCCATGCCGGGTGTGTCGAAGAGGCTGAGGATGGGAGTGCCATCGGCGAGGAGTCGGGCGCCTTCGACATGGCGGGTGGTGCTGGGGCGGTCGGAGACGTTGCCAAAGCGGGTGTCGCGTAGCAGCGTGCGCAGTAAGGAGGTTTTGCCGGTATTGGTGTGGCCGACCACGGCGATTCGGATCGGATCAGCCATGGTCTGCCTCTACCCAAGCGCGGGCGAGATCTGCGTTGTCTACAATATGGTCGTCGGCGAGGCCAATCTGCTGCAGGCCGTCGCGCCAATGCGCCATGCGGGTTGTGTCTGCCGGTTGCCCGTAGAACCAGACGGCGGTGTCGTCGGCGTAGCGACTCAGCTCTGCAATCAGGGCCAGCGCGCCGCGATCGGGTGATAGGCGTGCGTCGATTGCAAGCAACAGTCGTTCGGCGCTGTGTTGTGCCAGATGGTCGAGTGCCTGATGGCGCGCTTCGCGGCTGTCGATTCGGCCGGCGTCGAAAGCGCGGGAAAAGCCGGTTGGTGGCCAAGCGAGATCGTCCGCCAGTTCAAGCGCCATGAGGCAGCGCCCGTCGCCGGCGCTCGTGGTGTGATGTGTTGCGTGAAACGAGGGCAAGCGGGTAGGGGCGGCACTGCTGATGCCTGAGTGTTCGACGTTGGGCATGAGTCGGGCTTGCAATGTGGCGTAGGCGGGCAGATCGAGATCCAGTCGGAATGCGCGTTGCGCGCGGTGCCATCGAAGCTGGCAAACGAGGAGGGCGGCGGCCCTGGGCAGCGCACCGTACAGCAGCACGGACGCGACCAGCCAGGCGGACCAGGCGTGGCGATCCGCGTCGACGCCACGGGTTCCGCCTGCATTCAGAACCATGATGGCGTCGGGCACCCTGATGCCGAGCGCTGCGGGCAGTGCGCCGAGGGTTTGTGTGAGTTGGACGAAGACGTCGGCGGGGAGAATCGTGGTTTCCCAGACAAAGCCGTAGCGCCGCGTGGCCAGCAGAAAAACGAGCGTCAGTAGCGCCGCGCTCAGTGTGGCAAGCCAGAGGGCGTGGCTGACGCGGCCGAGCCACCAGAAGCTTGCGCCGCTTTGCCGCGCGATTGAGCTATGGGCCTGCAGGACCGATGTCAGCGCGGGGCCGGCGCCGAGTCGAGCCTGAAGTTGTAGCCAGAGCTGCCCGGCCAAGCTGCCAGACGCGCCCAGTGGCAACCAGCGGCCAATGAGCCAAAGCAACAAGGTGATGGCATGAAAGCCAAGCAGCCCGCTAATTGCCCAGATGACGTTGACGGGGTGGGTGCCATCGCCGAGTACTGCCGAGGCGGCGCCCGCGCCGCCCATGATCGCTAGGGCCATGGCGATCAGTGCGATGAGCCTGATGTGTTGGCGACGGCTGTGCATTGCGGACATCAAGCCACTGCGCTCGCCGAGTGTGGCTGCACGGGCGAGAATCCGTTGCTCGAGGTCGCCCCCCGCAGCGCGCGCGCGCCGGACGGCCATGGTGTCGTCGGCCGGTCCGGTGATGTCCTCGCGCAATCGTGTCGCTTCAGCCAGCCAGCGTTGTTCGAATGCGGTGAGCGGGTCGTGCATTGCGGTATGAGTTGTCGTCAAGGGCATGATAGAGAATCGTGGGCGCGCGCTTAGGATACCGTTTGGCGCCTCGTTATGCCTCCACGCCATTTGTGCGTGGGTGATGCTATTGAAGCGCTGACTTAATCTTGCTAGACTAGCGAGCTTTCCTTTGCTCCACCGGGACCGCATGACCGGGGGGCTGCGCCTTAACGTAACCTTGAGGAGTGTGCATGCGCCACTACGAAATCGTATTTATCGTCCACCCTGACCAGTCCGAGCAGGTGCCCGCCATGGTCGAGCGCTATCGCGCGCTGGTGGAAACCAAGGGTGGCAAGATCCACCGTCTGGAAGACTGGGGCCGCCGTCAACTGGCTTACCCGATCCAGAAAATCCACAAAGCTCACTATGTTCTGATGAACATCGAAAGCGACCAGGAAACGCTGGCCGAGCTTGAGCATGCGTTCAAGTTCAACGACGCCGTGTTGCGTCACCTGACCGTTGTTGCCAGCAAGGCCCAGACCGAGCCATCCCCGATGATGAAGGACGAAAAGTCCCGCTCGCTGACCGGCGGTCAGGACGCCGACGGTGACGACGCCAAGGCAGAAGAGACGACTGAGGACTAAGCCTGCGTGTGCAACACGCTGCGTATCACCGGAAGCCTGCTTGAGTTGGCGCCGATGCGATACACGCCGGCTGGCGTGCCGATGGTCGGTTGTGTGCTGGGGCATCAGTCCCGCCAAATCGAAAACGGAATCGAGCGTAGTGTGATGTGCGAGTTGCAGGTGGTGGCATTGGGCGATATCGCCAAAACACTGTCCACCGCAGTCGCAGGAATGGAAATGGAAGCCACCGGGTTTCTCGCTGCTAAAAACCAGCGCAGCAAAATGCCGGTGTTGCACCTAACGAATATCAAATTTGTAGAAGGAAACGAACATGGCCTTCAAGCCGAAGAAAAAGGGTGATCGTGGTAGCCGTGGTGGTGGTTTGTTCAAGCGCCGCAAGTTCTGCCGCTTTACTGCAGAGAAAATCGAAGAAGTGGATTACAAAGACGTCGACCTGCTCAAGGACTTCGTGACCGAAACCGGCAAGATCATGCCGGCTCGTATCACCGGGACCAAAGCCGGCTATCAGCGTCAGCTGTCCACCGCGATCAAGCGCGCCCGTTTCCTGGCGCTGCTGTCCTACACCGACCTGCACAAGTAATCGAGGAGTCCAGACATGCAAATTATTCTTCTGGAAAAAGTCGGCAAGCTCGGCGCTCTGGGTGACGTGGTCAAGGTTAAGGATGGCTACGCTCGCAACTTCCTGATTCCGCAAGGCAAAGCCAAGCGCGCGACCGAAGCCAACATGGCTGAATTCGAAACGCGTCGCGCTGAACTTGAGGCGCTGCAAAACGAGAAGTTGGCAGGTGCGCAGGCGCTGGCTGAAAAGCTTGAGAGCCTGATGGTTCAGATCACGCGCAAGTCCGGTATGGACGGCCGCCTGTTTGGTTCCGTGACCAACGCTGATGTGGCCGATGCACTGGCTGCTCAGGGTTTCGACATCGAGCGCAGCACCATTCGCATGCCGGACGGTCCGCTCAAGCAAGTGGGTGACGTTCAGCTGGAAGTTGGCCTGCACGCAGATGTCGTGACGACGATCACCGTGTCGGTGCTGGGCGACCAGACCTGATTCGGCACGTTGCTGACTGAGCAAAAGGGCTGCGCGTGCAGCCCTTTTGCTTTTGGCAGAATGCTTTGTGGCGTGATCGCTGCGCCATGTCATGATGTTGCTCTTTTTTGTCTTCAAGGCGCATGACGCTGAGTGACGAAATTCGTCGATTTGACCTCGACGCCGCTGCCAGGATGTAACCATGCAATCAGACCCGCAAATGGCCGCGCTCAAGCTGCCGCCGCATTCGCTCGAGGCCGAGCAATCGCTGCTTGGTGGATTGCTGCTCGACAATAGCGCCTGGGATCGCATTGCCGATCTCGTGACAAGTACTGACTTCTATCGGGATGACCACCGGCGCATCTTTGCCCACATCTCTCGTCTGATTGAGCTGAACAAGCCAGCGGATGTGGTCACCGTCTTCGAATCGCTTGAAAAGAACGGTGAATCGGAGCAGGCGGGGGGCTTGGCGTACCTGGGCGAAATAGCCAACAGTACGCCGTCAGCTGCCAATATCCGCCGGTATGGTGAGATCGTTCGCGAACGCGCGATTCTGCGCCGGCTTGTTTCGGTGGGTGACGAGATTTCCTCATCGGCACTGACGCCGTCAGGTAAAGACGCAAAGACCTTGCTGGATGAGGCGGAGGCCAAGGTGTTCGAAATTGCCGAAGCGGGCTCGCGTCACACAAGCGGCTTCGTCCCTATTCAACCCATTCTCGGGCAGCTCGTCGATCGTATCCAGGAGCTCTACGACCGCGATACACCAACCGACATCACCGGCGTTCCAAGCGGCTTCACTGATCTTGATGAAATGACATCGGGTCTCCAGCCGACCGACATGATGGTGATCGCCGGGCGTCCAGGCATGGGTAAAACGACCTTCGCACTCAATGTCGCCGAACACGTCGCGGTCGAGTGCGGACTGCCGGTTGCCGTGTTTTCGATGGAAATGCCGGGCACGCAATTGGCTATGCGTTTCATTTCCTCTGTTGGCCGCCTGGATCAGCACCGCCTCAAGACAGGCAAATTGAACGACGAAGAGTGGCAGCGGCTTACGTTTGCGCTCGGCAAGTTGCATGAAGCCCCTATCTATATCGATGAGAGCCCTGGGCTGAACCCGACCGACCTGCGTGCGCGTGCGCGTCGGCTATATCGGCAATGCGGCAAGTTGGGCTTGATTGTCATCGACTACATCCAGCTGATGACGTCGCTGCGTCAGAGCGACAACCGCGCGGCCGAGCTGTCAGAGATTTCGCGGTCGATCAAATCGCTTGCCAAGGAGTTGCATGTGCCGATCATGGCGCTGTCGCAGCTCAATCGAAGTCTCGAACAGCGGCCAAACAAGCGTCCGGTCATGTCCGACCTCCGGGAGTCGGGTGCGATCGAGCAAGACGCCGATATGATCATGTTCATTTATCGAGATGAGATTTACAACCCCGACTCGCCAGACAAAGGCGCCGCAGAGCTCATTATCGGCAAGCACAGGAATGGGCCGACGGGCACCGTCCGGATGACCTTCCTCGGTGAATACACGCGTTTTCAGAACTACGTAGGGTCGCCCGAGTACTAGCCCTGACGTGTGCTTTTGAGAAAATGCGGTTGTTGAGAAAAATAGTGTTGACAGGTTTTTTGTGGTGTCTATAATTCGCACCTCGCTTGAACGCAAACGCGTTTTGAGCGGCCCCTGAAGGAGTCGGAAACGAGTTTGAGGGGGTTGACGAGGCGGATTTGTTGCTACATAATTCCGCTTCTGCG
>NZ_VMNI01000040.1 GCF_007625205.1 Denitromonas ohlonensis | reverse complement strand
GGCCGCTTACTGGGCGCACACCCCGGTGGTGATGATCACGCCGGAGACGGGCACGGGCACGATGGGTCTGGGCGGCTTTCAGGAGTGCAACCAGCTGCCGATGTTCCAGGAGTTCACGAAGTACCAGGGCCATGTGACGCACCCGGCGCGGATGGCGGAGTACACGGGGCGCTGTTTCGATCGCGCCATGAGCGAGATGGGCCCGACGCAGCTGAACATTCCGCGTGACTATTTCTACGGCGAGATCACCTGCGAGATTCCGAAGCCTTCGCGTCTGGATCGCGGCCCCGGCGGCGAGCAGTCGCTGAACGACGCCGCTGCGCTGCTGGCCACGGCCAAGTTCCCGGTGATCATCTCGGGCGGTGGTGTGGTGATGTCGGGGGCGGTCGAGGAGTGCAAGGCACTGGCCGAGCGCCTGGGTGCGCCGGTGGTCAACAGCTATCTGCACAACGACTCTTTCCCGGCCAGCCACCCGCTGTGGTGCGGCCCGCTGGGTTACCAGGGTTCCAAGGCGGCGATGAAGCTGATGGCGCAGGCCGATGTGGTGATCGCGCTCGGCTCGCGTCTGGGTCCCTTCGGCACGCTGCCGCAGCACGGCATGGATTACTGGCCCAAGCAGGCGAAGATCATTCAGATCGACGCGGACAACAAGATGCTGGGTCTGGTGAAGAAGATTTCGGTGGGCATCTGTGGCGACGCCAAAGCGGCGGCCATTGCGCTGACCGCCCGTCTGGCGGGCAAGGATCTGGTGTGTGACGCCAACCGTGCCGAGCGCGCGGCGATCATCGCCAACGAGAAGGCGGCGTGGGAGAAGGAGCTCGACGAGTGGACCCACGAGAAGGATGCGTTCAGCCTGGACATGATCGAGGAGAACGCGAAAGAGAAGACTTTCCAGGGTGGCGACTACCTGCACCCGCGTCAGGTGCTGCGCGAGCTGGAGAAGGCGATGCCGCCGCGTGCGATGGTGTCGACCGACATTGGCAACATCAACTCGGTGGCCAACAGTTATCTGCGTTTCGAGGAGCCGCGCTCTTTCTTCGCGGCGATGAGCTTCGGTAACTGCGGCTACGCCTTCCCGACCATCATCGGTGCCAAGGCGGCCGCGCCCGATCGTCCGGCCATCTCTTACGCTGGTGACGGTGCCTGGGGCATGAGCCTGATGGAAACCATGACCTGCGTGCGTCACAACATTCCGGTCACGGCGGTGGTCTTCCACAACCGTCAGTGGGGTGCGGAGAAGAAGAACCAGGTGGACTTCTACAACCGTCGCTTCGTCGCCGGTGAGCTGGACAACACCTCCTTTGCCGAGATCGCCCGCGCCATGGGCGCCGAGGGCATCACGGTCGACAAGATCGAGGATGTGGGCCCGGCACTGAAGAAGGCCATCGACATGCAGATGAACGAGGGCAAGACGACCATCATCGAGATCATGTGTACCCGCGAGCTGGGCGATCCGTTCCGTCGTGATGCGCTCTCGAAGCCGGTGCGTTTCCTCGATAAGTACAAAGACTACGTTTGATGCCTGACCCGGCACGCCCCTGACCGGGGGTGTGCCGGCAAGTCCCCGGCAATGCCGGGGCACCCAGACAATCGGACGGCGAAGGCAATGACCTTCACCGCCAACACGCCCCCCGGCCCCAACAGAGCCCTCCAAAGCACGGCCCCCCGAGCCCCAACAGAGACCCGGACAAGGACACCATGAGCACATCCACTACCGCTGCGGCGCCAGGCATGTTCGCCGACATGAAGAAAATGGTGCCCGGCATCATGCTGTGCGCCGTCATCGCCGTCGCCGCCACCTTTGTCTCCGAGCACTACGGCGGCCCGCAATTCTTGTACGCCCTGCTGATCGGCATCGCCTTCCACTTTCTGTCGGACAACGACAAGTGCATTCCGGGCATCGAGTTTTCTGCCAAGAAGCTGGTGCGCTTCGGCGTCGCGCTGCTGGGCGCGCGTATCGTCGCCAGCGACGTGAGTGACCTGGGCCTGATCGGCGTGGCAGCACTGGTTGGCGCCGTGGCCCTGACCATCGGCTTCGGCTTGCTGATGGCGCGCATTCTCGGCCTGCCGAGCATGCTCGGCCTGCTCTCCGGCGGCGGCACCGGCATTTGCGGCATCTCGGCCACCATGGCCATTTCCGCCACCCTGCCCTCCACCCGCGAAAACGAGCGCTACACCCTGCTCACCGCCATTGGCGTGGCCATCTTCTCGACCGTGGCGATGGTGCTCTACCCGCTGGTGGTCAAGACGGTCGGCATGAGCACCGCCGAAGCCGGCCTGTTCCTCGGCGGCTCCATTCATGACGTGGCCCAGGTGGTTGGCGCGGGCTTGATCATCTCCCCCGAAGTAGGCGATGCCGCCACGCTGTCGAAGATGTTCCGCGTCGCCATGCTGATGCCGGTAGTGGTGATCCTCGCGTTGACGTTCCATGCCGAGCGAAAGAAGACCGAAACCGTCGGTGCCAAGCCGCCCCCGATCCTGCCGCTGTTCCTGGTGGTGTTCGCCTTGCTCGCCGCCGCCAACAGCATGGGATGGATCCCGAAGGAAGCCGTGGCAATCAGCTCGGAGCTGTCGCGCTGGTGCCTGGTGATTTCGATCTCGGCGCTGGGCGTGAAGACCTCGCTCGAGAAGCTCGCCGAACTCGGCTGGAAACCCATCGCACTGATGTCCAGCGAAGCCATTTTTGTCGCCACTTACATGCTGATCATCGTCTTTATCAGCCGGGCCATCGCCTGAACACCGGAGACTTGAACATGAACGCGCCCGAAAAATTCCTCGCCTCAAGCGCCCACGTGGACGAAGCGGCGATTGCCCCGCTGCCCAACTCGCGCAAGATCTATGTTGAAGGCTCGCGCCCCGACATCCGCGTGCCGATGCGCGAGATCTCGCAAGACGACACGCCGCTGATGTTTGCCGCCCCCGGCACCGCGTCGGACGCGCCGGCCGAGCCGAATCCGCCGATCTTTGTGTATGACTGTTCGGGCCCCTACTCTGACCCGGCCGCCAAGATCGACATCCGCTCGGGCCTGCCGGCCGTGCGTCAGGGCTGGATCGAGGAGCGGGATGACACCGAGATGCTCTCTGATTTGAGTTCCGAGTTCGGTCGGGTGCGTGCGGCCGACGCCAAGCTGGACGAGCTGCGCTTTCCCGGTCTGCATCGCAAGCCGCGTCGTGCGAAAGCCGGCGCGAATGTGACGCAGATGCACTACGCGCGTCGCGGCATCATCACGCCGGAGATGGAATACATCGCGATCCGCGAGAACATGAATCGCGCCGCCTATGTCGAGTCGCTGAAGAACTCGGGCCCCACCGGCGCCAAGATGGCCGCGCTGCTGACCCGTCAGCATCCGGGCCAGAGCTTTGGTGCCGCACTGCCGGAGACGATCACGCCGGAGTTCGTGCGTGACGAAGTGGCGCGTGGCCGGGCGATCATCCCGAACAACATCAACCACCCCGAGTCCGAGCCGATGATCATCGGCCGTAACTTCCTGGTGAAGATCAACGCCAACATCGGCAACTCGGCGCTCGGCTCGTCCATCTCGGAAGAG
>NZ_VMNI01000027.1 GCF_007625205.1 Denitromonas ohlonensis | reverse complement strand
TCGGCCAATCCAGCCATTGGGATGCCGCGCCACGAACGGCTGCATTGAGCAGGTCAGCAGTCGTAGGCTCTGAACTTGGTGCGAATGACCGGTTGGCTCTTCAGGCTACCGCCGGATTCGACCCACAAGAGACACTCATCGTCGCGGCGGACCAGCGGCAGGTTTCTGAGTGAAGCAGTCTGTCAGGACGAGAGCCAGGGCGGCAGCGCAATGCCTCAGTGGCCATTGGTGAGGTGCCGGCAGGTCCCTATAGTTGTATCAGCAAGGTCGTTCTGAATTTGCCTACGCTCATTTGATCACCTAACCGACTTGTAACGCTGAGAACTCAACCCGACTTTTCCCCGAACCGGACGAACGATTGCGATAGAAAGTCGATAAACGTCCGAATGCGTATCGACAGCTGATGCCGCAGGGGATAAACCGCATAGATGTCGGCGTCCGGCGTCTGGTACTGGGGCAGGACTTGCACCAGCCGGCCACTGTTCAAATAGCGCTCGATGTCCCATTCCGCCCGCATCAGAATGCCGTGGCCGTCGAGAGCCCAGTTCACCGCGATCTCGCCGTCGTTGGTGGTGAGGTTGCCGCGAACCTTGATGGCTTCCGCGTCGCGGCTGGGGTTGCGTAACGGAGTAAGTCGCCACACCCCGTAGGCCTCATCTCCCTGCCGAATGCCAATGCAGTTGTGGTGGGTCAGGTCATTGGGAATCTTGGGCTCACCCTGCGCCTTTAAGTACTTCGGCGAGGCGCACAGCAGGCGCCGATTGGAAGCCAGTCGTTTGGCGATCACGCGCGCCTCGGGGGGCGCGCCGAAGCGGATGCAAACGTCGAACTGGTCGTCGGTCAGGGGCGGCGGGGTGGCCGACAACTGCAATTGTGCGTCCACATCCGGGTACTGCGAGACGTAGCGCGAGATCACCGGCGCAATGTGCAACCGGCCAAAACCCAAGGTGGCATTGACGCGCAGCAAGCCTTTGGGGGTGCCTTTCGACCTCGTTAGAAGCTGGTCGAGATCGGCGATGTCACCCAGGATCCGCCGCGCGTGCTCCAGAAATACTTCACCTTCGGGCGTCAGGCTCATGCGGCGCGTGGTGCGGTTGACCAGGGGCAGGCCCAGGCGCGCCTCCATCTGGGCCAAGCGCTTGCTGACGGCCGGCGTGGTGATGCCGAGTTCCCGCGCCGCAGCACTGAGGCTGCCGCAGGAGGCCAGCGTGGCAATGAAGCTGAGTTCTGCCGGTTGGATACCAACGGTCATGGCGGGGTCATTGTTAAATTCAGGTTAACGACGGTTTGAATCCAGGCGTGCGTAGCGGCCAAATCCAACTCCTACAGTGCACCCACTACCACTGAGACAGGAGACACATGATGAAGACCTATAACATTGCCACGGTTCCCGGAGACGGTATCGGGAAAGAAGTTGTGCCCGCGGCCCAGCAAGTGCTGGAAGCGCTGGCGGCCTCGAGCAGCACATTCGGTTTCGAGTTCGAGCGCTTCGACTGGGGCGGCGACTACTACCGCGAACATGGCGTGATGATGCCAGAAGACGGCCTGAACGCCCTGCGCGGCAAAGATGCGATCCTCTTCGGCTCAGCCGGCGATCCGGACATCCCCGATCACATCACGCTGTGGGGCCTTCGCCTGAAGATTTGCCAGGGCTTCGACCAATACGCCAATGTGCGCCCGACCCGCATCCTGCCTGGCATCGACGGCCCACTCAAGCGCTGCGGTGCCGACGATCTGAACTGGGTCATCGTGCGGGAGAACTCTGAAGGCGAATACTCCGGCGTCGGCGGCCGCGTGCATCAAGGCCACCCGATCGAGGCCGCCACCGATCTGTCGATGATGACCCGGGCGGGGGTCGAGCGCATCATGCGCTTCGCGTTCAAGCTGGCCCAGTCCCGGCCTCGCAAACTGCTCACGGTCATCACCAAGAGCAACGCCCAGCGCCACGCCATGGTGATGTGGGACGAGATCGCCGTGCAGGTTTCCAGGGAGTTCCCGGACGTGACCTGGGACAAGGAACTCGTCGATGCTTCGACGGCGCGCATGATCAACAGCCCGGCCTCGCTCGACACCATCGTCGCCACCAACCTGCACGCCGACATCCTCAGCGACCTGGCTGCGGCGCTCGCCGGCAGCCTGGGCATCGCGCCGACTGCCAACATCGATCCAGAACGCCGTTACCCCTCGATGTTCGAGCCTATTCATGGGTCGGCGTTCGACATCATGGGCAAGGGCCTGGCCAACCCGGTCGGCGCCTTCTGGTCGGCGGCGCTGATGCTAGAACACCTCGGCGAATCGGAAGCGGCTGCCCAGCTGATGAAGGCAGTGGAGAGCGTTACCGCGAACCCCGGCCTTCACACCGGCGATCTCGGCGGCACTGCGAAGACCGCCGATGTGACCGCGGCAGTGTGTCAGTTCCTTGCCGGCGCAAAGTCCCTGGCCGCCTGACCGCCTTCATCGGCGCATTGCGCGCCGGGTTACGCGAATACATTCACAAGAAGATAAGCGGCGCTGCTCCAACGGCAGCGTCGCCGTACCCGCGCACCTGCTGACGATAACAGCAGTGAGGCGTCGATACGTACTTAGGAGGAGACTTCAATGAATCCGATGGAAATAACGCTGCTGATGCTACTTTTCGCAGCAGTCATGTTTGTCTGGGAAAAGATCCCGCTGGCGCTGACTTCGGTGATCGTTTGCCTGACTTTGGTATTGACTGGCGTGCTGGATACAAAAGTCGCATTCAATGGCTTCGTCAATACAAACGTCATTCTATTCGTTGCAATGTTCATCGTCGGTGGAGCGCTGTTCGAGACCGGCATGGCGAACAAGATCGGGGGACTGGTAACCCGCTTCGCCAAGACCGAGCGCCAGCTGATCATTGCCATCATGCTCATCGTGGGTCTGCTGTCCGGTGTGCTCTCCAACACCGGTACTGCGGCCGTCCTGATCCCGGTGGTGATCGGCATCGCCGCGAAATCGGGGTTCGCCCGTTCCCGACTTCTAATGCCGCTGGTTTTCGCGGCGGCCATGGGCGGAAACCTGACCCTGATCGGTGCCCCCGGGAACCTGATTGCACAAAGCGCACTGCAACAGATCGGCCAGGAGTTCAGTTTCTTCGAGTACGCGAAGATCGGACTACCCATGCTTCTGTGTGGCATCGCGTTTTTTGCACTCTTCGGGCATCGGCTGCTTCCGGGCGGTAACAACACGGCCGATCCGTATGACCCCACGCATGCACCGAAGATCGACTACTCGGATGTTCCGAAGTGGAAGCAATACACCTCGCTTGCAATCCTGCTTGCGACCATTGTCGGGATGGTTTTCGAGCGCAGCATCGGCATCCCGCTCCACATCATCGGCTCGATCGGTGCGGTTCTGATCGTCCTGACCGGGGTGCTGACTGAAAAACAGGCCTACAAGGCGATCGACTCGCAGACGATCTTCATTTTTGGCGGAACCCTTTCGCTCGCCACCGCGCTCGAGTCCACCGGCGCCGGTGCGGCTGTCGCAACGAGCATCATGGGCCTGCTTGGCGATACCCCGTCGCCCGTCCTGCTCCTGGTCGTGATCTTCGCGATTGCCTGTGTGCTCACGAACTTCATGTCCAACACGGCGACCACCGCGCTGCTGGTGCCAATCGGACTTTCGATCGCGGCCAGTATCGGTGCCGATCCGAGGGCTGTGCTGATGGCGATCGTGATCGGCGGTTCGTGTGCCTATGCAACGCCGATCGGCATGCCTGCCAACACGATGGTGCTCGCGGCAGGTGGATACCGCTTCATGGACTATGTCCGGGCCGGGTTGCCCCTGATCTTCGTATCCGGTGCCGTCAGCATTCCGCTGCTGCTCATCTTCTTCCCGTTCTTCCCAAGCTGATCAACGTACAGATCACACATTCAATCTCCGGTCGCCCCAGGCATGGGGCCCCTTCACCCCACCGCCCATTCCCCCAAAGGAGCGCGATATGCAACGAGAAACCGAAATAACGGCCCTCACCGATGTGATGGCGAAGTTCACCTCCTACATCGGCAAGCGCCTTCCGAATGACGTCAAGGACAAACTGGCCGAACTGCGGACATTCGAGACCAACCCCCTCGCGAAAACGATCTACATGTCCATGGCCGACAATCAGGACGCAGCCGACAAGCTGGACAGGCCGAGCTGCCAGGATACCGGCGTCATCCAATACTTCATCAAGGCCGGTGCAAGATTCCCCTTGCTGGGCGAACTCGAAGACATCCTGCGCAATGCGACGCTCGGCGCAACCCAGATGGGTCCGCTTCGCCACAACGCTGTGGAGACGTTCGACGAGAAGAACACCGGTACCAATACGGGCTCGAAGATTCCCTGGCTGGATTGGGAAATTGTCCCCGACGACGACTCCGCACTCATCGACGTCTACATGGCGGGCGGTGGCTGCACCCTCCCAGGAAAGGCCACCGTGCTGATGCCGGGAGAGGGCTACGAAGGGGTCACCGATTTCGTGTTCGATGTGATCACTTCGCGCGGCGTCAACGCCTGCCCCCCTTTGCTGGTCGGGATTGGCGTATCTACGTCGGTCGAAACCGCAGCAAGACTTTCCAAGCGCGCGATCCTTCGCGAAGTGGGCTCCCACAACCCGAACGAGAACGCCGCAAAGATGGAGCAACTGCTGGAGGAAGGCCTGAACGAAATCGGTATCGGGCCACAAGGGCTGACCGGCAAAAACAGCGTGATGGGCGTCAACATCGAATCCTCGGCGCGCCATCCCTCGACGATCGGCGTCGCTGTATCGACCGGTTGCTGGGCGCACCGTCGCGGAAAGATCCGCATCAATGCCGACCTGTCCTACGAAATCATCTCCCACAAAGGAGCAGTGCTGTGACTAAGAAGATTCTTACCACCCCCATCAAGAGCGAAGACCTGGAAAGCCTGAACGTCGGTGACACGGTCTATCTCACCGGACACTTGGTTACGTGCCGTGACGTCGCCCATCGCCGGCTCATCGAGCAGAAGCGCGAACTGCCGGTGGACCTGAAGGGTGGCGCGATCTTTCACGCCGGGCCAATCGTGCGCAAAAAGGATGACGGAAAGTTCGAGATGGTGTCGATCGGACCGACGACGAGCATGCGGATGGAGAAATTCGAGCGCGAGTTCATCAAAGAAACAGGCGTCAAGCTGATTGTCGGCAAGGGCGGCATGGGGCCCGAGACAACCGCCGGGTGTCAGGAACACAAGGCCGTACATGCAATCTTCCCCGGCGGCTGTGCGGTGCTTGCGGCGACCCTGGTCGAGGAAATCGAGCGGGCCGAATGGCAGGATCTGGGCATGCCCGAGACCCTTTGGGTGAACCGTGTGCGGGAGTTTGGTCCGTTGATCATTTCGATCGATACCAAGGGCAACAACCTGATCGAGCAGAACAAGGCCAGCTTCAACGCAAAGAAGCAGCCGGTCATCGATCGGATCAAGCGCCAGGTAGGTTTCATCAAGTGATCGTTCCGGTCGCCCTTGTCCATTGCGCAGGCCGAGCTCCAAGCTGACTGACCGAGTAGGAGGTTTACCGTGAATTCGATCGAAGATCCGAGGCAACTGCTGCGCCGCATGTTTGATGCCGCGGTCGCCAGTGCGCAGCCGGCGCGGTGCATACCACTACACCTGCCGGCGGCGCCAGCCGGGCGCTTGGTGGTCATCGGCGCCGGCAAGGCTTCGGCGGAGATGGCCCGGGCCGTAGAGGCCTGCTGGCCGGGCGAATTATCCGGCCTGGTGGTCACCCGCTACGGCTACGCCGTGCCGTGTGAGCGGATCGAGATCGTTGAAGCCGCCCACCCGGTGCCCGACGCCACGGGGCTGGCCGCTGCGGCGCGGATGCTCTCGGTCGTGGAAGGGCTGTCGGCCGACGACCTGGTGCTCTGTCTGATCTCGGGAGGAGGTTCGGCCCTGCTGCCGCTGCCGGCGGAGGGCCTCAGCTTGGAGGACAAACAACTGGTCAACCGCGAGCTGCTGCGCTGTGGCGCCACCATCGGCGAGATGAACTGCGTACGCCGCCACCTCTCCGCCATCAAGGGCGGGCGCCTGGCGGCGGCTTGCCACCCGGCCCGGGTGGTGAATCTGTTGATCTCGGACGTACCCGGCGACGACCCCATCAACATCGCCTCCGGGCCCACCGTTCCCGACCCCACCACCTGCGCCGATGCCCTGGCGATCGTGCGCCGCTACGGTCTTGACCTGCCGCCAGCGGTGCTCGATCTGCTCGAATCCGGGCGCGGCGAATCGGTCAAGCCCGGCGATCCGCGCCTCGCGCGGGTGCAAACCCACATGATCGCTGCCCCCCAGTTGGCCCTCGAAGCCGCAGCGGCGGTGGCCTGGGAGGCGGGGCTGGCGGCCCACATCCTGGGCGACGCCATCGAAGGTGAAGCCCGTGACGTGGGCAAGGTGATGGCCGGTATCGCGCTGCAGGTAGCCGACCGCGGCCAGCCCTTCACCCCGCCCTGCGTGCTGCTCTCCGGGGGCGAGACCACGGTCACGGTGCGGGGCCGCGGCCGCGGAGGGCGCAATGTGGAATTCCTGCTTGCCTTGGGAGTCGCCCTGGACGGACATCCCGCCATCCACGCCCTGGCGGCGGATACCGACGGGGTGGACGGCCAGGAGGAGATTGCCGGCGCCTTTCTCTCCCCCGACAGCCTGGCCCGCTGCTGGGCCCAAGGCCTTCGGCCGCGCGAGGCGCTGGCAGATAACGACGGGCACGGCTTCTTTGGCGCCCTGGGCGATGCCGTCGTCACCGGCCCGACCCTCACCAACGTGAATGATTTTCGCGCCATCCTGATCACCCACGAGACGGCTGGCCGCCACAACAATTAAGGAACCGAGACATGCACCGCATCCGCAACGCCAAAATCGTCGCCACCCTCGGCCCGGCAAGCACCGACCGGGCCACCATCCGGGCGCTGTTCGACGCCGGCGCCGACGTTTTTCGCCTGAATTTCAGCCACGGCAGCCACGAGGATCACAAACAGCGCCTCGACACCATTCGTGCCATCGAGCAGGAAACGGGTCGTCCCGTCGGCGTGCTGCTCGATTTGCAAGGCCCCAAGCTGCGCCTGGGCACGTTTGCAAAGGGGGCGGTCCAGCTCGTGGAGGGAGCCGCTTTTCGCCTCGACCTGAACCGCGACCAGCCCGGGGGGCAAGAGCGGGCGCCGATGCCCCACCCTGAGATCTTTGCTGCCCTGGAAGTCGGCACCGATCTACTGGTCGACGACGGACGGGTGCGCCTGCGGGTCGAACGCTGCGGCCCAGACTTTGCTGATACCCGGGTCATTAACAGTGGCACGGTGTCCGACCGCAAAGGGGTGAACGTCCCTGGGGTAGTGCTGCCCTTGTCGGCCCTGACCGCCAAGGATCGTGCCGATCTGGACTACGGCCTGACCTTGGGCGTCGATTGGATCGCGCTTTCCTTTGTTCAGCGCCCCGAGGACATTATCGAGATCAAAGCCATCGTCCAGGGCCGTGCCGGGATCGTTGCCAAGCTGGAGAAGCCGGCGGCCATCGGCAGCCTGGAAGCCATCGTCGCGGAGAGCGACGCGGTGATGGTGGCCCGCGGTGATCTGGGCGTCGAGATGCCCCCCGAGCAGGTGCCGGCGATCCAGAAGCGCATCGTCCGTGCCTGCCGCAAGGCCGGCAAGCCGGTGATTGTCGCCACCCAGATGCTCGAATCGATGGTAGTCGCGCCGGTACCAACGCGGGCCGAAGCATCCGACGTGGCCACCGCCATCTACGATGGTGCAGATGCAGTCATGTTGTCGGCCGAATCGGCTTCCGGTGCCTTTCCAGTGGAAGCCGTGCGCATGATGGACAGCATCATTACCCAAACCGAAACCGATCCGCATTACCGCGACGCCCTCAATGCCGGATGTCCTCCGCCCCGCGTCGACATGGCTGACGCGATCGGTGCGGCCATGAGCTGTGTGGCCGACGTGCTGCAGGTAGCGGCCACGGTGGCCTACACCAGCTCCGGCTATTCAGCCCTGCGTATGGCCCGGGAGCGGCCCCGGGCGCCGATCATCGGCATGACCCCGCGGCTTGTGACGGCCCGCAGGCTGGCCTTGGCCTGGGGAGTGCATCCCGTGCTGTGCAGCGATGTCGCGGATGTCAGCGAAATGAGCGAGCTGGCCTGCGATACCGCACAAAAGGAAGGTTTCGGCCAGGCCGGCCAGATGATCGCCATCTCGGCGGGCATGCCCTTCGGCACCTCTGGCACCACCAATTTGCTGCGCATCGCCCGGATCGGCTGATGCCGCGGTCGAGCAACGCGCGCATCACCCACCAGGCGTCACCAAATATGCAGATGGAGAACACAGCATGGCATTGATTCAGCAGGTTCGCGGCTTTGAAATCCTGGATTCCCGCGGCAATCCCACCGTCGCCGCCGAGGTGATACTCGAAGGTGGCGCCCGCGGTTTCGCCGCTGCCCCCTCGGGCGCGTCCACCGGCGCCCGCGAAGCCCTGGAACTGCGCGACGGCGACCCGCATCGCTACCTCGGCAAAGGCGTTCTGCAGGCCGTCGCCCACGTCAATGGCGAACTGAACGCGGTACTTCAAGGCTGCGAGGCGGCCGACCAGGCCGGCGTGGACCAGCGCATGATCGACCTCGATGGCACCTCCACCAAATCGCGCCTGGGAGCCAACGCCATCCTCGCCGTGTCCCTGGCCTCGGCCAAGGCGGCGGCCGCGGAGGCTGGCCTGCCCTTGTATCGGCACCTGGCCCAGCCCACCTGGCCGGTGCGCCTGCCTGTGCCGATGATGAACATTGTCAATGGCGGCGCCCACGCGACGAACAGCGTCGACATGCAGGAGTTCATGATCCTGCCGCTGGGGGCGCCGAGCTTCTCCGAGGCGCTGCGCTGGGGGGTCGAGGTGTTCCACGCCCTCAGGCTCCTTCTCAAGGGTCGGGGCCTGTCCACTGCGGTAGGCGACGAAGGTGGCTTCGCGCCGGACCTGCCATCTAACGAGGCCGCCCTGGAAGCCATCCTCTCCGCCATCGAGCAGGCTGGCTACAAACCCGGTATCGACATCTACCTGGGCCTGGATGTTGCCAGTTCGGAATTCTATGAGAACGGGCATTACGAACTCGCCTCCGAAGGCAAGCGCTTCGATTCGGCCCAATTCGTGGACTACCTGGCGGACTGGGTGGACCACTACCCGATCATCACCATCGAAGACGGCATGGCCGAGGACGACTGGGCGGGCTGGAAGCTGCTGACCGAACGACTCGGTCACCGCGTGCAACTGGTGGGCGACGACCTGTTCGTGACCAACACCGCGATCCTCAGCGAAGGAATCGCCGCCGGGGTGGCCAATTCCATCCTCATCAAACCCAACCAGATCGGCACCCTCACCGAAACCCTGGCGGCCATCACGATGGCGGACCGGGCCGGCTACAGCGCAGTGGTCTCCCACCGCTCTGGCGAAACCGAGGACACCACCATCGCCGATCTGAGCGTGTGCACTGCTGCCACCCAGATCAAGACCGGCTCCCTGTGCCGCTCCGACCGGGTTGCCAAGTACAATCGCCTTCTTCTGATCGAAGCTGAACTGGGTGCGAATGCGATTTATCGCGGCCACTCAGCGTTCCCGAGCCGCGCCTAGAAGCGATCGCCATCCACCCCCTGCGTTACCCGCGGCCAGTTGCGTGATGAAAATGCCGTCGTCCACGCACTGGCTTCAGGCCCGCCGCCGCAGGCTTGGATGCATTTCTTCGCAGTGAGCTGGAATAGGATGTGGCTGTAGAACGAATGTCATCAGGGTCGGGCTCGACGGGCGCCAAAGTAGGCCGGATTGATTTCTGCTGATCTGCTCCGAACAGCCCAAAAACCTTCGCTTGCAATTCCGGGGGAGCCCATAGGTCCACAAATGGCCGACGACGCGACGAAGGCGGGGTGACGGTGATCGGCAGCTACCTGAACGGAGCAGTCACCCGAATGGCCGGTGTGCAGAGGCGAAGATCGGCAGCTCCTGGCCGGGTCGAGCCAACGCGGCGCTCAAGTTCGTCGCCGTAAACCGGCCACTCAAGCGGCTTGGGGCTGCTTACGTCTCTTGAGATCGAAATGCAACCACGACCGACGGCAAATGGCCGATTGCACGATTTCATCTGCTTTCCGTAAAGCCGCCGGACGGTTCCTGGCAAATAATCAGACTCCGATCAACAGCCAAGGAGTCTGGCATGGAATCCTACGAGCATAGGGAACCCTGGAACAAGGGAAAGTTGGTGGGCCAGAAGGCGCCGCTGAAGCCCAAGGACATCTGGGCGATCCGCATCCACCTTCAGAACGCCCATCACGTGCGCGATCTGGCGATGTTCAACCTCGCCATCGACAGCAAGCTGCGCGGGTGCGATCTCGTCAGCCTGCGCGTTCGCGACGTGACCCACGGCAACCAAGTGCTGTCGCGGGCGATGGTCATCCAGCGGAAGACGCAGCGGCCGGTTCAGTTCGAACTGACCGAGCCGACGCGAACGACGGTGGCGGCGTGGATCGAGAAGGCAAAGCTGAGGCCGGAAGACTTTCTCTTTCCAAGTCGCCTGCACGAATCGCCGCACATATCCACCCGGCAGTACGCGAGGATCGTGGAGCAATGGGTGGCGTCGGCCGGCCTGGACCCTGCAGCCTACGGCACGCATTCGATGCGCCGCACGAAGGCAACACTGATCTACAAACGGACGAAGAACCTGAGAGCCGTCCAGCTCCTCCTAGGTCATTCCAAGCTGGAATCGACTGTCAGGTACCTCGGAATCGAGGTCGACGATGCCTTGGAGATCTCTGAGCAGATCGAGATCTGACCGTTGCGCGGCCGCCCGCCGAAGGCATTCGACGCGACGGGTGGCTGCTTTTGCACGCGATGCTGGAAGGGACGTATCGGCCAGAAGCTGCCGGACACATCTTCTCCAAACCAGCCGCTTGACGGGCCGCTCCGCTCTGATACCTACCGGATGATCTACTTCAGCAGGTCGGCCAAGTCAGCCGATGATTACAACTCAGCTGAACGGCTGCTATCTCGTCGTTTGCCGCCGCTATATCGGCGAAAGCATGTCGTTCGCTTGTTCGCAAGCAATTGGGATCATTCGTTAAAAACGAGATCGAACCGTGTTAGGCCGGTGTCTGAGGACACCGATACGCTACCTCTGTGAGCTGAAACAATGGCTTTTGTAATTGCAAGGCCTAGGCCGGTGCCTTCCGATGAGGAATGGGTGCGGGCTTTGTCTGCGCGATAAAAGCGATCGAAGAGGTGGGGGATATCCTCGGCAGCGATAGCTTGACCCGTGTTTTCAATGGTGAGGTGGGTGCGTGCGCCTGTGCTTTGGATGCGAACGGTGATACGACCATCCGATGGTGTGTGTCGTAGTGCATTAGATAGTAGGTTGCTTATTGCCCGGCGCAACATGAGCCGATCGCCGGTGATGCGGCCTTGACCTTCTACCGTCAAAGTGACTTGGCGCTCTTCGGCGAGGGCGTCGTAGAAGTCGAGCAACCCTTCAATTTCCTGTTTGAGCTCTATGGTTTCGCTCGAGGGCAGCATGAGGCCGTGATCTGCCTTGGCTAGAAACAGCATATCGGAAATCATGCGTGATAGCCGTTCGAACTCTTCGGCATTCGAGGCAAGCGTCTCTCGATATGCTTGTGCGTCGCGTGGCTGGGAGAGCGCGACCTGGGTTTGTGTTGTCAGGTTGGTGACGGGCGTTCGGAGTTCATGTGCGAGGTCTGACGAGAAGTTTGATAGCCGGTTGAACGCATCCTGAAGGCGTTCAAGCATCTGGTTGAGTGTTTGAACGAGGCCAGTCAATTCAACCGGTATGGATGTTTCGGGCAGCCGGGTATCCAGGCGACTGGCGGTGACATTCGAGGCCTGCTCTTTCAGCAGCCGAAGTGGTGCGAGTCCGCGGCGTACGACGAACCAACCAAATAGTCCGCAAGCGAGTGCGGCAGTCGTTGCCAACGCGGATAGCGTTTTTTCAAAACGAACCATGAAGGTTGCGTGGTGATCGATGTCGATCGCTACCGCGACTACCATGGGTTCGGCGCCCGGAATGTTGCTGGGTATCGTTTTCGCGAGCCCCCGAAAGATTTGTTCGCCTTCGTGCCAGTCAAAGGTGTCGGCGCTCTGAGTCGACGCTGCATGGCGGACTCTGTCGATGGGGAAGCTGACGCCAGTCGAGGCATGCAGGGTGTTGCCGTCGGGCGTCAATGCCAAAACGACCAGGTCGTCATGGCCGACAAAGGCGTCGTGGAGTAGCTGGCTTAAAGCGGGGAGTGCGTCGGGGGTGCTGACGCGTCGTACCGCGCTTTCAATCAGGACGATTTTCCCTTGGAGTGCTTCTTTGTCTTGTTCGACGAAATGCTTTTCGATCGCGGAAATCACGATCCCACTGAAGGCAAGCAGCACGCCGCTCGACACCAGCGCGAACAACGAGGTGAGGCGGGTCGTGATCGACCACTTGGTGTTCAATCGACCTCCGGTGCTTCAAGGACGTAGCCCATGCCACGGACGGTGTGAATGAGTTTGGGCTCGAAAGGTTCGTCGACCTTGTTGCGTAGCCGGCGCACCGCCACTTCAATCACGTTGGTGTCGCTGTCGAAGTTCATGTCCCACACCTGAGAGGCGATCAGTGAACGCGGCAGCACTTCGCCGTGGCGGCGCAGCAATAGTTCGAGAAGGGCAAATTCCTTGGCGGTCAGCTCGATGCGTTTTCCGGCGCGCGTGACACGTCGTCGAAGCAGATCGAGCTCAAGATCGGCCAGGCTCAAGGTGGTTGGCTCTGTGCCGTTACGCCCCCGTCGAAGGAGGGTTCGAATCCGCGCCAGCAGCTCTGAAAAGGCGAAAGGTTTGACGAGGTAGTCGTCGGCGCCAAGCTCTAACCCTTTGACACGGTCTTCAACCTGATCCTTCGCCGTCAGGAACAGTACCGGCATTTCCTTGCCGCTGCGCCGTACGGTTTCGAGCACCTGCCATCCGTCGAGGCCGGGGAGCATGACGTCCAGGATGATCAGGTCGTGATCCCCGGTGAGCGCCAGATGCAGCCCATCCATGCCGTTACGCGCCAGATCGGTGGTAAATCCGGCTTCACTCAGGCCTTGGCGCAGATAGTCTCCCGTCTTCGTTTCATCTTCTACGATCAATACCTTCATGGTTCGACGCTCCTGTTCGTTTCCCGCGCAGTGTGCCAGTGCCGGCGGGCCTCGGGCGTAGATGACAAAGATGTAATGCGCAGGTCAGCTGACTGACGGACTGGGCTGCTCAGACTGACGGTTCCAAACGATAAGGCTCGCAGAAGTCTACGTCGTCAACCTACAGGAGTCATTATGCCGGCACGCTTTTCCCCCATAGGAATACCTGTCACGCTGAATCGTCGCCGATTCGTTCAGGGTCTGGCCGCCGGCGGTGTTCTTGCCGGTCTGCCCGGGCTGTTGCACGCGGCGGCGGACCGAGCCCCAAGCACTGTCACCGGCGCTGCACCGGTGTTGCGCGGAACCGAAATCGATCTCGTGGTCGCCGAGTCGCCCGTGAACTTCACCGGTAATCCGCGCATGGCGACCACCATCAATGGATCGATCCCCGCGCCAACCTTGCGCTTGCGCGAGGGCGACACGGTCACCATCCGGGTGACCAATCGCCTGCGTGAGGCCACCTCGATTCACTGGCACGGCATCATTTTGCCCTATCAGATGGATGGGGTGCCCGGCATCAGTTTTGCCGGCATTGCGCCGGGCGAGACCTTTACGTATCGCTTCAAGCTTGAGCAAACCGGCACATATTGGTATCACTCCCACTCCGGCATGCAAGAGTTGACCGGCATGTACGGCGCACTCATCGTCGAGTCGCGCGAGGGCGAGCCGGTACGTGCCGATCGCGACTACGTCGTCCAGTTGTCGGACTGGACCGACGAAGCGCCGATGCAAGTCTTCGCCAAGCTGAAAACGCAGAGCGATTACTACAACTATAACCAGCCGACGGTGGCTGACTTCTTCCGCGATGCGTCTACCGACGGGTTAAAAAGCGCCATCGCCAAACGCAAGATGTGGAACGAGATGCGCATGAGCCCGACTGATCTGGCCGATCTGTCCGGCGCGACGCTGACCTTCCTGATGAATGGCACGACACCGGCTGGCAATTGGACCGGCCTGTTCCGACGTGGTGAGCGGGTTCGCTTGCGTTTCATCAACGGCGCGGGCAACAGCTTCTACGACGTGCGTATTCCCGGTCTCAAGATGACCGTGATCCAGTCGGACGGCGTCGACGTCGAGCCGGTGACGGTGGATGAGTTCCGCTTCGGGCCGGGCGAGACTTACGACGTGCTTGTCGAACCCAAGGACGACGCCTACACGCTCTTTGCCCAGGCCATGGATCGAAGCGGCTATGCACGCGGAACCCTGGCAGTGCAGCCGGGACTGACTGCGCCGGTGCCGGCGCTGGACAAAGTCGAGTGGCTGACTATGGCCGACATGATGGGGGCCATGGGCGGTATGGCCGGGATGGACCACAGCGCCATGGCCGGTGGCATGAAGGACATGAACCACGCGGCGATGCCGATGCAGCACAACATGCCCGGCATGAACCACGGCGCCATGGCGATGGATCACAGCCAGCACGCGATGGCCGAGAATCCGCTCGACAAAGCCAGCCAGACGGTCCGCCATGCTCGCACCGAATACGGCCCGAGTACCGACATGCGGGTCGACATGCCGCGCACCAACCTCGACGACCCCGGCATTGGCCTGCGCAACAACGGCCGTCGTGTGCTCACGCTCGCGGATCTGTCCACCGTCGGTGGCCCGATCGACCCGCGCGGTGCGGAGCGCGAGATCGAACTGCATCTGACCGGCAACATGGAGCGCTACGCCTGGTCTCTCGATGGGCTGGAATTTGGCCAGTCCACGCCAGTGCATCTGCGCTATGGCGAGCGTGTGCGGGTGATTCTGCACAACGACACCATGATGACCCACCCCATGCACCTGCATGGCATGTGGAGTGAGCTCGAAACCGCAGATGGTGCCTTCCAGGCGCGGCGCCACACCATTCCTGTTCAGCCCGCGCAACGGATCAGCTTTCTGGTGACCGCCGATGCGCTCGGTCGATGGGCCTGGCATTGCCACCTCATGTTCCACATGGACGCGGGCATGTTCCGCCAGGTGGTGGTGTCATGAACACATCGAATAGCCAGGGAAAACACATGAATACACTGTCGATTCTCGCCGCATCTGTGCTCGTGCTGGGTGCCGCCCCCACGCTCGCCATCGCCGCCGGCGCGCAGGGCCAACACGTTATGGAAGCGGCTGGCGCTCAACCGGAGTCCGGTGCCAGCCCGATGAAACAAGCTGCCGCGCCCGCCGCCATGCCGATGGGCGCCATGGACCACGGCGATATGAACATGCAAGGCGGCTCAGCGCCGGCCGATGCGCGAGACCCCCATGCCTACTCGGGCGGCTACACCCTGGACAGCGGAAAATACGCCCTGGCCGGGCCGCGTCAGCTTCGCCTCGCCGATGAGCATAGCTTCGGTACGCTGCTGGTCGATCGGCTCGAACGGGTCGACACCCGCGACGCGACCTCGACGGCCTTCGATGCCCAAGCCTGGTTTGGTCGTGACTACGATCGTCTCGTGGTCAAAGCCGAAGGCGACTATGCCAACGGCCGCCTCGAAGAAGCCCGCACCGAACTGCTTTGGGGGCACGCCATCGCGAGCTATTGGGACGCACAGCTCGGGCTGCGCTACGACACCGGAGAGGGGCCGGACCGCTCCTGGCTCGCGTTCGGCATTCAGGGTCTTGCGCCGTACTGGTTCGAGCTCGACGCCACAGCCTACGTCGGCAACGAAGGCCGGTCGGCCTTGCGTGTTGAGGCGGAGTACGAACTCCCCATCACTCAACGCCTCGTGTTGCAGCCGCGTGGCGAAATCAATTTATACGGCAAAAAGGATGAAGCCAATGGCATGGGCAGTGGCCTGACCGACGCCACCTTCGGACTGCGTCTGCGCTATGAGGTCTCGCGTCAGTTTGCGCCCTACATCGGCGTGGAGTGGAACAACAAGTTTGGCCAGACAGCCGATCTAGCACGCGCCGAAGGCGCATCGACCCGTGAAACCCGTTGGGTGGCGGGACTGCGCTTCTGGTTCTGACAACGCCGAGTCATACGGCGACTTTGTGGCAACTAACCCTTGGAGATATACATGATGAAAAAAACACTTTCGCTGATCGCTTTCGGTCTTTTACCGGCGTTCGCCATCGCTGCCGGTAGTCACAGCGGCGGCCATGCCATGCCAATGCACGAAGAAAAAGCCGACCACATGCATGACGTGCCTCATGCAGAAGACCACGCGGCAAACATCGGCGTCCCGGGCAACCCGGCCGATGTCGTGCGGACCATCGATGTGTTGATGGACGACAGCATGCACTTTGTGCCTGATGAGATCACCGTCAAGGCGGGTGAGACGATTCGATTCTTTGCCCGCAATACGGGACAGATGAAGCACGAAATGGTGATTGGCTCGATCGCCGATCTTAAATCCCATGCTGAGATGATGCGCAAATTCCCCGGTATGGAGCACGAAGAGCCCAACATGGTCACGCTCAAGCCCGGTCAGCGCGGCGGGGTCGTGTGGAAATTCGACAAACCCGGCACCGTGGATTTCGCCTGCCTGATCCCCGGGCACATGGAGGCCGGCATGATTGCCAAGGTGACAGTGACTGAATAGTTGTCATCCGTTTCCAAGGTCCCGCAATGCTGACCTCAAGATGACAACAATGTCATCTTGAGGTCAGCATTTTGTCGAGATGGCCGGCGTAGCCTTGAACTCAGGAATTCAACAGGAGCGCCATCATGAAAACCTTGGCAACGACACTTTTGAGCATGTCTGTCTTCTTGACCGTACCGGCGTTTGCCGACCAAAGCCACCACCCGGACCAGGCCGCGGCCGAGGTGCCAGCTGGTGCAATGCTTGAGCGAATGCAGGACAACCTCAAGATCATGCAGGGGCAACTGCAGCGCGCGGCGGGGGCAAAGACCGACGAAGCGCGGCAGCGGGCCATGGCTGAGCATATGCAGACTATGCGAGAAAACATGGGTATGGCGCAGGGCATGCAAGGCGGCATGATGGCCTGTCCGATGATGCAGGGTGGAATGGGCATGATGGGTGGCGGCGGGATGCCGAAAGACATGGGCGCTCGCATGCACAACATGGAGCAGCGCATGGACATGATGCAAATGATGATGCAGCGCATGGGGGGCGCCGGAGGTGGCACACCAATGCAAATGCCGAATCAACAAATGCCGATGCCGATGCCCAAATGAGTGAGCACGCGGCGGCGGTGAGCCGCCGCGTCACCTCCTTTTCCGGAGCATGAAATCATGAAGTGGTTTAACAGTCTTGTCGCCGGTTTGCGCCGTTGGATGGCATCAAACGCGAAAGCGCACGCTGATGCAAAACCGCATGCCTGCTGTTCAGCGCCGCCACCCGGTGCAGGCCGGCAGCGGCAATGATCTCAAAGGACGTTCGCATGAAGAAAGCCCTTAGCGTTGCTACGCTGTCAATCTTGATCACATTGTCGGTGGGCGCATCGGCGCAAGCCTGGGATGTCCCGAAGCCATCACAGGGCTTGATGCCGAATCCGAGCGCCGGAAAGCCGTTGTTCGAAAAAAATTGCGCGTCCTGTCATGGCGCCGATCTGAGCGGAACCGACAAAGGCCCGGCGTTTCTGAATCGGGTTTATGAGCCTTCGCATCACGGCGATGTGGCATTTCAGCTCGCCGTAAAAAATGGCGCGCGCGCCCATCATTGGAAGTTCGGTGACATGCCCGCCGTGCCGGGCGTGACGCCCGACGATGTGGCCCACATTACGGCCTACGTCCGCATGCATCAACGCAAGGCGGGTATTCGCTAGTGACGCATGGCGCGACCACCGGTGCCTCATCAACCGGCCGGCAGGATTGCCGCCTGAAGCGCACGGACTGATCCGCGCAAGGAGAAAGAGGCGATGTGGGCATACATGATGGAGGGGCAGGGGTGGGGCCATATGGGGGCCGGTATGATCTTCATGGCGGTTTTCTGGATCCTGGTCATCGTATTTGTCGTGATGCTTGTCGCTCGCCTGCTGCGTCCCCGAGCCAGCAATGATACGGCGCAGGCGCCTACCGCGCAGGACGTACTTAAAAGACGCTATGCGGCAGGGGAAATCGGCCGTGATGAATATGAGCAGAAGATGCGCGATATCGGAACGTGATGTCGCTGGATCGACGCCGGCCTGCTCGCGCGGTGGCTTCGCCCCCTTTGTAGGGCTGCGGGGCTTTCGTCGTTATGGTTCGGCGTTGTCGAGATGCCTATCGTTTTGCGTCAGGCGTCGCCCCGGCCTTCGACTGGTGTGTGCGGGGGCTCGAATTGTGTACATTTGATGCCGACCATCCAGCGTAGCGCGGCTTCTTCGTGGACCATGGCGTCGACGGCGAGCGGATCGAATTGGCGGCCAGCCATGGACAGGATTTCCGCTTTGGCGGCATCGAAGGGTAATGCGCTGCGGTAAGGGCGGTCCGACGTCATGGCGTCAAGCGTATCGATAACCGCGAATAAGCGCGCCCCCAGGGGGATAGCTTTGCCAGCCAGTCCGTGTGGATAGCCGCTGCCGTCGAAGCGCTCTTCATGGCACAACACCACCTGCGCCGCCAAGGCCATGTCCGGCAGGCGGCTCACGATGTGATACCCGTCCTCCGGGTGTTGACGCATCACCGCCCATTCGGCCGCGTCGAGCGGGCCCGCCTTGAGCAGGATGTGGTCTGGGACGCCGATCTTGCCGAGATCGTGCAAAAGTGCGCCCCAATAGATCTGCCGCAGCACCGACGCGTCGTCGGTGAATTGGCGCGCCAACACCTGGGTGTGGCAGGCCACGCGACGTGAGTGCAGGCCGGTTTCGCGCTCCCGCAGATCCAGCGCTTCGGCCAGAGCTTCGACAAAAGCCGCGTGCGAAGCCGCTTCGGATTTGGCCGGGATGGCGTCAATCTGCTCAAGAAAACAGCGCTCGCAAAGCGGTGGCGCGCCCGCAGAATTGATTGGATTCGACTTGAGCGCCGCCGCGCAGCACGCGCACTGCATCGGGCGGCCGTGTCCGGATGTCATCAGTGACAGCCCGAGGGTGGCCCAACTTGCAGCTGGCCGATCTCGCACTCTTCGGTGTAGTGCACGAAGCCACGGCGCAAACGCTCGGCCCAGCCGTTGCCCAGCCGGGCGCCGGCCTCTGCCAGAACCGCTTCTATCTGCTCGGCGGTAGCTTGCAGCAAATCGTAGGTCACGCTCATGTGAGCCCCTTCAATGACCAGTGTTTCGATCCCCATCATGGCGCTAATGCTGGCGTGCAAAGCCTGTGCCTGGTTTTCGTCAAGTGACTTGTCGAGCACGAACTGGCGCCGCTTCAGCACTTTCAAGCCTTGCTGCTTGGGGGCCGGCTGGCCGGGGCGTCCAATGTAGAGGTGGGGGTTGGTGACAAAGCGGTCGTGGCACTGCGCCGAACAAAACGCAAAGGGCTGGCCTTGATAGTCGGTCGGGTGGCTGTCCGGGGCGACCATCATGCCGCAGACGACATCCTTGACGCGCGTGTGTGTGCTCATGTCGTTGATCCTTGAATCAGATATCGACGCGCCGCAGGCGCAAGGCGTTGGCGATGACCGACACCGAGGACAGGCTCATGGCCGCGGCGGCGAAGATGGGGGAAATGAGGATGCCGAGGAAGGGATACAGCACCCCGGCGGCGACCGGCACCCCGGCGGCGTTGTATACCAGCGCGAAGAACAGGTTCTGGCGGATGTTGCGCATGGTGGCAACGGAGAGCTTGCGCGCTCGCACGATGCCGGTCAGGTCGCCCTTGACCAGGGTGAAGCCAGCACTCTCGATGGCCACATCGGCGCCTGTGCCCATGGCGATACCCACGTCAGCCTGGGCCAGTGCGGGGGCGTCATTGACGCCGTCGCCGGCCATCGCCACCTTGTGTCCGGCCGCCTGCAGTTCCTTGACGATGCGCGCCTTGTCGGCCGGCAGCACATCGGCGCGGATCTCATCGATGCCGAGCTGGCCGGCCACGGCGCGGGCAGTGCGCTCGTTGTCGCCGGTGGCCATGACGATGCGCAGCCCCTGCGAGTGCAGTGCCTTGAGTGCCGCCGGCGTACTGTCCTTGACTGGATCGGCGACGCTCACCAGACCGGCGATCTCGCTTCCAATCAGCACGAACATCACGGTTTCGCCCTGGTCGCGGCGGCGATTGGCTTCGTCCATGTCGCGGCGGGCATCCACGCCCAGTTCCTCAAGCAGCTTGGCGTTGCCCAGCGCCACTGCTTTGCCATCGACCTCGCCTTTGACGCCTTTGCCGGTGATGGCCTCGAAGGCGTCGGCCTTGGTCAGTGAAACGCCGCGCTCCTCTGCACCGCTGACAATCGCCTCGGCCAGCGGGTGCTCGGAGCCACGCTCGAGGCTGGCGGCCAGGCGCAGCACCTCGTCCTCATCATGCCCGGCGGCCGGTAGTACCGCGACCAGTTTTGGCTTGCCCACGGTCAGCGTGCCGGTCTTGTCCACGATCAGGATGTCGACCTTGGCGAAGCGCTCCAGCGCCTCGGCGTTCTTGATCAGCACGCCGGCCTGCGCGCCGCGGCCGGTGGCGGTCATGATCGACATTGGTGTAGCCAGCCCCAGTGCGCAGGGGCAGGCGATGATCAGCACCGCCACCGCCGACACCAACGCATACGCCAGAGCTGGCGTCGGCCCCCAAACGGCCCAGCCGATAAAGGCCAGCGCTGCGATGCCTACAACGGCCGGAACGAACTTCCCCGCGACCGAATCGGCGAGTTTCTGGATTGGCGCACGCGAGCGCTGTGCGTTGGCCACCATGTCGACAATCTGCGATAACAGCGTGTCGGCGCCGACGCGCTTGGCTTCAATGATGAGTGAGCCGGTGCCATTGATCGTCGCACCCGTCACGGCATCGCCTTCGGTTTTTTCGACCGGCACGGGCTCGCCCGAAATCATCGACTCGTCGATCGACGAGCGACCTTCGAGCACCACGCCATCGACCGGCACCTTGTCGCCGGGGCGTACCCGCAGCTGGTCACCGACTACGACGTCTTCGAGCGGGATTTCCTCCTCGCGCCCGTCGGGGCGAATGACCCGAGCCGTCTTGGCGGCAAGGTCGAGCAGTGCGCGGATCGCCGAGCCTGTGCGTTCGCGCGCACCCAGTTCCATCAGCTGACCGAGCAACACCAGCGCCACGATCACCGCGCCGGCTTCGAAGTACACCCCGACATGGCCCTCGGCATTGCGGAAGCCGGCCGGGAAGATGTCGGGCATGAGCACCGCCACCACGCTGAACAGGTAGGCGGCGCCCACGCCGAGAGAGATCAGGGTGAACATGTTGAGGCTGCGGTTGATGACCGATTTGACGCCGCGCTCAAAGAACGGCCAGCCCGCCCACAAGATGACCGGGGAGCCCAGCAGCAGCTCGGTCCACAGCGCGGCGCGCTCACCGATCATCTCGCGGATGAAACCCAGCCCCACGAACGGCCCCATGGTCAGGATCAGCAACGGAACGGTGAGCACGGCGCCAACCCAGAAGCGGTGGCGAAAATCGACCAGCTCCGGATTCGGCCCGGCATCCTCGGCAGGCACACCCATCGGCTCCAGCGCCATGCCGCACTTTGGGCATTCACCCGGCGCGTCGCGGACGATCTCTGGGTGCATCGGGCAGGTGTATTGCGTGCCTTTCGGCGCCGGCTTGGCGGCCTTGTGTGCGCCGGAGAGGTAGCGCGTCGGATCGGCCACGAAGGCGTCGTGGCATTTGCTCGAGCAAAAATGGTAGGTCTGGCCCCCGTGCTGCGCCGTTGGTTTTCCGGCGTCAGGCGCGACGCTCATGCCGCACACCGGATCCTTGATCGGTGCGTGCTCATGATGGCAGGCCGTGCCGTGGTCTGCATGTCCTTGAGAGGCTGAGTGGTGCGTAGTCATGTCCGCATTCCTGATTGATTTTGATTGCAATGGGGCGTTATTTGTTCAATGTCGCGTGGTGTCGATTGCCTGCCAGCGCGGGAAAATGGCGGGTGTCGCCTTGGCGTAGCGATCCCATGCCTCGCCAAAGTGCGCTGCCGAGTCACGCTCTTCGCGGCGGGCGAGTCGGACATAGACGATAAGGAGGATCGGGAACATCCCCAGCGTGATCAGCGTGGGCCACTGCAGCAAAAAGCCGATCATGATCAGCACGAAGGCCACGTATTGCGGGTGGCGCAACCGGGCGTAGGGACCCGCTGTGGCAAGTTGCCCGCTCGCTTGCGCTGCGTAGAGCACCCGCCAGGCGGCTGCCAGCAGCCAGAATCCGCCGCCGATAAAGACCGTTGAGAGTAGATGGAAGGGGCCGAAGTGCGGGTTGGTGCGCGAGCCGAACATCATCTCCAGCAGATGACCGGAGTCGTGGGCCAGAAAATCGATGCCTGGAAAGTGCTGTCCCAGCCAGCCCGAGAGCAGGTAGATGGTCAGCGGAAAGCCATACATTTCGGTAAATAGCGCCACGAGAAAGGCGGAGAACATCCCCAGCGTGCGCCAATCCCGCGCGGTGCGGGGCTTGAAGAAGCTGAAGGCGAAGAAGATGAAGATCGCGGAATTGATCGCCACCAGCGACCACAGTCCGTAGGAGGATTCGATCATTTGTCGTCACCGCCGTGTTTGCCGCCGTGTCCGCCATGACCGTGACCGCCGTGCATGAAAACATGCATCAGCGGGCAGGCCGCCAGGAACAGCCAGGGCAGCCAACCGAGCAGGTGCGCCTGGTGCTCGATAGCGAGCATCACCAACGCGATGGCGGCAAAGCCACCAAAGATCCACCACGTGCGACGACTGTGGCGCGTTGCGTGGTTACTTTCGTGTTGCGCATCGGGTTTCAAAGCGTTCATCGCGAGTCCATTGTGGTCACTGAGGATGCGTCAATTGTTCGCCTCGGCAGGGAACGGAAACATGACCTGCGGATGACAACCGTGTCATTTTTCCTTTTTGAGGCGGTGCCCTGGGCTGCGACGCAAAGATGACAAATTTGTCATCTTTGCGTCAGGTCACCGACGGGATGGTTCCTCTACAGTGGCGCCACACGAAACTCATTCTAGGAAGGATCATGAAAGCACTTATCTCTGCCATTTTCGTGGCAGCAGCCTTGGGTTCGGCCCTGCCCGCCAGTGCAGCGGGGGACCACGGTCATGGCGCGATGCCCATGGCCGCGGCAACGGACGGCATGTCAGAAGGGATGGTCAAAAAGGTGGATGCCGCCAAGGGCAAGATCACGATCAAGCACGGCCCGCTCAAAAATCTCGGCATGCCGGGCATGACGATGGTGTTCAAAGCGGCGTCGATGGACATGCTGAAGAAGGTCAAGCCGGGTGACACCGTACATTTTGTTGCCGAAGACGTTGGCGGCACGCTGACGGTGACCCAGCTGGAAAGCGCTCAATAGGCCCGCACGAGAGGTGCGCTCACGCATGGTGCGCACCTCGCCGATGATCCTCTTCCGGACTTCAAACCGATGAAAAACTTCCTGATGCGCGGCCTGCTTGCCAGCGCTCTCGGTGGCGCGGTGCTGTTTGGCCCGGCTCATGCTCAGACGTCTGAAGCGCCGCTTGGAGCTTCGCTCCACGAGTTGCTGTCCTATGCCCGCGAACACAACCCGGAACTGGCCGCTCGCAGGTTGGAGGCGGCAGCCAATCGGGAGCGCATCGAACCGGCCGGTGCGTTGCCCGACCCTAAATTTCAGCTTGAATTGATGGATTTCACCAACACCATGTCGGGTGGCGGTGCATCTTTGGTGCCCGGAGCGGTTGGGCAGACCCGCTACCGGGTCATCCAGTCCGTCCCATTCTGGGGTAAGCGTGGGTTGCGCGGTGGTGTGGCCGAAGCGTTAGCGGATCAAAGCGCACGCTTCGCCGACAGCGCCGTGCTGGAGGTCGAGGCACGTATCAAGACGGCCTATGTGCGTTACTACCAGGCGGACGGCCAGTCCGCGATTATTGGCGAGACGCTTGCGCTGCTCGATGCCCTGAGCCGGCTGGTCGAGACCCGCTACAGCGTGGGGCTGGTGCCGCAGCAGGACGCGATTCGAGCGCATAGCGAACTGACCACGCTCAAAATTGAACGCGTTGAGGCCGAGCGTCGCCGGCGTGATGCTGTCGCCAAGCTCAATGCGCAATTGCCGCGCCGGGCTGACGCGCCGCTCGATGCGCCGACCCGATTGCCCGAGGCGCCCGCACAACTCGATCTGGCGGCGCTGTTTGAGCGTGCCAAATCGCTCTCGCCGGGCTTGGCGCGTGAGCGACTTGGGACGGAAGCCGCCGCCAAGTCGCGAGAACTCGTGTATCTGAATCGCTATCCCGATTTCGGCGTCGCATTGACCAATAACCGTCCGCAAAACGGCACCGATAGCTGGGATGTGATGCTGGAGGTCAACATCCCGTTGCAGCAACGTTCCCGCCGGGCGCAGGAGCGGGAGGCTGAACGGCGAGTTGATGCCGCCCACAGTCAGGTCGCCGCCGCGGAAGCGCGACTCAATGGCCAACTCGGCGAAGCCCATGCTGCCTTCGAAGCCAACGTCGACAAGGCACGGCTGCTGCGCGGCACGCTGCTGCCGCAGGCGCGTGCCAACTTCGATGCGGCCATGGCGGGGTACGAATCCGGCCGGGTCAACTTCAATACCCTCATCGAGGCCGAGCGGCAGATTCTGCGCGCGCGCCTTGCCTTGCTGGACGCCGACGCCGAGATCCATATTCGGCTCGCTGAACTCGAACTGCTGGTGGGAGCCCCCCTGTGAAACGACCTATTTCCCTAACGCTGGCCGCGGTGGCTGTCGGTGTGACACTGTCGGCGGCCTATTGGGCGGGTAGCCGCCATGCGGCAATCACCACTGATTTGCTGCCTGCAGCGCATGCGGCGGAAACTGCAGCGGATGGCGGCAAGCAGCCCCGCAAGATTCTCTACTACCGTAACCCGATGGGTTTGCCGGATACCTCGCCTGAACCCAAAAAAGACTCGATGGGCATGGACTACATTCCGGTCTATGAAGGTGACGAGCCGGATGGCGAAGGTGCGGTCAAGGTCAGCCCGGCCCGCTTGCAGACGCTCGGCGTCAAGACCGCGATGGCCGAGATACGCGCGATGGACGCGGCGGTGCGGGCGGTCGGCCGGGTGGAGATCAACGAGCGCGCCATTCATGATGTGGCGCCGCGCTTCGAGGGCTGGATCGAGCGGCTGCATGTGAATGCCAGTGGCGATCCGGTCAAACGCGGTCAGCCGCTGTTTTCGGTGTACAGCCCCGAACTGGTGTCGGCGCAAAAGGAACTGGCGATTGCGCGCGAGCTTAAGCTCGATGCGCCGGATGCGGACCCCGCCGCACGCGCGGCCGCCGGCCGTCTTGCCGAGGCGGCGCGCGAGCGCCTGGCCAATTGGCAGGTCGCGGCGCCGGCAGGCAAGGTTTCAAGCCGGCTGACTTTCAACTCTCCGGCGACCGGCTTCGTCCTAGAGAAAAAGGCCGTCGAGGGCATGCGTTTTATGCCGGGGACGGCGATCTACCGCATTGCCGATTTGTCCACTGTTTGGGTGATCGCCGATGTTTACGAGAAGGATCTGGCCCGGGTGAAGGTCGGCGAGATGGCCAAGGTCAGTCTGGAAGCATTTCCGGACCAGACCTTCGATGCCAAGCTCACTTATCTCTATCCCACCCTCAACGCGGCCACGCGGACCACCCCGGTGCGTCTGGAGCTGGCCAATCGTGACGGCTTGCTGCGTCCCGGCATGTTTGCTCATGTCGACATCGCCTCGGCCGGCAGCGCCAAGCGTTTGACTGTGCCCAAATCGGCGCTCATCGACACCGGTGAACGACAGGTGGTGCTGCGGGTCGAAGGTGAGGGCAAGTTCAAACCGCAACCGGTGAAAGTTGGGCTGCGCGGGCGAGATCACGTTGAAATTCTGGAGGGGCTGGAGGACGGTGCTGAAGTCGTCGTGGCAGCCAACTTCCTGATCGATGCGGAGAGCAATCTCAAGGCCGCGTTGTCGACCTTCTCAGCGCCTGATGCAACAACGGCGAAAAACTATGAAGCGGTCGGCTCGGTGGATTCGGTTGATTTGTCATCCGACACCGTGTCGATGAACCACGAGGCCATCCCCGCGCTTCAATGGCCGGCCATGACCATGGAATTCGGTCTGGCCAGCAAAGAGGTCATCAAAGGGGTGCTGCCGGGGCAGCCGGTGCGTTTTACCTTTGAAGATCGGGGCGACGGCGAGTTCGTCATCGTCAAAGTCGAGCAAGCCGGCGCGGCCGCGCACAAGGGGCATTGAGATGCTCGATCGTCTGATTGAATGGTCGGCGCGCAATGTGTTTTTGGTGCTGCTGGCCACGCTGGCCGTGATCGGCGGCGGGGTGTACGCGGTCAAGCAGACCCCGCTCGATGCGCTGCCCGATCTGTCCGACACCCAGGTCATCGTGTTTACGCCATACCAGGGGCAAGCCCCCCGGGTGGTGGAAGATCAGGTCACCTATCCGCTCACCACCGCCATGTTGGCGGTGCCCAAGGCCAAGGTGGTACGCGGCTTCTCGATGTTCGGCGCGTCCTACGTGTATGTGATCTTCGAGGACGGCACCGACATCTACTGGGCCCGCTCGCGCGTGCTCGAATACCTGAGTTCGGTGCAGGGTAGCCTGCCCGAAGGGGTGTCGCCGCAGCTCGGCCCCGACGCCACTGGTGTGGGCTGGGTCTTCCAGTACGCGCTCACCGGCAAGGACCAGTCGCTGGCCGACCTGCGCAGCGTGCAGGACTGGTATGTGCGCTACCAGCTGACCAAGGCCGGTGGGGTGGCCGAGGTGGCCAGCGTGGGCGGCTTCGTCAAGGAATACCAGGTCATCGTCGACCCG
>NZ_VMNI01000028.1 GCF_007625205.1 Denitromonas ohlonensis | reverse complement strand
GCTGTCGAACCAGCTGAAGGCGTGGGGGAAGGCGGGGTCGTGCCAGCGTTGGGCGATCCAGGCGGCGTAGTGGATGAGGCGCAGGGTGCGCAGGGCTTCGGCGAGGTGGCGTTCGGCGGGGTTGAAGTCGTGGAACTGGCGGTAGCCTTCGAGCACGACGTCGAACTGCCGGCGCTGCTGGTCGGGCTCGCCGGAGAGCAGCATCCACAGGTCTTGCATGGCGGGGCCGCTGCGGGCGTCGTCGAAGTCGACGCAGAGCCTACGGGGTCAGGTCTTGAATTACGACATTTATTGCATTTCAAGACCTGACCCCGACGGTGACCCCGATGCTGATGTTGCCGTCGCAATGTCGGATAAGACTTTTAGCACGTCACTTCTCCTCGCTTTTGCCAGCTTGCCGAAACGCTCAACACGGGCCGCAAAAAAGCCGACGCCAGCCCGTCCACACCCCCGCCAGATATCCACAGAGATTAAACCCGACCGCCCCGTAAACGGCAAGCGCCACCCACAAGGGATGCCTACATCCCCTTAGGGTGGCGCACCAGCCAACAGTCATCCGGGATCAGGTCTTGAAACCCAGCATGTCTGACCCGACCAGCGTTACCCCGCCTGAATCAGCGGCGGCTCGTCCATCAATGCGATCTGTTCGCGCAGATTCAGGATGTGGTCTTGCCAGTATCGCGGGCTGTCGAACCAGCTGAAGGCGTGGGGGAAGGCGGGGTCGTGCCAGCGTTGGGCGATCCAGGCGGCGTAGTGGATGAGGCGCAGGGTGCGCAGAGGCGAAAAATAGGGGACAGACCACGGTTTTTGTCGAAGGCACGTCGCTCTTGGCGCGCGGAGAAAAACCGTGGTCTTTTTACTTAGAACAACCACTGCACCGTAACAGTCCCTGCATAGCTGCTGCGGGCAGTGGCTTGCTCGGTATCAAGCTGTAGGCCAATAGCGCGGCCGTTGGCTTGTTGATAGATGAGGCCAACACCAAAAAGGTAGCTATCGGCAGCCAGCTTTTGCCCTGGCGTGACGAAACTGCTACCGCCGCCGATGAAAGCCGCTGTCGTATCGGTACCGTCACGGTCAAATTGATGTACCCAGCGTGCGTGTGCGGACGGATACAGCGTCGCCCCATTATCCATATCAATGGCCATTTCCAGGCGCGCGCCAAGGTGGCTGGCAGTGCGCAGTGCATGCTCACCTTTTACTCGGAGAGACAGGGCGCCAGCCCCTTGTTCGGTGTAGCTGTCCAGCGTTAGACGACTCCACTCTAAGCCCGCAAGCGGGGTGAGGGTCAGCTGCCGACCCAGGGCAATGGGGTAACCGGCCTCGACTTTGGCCAGCAGTTGAGCACCGTCAAAGTTGCCTTTCGCTACACCAGCCACCGAAGTGTCACGTTTGGTTTCGTATTGTTGCTGGGCATAGCCGAGCATGCCGTCGACATACCACGCGCCAAAGTCGCGGCCGGCATAGGCAGTGAACTGGTAAGTGTCGATATCACTGCTGTCTCCGTTGCGGTAGTCCTGCTGGCTTAAGTCGGTGTGACCGTAGCTAAAGGCGCCACCTGCTATCCACTCGTTGCTCAGTCGGGCGTCTGCGCCAATCGTCAGGCCGCTGGTGTTGGCTTCAAAGCCGGAGTAGCTGGCACGCAAGTCTAAAAAATAGGGGACAGACCACGGTTTTTGTCGAAGGCACGTCGCTCTTGGAGCGCGTGAGAAAAACCGTGGTCTGTCCCCTATTTTTTATTTTTTAAGCGAAGAGGCGATGTTGAATAACTGGGGCTGCATGAGGCTTAATTGCTTCGGTCAATCATTACTTCTGCATAGAAGTGCACGCTGTCTTCGCTTCCGTTCTCCAGATATTTCTCGACCTTGCCGAGTGGAAAGGTCAGACCTGCCTTTCCATCATGCAGGACTGACGCCGTAGCTATGGTCTTTGGCATGCCATCGAAAAGCTTAGGAGCGATGAGTGCCGCATCGTCGTGCCCGATCCACTGCCACAGAACGGATTTGCTGTTCCTGCGAATGACTTCGCCTATGTAGGCGCCGGTTCGCAAGACCACGCGGTTCCACGTTTTTTCAACTTCGGGCTCTTTGCGAATCCTCTCAAGGTACTCGTCAACGTGCTTCAGACTCGCCAACGAAAAGTCGAGCTTTAGTGGGTTGAGGTAATGAGCCCCATAGGTTGGAGTGCTTCTCTCCTGAAAGAACATTAAGGCCAAGTCCGAAAGTGCTTCGTTCTGATTTGTGGTCGCCATGGCGTTGCGATAAAGCGCAAGGAGAGGAAGGACAGCGAATGTTCGACGGTTCATATGGAGAGGCCCAACTGTTAAGTAGACGACAAAACGGCGTGTACACGATTTATGCGACAGGCGGATAGTCCGGTCTTTCTTTGTAAGCCATTGAATTTATTAAGCCGGTTCGCCGTGCCTGTCGTCAGAGCGTCGGATAACACTTTTAGCACGTCACCTCTCCTCGCTTTCACCCGCTTGCCGAAACACTCAACAGAAGCCCAAAAAAGGCCCCGACGCCAGCCCGCTCGCATTCCACTCGAGATATCCACAGAGATTAAACCCGACCGCCCCGTAAACGGCAAGCGCCACCCACAAGGGATTCCTGCATCCCCTTCGGGTGGCGCGCCAGCCAACAGTCATCCGGGATCAAGTCTTGAAACCCAACATGCTTGGCTCCGCCAGCGCTACCCCGCCTACACCAGCGGCGGCTCGTCCATCAATGCGATCTGTTCGCGCAGGTTGAGGATGTGGTCTTGCCAGTAGCGGGGGCTGTCGAACCAGCTGAAGGCGTGGGGGAAGGCGGGGTCGTGCCAGCGTTGGGCGATCCAGGCGGCGTAGTGGATGAGGCGCAGGGTGCGCAGGGCTTCGGCGAGGTGGCGTTCGGCGGGGTTGAAGTCGTGGAACTGG
>NZ_VMNI01000031.1 GCF_007625205.1 Denitromonas ohlonensis | reverse complement strand
GTGATTCGGGTCGAGGAAGTGGCCGTAGCCACGCACCATGTCGACCTTGCGGCCTTTGGCCATGCCGGCCAGACCGCCGGTGAGCTTCCCGACCACGCCTTCCTTGTGCTTGCGCAGGGCGTCGAGATCGACCGTGGGCTTGGCGAAGCTCACGCCCGCGCCACCCATGTGCTGTGCTTCATCCATCACCGCGGCCACGTGCAGCAGGGCTTTGGAGGGGATGCAGCCGACGTTGAGGCAGACGCCGCCGAAGGTGGCGTAGCGCTCGACGATGACGGTTTTGAGGCCGAGGTCGGCGGCGCGGAAGGCGGCAGAGTAACCGCCCGGGCCGGCGCCGAGGACGAGCATGTCGACCTCGATGTCGGCACCCCCGGCATGGCTGCCGGCGGTCGGTGCGGCCACGGCGGCCTGCGCCGGTGCGGCGGCAGCTGCCGGGGCGGCACTGGCGGCGGCGCCAGCCGCGGCGACCTTGATCAGCACCGAGCCTTCGGAGACCTTGCTGCCGAGCTCGACCAGGACTTCCTTGACCACGCCTGCGGCGGTGGAGGGGACGTCCATGGTGGCTTTGTCGGACTCGAGCATGGCGATCGCGTCATCGACGGCGATGGTGTCGCCAACTTTGACGTAGAGCTCGATCACCGGCACGGCATCGAAATCGCCGATGTCGGGCACTTTGACTTCGACCACGCCACCACCGGCAGCGGCCGGCGCGGCGGCCGGTGCGGCTGCGGGGGCCGGGGATGCGGCTGCCGCCGGAGCGGCTGCGGCACCAGCGCCGGCGGCGTCGACAACGATCAGCACGCTGCCTTCGGCCACACGGTCGCCGAGGGCGATTTTGACTTCCTTGATCACACCGGCGACCTCGGACGGGACGTCCATGGTGGCTTTGTCGGACTCGAGCGTGACGATGGGGTCATCGACGGCGATGGTGTCGCCGACCTTGACGTAAAGCTCGATCACCGGCACATCGGCGTAATCGCCGATATCGGGGACTTTGACTTCAACTTGGCTCATGTCACGGCCTCCTTAGAGCATGACCCGACGGAAGTCGGACAGCAGTTGGGCGAGGTAGACGTTGAAGCGGGTGGCCAGCGCGCCGTCGATCACGCGGTGATCTGCGGTCAGCGACATCGGCAGGGTCAGGCGCGGCACGAACTGCTTGCCGTCCCACACCGGCTTCATGACGGACTTGTTGACACCGAGGATGGCCACTTCAGGCGCATTGACGATCGGCGCGAAGTAGGTGCCACCGATGCCGCCCAGCGACGAGATGGTGAAGCAGGCGCCGGACATGTCTGCCGGCGCGATCTTGCCATCACGCGCTTTCTTGGCCAGCGCACCGGATTCGGCCGCGATCTCGAACACGCTCTTCTGGTCGGCGTTCTTGATCACCGGCACCACCAGCCCGTTGGGCGTGTCGGCGGCGAAGGCGATGTTGAAGTACTTCTTGTAGACCAGATTGTCGCCGTCGAGCGAGGTGTTGAACTCGGGGAACTCCTGCAGGGCGCGCACCGAGGCCTTGATGATAAAGGCGAGCATGGTGAGCTTCTTGCCGGACTTCTCGTTTTCCTTGTTCATTGCCACGCGGAAAGCTTCGAGGTCAGTGATGTCGGCGTCTTCGTGATAGGTCACGGCCGGGATCATCACCCAGTTACGGGCGAGGTTCTGGCCAGAGATCTTCTTGATGCGCGACAGCGGCTTGGTTTCGATCTCGCCAAACTTGGCGAAGTCGACTTTCGGCCACGGCAGCAGATCCAGACCACCGCCGAGGCTTGCGCCGGCGCTGGCTGAGGCTGCCTTGCCCGGCACATTGCCGGACTGCATCGCGCCCTTCACGAAGGCGGTGACGTCTGCTTGGGTGATGCGGTTTTTCGGGCCGGTGGCTTTCACCTGGCCCAGATCGACGCCCAGTTCGCGCGCAAAGGCACGCACTGACGGGCTGGCGTGCACCTTGCCACCGAGCTTGACGGCCGACGGTGCGGCTGCAGCCGCGGGGGCTGCGGCGGCCACCGGTGCCGGCGCAGCGGCAGCGGCAGCGGCAGGCGCCGGTGCGGCAGCTGCCGGAGCCGGTGCGCTGGCGGCCGGGGCGGGTGCGGCGGCAGCAGCGCCTGCAGCGGCGAGCTTGATCAGCACGGAGCCTTCGGACACGGTGCTGCCGACCTCGACCAGGACTTCCTTGACCACGCCAGCGGCGGTGGAGGGGACGTCCATGGTGGCCTTGTCGGATTCGAGCATGGCGATCGCGTCATCGACGGCGATGGTGTCGCCGACTTTGACGTAGAGCTCGATGACCGGAACCGAGTCGTAGTCGCCGATGTCCGGCACTTTGACTTCGACCACGCCACCACCGGCAGCCGCCGGAGCGGCCGCGGGGGCCGCTGCGGCCGGTGCCGCGGCGGGGGCTGCAGCGGGTGCAGGTGCGGCAGCCGCAGCCGGGGCGGCAGCGGCGCCAGCGCCGGCGGCCTCGACCACGATCAGCACGCTGCCTTCGGCCACGCGGTCGCCCAGGGCGACCTTGAGCTCCTTGATGACGCCGGCGACCTCGGACGGAACGTCCATGGTGGCCTTGTCGGATTCGAGCGTGACGATGGGATCATCGACGGCGATGGTGTCGCCGACCTTGACGTACAGCTCGATCACCGGCACATCGTCGTAATCGCCGATGTCCGGCACTTTGACTTCAATGAGTTGGCTCATGTTTGCAGTCTCCTCAGCGTTCAGACGGACATGGGGTTGGGCTTGGACGGGTCGAGCTTGTACTTGACCAGTGCGGCGGCAACCTTCTCGCGTTCGATCTTGCCTTCATCGGCCAGGGCCTTGAGGGCAGCCAGGGTGACCCAGTGGCGATCCACTTCAAAGAAGTGACGCAGCTTCTCGCGGGTGTCGGAGCGGCCGAAACCGTCGGTGCCCAGCGTGACATAGCTGCCCTTGACGAAGGGACGGATCTGCTCGGCGAACATGCGCATGTAGTCGGTGGCAGCGACCACCGGGCCTTCGGCACCGGCGAGTTGCTGTTCGACGTGCGACAGGCGCGGCGTCTCCATCGGATGCAGCAGGTTCCAGCGCTCGGCGTCCTGACCATCGCGGACCAGTTCGTTGAAGCTCGGGCAACCCCAGATGTCGGCCTCGACACCCCAGTCGGCCTTGAGCAGGTCGGCGGCGGCGATGACTTCGCGGAAGATTGTGCCCGAACCCAGCAGCTGAACGCGCGGGCCCTTGCTCTTGCCACCTTTCTTGAACGAATACATGCCCTTGAGAATGTCGGCTTCGGAACCGGCCGGCATCTCGGGATGCTCGTAGTTTTCGTTCATCACGGTGATGTAGTAGTAGATGTCTTCCTGGTCGGCAAACATCCGGCGCATGCCGTCCTGCACGATCACCGCCAGTTCGTACTGGAAGGTCGGGTCGTAGCTGATGCAGTTGGGGATCAGGTTGGCCAGGATCAGGCTGTGGCCATCTTCGTGCTGCAGGCCTTCACCGTTGAGCGTGGTGCGACCGGCGGTGCCGCCGATCAGGAAGCCGCGCGAACGCTGGTCGGCAGCCGCCCAGCACAGGTCCATGGTGCGCTGCAGGCCAAACATCGAGTAGCAGATGTAGAAGGGCACCATCTGCACGCCATGCACCGAGTAAGCGGTGGCGGCGGCGATCCAGTCGGCCATCGAGCCGGCTTCGTTGATGCCTTCCTGCAGGACCTGACCGGTGACCGATTCTTTGTAGAACATCAGCTGGTCGTGGTCTTCCGGCACGTACTTCTGGCCTTGCTGGTTCCAGATGCCGTACTGGCGGAACATGCCTTCCATACCGAAGGTACGCGACTCGTCCGGCACGATCGGCACGATGTTCTTGCCGATCTGCTTGTCCTTGAGCAGCGTGTTCATGATGCGGACCATGACCATGGTGGTCGACAGTTCGCGGCCTTCACCGGAGGCCTTGAGCAGGGCGGCGAAGTTCTCCAGCGGCGGCACGGCCAGCGCCTCGGCCTTGGTGCGACGGCTGGGCAGGAAGCCGCCGAGTTCCATGCGGCGTTCGCGCATGTATTTGTACTCGGGCGAATCCTCGGCAAATTTCAGGTAGGGCAGGTCGGCGACCTTGTCGTCACCCACCGGCAGACCGAAGCGATCGCGGAAACGCTTGATCGATTCGACATCCAGCTTCTTGGTGTTGTGCGCGATGTTCATCGCTTCGCCGGACTGGCCCAGACCGAAACCCTTGATGGTCTTGGCGAGGATCAGGGTCGGCGCACCTTTGTGATTCACGGCCGCGTTGTAGGCCGCGAAGATCTTGAACAGGTCGTGACCACCGCGGTTCAGTTGCCATACGTCGTCGTCGGTCCAGTCGGCGACCAGCGCACGCAACTCGGGCGTGTTGAAGAAGTGCTCGCGCACATAGGCGCCGTCCTTGGCCTTGAAGGTCTGGTACTCGCCGTCGCACAGTTCCATCATGCGCTTCTTGAGAATGCCTTTCTTGTCGCGCTCGAACAGGGCGTCCCAGTGGGTGCCCCAGACCAGTTTGATGACGTTCCAGCCCGAACCGCGGAACTCACCTTCGAGTTCCTGAATGATCTTGCCGTTACCGCGCACTGGGCCATCGAGGCGCTGCAGGTTGCAGTTGATGACGAAGATCAGGTTGTCGAGCTTCTCGCGACCGGCCATGCCGATGGCGCCGAGGGACTCGACTTCGTCGGTCTCGCCGTCGCCCAGGAAGGCCCAGACCTTGCGCTGTTCGGCTTTCTTGGCATCGATCAGGCCACGGCTGGCCATGTACTTCATGAAGCGTGCAGAGTAAATCGCGCACAAGGGGCCCAAGCCCATCGACACCGTCGGGAACTGCCAGAAGTCCGGCATCAGCCACGGGTGCGGGTAGGACGAAATGCCCGTGCCGTCGACTTCCTGGCGATAGCCATCAAGCTGCTTCTCGGTCAGGCGGCCGAGCATGAACGCGCGCGAGTAGACGCCCGGGACCGAGTGGCCTTGGAAGAAGATCAGGTCGCCGCCGGATTCATGGCCGACGGCCTTCCAGAAATGCGAAAAGCCCACGTCGTAGAGGGCTGCGGATGAGGCAAACGAGGAGATGTGGCCGCCAACGTTGGTGTCTTTGTTGGCACGCACGACCATCGCCATCGCGTTCCAGCGGATGTAGGAGTGGAGCTTGATCTCCATGTCCGGATCGCCGGGGTATTTGGGTTGCTGGCTGGCGGGGATGGTGTTGATGTACTGCGTGGTGGCGGAATAGGGAATGTCGATCCCTTCTTCGCGGCCTTCTTCAATCAGCTTTTCGATCAGAAAGTGTGCCCGCTGGGGGCCTTCGTTGGCGATGACACCGCCCAGGGCATCCAGCCATTCTTGCGTTTCTTGCGCATCCGGATCTGGTTGCACGGTGTTGTTATTTATTGCGCTCATGCTTCTCTCCTCTCCTCATGACGATTGTTGAAGTCAATCCGTCGCACGACACTGTACCGCGCGACGTCGACGAAAACACTCCTGGCCGCTCTCGACCTTTGCGTACTATAAAATCCAATTTCAGAATGTGCAATAAGGGATATCCGTAGCATGGGATGGAACCGGTGGCGGATGTCGGATTTTTGCGACAAATGCGCGCGCGCCGGCCCTGCCATGGCGGTGGCCGCGACAAGGCGATGTACGCGAAGGAGGTATCGGTATGACCAGGTTGATCAACAAGAAGACATCGCCGTGGCGCGCGCGCTTTCCGGTGTGGGCGGCGCTGGGCGGGCGATGGGGCATTGGGTATGGGGCGTACGTCGAGCGCTATGCCGATGTGGCGCGCACCGCGTGGTCCGGACAAAAGCAGGGGGCTGCGCCAGGGGGACGCAGGAAAGAAAAAGATCGGCCGGGGGTGAGGGAGGGAGGGAGAAACCCCCCGACCGATCGTGAAATTGGCTCTGGTGTGGAGCTCATTGGCCTGAAGCGCGCAGGCGGTCGCGGTCATACGCAAACACGACCTGTCCGTTCCGGACTTCGCCCATATACGGTATGGACGTGTCGTCGATCGCTTCGTGATCGGTTTTCGAGAACGGCCGATCGTAGGTCATAACGACACCTTCAACCCGTTCTTTAAGCCCTTCGAGGGCCTCGCGGATCTTTTCACCTTCGGTGTCGCCTGCCTGACGAATCGCTGCTGCAAGCACAAGCATCGAATCATACCCTTGTGCGGCGGCAGGGGGAACAGGAATCCGTTCGCTGCCGTATGTTTCTCGATACCGCGTCAGAAAGGCACTGCGCCGAGCGGCGGTGTCTTCTGCAATGTAGGTTTGCGGCATGCGCGCGCCTTCGGCATTCGGCCCCGCTTCGTCGATGAAATTGGACATGCCGAGCGTCCAGCTTCCGATGAGCGGCACCCGCCAGTCGAGCACCGACATGGCGTTGGCGATATGCGCCAGTTCGGGGCCGATGCCGTAGGTCAGGATGGCCTGAACACCGGCGGCGCGCGCCCGGCGAAGGTGCGAGGTCATGTCTACGTCGCGCAGATTGAAGCGCTCGATCACGGCCGGGCCGAGCCCGCGGATGGCCAGCGAGTGCACCAGATCGAGTTTGCCGAGCTGGCCGTAGTTGGTGGCATCGTGGAAAATCGCGATTTTGGTGAAGCCGCGCCGATCCACTGCCTCTTCCACAATCATCTCCGCTTGCACGCGGTCATTCGCCGAGACCCGGAAAACGTAGTTGTCGGGATAGCGGGGCGGTTGAAACTGCTTGGTGATGAAGGTGCCGGTGGCCACGCTGGTGATGACGGGCACCCGGGCTTGCTGATAGATTTGCTGGGTGGCGAGGGCGACACCGGTATTGACAATGCCAAGGCCCGCAACCACTTTGTCTTTTTCGATCAGCTCTTGAATGACCTGCGCGCCGCGTTCGTTGCGTGCCTCGTCGTCGCGCTCAATGAGCATGATCGGTCGGCCAATGACGCCGCCGCTGGCGTTGAGCTCCTGAGCCGCCAGACGAATGCCGTCGCGCATGGACAAGCCCATGGGGGCCGACCCACCCGTGAAGGGGCCTGTCACGCCGATCCGGATCGGCTCAGCGCTCCACGCTGGCCAAACCAGTAGCGAGCACAGCAATGCAGCGAGGCATGCGCGCAAGTTGGGGTCTCCTCCCGTTTTTTGACGACTGTAAGACCCGGCTCATGCGATGTGACATTGGCGAAAACCCCTAGAGTTGCCCGGACAAGTATGCCGTCTGTATTGTTTTTGCCGTCAATGCCACGGGTGTGACCATAAACGGGCTGATCAACAAGACGGATAAATAAGCGGCCGCCCTAGGGAATCACCCGATGTCGCCGGAGGCGGGGGGCGGTGACAATGCCGATCAATCGCTTGCGTTGATTTCGTTCGCGAACCCCGTTTATTTTTGGCCGGAGGCCATGGCAAAACCCACAGCTGCGCGCGCTCAGGCCCGCACCGAGCTTTACTGGACCGTCCCCTACGTTGCGGTGGTGGTGTTTGCGGTCGCCATGTTGGTGCTGGTGTGGGTGCTGCAACGGCAGGAGACCGAGATCCAGCGCAATGCGATTGCGCGGGACGTGCAATGGGCCGAGCAGACCATGCGCCTGCACATGCAGGGCACGGAAGAGTTCCTGACCCAGATGGCGCGCGATCTGGCCGCCGGCTCGCTCGATCTGGACAACTTCCAGCTGCGCGCCAATCAGCACATTGCCAACAATCCGCAGCTGATCAACCTTGTCTGGGTCGAGCCGGGCGAGGTGGTGCGCTGGAGCGCGCCCTTCGATACGACCGATTGGCTGGCCGGCGATGTGCTCACCAGCACCCAGACCGTGGCGTTTTTTCGCGCACGCGAGATCGGGCGGCCGGCCTATGGCGACCCCTATGTGAATCCCCGCGGTGAGGCGGTACTTGAACTCTATATTCCGGTGCGCCACGGCCGGCGGTTCATGGGCTCGATGGTGGCGGTGTATTCCATCGACCGGATCGTTCGCCATCTGGTGCCGTCCTGGTTCTCCGAAAAATACCGGCTGGCGCTGATCGGGCCACGCGGCGATACCCTGGCGGTCAATTCGTCGGTGCAGGCGCTCGACGAGTCGGTGGCTTACGCGATTGCGCTTGATCCGCCGGCCAACGGTTTGATGCTGCGCGCCACCGCGTTCCGCACCGTCGGCGCGATTCCGCGTGCGCTGCCAACCATCATGATCATCGGGCTGTCGGTGCTGATGCTGTGGAGCCTGTGGTTGCTGCGCAGCCATATGCGGCGCCGGGTGCGTGTCGAAAAAGAGCGCGATCGCCTGTTCAACCTGTCGCTCGATATTCTCAGCATCCTCAGCGCCGACGGCACTTTCCGTCGCTGCAATCCGGCGTTTGAACGCCTGCTGGGCTATCCCGTGGTGCAGATGCCCGGGCGTCCGCTGCTCGATTTTGTTCACGACGATGACATCGTTGCGACCATCGAGCAGTTGCGCCTGCTGGCCAACGGTCAGCCGGTGAGCTTCGAGAACCGGGTGCGCTGTGCTGATGGCCGCTACAAGTGGTTGGTCTGGAGCATCAACCCGGTGCTCGACGAAAAGCTGTTCTACGCGGTGGCCCACGACATCACCGGACGCAAGGCGACCGAAGAGGCGCTGCGGGCCGAGTCGGCGTTCCGGCGCGCCATGGAAGAGTCGGTCGTCACCGGCCTGCGCGCCATCGACCTGTCGGGTCGCATCATTTACGCCAACCCGGCCTTTTGCCGGATGGTGGGCTTGTCGTCCGATGAGCTGGTGGGCGCGATGCCGCCTTTTCCCTATTGGCCCGAGGAAGACATTCCGCGCTGCCAGCACAATCTGGATATCACACTGGCGGGGCAGGCGCCGTCCTCGGGTTTTGAAATGAAAGTGCTGCGCAAGAGCGGCGAGCGGCTCGATGCGCGTTTTTACCTTTCGCCGCTGATCGACGGCAGTGGCAAGCAGACCGGCTGGATGGCCTCGGTCACCGACATCACCGAGCCCAAGCGCGTTCGGGCGGCACTCGAAGCGGCGCACAAGCGCTTCGAGGCGGTGCTCGACGGGCTCGATTCCGCGGTGTTCGTGGCCGATGCGCGCAACGACGAAATCCTCTACGCCAACCGTGCCTTCATGGCGCTGCACGGTTTCGACGTGGTCGGTCGTCGCGCCCGTGCGGTGACCCAGCCGCAGCCCGAGCTGGGCGACTACCGGGTCGACCCGCGCAAGCTGCAGCCGGCCGATGTGCCGATGGAGTTGTTCGACGACGAGCTGCGCAACCCGTTGTCCGGCCACTGGTACCACGTGCGTGAGCAGGCCACGCGTTGGGTGGATGGGCGGGTGGTGCGCATGGGCATCGCCACCGACATCACCGACCGGCGTCAGATGGAAGAGATGAGTCGCCAGCAGGAAGAGCGGCTGCAGCGTACCGCGCGCCTGGTGACCATGGGCGAGATGGCCTCCACCCTGGCGCATGAACTCAACCAGCCGCTGGCGGCGATTTCCAACTACGCAATGGGCTGCGTCAAGCGCATGGAGTCCGGCGACTACCGTCAGGACGAGGTGCTGGCCGCCATGCAAAAAGCCAGCTTCCAGGCCGAGCGCGCCGGCAAGATCATTCGCCGGATTCGCGATTTCGTGCGCAAGAGCGAGCCGCGTCGTACGGCCGTACCGCTGGACGAAGTGGTGGACGATGCGCTCGGTTTTGCCGAGATCGATGCGCGCAAAGCCGCGGTGCGTGTGCGTCGCGAGATTGCGCCCAAGCTGCCGCCCGTTTACGCTGACCGGATCATGATCGAGCAGGTGCTGCTCAACCTGGTCAAGAACGGGATGGACGCGATGGGTGACACGCCTGACGACTGTCGGGTGTTGACGCTGTCGGCGCGCGTCGTGCGCGAGGGGCTGGTCGAGGTGTCGGTGGCCGATCGCGGCCACGGTATTCGCGACGAAGACGCCGAACGCTTGTTTACCCCGTTCTTTACCACCAAGTCCGAAGGCATGGGCATGGGCCTGAATATTTGTCGCTCGATCATCGAATTTCATGACGGGCGCCTGTGGACCGAACCCAATCCCGAAGGCGGCACCGTTTTTCGATTTACGCTGCCCGTGGAGATTGCCGGTGAACGGAACGCCCGAAGCGCCTGAACAGATCATCTACATCATTGACGACGACGAAGCCCTGCGCGATTCGCTGGTGTGGTTGCTGGAGTCGAACCGCTATCGCGTCGCCCAGTTCGCCTCGGCCGAAGCCTTTCTTGCGGCCTATCACGCCGACATGGCCGGCTGCATCGTGCTCGATGTGCGCATGCCCGGCATGAGCGGGCTGGAACTCTACGAATGCCTGCGCGAGCGCCACGCCACCTTGCCGGTGGTGTTCATCACTGGCCATGGCGATGTGCCCATGGCGGTGTCGGTGCTCAAGAAGGGCGCGGTCGATTTCATCGAAAAGCCTTTCAGCGATCGCGACATGCTCAAACTCATAGAGCAATGCCTGGCCACCGAGCGCGAAAGCCGCAGTCGCGTGCGTCAGGACGCCGTGGTGGCCCGTCGTCTCGACTTGCTCACCCAGCGCGAGATGGAAGTGCTCGAACTGATCATTGCCGGTCGGCTCAACAAGCAGATTGCTGACGATCTTGGCATCAGCATCAAAACCGTCGAGGTGCACCGCGCCCGCGTGATGGAGAAAATGGAGGCCAACTCGCTGGCCGAGCTGGTGCAATCCGTCATGACCTGCGAGGCGGCCCGAGGGCGCTTTGTCGACTGATCCATTGGCGCGACCTTCGCTGCGTGCGTCGCGTTTGATTCAAATCAACTGTAATTCGTTGACCGATCGGTAAATTAATCCCCGGCCGTTAATGTTGACGGCGCGCATCGCACGTCGATGCAGGGCGGTCGGTGCGTTGCCAGGGCTTGGTGCGCGTCGCTCGCGGGTCCCGGAGGCAGCGTCCATGGCAGCAGTGCAACCCGCGCCGGCACATAGCCGGCAATTTCTTTCTGGCAACGAAGCGGTCGCACGGGCCGCCTGGGACGCTGGCGTGCGTGTCGCCGCGGCCTATCCGGGCACGCCCTCCACCGAAATTCTCGAAGTCCTCGCACGCTTCCCCGACCTCTACACCGAATGGTCGGTGAATGAAAAGGTCTCGCTCGAAGTCGCGCTGGGCGCTTCGATGGTGGGCGCGCGGGCGCTGTGTGCGATGAAGCATGTCGGCCTGAACGTCGCCTCCGATGCCTTGATGACGCTGACCGTCACTGGCGTGGAAGGCGGCCTGGTGATCATCGTCGCCGACGATGTGGGCATGTCGTCCTCGCAAAACGAGCAGGACTCCCGTTTCTGGGGGCGATTCGCCCACGTGCCGGTGTTCGAGCCGGCCGACTCGCAAGAAGCCTACACGCTCACCCGCGCCGCGTTTGCCGTGTCGGAGCAGTTCCGCACCGCGGTGATCGTGCGCCTGACCACGCGTGTCTGCCATGTCAAAGGCGCAGTCACGGCGGGCGAGCGCGAGGTGATTGAGCCTGTCGGGTTCGAGAAAGACCCGCCGCGCTGGGTGATGGTGCCCGGCCATGCCAAGCCGCGCCTGCCGCTGATGTTCGATCGCGAAGCCGCCTTGCGCGAGGCCGCCGAAACCTCTGAATTCAATGTGCTGGCGCCGGGCAAGGACATGCGCGTGGGCTTCGTGACCTCGGGCCCGGCCGGCATGCATGTGCTCGAAGCCTTTCCCGATGCGCCGGTGCTGCGCCTCGGCTTTTCGTATCCGCCGCCGCTGGAACGCATCCGCGCGCTGGCCGCGCAGGTCGAGCGTCTGGTGGTGGTCGAAGAAACCGAACCGTTGCTCGAAACCGAACTCAAGGCGGTCGGCATCGATTGTCACGGCAAGGACATCCTGCCCCGGCTCGGCGAGTTGCCGCCCAACATTCTCACCCCAGCCATCGACCGCCTGCTGCGCGGCGAAGCGCCGGTCGAAATCGACCGGCCGGCGCCCCAGCCGGTCTTCCCGCGCCCGCCCACGCTGTGCGTGGCCTGCCCGCACCTGGGCGTCTATTACACGCTCTCGCAACTGCGCAACGTGATCATCTCCGGCGACATCGGTTGTTACACGCTGGGCGCGGGCCACCCCTGGAATGCGCTGGATACCTGTATTTCGATGGGGGCCTCGATGGGCATGGCGCTTGGCATGGACAAGGGGCGGGGGGCGAAGGACGCGAACAAGAAGATCGTTGCGGTCATTGGCGACTCGACCTTCATGCACATGGGCATGCAAGGCCTGCTCGACATCACCTACAACCGCGGCAACGTCACCATCTTGTTGCTCGACAACCGCACCGTCGGCATGACCGGCGGCCAGGACAACCCGGCCACCGGCCGTGACATCCATGGCATGGAGGCGCCGCGGGTGGATCTGGCGCAACTGTGCGAGGCGCTGGGCGTGCGTCGCGAACGCATCCGCAAGCTCGACCCCTACGAATTGCCGACGCTGTTCAAGGCGCTGCGCGAAGAGACCAAGATTGAAGAGCCCTCGGTGATCATCACCGATCGCCCCTGTGTGCTGATCGGCGAGTACAAGCCCACGCAGGCATACAAGGTCATCGACGACAGTTGCACCGGCTGCGGCAACTGCCTCGATGTGGGCTGCCCGGCCATCCATGTAACGCGTCGCGGGCAGGAAACCAAACCCTCCGGCAAGGTCGTCGATCTGGCCTTTGTGCGCATCGACACCGCCGCCTGCACCGGCTGCGGCCTGTGTGTGCAGCCCTGTGCGCCCGAGGCCATTCAGCATGCGCAAACGGTCCAGCCCTTGTCCTTCATGCGTCAGCCCGGGAGCCCGGCATGAGTCAGTCGATTACCAATATTCTGGTCTGCGGCATTGGCGGCCAGGGCGTCATGACCGCGACAGAGATCCTCGCCGAGGCCGCGCTGTCGCTGGGTTTCGATGTCAAGAAAACCGAAGTGGCCGGCATGAGCCAGCGCGGCGGGGTGGTGACCTCGCACCTGCGCTTCGGGTCTCGCGTGTTGTCGCCGCAGATCGCGCCAGGCGATGCCGATCTGCTGGTTGGCTTTGAAGCCGCCGAGACCTTGCGCTGGGTGCACATGCTGCGCCCCGGCGCCGAGGTGCTGACCAATATCGGGCGTATCGTCCCGCCCGTGGTCAACAGTGGGCGCTACGACTACCCGGATGATCCGGTCGCGCAAATGATGGCGCTGGGCCTCACGGTGCATGCCTTCGACGCCACCGCCATCGCGCTAGAACTCGGTGAAATCCGGCTCGGCAACACCGTCATGCTCGGCGCCATGGCCGCTCAGCTGCCGTTTCCGGACGATGTACTGGAGCAGGCCGTGCTGGCCCGTTTCGCCCGGCGCAAGCCGCAGTTGCTTGAATTGAATCGTGAAGCCTTCGCGCGGGGGCGTGCCGCGGTCGCCGTGGCGGCAGCACCGGCGGGATAGGCGTCAGCCGGAATGTCGCCGTGTGGCTTCGCACAAGCCCCTGATCCTGCGATAGAATCACCGGTTTTTCCCGAGGGCAGTTTCGATGTCTGCACGCATTCTCGACGGCAACGCCCTGTCTGCCGATGTTCGCGCCCAGCTCGCTGAAAGCGTCCAGCAAATCAAGGCGCGCGGCGTGACGCCTTGCCTGGTCGTCATTCTGGTGGGCGACAACCCCGCCTCGGCGGTGTATGTGCGCAACAAGGTGGCCGGTTGCGAAAAGGCGGGTATGCGCTCCTTGCGCTTTGACTACCCCGCCGACACCGACCCCAAGCTCGTGCTCGACAAGATCGCCGAGCTCAACGCCGACGACACCGTGCACGGCATCCTGGTGCAGCTGCCCCTGCCGCCGCAGTTCGAAGAAAAGGAAGTGCTCGAGGCCATCTCGGTCGACAAGGACGTGGACGGCTTTCATGCCGAGAACGTCGGCCGTCTGTCGCAAGGTCAGCGCGCCTTCTTCCCCTGCACGCCGCATGGCGTGATGAAACTGCTGGCCGCCGGCGATATCGACGTGTCGGGTGCCGACGCCGTGGTCATTGGCCGCTCAAACATTGTTGGCAAGCCGATGGCCATGCTGCTGACCCAGGCCGGCGCCACGGTGACCGTCTGTCACTCCAAGACCCGCGATCTGACCGCGCACACGCGCCGGGCTGACATTCTCATCGTGGCCATTGGCCGTCCGATGTTCATCACCGGCGACATGGTCAAGCCGGGTGCGGCGGTGATCGATGTCGGCATGAACCGCATCCCCGCCGGGCTGCCCAACGAAGGCAAGCTGTGTGGCGATGTCGATTTCGCGTCCGTCAAGGATGTGGCCGGCGCCATCACCCCGGTGCCGGGTGGCGTCGGGCCGATGACCATCACCATGTTGCTGGCCAACACCCTCGAGTCGGCGCAGCGCGCCGCCGAGCGCAAGGGAGTCTGAACAATGAGCGAAGACGTCAAGATCGGCATCATCATGGGCTCCAATTCCGACTGGCCGACCATGCAGGCCGCCGCGCGGATTCTCGACGATTTCGGCGTGCCCTACGAGGCGCGCGTGGTGTCGGCGCATCGCACCCCCGATCTGATGTTCGAATACGCCGAAGCGGCGCGTGGTCGTGGGCTCAAGGCGATCATCGCCGGCGCCGGCGGCGCGGCGCACCTGCCGGGCATGGTGGCGGCCAAGACCACCTTGCCGGTGCTCGGCGTGCCGGTGCAGTCGCGCGCGCTGTCGGGGCAGGATTCGCTGCTGTCGATCGTGCAGATGCCCAAAGGGATTCCCGTCGCCACGTTTGCAATCGGCGAGGCCGGTGCCGCCAATGCCGCGCTGTTTGCCGTGTCGCTGATGGCCAATGACGATGCGGCGCTGGCTGACAAGCTCGCCGCCTTCCGTCAGAAGCAGACCGATACCGTTCTGGCCATGGCCTTGTCGCCGGTCGAGCAGGGCTGACGCCGCGCATGAGCACGATCGACGCGATCCTCCCGCCCGCCACGCTGGGCATGCTCGGTGGCGGTCAGCTCGGCCGCTTCTTTGTTCATGCCGCCCACGAAATGGGCTACCAGGTGTGGGTGCTCGACCCCGACGCGAACAGTCCGGCGGGCCGTGCGTCGGACCGCCACATCCTGGCCGAGTACGAAGACTTCGCCGCGCTCGATCTGATGGCCGAAACCTGTGCTGCCGTCACCACTGAATTCGAAAACGTGCCTGCCGGCACGCTGGACTACCTCGCCAAGTTCATCCCGGTGCGCCCCGGTGCCGCGGCCGTGTCGGTGTGCCAGAACCGCATCGTCGAGAAGACTTTTCTGGCCGACAACGGCCTGCCGCACGGCGCATTTCGTGCGCTGCGCAGCGTCGATGACCTCAACGATCTGCCCGACGATCTGTTTCCCGCCATTCTCAAGGTCGCCCGCTTTGGCTATGACGGCAAAGGGCAGGTGACAGTGCACGACGCGGCGCAGGCGCTGCACGCCTTCAACGAGTTTGGCGGCGAAGCCTGTGTGCTCGAAAAGCGGCTGGCGCTGGATTGCGAAGTCTCGGTTGTGCTGGCGCGCGAAGCTTCGGGTGCGGTGACGGTTTTTCCGGTGGCCGAGAACCAGCACCGACATGGCATTCTCGACGTGTCCATCACGCCGGCACGTGTCGACGCGACGCTCGCCTCGCAGGCGCGCCAGTTCGCCGAACGCATCGCCACGCGGCTCGGTTACGTCGGCACACTGGCGGTCGAGTTCTTCGTGAGCGATGGCGCCTTATATGTCAACGAGATGGCGCCGCGCCCGCACAACAGTGGCCACGCCACCATCGACGCCAACATCACCGATCAGTACATGCAGCAAGTACGCGCCCTGTGCGGCTTGCCGCTGGGCCTGCCGCGCGCCCACAGCGCCGCCGTGATGGTCAATCTGCTCGGTGACCTGTGGTATCGCACCGGCGACGAACGCGCCCACGAGCCAGACTGGTCGGTGCTGCACGCCGTGCCCAATCTGCGCCTGCATCTGTACGGCAAGCACCACGCTCGCGCCGGTCGCAAGATGGGCCACTTCACGGTGGTCGATACCGACGTCGAGGCCGCGCTGGTCGCTGCCCTGGCGGCTCGCGCAGCGATCGGCATCACGGATGACTGAGCTGTCCCGCGCGCTGCGCGACGCGGTTGCCGCCTTGCGCGCCGGCCAGTTGGTCGGCCTGCCGACCGAAACGGTCTACGGCTTGGCCGCCGACGCCCGCAATCCGCAGGCGGTGGCGCGTATCTTCGCCGCCAAGGGCCGGCCGGCCAATCATCCGCTGATCGTTCATCTGGCCTCGGCCGAGCAACTTGACGACTGGGCGCGCGAGATTCCCGACGCCGCCCGCCAACTGGCCGCCGCCTTCTGGCCCGGCCCGCTTACCCTGATCCTCAAGCGCCAGCCCGATGTGCCCGATGCCGTCACCGGCGGCCAGGACACCGTCGGCCTGCGCGTGCCGGCCCACCCGGTGGCTCATGCACTCCTGGCGGCGTTTGGCGGCGGCCTCGCCGCGCCCTCGGCCAACCGCTTCGGTCGCATCAGCCCGACCACTGCCGACCATGTGCGCGAAGAACTCGGCAATGCCGTCGCCGTGGTGGTCGACGGTGGTGAATGCGAGGTCGGCATCGAATCGACCATTGTCGACCTCTCGCGTGGCGTGCCCGTCATGCTGCGCCCGGGTCGGGTCTCCATCGACGACATGCGTCGCGTGCTCGGCGCACCGGTGCTCACGCCCGACGCCGCCGACACCACCGCACCACGCGCCTCCGGCACGCTGGCCTCGCACTATGCGCCCGCCACACCGGTGCGCCTGCTCGACGTGCCCGCCCTGTACGCTACCGTTGTGGCCGCCGCGCAATCGGGCCAACGCATCGGTGTGCTGTCACGCACCTTGACCGACGCCGCCCCGGCGAACGGTTCGGTCTGGCTGCAACTGCCCAGCGACCCCGCCGGCTATGCGCGCCGTCTCTATGGCGATCTGCGTCGACTCGACCAGTGCGGCGCGACCCTGCTGCTGATCGAAGCGCCACCCACGAGCCCCGAATGGCAAGCCGTCAACGACCGCCTCAAGCGCGCTGCAGCCGATCGGCCCGCCGAGGGCGAGGGGCTTCCCAAGCCCTGAGGGCGGGACTATAATTTTTCGCTCAAGCGTGGGGGGGTAGCTCAGCTGGGAGAGCGCCGCGTTCGCAATGCGGAGGTCGGGAGTTCGATCCTCCTCCTCTCCACCACAAAACACCTGAAAATCAAACGGGTTGGCAAAGGCCAGCCCGTTTTTTTTGTGCCTCACCTTTGCCTGTGCGAGCCCGCTTGCGCAAAGCGGACGCAAGATAATCCGCTCGGGCGTCCTGAACAGACCCGCTCGTCAAAAGGCGCGGGCGCTCAAAAACTGCCGGTAGTGGTTGATCACTCACACCGTGTCTACACCCTGGACGGCGGAAGCGCCGGGCCATGGCGTTGACTGGGGCCGCTCACGTTCGGCATCAAACGATGGCCTTCAAGAAACCCCGCCGGCGGTGGCCACTGCCGACCACCACGTCATCGGGTCTGTGCGAAAATCTGCGCAAGCGGATGAATCCGAAGTTTGGCCGGGCCGCTTGGGCTCACGAAGAACGTCGAACCCGCATCTGCTGATAGACCTCGCACCCGAAGACAAAACGCCGTCAAGTCACACATGTGTGCAACGGTATCGCATGCCGGCCATTCACTTCTTCTTTGTCGTTTGCCTTCCCGCCTATGACCATGAGCAAGACGAAAAAGACCGCGATCACTCTTCTCGTACTGTTTGTGGTCGTGTGCAGTTGGTATCGGCCGATCACCCAACTGGCTGCGGAGAGCGTTGATGCCGGCTTGCAACGCTCGCTGATCAGCTTCGCATCGGCGCGAGCGCTCAACGGCGTGATTTCCGTGCTGCAAGGCACCGAGGTCGCCGTGCACCCGATGGGCTTCGGCGTGTCGCTCTCGATTGGCGAAATTCTTGACCCGATCAACGACCTGGTCGAATCGCTTTCATCGGTCATGCTGATGGCCAGTGTCGCCTTCGGCATTCAGAAGCTGCTGCTCACGATAGGATCGAACTGGACGGTTTCGGCGCTCGTCACAGCCGTCGCGCTGCTATGGTGTTTGCTGTTCGTACGGCGAAGCGCACCGCCCTGGTTGGGCAGCCTCATGCTGGCGCTCTTGTTTGTACGATTTGTGATGCCGGCGACGATGATCGGGAGCGCCTATGTGTTCGAACAGTTCGCCGCCGACGAGTACCAACAAAGCCAGGCCGCGCTGGACAGTACATCGACCAAGCTAAAGGCATTCTCTCTGGATGAGGTTGGCGGCGACGGGAAAATAACCGCTCCGGCGGGCGGCTCACCGCCGCCGGCTGCAGACCCCGAGGCGAAAGCCACGGGTCTTTTCGACCGACTGGGCGACACGATGGCCGCGATGGGGAAAAGCGCAACCGACACCCTGTCGAGCTTCAAGGCCCCGACAGACAGAATGAAGAAGAAGTATGACGATTTGAAAGCCGCGGCAGAAAGCGCGGCAGAGCGAATGATTCGCCTGATCGTTGTCTTCCTGATGCAGACCGTCGTCGTCCCGCTGTTACTGCTATGGGGGTTGTATCGACTGACCGTGGGCCGACCGCCAAGGAGCGCGCCGACGCCGATCTGAGTGCAGGCGGCCCCTGGAAAACCACCACACCTCGAAAGCGCACCATCGGCCCGCCGCCGCGATTCGTCAGCCAATCAATCAATCGCCACGGCGGTGCGTTCCTCGTTCCGACAACGGCTCAGAATCAGGCGCCGTTCTTGATCGTGGCTGAAAGCCGCCAGTCAGACGAATCAAAACAACGACGTCAGCATGCCGACCCGCTGCGGTCGCGAGACCGAGCCGAAATTCGAGCGCCTTCGGCTAATAACTTGTCGTTGGTGATCGGGCGGCAGAAATTCGGCCTGAGTGGTCGTTCATTCACAAGCGTCTACCGGGAAAAAATCGGCTAAGAGCTGCCACTCCAGTCGTTAGACCGAGCGGCTGCTTCAGACTGGAGGGGGTTACTCCCCGCAGTGGAGCAAACGTCAGCTGTCTGGCCATCACCGGACGTTCAACGAGGGGGGCGCCAGCGACAATTCGCGCTTCTAATCAGCTCTATCAACGATACCAATAGGAAGTGGCCTGATCAGAAAGCCGCTCTCAGGAACAGGCCGGAGTCTTCATTCATTCGCGACCGCGGATGTAGGCTGCGGAGAAGGCCGCCCGTGTATTCGAATCGAAAGTGAGACCCATCATGAGACGCTCGCCGATGGTCGAACTCGGAGTGACGCGCTCCTCGGCCATCTTCTTATCCAAAGCGCCGGCTTCTTGCGCTATTTGGGCAAGCGCGAGGCCGAAAGCCTTCGGCTCCAGCGCGCCGTACGCCGCCTCGACCACGCCGAAGTAGACATTCCAAAGCCGGCGGGCCGCTTGGAGGGGCAGTTTTTCAGCCGCCACGACATACACAGCGATGTGAGCAGCGAGCTGCAGCGCGGGAAGTGGCATGTCAGCTCGCACCGTTGCGTGGTCGATCCAAACTGCGACAAAGGCGCCGATGGCAACGTCAGGCACGGCGGGGTCCTGCACCAGCAATCGGACGACGGCTCCGACGTGATTGACGGCGCCCATAAAGTCCGTGTGCGGCCCCCACATACCTCGGGCCAGCGACATGAAGGGTGCAATGCTGCGAAGCGTCGTAGCGGCCTCCAAGACGCGGCGCGCAAGGCGGACCGCTTCCGGAATGAGAGCCAGCTGATGCCTCAGTTGGATTTGTATACCGACGTGCCAGTCGCAGAGTTGTGCGAGTTTGGTCGCCACCTCTTCCGTGCTCAGCAGACCGGTCTCCTCCAACCCGCAGAGCAGGTCCAGAGTGCACATTCCGTCCGCGGCGAACTTGTCCTCCAAGATCCACATTCGCAGCATGGCATCGTCGGAGTAGACGACGTAGTCGCCAGTACGTGCAAGGCTCTGAAGTTCGCGCGACGCGCTCGGCAGGTGCAGTTCGTCCTCCGAGGGCACTCCGTGGGGCTGAAGAATCTGCGCGAGGCGCGGCCTGAGGCGATCTTGCACATCAATGCACCGCTGCCGGTGGATGCTTCCAGAGAACGGCTGAGACATTCTCGTCAGCTCGCCTAAAGTCGCTTGGGAGATTGCAACCTTGGGGAAGAAGTCGAAAACCTTGTCGAGCAATTCGAGGTCCTTGAGCACGAACAGAGTAAGCAGATCGAACAGGGGCATCCTTGAACGGAAGGACTCGGCGCGTTGCTGTTCCCACTGCTCGCCGATCATGTTCAGGTGGAGCTTCTTCTCGCCGGCCGCCGACCGCTTTGCCAGCTCCCAGAGATGCGCCACGTCCTGCACATTCCCAAGCGCGAAGCGCGGACGCCACGCGAAAGGTAATGGCAACTCGCCGCTTTGGAGCTGAGCTTCGAGTCGCGCTCGTTGTTGCTCGCGCTCTTCAGACATTCCAATGGCGGACATCATCGAGCGCAGCATCTCCTTCGCGCCAGCCTCGGCCGGGAGCTCCACTCGGCGAAGAATCTTCGACTGGGGGAACCGTTCGAAGAAGCCGTTGGCGCGCGTATGGAGCTCATCCTTGCGCGCATCGCTCAGCACCGCCGTCTCGAAGCTTGTGGCGGCGATGGCCATGCAAAGAAACACCCCCTCTTCCACCTCGTCGTCGCTGGATGCGAGCGCGCCCATGCGAAATGCAAGGTCGACGAGCCGGGGGCTGGTGGGGTTCACATGCTGCTCAAGGTTGAACAGCATTCGCACGCACTCGATGCGTCGATCCTTCGATTGCGCCCGCGCCAAGATCAACTCAGCTGCTGCTTTGGCCTTCTCTGTGAACCCCCAGCGAACCATGATAGTCACGTAGGTGTTCAATGCAACCCCGTCCTCAATGCCACCTTCGAGCATGCTCTCCAGGATGGTCCTCGCCTCGTCGGACCGGCCCAACTGGTCGAGCGCTAGCGCTTGGAATGCCCTGATCCGACCCGTGACCTCAAACTCTTGGCAGGATTCCTCGCACAAGGCGAGCAGATCGCTCCACCGCCTCAGGGTGGCCAAAGCGACCCCGATCCTCACGGCGACCATCGGGGACAGGCGAATCGTCGAGCGCACGCGTGTCGCCACGGCCAGAAACTGCTCAGCTTGCGTCTCGGAGCCGGGGTCCAGCTCTCGGAACAGGAGCAACGTGGTCGGTTTGGGGTGCCCAAGCAGTTCGTCCTCGCGGGCAAGATCAGTCAGCGCCTCGCCGCTCTGCAGCTGGTTTCTGCGCTGCGCGAGCAAGTAGTCCAAGGTCGCCGAATGCGCCCGGTCTTCCACATCTCCAGAACGCAAGATATCGCGCCAAGCCTCGACCAGAGAATCCCTGGCCGTAACGTCCGCCGACAGGGCAGCCAGCACCAAGGCGGGGCCGAATAGCTGGTGCGACCGAGCGACAGTGTCGATATTTGCCACCATTAGCTCGACGCAATCGCGGTGCTTGCCGAGCTCGTGCAGAAACGTGACGCGGCGCAAAACCTTCATGTTGCCTTCGGGTAGCCGGCTGTTGGCTTCCAAGGCCGCCTGGAAGTCGCCGCACTGGGCCGCGAGGGTCTCTGCTGCCGACTGGAGTTCGGCTTGCTGCGGCCGCTGCCGAGCCGCGGCCAATACCCGGGTGAGAATCTGCTCCTGCTTGCCGAGCATGCTCGCGGTCGCGATCCAGAGGTCGATCACGAATTCGGCATTCGACACCCATCTAATCTCCTCTAAGGCAGAAACGGCTTCTTCGATGTCAGCCCATGCTTCGCGCAGCGCGGCCGCGTCGAGCCCGATGGGGCCCGAAGGAGGAAGGATCTCATCCTCCAACACCCCTTCGCTCGATGCCTCGACGCGCGCGCTCCTCAACGCGATGGTGAACCGCGCTCGTGCCCGCAAGATCAGAAACAACAGCCTTGTCGACTCCCGTTTCTCATCCAAGGTGATGCCGTCGATGCATGCTTGCAGCGCCTGTTCGGGATTCGAGAACATGGTTTCGACCACGGCCCGCGCAGCGAGGCTCTCAGCGCCTTCGAAAGTGTCAAGAAGCGCGATGGCTTCGGCGTGCTTGCGGCTAGCGGCGAGGAGGCGGGCCTTGACGCCGAGCAGCGCTGGGTCTGCGTCCGCGGGCAGCGCGTCCAACACGTCCGAATAATCTTCGCCGTGGTCGACTCTGAACCGCCTGCGCATCTCGCTCTCGGCCCAGGCCGCCCAGTATTTGGCCTGCGGTTGCGTCTCGGCGGCGCTATTGAATGCGTGGGTCGCATCATTGTCATCGCCTCGGACGAGGTGAAGCCGGCCTTTCAGGTACCAGTATTCCGCTTTCTCCATCGCCGACGCAGGCTCCAAACGCTCTGAAGCCTGCTGGAGCAGGTCCGCACACTTCTCCACGCTGCCTCTGGCGACTGCGAACTTCGCTTCGGTGAGCAGCCAGGCCAAGCTGCCGCGCGGAGGGTTGATCCAAACGTCGGCGGCGGGCTCCGCTAGTGCTTGGGCAAAGACAATGCTGCGGGTGGCTATGTTTCTGGTGATCGACTCCACCATGGCGACTCGATCCTCTGAATCGAGCGACGGGTCCATCCCGGCTACGCTGGTATCCAACGCATGCCCAACTCGAGAAAGACGATGCCGCTTACGGACCTCGTCGACCAGATCCGTCGTGCGATTTAAGACGTTGGCCGTCGGCACGCGAATCGCGGCCTCCTTCTGTTCCAGGGGGATGGACGCGATTTGGATACGCTCAAGCTCCTCGCGAATCCATACGTAGTGAAGCGGGCACTCGCGGGGATCCTCTGGATCGACGCTCAGGTCGCATAGAACCAGAAGGACCGGCTCGTCCGTGTTGTCGAAGTAGCGGAGCGTCGTGGTGGAGAGGCTGATGGAGAGGAAGCTTCCGTCTGCGCTGCGCTGCGGCGAGCGCGTGCCCTTGAGCTGGAGACGGAAAGGATGGACGACCTGCTGCTGCACGCTGATTTGTACTTGGAAATCAAAGCCGAAGTCGTTGACGCCGCCAAGCTCCGTGAGCTGCCAGCCCTTGGGCCGCTTTGCGCGCAGACAGTCGTAGGCGTCTTCTCCGATCTCTTGCGAGTCGCCAGTCTGTGGCAGTCCTTTCTCATGTGGCATGGGCGTTTTCGTTCCTAGTAAATCCAAAGAGGCACTCGACGATTAACTTGCTCGTACCCCGAATGGGCTTAGTTCAACCACCCCGCCAACAACGTGCGAAGTGCCGGATGCGTTCCGGCGAGACCGGCTCCGCCCAAGATCGCCGTGACCAGTACGATCCGAACGTCGCGCGACATCAACGCAAACAGGCGATGGCGATCGTTCTTGAAACACTCATAAGGACTGCACTCGCGCATGATTAAATCGCCGCTTTCTGGGTTTTGGCCTTCGCAACTCTACGTGGAGCTTCGGGCTTAGCCGAATCGGGTTCCGCAGCCACCTCCAAAGTGAATCGCCCCGGCTCCAGTAGACGCCCTACAGCCTGTTGAAATACTGCATTTCGAACTTTACCGGAGAAACGTCGCCTGCATATCCGTGACGTCGTTTCGGGTTGTAGAACATCTCGATGTAATTGAAGATATCCCGTCG
>NZ_VMNI01000023.1 GCF_007625205.1 Denitromonas ohlonensis | reverse complement strand
TCCGACTCCTTCAGGGGCCGCTCAAAACGCGTTTGCGTTCAAGCGAGGTGCGAATTATAGACACCACAAAAAACCTGTCAACACCCAAACGCTACTTTATTTCCAGACGCGAAAAACGACGCTTGCCAACCTGCACTACAACGCGCGCTCCAACCGGCAATGCAACCTCTTTACTCTGAACCTTCTCGCCATCCAGGCGAACCGCACCTTGCTGGATCATACGCAGGGCCTCAGACGTGCTTGCAGTAAGGCCCGCCTGTTTCAATGCGTGCACAAGCAAGCACTCCCCACCCTCCGAGGCGATCACCACTTCGGGCATATCCTCCGGCAACACGCCTCGCTGGAACCGAGCTTCAAACTCGTCATGCGCGGCAACGGCCGACGCAGCATCATGGAACCTTGCCACGAGCTCTTTGGCGAGTTCGACCTTCACATCCCGCGGGTTACGACCGCCATCGACGTCATCACGCAACTTCGAGATCTCCACTGCCGAGCGAAACGACAGCAGCTCAAAGTAACGCCACATCAAAACATCGGAAATCGACATCAACTTACCGAAGATCTCCGAAGGCGACTCATCGATACCGATGTAGTTACCGAGCGACTTGGACATTTTATTAACGCCGTCCAGGCCTTCAAGTAGCGGCATCATCAAGACACACTGGGGCGCCTGGCCGTAGTCTTTCTGCAACTCGCGTCCGACCAGGAGATTGAATTTCTGGTCCGTGCCGCCGAGCTCGACGTCTGACTTCATCGCAACCGAGTCATAGCCTTGGCAAAGCGGGTAGAGAAATTCATGCACGGCAATCGATTGATTGTTCGCGTAGCGCTTCGAGAAGTCATCTCGCTCCAACATGCGCGCAACGGTGTAGTGCGATGAGAGCCGGAGCATGCCCGCAGCGCCCAGATCATTCATCCAGGCAGAATTGAAACAAACCTCGGTACGTGCCGGATCGAGCACCTTGTATACCTGCGCCTCATATGTGCGCGCATTTTCGAGAATCTGCTCGCGAGACAATGGCGGGCGGGTCGCGTTCTTACCGCTGGGATCGCCAATCATTCCGGTGAAATCGCCAATCAGGAACATGACGTGATGCCCCAACTCCTGAAAATGGCGAAGCTTGTTCAATAACACCGTATGCCCCAGATGCAGGTCTGGTGCGGTTGGGTCGAAGCCGGCCTTGATCCTGAGGGGCCGGCCGGCCTGCAGTTTTGCAACCATCTCCGACTCAACAAGAAGCTCATCAGCCCCTCGCTTGATCAACTCAAGCGCTGCACTTACATCACTCATCCAACCACCTTACAGTTTTGGTGTATCGAGCCGATACGCTTTTTGCTAGACTCGAAAAAATTTGTCGCCGGGGACGTCATGCTTATCCGAAAGTCCAAAATTCTAGCCGATCGGGCCGATCAACGCGCGCCAAAGCTGTCGCGTCGCTGGCTCTCGGTCGGTGTCGTCGGAGCGCTTTCGCTTACGGTTGTCGCCGCCACCGCGGTCGCGCCCAACCAAACGGCCAATGTTTCAACCCAGACAATCACCGAAACGCTCGGTACACCACAGTTCAGCATTGCCGCCAGCAGTGACCTGCCATTTGTACATGAAGACCGTGTACGCCGCGGCGACACCCTTGAAACAATCTTTCAGCGGCTTGGCGTCAACGATGCAGAAGCCAGCCGCTTCATGCGTAAAAGCGACGAAGGCCGCCAGGCCCTCAGGCAATTGCGCGCCGGCAAGACTGTCACAGCAACCGTGGCACCCGACGGCAGCCTCATTGAACTGACACTCCCCCAGACACGAGGCGAGGATGTCTTCGCACTGGAACGCGACGGCGCCACGTTTAAGGCAAAGTCGGATCAGAAAGCGCTGACCAGCATTGTCGAGATGCGAAGCGGCACGATTCGGCACTCGCTATTTGGTGCGACAGAAGCCGCCGGACTCCCGGACGCAGTCGCCACGCGCCTGGCAGATCTCTTCGGCACGGAAATCGATTTTCGGACCGATCTGCGCAAAGGCGACCGCTTTAGCGTCGTCTACGAAACGCTCGTCAACGAAGACGGCCGCCAGAGTGGCATCGGCCGCGTTCTCGCCGCCGAGTTCGTCAACCAGGGGCGGAGGCATGCAGTCGTTTTGTATCGGGATAAAGACGGCCGCGAGGACTATTACTCGGAAGACGGGCGCAGCCTGAAACAGGCCTTCCTGCGCTTCCCGCTGGAATTTACACGCGTCACCTCAGGCTTCTCGCAGCGCTTCCATCCGATCCTGAAGAAATGGCGCCAGCACAAGGGTGTGGACTTTGGCGCACCGTCCGGCAGCGCCATCAAGGCAACATCCAACGGCACCGTCGATTTCGTCGGCACAAAAGGCGGCTACGGCAAGGTGGTCATCATCCGCCACCGCGACAAGATCACGACGCTCTACGCGCACATGAAAGGCTTCGCGAGTGGATTGCGCAAAGGCGCTGCCGTCACCCAAGGCGATATCATCGGCTATGTTGGTCAGACGGGCTGGGCGACCGGCCCTCACCTGCACTACGAATTCCGCGTCAGTGATACTGCCAAAGACCCGATGTCGATTGCGCTGCCAACGGCCAATCCGCTCTCGAAGTCGGAGCTTGTGGCGTTCAATACTGCAACCCAGATGTACCGTAAGCGCATCGAGCTCCTGAACCCCGAGCGCGAAATCAACTAAGCCACACAAGGCACCAAACACGTCGGGCCTGCCGTTTGTTCAACGGCAGGCCCGACGTGGTTTACAAACCTTGCTTGCGAGGATTACACAGAGAAGGAGGATCCGCAGCCGCAGGTTGTTGAGGCATTCGGGTTGCGAATGACGAACTGCGCCCCTTCAAGACCTTCTGAATAGTCAATCTCGGCGCCCACCAGATACTGGTAGCTCATCGGATCAACCAACAGGGTCACACCGTTCTTTACCATCGCGGTGTCGTCTTCAGCCACCTCCTCATCAAAGGTGAAGCCGTACTGGAATCCGGAGCAGCCGCCGCCACTCACAAAGACACGAAGCTTCAAGGCCTCGTTACCCTCTTCTTCAATCAGTTCCTTAACCTTGTTGGCCGCACTGTCGGTGAAGACCAAAAGATCACCCAAGTCAGTCGCAGTTGCTTCCATTATCTCTCCCGGGGATGTTGAGGCCTGGCGCGAAGCATGCGCCTAAACCTTCTAGCAGTATGTAGACGGTAGCGCATCGGCAAGAGTTCCGCCAGCGTGCGCAACCACTGAAAAAACAGTCGGCCACAATGACAAAAGCCGCCCAAAGGCGGCTCTTGTGGACCCGAAACGATTAACGCTTCGAGAACTGCTTCCGGCGACGAGCCTTGTGGAAGCCGACTTTCTTACGTTCGACTTCACGTGCATCGCGTGTCACGAAACCAGCGCGGCGAAGATCACCCTTCAACTCGGGGTTGTAGTCGATCAGCGCACGCGTAATGCCGTGACGAACCGCACCGGCCTGACCCGACTCACCGCCGCCATCGACATTCACCATGATGTCGAAAGTGGTTTCGTTGCTCGTCAGAACCAGCGGTTGGCGCACAATCATGCGGCCCGTTTCGCGGGAGAAGAATTGGTCTACCGGCTTGCCGTTGACAACAATGTTGCCACTGCCAGCCTTGATGAAAACACGCGCCACCGCACTCTTGCGACGCCCCGTGCCGTAGTTATAGGTCACAGCCATTTGGAGGCTCCTGCTTAGATGTCGAGAACTTGCGGCTGCTGAGCCGTATGCGGATGCTCGGTACCGGCATAGCACTTGAGCTTTTTCAGCATTGCGTAACCCAGCGGACCTTTCGGCAGCATGCCTTTGACGGCGAGTTCAAGCACGCGACCGGGCTTGCGCTGCTGCAGCTTGGAAAAGCTGGTTTCGTACAGGCCACCGGGATAACCCGAGTGGCGGTAGTACTTCTTGTCTTCGGCTTTGTTGCCGGTGACACGAAGCTTGTCCACGTTGACGACCACGATGAAATCGCCGGTGTCCACGTGAGGCGTAAAGATCGGCTTGTGCTTACCGCGCAGGCGACGGGCCACCTCGGCAGCGAGACGGCCAAGCACTTTGTCCGTCGCATCGACGACGAACCAGCCCCGCTGAACTTCATGCGGCTTGGCAGAGAAGGTTTTCATGTTTGTTCCTTGTTTTCTCGTCAGGCCTTCTGTCTCGACGGCCACCGAATAGAAAGCCGCCAATCCTAAACGAGCCACCAGACAAGTGTCAATGATATTTTTCGTCCTTGCGACGGATTGCAGGCAAAAAAAACGCAGCCGGGTAGGCTGCGTTAAATCCACACCAAAGGAGGAGGGTGGAGGAGACAATCTGGAGATCGGGCGCCGCTGGCACACATCAATCTCGAACGGTTCCAATTATCTTCATCACACCCCCCCTCTGCAAGCCTTTTTTGTGCAATGCGTCATAAATGTTTCGATCGCACTATAAACAATATTTATCACCATTAAACCCGCTGGCTGCAGGCGTTTCATGAACGACCGGGCTCAACTGGCGCTCGCGCCGAAAAAAACCGAGCGGCGATTTGTGCATCGCAGCACGCGACGGCTCGGCGCCCTGCCACGCAGTTGCTAGAATTGCGCTCTCAGAATGCGGGGCATCGCAAGCCACCGCAATGACATCAGAAGGAATCGAGGCATGGAATGCGTAGTGAAATGGGTTGGAGACGCGAGCTTTCTCGCCGAGACCGGCAGCGGGCACACCGTGGTCATGGACGGCGCCCCCGAAGCGGGCGGCCGTAATCTCGCGCCTCGCCCCATGGAAATGCTGTTGGTGGGCGCGGGCGGCTGCACGGCGTTTGACGTGATGCTTATCCTCAAGCGCGGGCGCCACCCCGTCTCGGACTGCCAGGTGAAGATTCAGGCTGACCGTGCTGACACCGACCCGAAGGTCTTCACGCGCCTCCACTATCACTACATCGTCACTGGAGCCGGCCTCAAGGCAAGCGCGGTCGAACGCGCCATCCACATGTCTGCAGAAAAATACTGCTCAGCGTCGATCATGCTCGGCATGACGGCGGAGGTCAGCCACACTTGGGAGATCGTCGACCCAAGCGTGGATCAGACCCAATAGGCGGTTGTCGTCATCACGCGCGATGCCCCGCGCATCGCCGCGCAAACCATTGACGGCAGGGGCGCGCCGCCGAGCGCGAGCGCCTTGTCGGCATGCTCGCCCTCATCGATCATCATCTGCGTCACGATGGCGCGTGAGCGGGCATCCTCGTCGGGGAGTTGCGTCAGGTGCGACTTCAAGTGCGACGCCACCTGACGCTCAGTCTCGGCGAGAAAGCCGAGATTCCACGCTTCGCCGAACTTGCCCGCGAGCACACCAATGGTCAGCGCACCGCCGTACCAGAGCGGATTCAGCAGGCTCTTGCGCCCACCAAGCTCACGGATGCGGTGCTCGGTCCAGGCCAAATGCTCGGTCTCCTCATCGGCCGCCTGACGCAGCGCGAGCGTCACCTCTGGCTGGCGTGACATCAGCGCCTGTCCTTGATACAGCGCTTGCGCGCAGATCTCACCAACGTGGTTGATCCGCATCAACGCCGCGGCGCGTTGACGATCGGCATCTGCCAGCATGGGCTCAGGCAGATCGGCCCCGGGCAAAGGGCGCTGGCTGGTCGCCGGCGCAAAAACGGTTCGCAAGGCGCGGTCGACGTGAAGAATCAGTGCATCGATCATGACGGCGCGCTCATCGCCAGTCGGTTGGCGGAAAACGCAGCTTCTGGATGACATCCCTGGCTTGCAGCGGCGTCGTGCCATGACACAGAAAATCCTGCATCAACACGCTTTTAGGCTCGAAACTGCTGTTGCCCACCGGACGCCACGGGTTCACCTTGGGCGCCGACCACTCGCCCTCCGCCGCGATGGCATACAGACGGTTTTCGCCCGTAGCGCACCGGAACCCCTCGTAGGTAACCGATACCGCACCGCGGGTCGATCGCGTCACCAAAGGCAATCGCGTCACACCATCCTTGCCAATTTCGACATGGGCGCCATCCACAAAGAAGCTCCCCTGCCCGCGGCGACGCACATCGAATTCGATCAAATCGGCTTCAACGGGCATCGCCGTCGGCAAAACAACGTCTGCTTCATCCCATTTCACGATTTCATTGGGGTCTTGCCACTCACGCACTGGCCCGTTGATGGTACATCCGGCAAGCGCAGCCACCACGACCGCGCTCGCTACGCGCACAAACTGCTTCGCGTGCATGCATTCTCCCTTTGACTGGCTACGCCCCAATGGCGGCCTCAATTTCGGCAAACGTGCGGGCGACCTCACCCACGAAGGGCGGAATCCCCAGCTGCCGTGCTATTTGCGACGCCGAAAACACCCCCCGAATATGTGCTGGCAGACCGGCCTCGCCCGGCTCGACCACCAGCGCGTGCTGTCGTCCAAGCAAGCGCAGCGCGCTCACGACATCGCCAACATGGGCATTGAGCACATCACGAAGCGCGAACGCCTCGACCGCATCGACGCGGGTCATGATATCGGCGATCGTCAGATCGGCCACCGCCACCGCACGGCTTTGCGCCACCATCACAGGCTGCTCGCCAAGCAGATCGCTGGCCGTGACCAGCCCTTTGACCGCGCGGCGATCATCGGTCACGAGCAGCATGCGCACGCCACGCAGAATCATGGCCTGACGCGCATCATCGAGATTCATTCCGGCGGGGATGGTCGCCGCCGGCACCCGATGAAGATCGGTCATGACTTCCACGGCCGATGAGCGCGCGCTCACCCGTCGAGGCACGCCGGGCTCGGGCACCTGGTAGACAACGTCTCCCAAGCGGATGGCAGGCAGCGGATTGGTATTGTTCTGGGTCTGATCCATCGTCTCCTCCTTAGGTCGCGAGCCGTGATCAGGCGATCACGGGAGCATGGACTGCTCCCGACGTCAGACCATCGGATCGGGCGACCGGTTCTGCGGCATGTGCCGCTGGCGCGATAGCAGGTCGGACAATTCCTTGAGCGCCTGCTGGTAAACCCCTCGCTTGAACTCAATCACCGTGTCGAGCGGCACCCAATAATCACTCCAGCGCCAGGCATCGAATTCTGGATGACTGCATGCCCGCAGGCAGACGTCCGTATCGCGGCCGACCAGCCGGAGCAGAAACCAGATCTGTTTCTGCCCGCGATACGTGTCTCTCCACTGGCGTTTGATCCAGTGTTTGGGCACGTCATACTTGAGCCAGCCACGGGTTCGGCCAAGGATTTTGACATGCTCGGGATGCAGACCGACTTCCTCATGGAGTTCTCGAAACATGGCCTGCTCCGGCGATTCGCCGTGCTTGATACCACCTTGCGGAAACTGCCAGGAATGCTCCCGAATACGCTTACCCCAAAAGACCTCGTCCCGATGGTTGACCAGAATGATGCCGACGTTCGGGCGATAGCCTTCACGATCGAGCATGATGGAACCTTAAATTGTCTGAGTTGATAGCGATTTTTCCACACTTCCTGCGGCATTGAAAGCAGGCGCACAGCACGATTCACGCCACTGCTGTCGATGACGGAATGGGCTACGGTAGAATCACTGCCTTTGATACCACCTTTATTGCGGAATTCGACCCATGCGCGCCTCGCACTATTTCATCTCCACGCTCAAGGAAGCCCCCTCTGACGCCGAAGTAACCAGTCAGAAGCTGATGCTGCGCGCCGGCCTGATCAAAAAAACCGCTGCCGGCATCTACAGCTGGATGCCGCTGGGACTGAAAGCCTTGCGTAAAGTCGAAAACATCGTGCGAGAAGAAATGAACCGCGCCGGCGCCCTCGAAGTGCTGATGCCTGCTGTGCAACCTGCCGAGCTGTGGGAAGAGTCCGGCCGTGCCACGCATTACGGCCCGGAATTGCTGCGCTTCAAGGATCGCCATGATCGCGACTTCGTGATCGGCCCCACGCACGAAGAGGTCATCACCGACATCGCCCGGCGCGACATCCGCAGCTACAAGCAGCTGCCCAAGCACTTCTATCAGGTGCAGACCAAGTTCCGCGACGAGATCCGTCCCCGCTTCGGCGTCATGCGCGGGCGTGAGTTCCTGATGAAAGACGGTTACTCCTTCCACAGCAGCTTCGACGATCTGGTGCGCGAGTACAACAACATGTACGCCACCTATACGCGCATCTTCACCCGCATCGGCCTGGAGTTCCGCGCCGTCGCGGCCGACACCGGCTCGATTGGCGGCACCGGTTCGCACGAATTCCACGTGATTGCCGAAACCGGCGAAGACGATATCGCCTACTGCCCCGACTCCGACTACGCCGCCAACGTCGAACTGGCCGAAGCGCAGCCCGGCAGCACCGTACACGGCGTGGCCACCGAAGCGCTCACAAAGATCCACACGCCGGGCGTCAAGACCATCGCCGATCTGGCCGCCTTCCTGAACATTCCCGACACGCAAACCGTCAAAGCCATCGTCGTCGAGTCCGATGACGAAGTACCCAAGGCCGTGCTGATGCTGCTGCGCGGCGACCATGAGCTCAACGAGATCAAGGCGCAGAACCTCGAGGGCATCAAGTCGCCGCTCACCTTCGCCACGCCCGAAGCCATTGCCACCGCATTCGGCGCGAATCCGGGTTCGCTCGGCCCGGTCGGCTTCACCGGCCGCGTGATCATGGACCGCAGCGTCGCCGCGATGAGCGACTTTGTCATTGGCGCCAACGAAGACGACTACCACTACACCGGCGCCAACATCGGCCGCGACTTCCCCGGCCCCGAGATCGTCGATCTGCGCAACGTCGTCGCTGGCGACCCCTCGCCCGACGGCAAGGGCACGCTCGCGCTGTGCCGCGGCATCGAGGTCGGCCACATCTTCCAGCTGCGCACCAAATACGCAGAAGCCATGGGCGCGCGATTCCTCGACGAAAACGGTCGCGAACAGCCCATGGAGATGGGTTGCTACGGCATCGGCGTCTCGCGCATTCTCGGCGCCGCCATCGAACAGAACAACGACGAGCGCGGCATTATCTGGCCGAGCGCGATTGCGCCCTTCCAGCTGGTCATCTGCCCGGTTGGCTGGAGCAAATCCGACGCCGTGCGCGAAGCCGCCCAGGCGCTGTACACCGAGCTGAGCGAGGCCGGCGTGGATGTCATCCTCGATGACCGCAACGAGCGCCCCGGCGTGATGTTTGCCGACTGGGAGCTGATCGGCGTGCCGCATCGCGTGGTCATTGGCGACCGCGGCCTGAAGGAAGGCTCGGCCGAATACCAAGGCCGTCGCGACGCCAGCGCCACCGCCGTGCCCGTCGCCGAACTGGCCGCCTTCGTGCACGAGAAACTGTCCGCATGACGACACCGGCCCGCCCGCTTCGCCGCCTGCTCGGCGCCACCGCGATTGTCTCGCTGGTGACGCTGGCGGGCATGCAAGGCGCGCAGGCCGGGCAGCAACAGTACGAACCGCTGTCGGCCAGTGTGCAGGCATCGCTGCAGGGCGCGGTCAGCGATCGCGCCCCGCGCCAGCCCATTTTTGCCAGCCATGCGCTACGTGATCACTGGCTCGGCGAGATGAGTCGCCAACTCGCCAAGCGCATCCCCGACGCGCGCTATCGCAACGACCTGCTGCTATCGGTGCACTACGAAGCCACCCGCGCCGGGCTCGACCCGCAACTGGTGCTCGGGCTGATTCAGGTCGAGAGCAATTTCCGCAAATACGCCGTCTCATCGGCCGGCGCACGCGGCTACATGCAGATCATGCCCTTCTGGTCCAAGCTGCTCGCGCAGAGCGAAGACAACCTCTTCCACCTGCGTACCAACCTGCGCTACGGCTGCACCATCCTGCGCCACTATCTGGATATCGAAAAAGGCGACCTCTTCCGTGCACTGGGCCGCTACAACGGCAGCCTCGGCAAAGCGGACTACCCCAACAAGGTGCACGCCGCCTGGCAGCGCTGGGCCTACCAGCCGCCGCCCGAGCTGATCACCGCCGCCAACCTGCCCGACGCACGGCGCTAACCCCTGTGTGGAAAGCGCTGCGTATCGCTTTGCTGCTGATTGTTCTGGCCACCGTCGCGCTCGGCGCCTGGCGCGCCCAAAGCCGCGCGACGTCGTGGATCAATACGCTGCATGTGACGATCTACCCGATCAACGCCGACGGCCGCGACGCCACCGCCCGCCACATCGCACAACTCGGCCCACGCGATTTCGAACCGATCGCCGAATGGCTCGGCAGCGAGGCGCAGCGATACGGCATCAATACGCTCAAACCGCTTGCCATCACCCTGGCGCCGCCTCGCCAAAGCCTGCCGCCGCAGCCCCTGCGCCACCCCAGCGCCTGGGAGGCCATCGTGTGGAGTTTGCAAATGCGCCACTGGGCCTGGCGCAACGACGACAGCCCCGGCCCGCGACCGGACGTGCGTCTGTTTGTGCAGTATCACGACCCGGCATTGCAGGCCTCGGTGCAACACTCGGTCGGGCTGGAGAAAGGCCTGATCGGGCTGGCCAATGTGTTTGCCAGCCGGGTTGATCACGGCGGCAACCTGATGGTGATCGCTCACGAAATGCTGCACACCGTGGGCGCCACCGACAAATACGATCCCGCCACGCTGATGCCGCGCTTCCCCGACGGCTATGCCGACCCCGATCAGCGTCCCGCCACCCCGCAGACCCGGGCCGAGATCATGGCCGGGCGCATTCCGCTGACGCCGGAGCGCGCAGACGTCCCGGTCAGCCTGCGCTATGTGCTCGTCGGGCCAATCACCGCCGCCGAGATCGGCTGGCTGCGCACGCCTTAAGCCAGGGCGGCGAGCAGTTTTTCGTGAATGCCGCCAAAGCCGCCGTTACTCATCACCAGCAAGTGATCGCCCGGCTCGGCCGCGGCAACGGCCGCACTGACCAGCGCTGACACTTCGTCAAAGCACTGCACCGCCTCGCCCAGCGGCGCCAGCGCGCCCGACACATCCCAATCGACACCGCCGCAGTAACACAGCACCGCGTCGGCGCCGGCCAGGCTCTCGGGCAATAGCGCCTTCATCACGCCCAGCTTCATGGTGTTCGAGCGCGGCTCGAGAATCGCCAGAATCCGCCCGCCCTTCACCCGCTTGCGCAGGCCGGAGATCGTCAGTTCGATCGCCGTGGGGTGATGAGCGAAATCGTCATACACCGTCACGCCCTTGACCACGCCGCGCACTTCCAGCCGGCGGCGCACGCCTTCAAAACGGCTGAGCGCGGCAATCGCGGCCGCCGGCGGAACGCCCACATGTCGCGCCGCGGCGACCGCAGCCAACGCGTTGCTGAGGTTGTGCGTGCCAGCCATCGGCGTCGCCACCGATCCGAGATCCTTCCCGGCCAGCGCAAACTGCGCCACGCCGGCCTCATCCATCGTCGCCTGCCAGCCGTCCGGGCCGTTGAACCGCTCCAGCTCCGACCAGCAACCGCGGTCGATCACCCGCGCCAGCGCCTCGGCCTCGGCGTTGGCTACGATCCGGCCGGTGGCCGGCATGATCCGCACCAGGTGATGAAACTGCGTCTCGATCGCTGCCAGATCCGCGAAGATGTCCGCGTGATCGAACTCCAGATTGTTGAGAATCGCCGTGCGCGGCCGGTAGTGCACAAACTTGGAGCGCTTGTCGCAGAAGGCCGTGTCGTACTCGTCCGCCTCGATCACAAAAAACGGTGAGTCGGTCAGCCTCGCCGACACACCGAAGTTTTTCGGCACCCCGCCAATCAGAAAACCCGGATTCAGCCCGCCATCTTCCAGCATCCAGGCCAGCAAGGACGCCGTCGTGGTCTTGCCATGCGTGCCGGCCACGCCCAGCACCCATTTGTCACGCAGCACATGGTCGGCCAGCCACTGCGGGCCCGACACATACGGCGCGCCGGCATCGAGAATCGCTTCAAGCAGCGGGTTGCCGCGCGAAATCGCATTGCCGACCACATAGACATCCGGCGCGAGCGCCATCTGCGAGGCCTCGTAGCCTGAGGTCAGCGCAATGCCCTCGGCTTCGAGCTGCGTGCTCATCGGCGGGTAGACGTTGGCATCACAGCCGGTCACGGTATGGCCGGCGGCCCGCGCCAGGAGGGCAACCCCGCCCATGAAGGTGCCGCAAATGCCGAGAATATGGATGTGCATGAAAGCTCCCGCGCCGGGCGTCCGCAAAAAGCGGTCTGTCATCCGGACGTGTAGAATGTGCTGGTCTGTTCCGTCTGGCCACGCCGTCAGGATTCACAAGGCCAGAGATTCTAACCGATGGCGATCAGGGAGCCGCGCATGTCAAGCCGACACTCAGGGTCACGGACCGGTCACCTGCGTCAGGAAATCTCCGCGCTTGCCGCGCGCATGATGGCCGAGGACGGCGTTCAGGACTTTGGCTTTGCCAAGCGCAAGGCCGCCCGCCAGCTCGGCGCCACCGACGCCGACACGCTGCCCACCAACGCCGAAATCGAAGCGGCGCTGCGTGAATACCAGTCGATTTACCAGGACGACGAACACGCCGAGCGCCTCTACGCCATGCGCTGTGCCGCCGTCGAGGTCCTCCAGCTGCTGGCGCCTTTTCGCGCCTATCTCACCGGCGCGGTGCTCGACGGCACCGCCGGGCGGTACGCCGAAATCGACATCGAAGCCTTCGCCGACAGCGCCAAGGATGTCGAGATTTTCTTTCTGAACCAGGACATCCGCTACGAACACCGCGAGCCGCGCCGGCTCACCCACGAACCGCCCGAAGCCATTCTGGTGTTCGACTGGAACGAGGTGCCGGTGCGCCTGTCGGTCTACGACGCCCGCGCCGAGCGCCGCAGCCACACCGACCGCGCTCGCCTCGACGCCGTCCAACGCCTGCTGGCGGAGTCCATCCCCCAACCATGATCCGACTCCCGCAGTCCGCACTCATCGTCCTGGTCGCCATCGCCGCTGGCGCGCTCGGTTACTGGACCAGCCGCAACACCACACCCGCCATCATCCGTCCGCTGGCCAGCGCGTCCAGCCCCAGCAGCCCCGACACCGTGGCCCCCACCGAAGGCGCACGCCTGCTGGCCACCGCCTTGCCGGACGCCGACGGCAAGATGCACGCGCTGAGCGAACTGAAAGACAACATCGTCGTCGCCAACTTCTGGGCCACCTGGTGTCCGCCCTGCCGCAAGGAGATCCCCGACTTCAGCGATGTGTCCGTGCGCTACCATGCGCGCGGCGTCCGCTTCGTCGGCCTGAGCCTGGATACGCCCGAACGCGTCGCCGCGTTTCGCGATGAAATGAAGGTGCCCTACCCCTTGCTGATCGGCGACGGGTCGACGGTCGATCTGGCCGCCAAACTCGGCAACCCGGCCGGCGCGCTGCCCTTTACCGTCATCCTCGATCGCCAGGGCCAGATCCGCCACCTGTCGGTCGGGGGCTTGAGCAAATCGGATCTGGAAGGCAAAATCTCGGCGCTGCTTCCGTGAGCAACATGCGTCCGCCGCTGGACAAAATGTTGCGAAATGCGGCAAACTTGCCGACATGACGCCGAGAAATCGCAAAAAAGGGGCGCAACAGCCGCCATCTGACCAAGCGCTCGTGCTCGTACTGCACGGGCCGAATCTCAACCTTCTGGGCTCTCGCGAACCCGATGTGTATGGTCGGACCACCCTGGCCGACATCCATACCGCCATGCTGAACCGGGCAGGCGCGGCGAGCGTCCGCCTCGAATCCTTTCAGAGCAACCACGAAGGTGAGCTGATCGACCGCGTTCAGGCTGCCGCGACGGAAGGCGTCGACTTCATCATCATCAATCCGGCGGGCTACACACACACCAGCGTCGCCCTGCGCGACGCCCTGGCGGCCGTGGCCATTCCCTACGTGGAAGTGCATTTGTCGAACATCCACAGTCGGGAAGCCTTCCGCCATCACTCGTATTTTTCCGATCAAGCCGTCGGCGTGATCTGTGGGCTGGGGGCCGATGGCTACCTGGCCGCACTCGATTTCGCCCTGGCGCGCCTGACACAACATTAAGACGCCGGCGAACCGCCGGCATCTACTGGAGAACCTCATGGATCTGCGCAAGCTGAAGAAACTGATCGACCTCGTCCAGGAATCGGGCATTTCCGAACTGGAAGTCACCGAGGGCGAAGAAAAAGTGAGAATCGCCAAACACAGCTTTTCGCATGCGGCCCCGCAGCCCGTGCAGCACAACGTACATGCCGCCCCCGTGGCGGCCGCGCCAGCAGCGGCCGTCGCGACGGACTCGACCGGCCCCGAGAGCACCTTGCCGGCAGGCCATGTGCTGACCTCTCCGATGGTGGGCACCTTCTACCGCGCCGCCTCGCCGGGCAGCGACGCTTTCGCCAATGTGGGCGACACCGTTGCCGTGGGCGACGCGCTGTGCATCATCGAAGCCATGAAGCTGATGAACGAGATCGACTCTGACGCCGCCGGCGTGATCAAAGCCATCCTGGTCGAGAATGGCCAGCCGGTCGAATTCGGCCAGCCGCTGATGATCATCGGCTAAGCCCGGATGACTCATCTCCTCGCTCATCACAACTGGACCCGCTGGCATGTTCGATAAAATCCTCATCGCCAACCGAGGCGAAATTGCCCTGCGTGTACTGCGCGCTTGCCGCGAACTGGGCGTTCGCACCGTCGCCGTTCACTCCACCGCCGACACCGAAGCCAAGTACGTCAAGCTGGCCGACGAGTCCGTCTGCATCGGCCCGGCGCCCTCCTCGCAAAGCTATCTCAATGTCCCGGCCATCATTTCGGCCGCCGAAGTCACTGACGCCGAAGCGATCCATCCGGGCTACGGCTTTCTCTCCGAAAACGCCGACTTTGGCGAACGCGTCGAGCAATCCGGTTTCGTCTTCATCGGCCCGCGACCCGAAACCATCCGCCTGATGGGTGACAAGGTCTCCGCCAAAGACGCCATGAAAGCCGCCGGTGTGCCCTGCGTGCCCGGCTCCGACGGCGCCCTGCCCGACGACCCGAAAGAAGTCGTCAAGATCGCTCGCGCGGTGGGCTATCCGGTGATCATCAAGGCCGCGGGCGGCGGCGGCGGTCGTGGCATGCGTGTGGTGCATACCGAGGCAGCCCTCATCAACGCCGTCACCACCACCAAGACCGAGGCCCAATCGGCCTTCGGCAACCCGGTGGTGTACATGGAAAAATACCTGGAGCGTCCGCGCCATGTGGAAATCCAGATCATGGCCGACGCTCACGGCAACGCGGTGCACCTCGGTGAGCGCGACTGCTCCATGCAACGCCGCCACCAGAAGGTCATCGAAGAGGCACCCGCGCCCGGCATCGACCGCAAACTGATCGCCAAGATCGGCGAACGTTGCGCTGAAGCCTGCCGCAAGATCGGCTATCGCGGCGCCGGCACCTTCGAGTTCCTCTACGAAGACGGCGAGTTCTACTTCATCGAGATGAACACCCGCGTTCAGGTCGAACACCCGGTCACAGAAGCCATTACCGGTGTCGACATCGTGCAGGCGCAGATCCGTGTGGCCGCCGGCGAAAAGCTGTGGCTCAACCAGAAAGACATCCGCTTCGCCGGCCACGCCGTCGAATGCCGCATCAACGCCGAAGACCCGTTCAAGTTCACACCCAGCCCCGGCCGCATCACCAACTGGCACATGCCGGGTGGCCCCGGCGTGCGCGTCGACTCGCATGCCTACAACGGCTACACCGTGCCGCCGCATTACGACTCAATGATCGGCAAGCTGATCACCTACGGCGACACGCGTGAGCAGGCCATCCGCCGCATGCAGATCGCGCTCTCCGAGACCGTGATTGCCGGCATCAAGTCCAATGTGCCGCTGCACCAGGAACTGATGCGCGACCCCCGCTTCATGGAAGGTGGCACCAGCATCCACTATCTCGAAAAACGCCTGGCCGAACGCGAGAAGCCCTGATCGCATGTGGATAAACGTCACTATTCTGGCCGACGCCAACCGCGCCGAACAACTCTCCGACGCCTTGATGGACGAAGGTGCGCTGTCGGTGAGTATCGAAGACGCCGACGCTGGCACCGACGCCGAGCGTCCGCAATTCGGCGAGCCCGGCATGGCGCCCGCCAGCCTGTGGGACCACAGCCGCGTGCTCGCCCTGTTCGACAAGAACGCCGATATCACCAGCGCACTGGCGCGGGCATCGGGCGCAGTCGGCTTCGAGCAGGTACCGTCCTTCACACTCGAAGACGTCGCCGAACAGAACTGGGTGCAGCTGACGCAATCCCAGTTCGACCCGATCCGCATCACCGATCGGCTGTGGATTGTCCCGTCCTGGCACGAAGCGCCGAATCCTGACGCCATCAATATCGCGCTCGACCCTGGCATGGCCTTCGGGACGGGTTCGCATCCGACCACCCAGCTGTGTCTGGAATGGCTCGAAGCGGTCGTCACCCCCGGCGCCACGGTGCTCGACTATGGCTGCGGCTCCGGCATTCTGGCCATTGCCGCATCACGGCTCGGCGCCGGCCGAGTTGCCGGCGTCGATATCGACGAAAAGGCCGTCGACGCCGCACGCGACAACGCCGAACGCAATCAGGTCAACATCGAACTACAGATCTCCGCCAAGCCACTGACCGATCAGTTCGATCTGGTGGTCGCCAACATTCTCACCAACCCGTTGTGCGTCCTCGCCCCGGCGCTGTGCGCGCATGTCGCCCCCGGCGGGCAACTCGCCCTGTCGGGCGTACTCGACACACAAACCCAACAAGTCATCGATGCCTACGCGCCCTGGATTGCGCTGAAGGTCGGCAAAACCCACGACGGCTGGGCCCGACTGGAAGGCACCAAACCGTGATGCGCACCCGCTGCCCGGCCTGCCAGACCCTGTTCCGCATCAGCTCGGAACAACTCCGGGCACGGCAGGGCATGGTCCGCTGCGGGCATTGCCGCCACACCTTCAACGCGCTCGACACGCTCGAAGGCGACCCCGCTGTCGCCATCACACCGCCGCCGCCCCTTCGGACCGCGAGCAGCCCCGTATTCATTCTTGAAGATCGCCCCGGCGAATCCACCGGTTTTCGCGCCCCACCGCAAGAGTCCGACCGCCTCGGCCACAGCGAAGAGCAACCCGCCGCACTTTTCCACTGGGGCGGCGGAAATATGACATCGGCACCTGCGCCCGAACCTGCGCCCGAACCTGCGCCCGAACCTGCGCCCGAACCTGCGCCCGAACCTGCGCCCGAACCTGCGCCCGAACCTGCGCCCGAACCTGCGCCCGAACCTGCGCCCGAACCTGCGCCCGAACCT
>NZ_VMNI01000038.1 GCF_007625205.1 Denitromonas ohlonensis | reverse complement strand
GGCGCTCGGCTCGTCCATCTCGGAAGAGGTCGACAAGATGACCTGGTCGATCCGCTGGGGCGGCGACACGGTGATGGATCTGTCGACGGGCAAGAACATTCACGAAACCCGCGAGTGGATCATCCGCAATTCGCCGGTGCCCATCGGCACGGTGCCGATCTATCAGGCGCTGGAGAAGGTCGACGGCAAGGCCGAGGATCTGACCTGGGAGATCTTCCGCGACACGCTGATCGAGCAGGCCGAGCAAGGCGTCGATTACTTCACCATCCACGCGGGCGTCTTGTTGCGTTATGTGCCGCTGACGGCCAACCGCATGACGGGCATCGTCTCGCGCGGCGGCTCGATCATGGCCAAGTGGTGTCTGGCGCATCACAAGGAGAGCTTCCTCTACACGCACTTTGAGGAAATCTGCGACATCATGAAGGCCTATGACGTGGCCTTCAGCCTCGGCGACGGCCTGCGCCCCGGTTCGATCTATGACGCGAACGACGAGGCGCAGCTGGGCGAGTTGAAGACGCTGGGCGAACTGACCCAGATCGCCTGGAAGCACGATGTGCAGGTGATGATCGAAGGCCCGGGCCATGTGCCGCTGCACCTGATCCGCGAGAACATGGATCTGCAACTCGAGCAGTGTCACGAGGCACCTTTCTACACGCTGGGGCCCCTGACCACCGACATCGCGCCGGGTTACGACCACATCACCAGCGGCATCGGTGCGGCCACCATCGGCTGGTATGGCACGGCGATGCTGTGCTACGTGACGCCCAAGGAACACCTCGGCTTGCCGAACAAGAACGATGTGAAGGAAGGGATCATCACCTACAAGCTGGCGGCGCATGCGGCCGACTTGGGCAAGGGGCATCCGGGCGCGCAGATTCGCGACAACGCGCTCTCCAAGGCGCGCTTCGAATTCCGCTGGGCCGACCAGTTCAACCTCGGCCTCGATCCGGACAAGGCGCGCGAGTTCCATGACGAGACCCTGCCCAAAGAGTCCGCCAAGGTCGCCCACTTCTGCTCCATGTGCGGGCCGCACTTCTGCTCGATGAAGATCACCCAGGATGTGCGCGACTACGCCGCGCAGCAGGGTATCGACGAACAGGCCGCGCTCAAGCAGGGTATGGAAGTGAAGGCGGTGGAGTTTGTGAAGGCCGGCGCCGAGGTGTATCGGAAGGTGTAAACACGCCCCTGCCATCTGCATGCAAAACGGGCCGCAGTTGCGGCCCGTTTCATTTCCTGAACGCTCAAAGGCGTGCGCGCGCACCACGACCATCGGAACGTCAATATCCCCGCCGTCTTCGGTATGATCTGCAACGATCGTCCGGCAGCCCTCATGGTATCGGCCTGCCAATTTTTTCCGCCGTGCAGGCTTCGATTTTCCGCGACAGGTATATGCCAAAACCAGCGCGGCATCGCGGCTTCGCACCCACGACAGCAACGCCACCATGAACCTCAACCGCCTGCTCGCCGAGCTGACCGACGACACTCTGGCCGAATTTTTCTCCAGCAACGCCCTCTCCCGCGCGCGCGGCTACGTGTCGCGCGTCGGGCAGATCGACGTGGCCGGCAACACACTGACGGCGGCCATTCAGGGCACGCAACGCCAGCCCTATCGCACCACGGTGCGCCTCGACGTGCGCGCGCTCTTCGGCCAGCCGTCGATCGAGATCGCCGCCTCATGCAGTTGTCCGGTGGGCAGTCGCTGCAAGCATGCGGCGGCGCTGCTGCTCGCGGCCCGCAAATCGGGCGGCATTGCCGAGCGGCCGCGCCGCGAGGTGCTGGAGTGGGCACGATCATTGGGCAACGACCTTGCTCGGGAATCGAGACGCGGCCGATCGCCCCAGAAGAACCGTTCCGGTCTCTTCTACGCATTGACCGGCGGCGAAGATGGGGCTTTCTACAAGCTGACCACATTCAAGGCGGCCCTGGCCGCCGAAGGCGGTTTCGCCAGCCACGGCACGCCATGGCACAACCACGATCAGGCGCTGGTCAAACCGCCATCTTTTGTCGTCGACAGTGACCTGCCGGTGTTCCGCGCCTTGCGCCGCTTTCGGCGCGACGGTCTGTACGGCTTTGTCCAATTCGAAGACGCGCTGGGCGCTGAACTGCTCGACGCGCTGCTGGACACCCAGCGGGTCTATGTGGCGGCCGACGAACACCATCCCTTGCGCGCGCTCGTCGCCGGCGAGGCACGCACAGCAAGCATTGACTGGCAACCAGGACGAACCGGTCTGGTCGCACGGGTGCGGGCCGAGCCAGGCAGTGCGCCAGTTCTTGCCACTCGCCCCCTGCGCTATCTCGATAGCGAGATGGCGCAAGCAGGCCCCGTGCAGGGCGAGAATGAAGCCGCCCTGCTGGCGCTGATGCGCCTGCCCCCGCTCAATGCCGCAGAGGTACCGCTAGTGGCCGCCGCCATGGCTGAGCACACACCCAAATTGCCTGCACCGGGCGGTGGCATGGACGCCTTGCCGACAATCGAGGCTGACCCGCAACCCTGGCTGACACTCGACTCCGCCTACAGCTGGCAGATCGACCCGCATCGCGACTATCTCCACGTCACGAACAGCACCTACGATTTTGCCTGCGCCGAGTTTCGCTATGGCGAAGCCATCGTCCCGGCCGGCAGCGACGACACCCTGCTCACGCTGCCGGACGGCCGTGCCGTGCGGGTGCTTCGCCAGCCCAAAGCCGAAGCGGCCGCGATAGCCGCGCTCCAGGCCGCCGGCTTTGCACCGGTACCGGTGCGCAAAGTGCACGGCTTCACACCGCTGCCACCGCGGGCGCTCGGACTGGCCAGCGAAGCGGCGTGGCAACATTTTTTTGCCGAGCAGGCCGCCGCCCTCCGCTCAGCCGGCTGGCACATCGACTACACGCCGGATTTTCGCCATCTGGTGTTCCAGGTCGACGACTGGTTCGCCGATTTAGAGGAAGGCGACAGCGGCTGGTTTGCGCTGACGCTGGGCATTGAGGTCGATGGCGAGCGCCTCGATCTGGCGCCGCTCCTGCACGCGCTGTTCCGCCACGATGCGCGATGGCGCGATCCGCAGGCGCTGAGCCAGATACCGGACGACGAGGCCATCGATCTGCACACCCCCGAGGGCATGCGCATCGTGGTGCCGGCCGGTCGCGTCAAACCCCTGGCCACAACGCTGATCGACCTGTTCGATTCGGACGCCGAAGGCCCGCGCCGCGTGGCCGTGCTGGACGCGCCCCGCCTCACCGAGGCACTCGACGCGGGCTGGCAGCAGGCCGGCTTTGCGCCGCTGGCTGCCTGGCAGGCCAGACTGAGCGGCATGGGCAGCGTACAACCCGTCGAGCCGCCGACGGAGCTCGGCCTGGCCTTGCGCCCCTACCAGCGCGAGGGGCTGGCCTGGTTACAGCATCTGCGCCAGAACGAACTGGGCGGCGTGCTGGCCGACGACATGGGCCTGGGCAAGACGGCGCAGACGCTGGCGCATTTGCTCATTGAAAAGGAAGGCGGGCGCATGGACCGCCCCTCGCTGATCGTGCTGCCGACCTCGCTGGTGTTCAACTGGCAACGCGAGGCGGCGCGCTTTGCGCCCTCGCTGCGCGTGCTCAAGCTGCACGGAAAGGATCGCGCCGAACGGTTCGAGGCCATGGCCGAGCACGATGTCTGCCTGACCACCTACCCCCTGCTGTGGCGCGACATCGACGCGCTGAGCACGCATGATTACCACCTGCTCATCCTCGACGAGGCGCAGACGGTCAAGAACGCCAACAGCCAGGCGGCCCGGGCGGTACGGCGCCTGCGCAGCCGCCACCGACTGTGCCTGACCGGCACGCCGCTGGAGAACCATCTGGGCGAGCTGTGGAGCCAGTTCGACTTCCTGCTGCCGGGCTTCCTGGGACCCAGCGCCGACTTTACCCGTCGCTGGCGCACGCCGATCGAGAAGCATGGCGACGGCGTTCGGCGCGAACTTCTGGCCCGCCGGCTCGCCCCCTTCATCTTGCGCCGCCTCAAGGATCAGGTCGCGACCGAGCTGCCGCCCAAGACCGTGGTGGTGCGCGGCGTTGAGCTGACCGGCCGCCAGCGCGATCTTTACGAGACGGTGCGGGTGGCCATGGACAAGCGCCTGCGCGAGACCATCGCGGAGCGCGGCCTGGCGCGAAGCCGCATCCAGATTCTCGACGCGCTGCTCAAGCTGCGTCAGGTCTGCTGCGATGCCCGCCTGCTCAAAACGCCGGCGGCACTGAAAGTGAAGGAGCGCGCCAAACTGGACCTGTTGATGCAGATGGTGCCGTCGCTGGTCGAAGAGGGGCGGCGCATTCTGATCTTTTCGCAGTTCACCGAAATGCTCGCGCTGATCGAGGCCGAGCTCGACGCCGAAGGCATTGGCTGGGTCAAGCTCACCGGCCAGACCCGCAAGCGCGAAGCCGTCATTGAACAGTTTCAGTCCGGCGAGGTGCCGGTCTTTCTCATCAGCCTCAAGGCCGGCGGTGTGGGTCTCAACCTGACCGCCGCCGACACGGTGATTCACTACGACCCGTGGTGGAATCCTGCCGCCGAAAATCAAGCCACCGACCGTGCCCACCGCATCGGCCAGGACAAGCCGGTGTTCGTCTACAAACTGGTGGTCGAAGGCAGCATCGAGGAAAAGATTCTCGACTTGCAAACGCGCAAGGCCGAGCTGGCGGCGGGCGTGATCAATGCCGATGGCGCCGCACTCGCCAAGTTCGACCCGGACGATCTCGAACGGCTCTTCGAACCGCTGCCACCGCTTTAATCAGCGCCTCAGCGGCGCCCCGTTCAGGCCGAGTGCTGCAATTCGTTCTCTGCCTGCGTTTCGATATCGGCCAGCGCCTTGGCCGCTTTCTTGAGCGCGGGCAGCAGCGTGAGCACCTTGTCGTGGCTCAGACGCATGATCGGCGCCTGAATGGCGATGCCCATGTTCGAGCGGCCGTTCTGGCGCGGCACCAGCACCGCGGCGCAGATCAGCCCGGGCAGAAATTCTTCGTCGTCCAGCGCGTAGCCCTGGCGCTTGACCGTGTCGATCTCTTCGTCGAGCGCGTCGAGCGTGGTCAGCGTCTTGGGGGTGAAGCGCTCGAGCGGCACATGGGCGAGCAGGCGGCGGCGTTGGGCCGGGCTCATCTGGGCGAGAAAGAGTTTGCCGCTGGCCGAGCAGTGCGCCGGCACGCGTGAGCCGGGGTGCAGGTAGAAGCGCAGCGGCGCGGCGGTTTCGACGCGGTCCAGATACAAGACCTCGCTGCCCGAGAAGGCGGTGATGTTGCAGCTCTCGCCCACTTCTTCAACCAGCTGGCGCAGCACCACATGGCGCGCGCCGTGCACGGTGTTG
>NZ_VMNI01000039.1 GCF_007625205.1 Denitromonas ohlonensis | reverse complement strand
TCGGCCAAAGCGGACTATCACCAGCCGGCGTCCGGCAGTCCGCTCTCTACGCCACCCGGGCTTTCGCCATCGCACTGCAAGGAGATCACTCAACAGTTAGTCGCCCTCCGCTCTCCACTTCCCACTGCTATAACCGTAGCTCCGAGGACCATGCGCACTCACTTGCCAGTCGGTTGCATGCTGGTGGAATTGATGAACTTCCACACCTTTCACGCGGCCTTCACTTCGATTGAAGCGAATACAGTTGACCATCGGCAGAACCTGCTCCGGTAATACAGGACCAGGACTAGGTGGCACCCCTCTCACAAATAGTGCTTTATCCCGCAGACTAGGAACTACGTCAGCGGAATGCTCGTGGCCGCAAACAAACACTAGCGGCCCCTCTCCCGCCAAGCCCATAAGGTTGTTCTGAATCATTTGTGAAAGCCCAAGCCAAATATTGGACTCGTGCCTGTGCGCCAAGACAAGCAAACACTCGGATTTTCTTCGCACTGCAGAGACAGCAGTAACCGCCGCATTTATTGTTCTCCGCAAATCTTCTTCACTGACTCCGACCTGATAGCTATCAATTTCATAGCGCTCTACGTTTAATTCCAATACTACGAGGCCAGAGCTCAAAAAACGTGTATTTAACCGATACCCAGGATTCAGTATCCAATCCACTGAGTGCTCAGTAACGTCTGCCTCAAAGTCCAAATAGGCTTTCCAAGCAAAGTTTCGCATCCATTCGTTGCCATTTAATATTGATGGCTTGACCTCGTAAGGTGCAGAAGCTGAGATATTTGCGGACAAAGCTACCGGACGAGAGAAATCATGGTTGCCTGGGCACACGAATACGCGATCTCTGGCGATTCCTGTTTCCACGCCAGTCACTACTCGATTGTGCACCAAAGCAACGAAATACTCCTTTGCCAATTTGTATTGGGTTGGATTGCCTTGGTCAGCAATATCCCCTGTAATGGCGAGGAAGTCAGCCATATTCAGACCAAATTTTTGGCGGGCCAGCCTCAAAGAAATCAATGAACCAACATCCCATGTGGCCTTGCCAAAATGTGGATCTGTAATGTGCAATATCTCAATTGCCTCATCTGAACCTTTCGAGAAGCGTAGGTCTTGCCCCCGAGCACGCCCCAACAGCGCTCCAATGATGAACGCAACTTCTGATTGTTCAACACCATCAACTGCTCGGCTGATTGATGACCAAGTAAGAAATTGAAATGGTGCGAGGTCGCTCCCCTTGCCTAGCAATCGATTGGCACGTTCAATGGCTTCATTGGAGTCGAACCGAGCACTAACCAATAGTAATGGCCAACGTTCATCGAGCAGTTTCTGATCAAGCTGATTTACGCATTTTGGTGACCATGCCGCACCATCAAGAACCATGTCGACAACTGCTAAGAATGGCTGCCCTGCCGAAACCTCAATCCTCGCAACTGCATCCAACGTGGCGCAGTAATGGACATCGAAGGTCCATTTCCCACGATGAAATTCAGAAACCTGAGCAAACCATCTTTCGTATATTTTCTTGCGACTGTTTTCTTCGCGTTCAGCATTCAATTGATCGTCAACGACCATTACAAGTACTGCACCGCCCTGGGTATCTTTCATGTCATCTCCAGTATTGAAGCCAATGATGGAATACGAATACGAATTTCAAAAAAATTCTCTTGGAACATACTTGACGTCACGCGAACACCAAAATCTTCCAACCCTGCAACCTTTGGCTTATATATTGGAAGCGCCTTACTCGAAGCCAAACCGGTAACAACAACAATAGTAATTCCGGACCTAACAGGCTCAAAATCTAAATCAAACCATATCCAAGCTTTAGCCTTTTCAGCTAAGCCTCTAAATTCAAGAGCGTCAGGGGGATGGCGGTCAACGCTCTTACCTGCAATATTAGAGAAAACTTCGCTAAACAATCTCGCTAATTGGTCCCCTAATGGGAAATAGTCACCAACTCCTGTCGGCCAAACTAGTGTACGAGCCGTCTGCGTCGGCACTACATCTTTCAAAAGAGCTAGCCTATTGGCTTCAGCTCCTTTTTGAACAATTTCTAAAAATGCGTCATACACCAAAGGGGAGTCAGCCCGATCTCCATACCGCACGAGCGTTTTGTGTATTGAATTAACGAAAGCGCCAAACATCTCATCTATTTTCGATAGATACGTGCCGGCCACAACTTCATCAGACTCTACAAATCGCTTTAATTCTTTAATTTCCGAAATAATTCCATTTGTGCTTTGACCCAACGTATCGTCGACAAATTGGGCATCACAACGCGCTAGGAGACTGGCTAGGCGATTTAAACGTGACAACGTACTAACTAAGTTGGTGGTTTTCACCAATTCCATTTTCAAGTTTCCAAGCTCCGATTGCTGGCTATGGCTACTGGACCGCCCAAAAGCCTTGTCCAGCATGTACCAAGTCTCTGGTGCCGTACCTTTTTTTGGTCGAAGTGAATGGTAGTTGCGGCGTAATACTCCATTTGACAACCTGTTTTTGCAGCACTTTTCAAATTCCTGCTGAATATCAATGGACACATCGGCGTCGGTTGTCAATGCCAACAGCGCGAGTCGCACATAAGGTGAGTTGGTTACATCTACCTTGTCAAGCAGCCCTACTAGATCATCCAAAACAGCAAATTTGCAGGACGCCGGTTGAGCGGCAAACACCATTGCAACAAGACCGATCAAGCAGTTTCTGCGCGCCGCATCACTCACTGAAGCATCTGATGAACTACTTAGACTTATGGTGACCTTAGCCAAGAGCGAAATAGCATCATCTCGATCAGTGGCTGCAATGCTCCCTCCTGTCAGCAAAAGCATTACACAAAGCAATTCGGCGGCATGATCTGCGCCTTGCCGGTCCAGCAAAAGTTGGGCAAGCCCAAGTGGAGTCTCGACATCACCGGTCGCGCGCAAATACTCGACTACTCTGGCGGCCAGCGTAGTTGACGAATACGCGGGAATATTTGATATCCGGTTTGCAATTGGCCAAATTCCATTACGGATTGATTCAACAATCGGCAATGGATTCAACCCAAACTCGTCCCAATAATCAGTAATTTCCCGTGCTCGCCAAGTTTGTCCCAATTCCTCTAAGGGTTGTACCAAGTCGACGTGTGCGTCATCGACAATTCTTCGAAGCCGCCCAATCGCCGGAAGTACCCCACACATGGGGCAGTGAGCGCCCGTTCCAAGCACAGGAATATTCCAACGCCAATAGGTTTTAGGAAAGGCTTTTGAAATAGGTGCTAGTCGCTTGATTTCGGAGGGTAACTCAGGTGCCGACGAACGATTTATTAACCCAAGAGCTCGTATATCTTCAAAACCAACGTCAGTTAGCTGTCGCGCGACGTGACGGACCGTTCGATTTGTTATGAAACCAAAATCAAGAAATACTGCGATCGGTCGCGCTCCACTATTGGCGCTGGCAAGATGACGTGCTTCATCAGCAACCAGTGGTGAAAACCGTGTCAACCCCCCTGCAAACCGAGGCATAAATGACAACGGCAATAGCGTTAGCGCCAGACCCGCCTTGGCATCCATTTGGCTCAATCTGGACTTGACGTGATGCGCTAATCGGTATGTGATCTTGTCGATAGAAAAAGCGAGTACAACCGGACTGCTTTTGCAAAGTTCGACAAGTTGCTCGACCAAAAAGTGGATCGCTCCAGACTCACTCGCTCCAGATTGTTCTATGGCAATTTCAGCATTCAAATCAAGTAGACTATGTCTATCGCCGTGCGCCCAATGCCCAACCTTGATCAGACGAGCTGACTCGAGCTCTGTGTAAAGCCCCTCGTCAAACGAAACTGACGTAGGTGCGGCCCCGATTCTTTCTATATACGCTGATCGGCCAACACGGCGATAACTTGGTGTGTTGGTCGATTGCGTTGACAGCGACGGATCCCACAATAACGCTGCCAAATGTGATGTGGTGACTGCCTGGGGTGCATTGCTGAAATACGGTGTCTTTATGCTATCAACGACCGCCACCAAAGACGTCCGCGGGGGAAGCCGAAAACGCTTAAGTGTGCTACCTGAAACTGACAGACTACCAACAAGCACAACGTCAGTAGAGTCAATCGGTGGGTCTATCAGCCACTTTTTTGCATCATGCAGGGAGGCTCCAATAAGCCCGTCCAGTGCATGATGGCTGGCCTGTGGAAACAACGCGAGAATGCGTCTAAGCGACCGACGAATGCATCGCGCAGCATCACCGTCTTGTATAAGTTGTGCGAAGTTTAAGTAGTATGGCAATACGCCATTAGTGCCTGTTGCAGACCAGAGGACATCTTTAAGCAAAATCGGGTTGTGGATTGCCGAACCACTGAGTTCATGTACGCACCGCCACACGGTCGCTGAATCACAAATCCTTAATTCCTCAAGCAAAAACACCAAACGGTTGTCAAGTTTCGAAATGTTGGAGGTAGCACGTTCCACGCTCACTTGTGTCAGGCTGTCATGGCGCAGCTTGAAATTCAACTTTAATTCTGTACAGCAAAGATCCTCAGTTATGAGGAAGATTGATGCGTCGCCCTTCCAGCGACCAAGGTCGATACGATCGTATTTGGTGAATAGCTTTTCGACTACCCAAACAGTGTCTACCGCTTGATATCGCCCCAAATCACATAGGAAGAGCAAAGAACTCTTGCGTGACGACTTCGCTGTACCCAAGAGCCAAGACACGACTATCTTGTTGACAAGATTCTTTTCGGCAACTCTGTTAACTCTAACAACAGTGCCGCCAAGTGACTTAGTCGTATGTTCAGTCACTCGGCTTTCAACGCTTTCCAATCCCTCGCCACTTCTAATGTCGATGACCTTTGATGACAAGCTTCTTGGCGGTTTCGTGGCAGCAAATTTTGTGATTATTGAGTGGAGAACATTGGAACTTGTAGGCTTGTCTGAACTAAACCATTGACTATTCAGCTTAGGGATCACCGCAGGGCTAATGCCCAAGTGATAGAACGTGCCAGCCAGTGAATCCTTAGTTAGTACATGCCCCCCCGAGGAAACGACGTCGTCACTGAAGCCGGGGGGCCTAGGATGTGGACCGGCTAGCCACTCCCTGCCGGTGATCACCATAGATCGGTCATTCCCCCTGCCATGACTAAGGATTTTGTGCAGATGCATCAACCCGGTTGAGCTACCTCGTAGGCGCGATACTTCACTCTGGGCTCTGTTATGCCTCGAAAGTGGTTTTTGAAAAAGTAGCGCGGCAGTTAGCTGAAGGGGATGAAGAATTAACTTCTTAGCCCGCAATGACCGCAAATCCTCGTCTTTCCAAGTATCCAAATCGGCAAAAAGCCCCTTGCCAACATCAAGTACAAAAATCTCAATTTGTTGCTGCTTTTCGCTTAGAAGCACCTTCCCAAGCAGTCGCGACTTGGAAATTTCCAACGAACGGGCAGATCTCGCTTCTTCACTTTGGGTCTGCCGCACTCTTGCATAAAGACCGACGTATCCCGAAAGTGATTCGGGATAGGCGTGTTCCGCAGCGTTTTCTACGAGCTCAAGCAGCAATTGATTGAGCCGTTGAAGTGTTACATCCCGATACTTGCGCGAATCGGTTTTGAACTTGAACAGTGACGTGTCAGCCTGCTTCAGCAGCTCCCGAACTTTTTCCCTGACTGCGGAGGTCAAATCTGGGGATGTAGATACTGGGAGCTTCCAAATAGTCACTGGCAATACAACTGAATCACCATAGATCAATTCAACGCGGGAAAGATTGATGGAGTCTCGTACCCCTTTTAATCCCGCTTCGCCAACGTACCACAAGCCTTGATTACCCCGGTCGCCATCCTTGTCAAATTGAAACCGTACAATAAGATCTTGCCGACAACAAAATGCAGACAAAAACCCGTGGAAAGAGAGAAACTTTAATGTGCGCGACCGCCGTATTGCACCATCATCGGTACTAGCCCCTTCCCCTAGGTCAATTTCTACTATTCGCCCTGCTGTAGAAAACGACGTTAGCTCTGTTGCTATTGCCAGGATCGGCAACGGTGAAACCCACTCGCAACGAGCAAAACTAATACGCACCCTCGCACTCAATTTATCCCTGTTACGCTGCTGAAAGCCGGGGAAAAAGTCCCGAACCCAGTCGTCAAACAGCAGTTTCGGGAGTTCCAACTCAATTTCATCAGAACGAGACAATGCAAGCGGCTCCATCAACATGTACCCTTTTCGAAATTCGTCATTACTTGATCATCCGTGTCTCATGTTGCGGTCGTTCTGAAAGGATGGTTTAACGTTAGCGACGCTCGATGATCAGTGACTGCTAAGTGCTACAGAGCAGACCGAGCCTGCCAACCAGTCGAATGTCCGTTTAGGCCGAGGAGCACTCAGTCAGCCGTGAGCCTGTACGGCTGTTAGGCTCAGAAACCTGCCCCTACCTCACCCGGCCGGTGTCGTCGGGGCGCAATGTGTCGGTGGGGCGTGTGGTCAACAGCAATCGTACGCAATTCATTGC
>NZ_VMNI01000034.1 GCF_007625205.1 Denitromonas ohlonensis | reverse complement strand
GCTGTCGAACCAGCTGAAGGCGTGGGGGAAGGCGGGGTCGTGCCAGCGTTGGGCGATCCAGGCGGCGTAGTGGATGAGGCGCAGGGTGCGCAGGGCTTCGGCGAGGTGGCGTTCGGCGGGGTTGAAGTCGTGGAACTGGCGATAGCCTTCGAGCACGACGTCGAATTGCCGGCGCTGCTGGTCGGGTTCGCCGGAGAGCAGCATCCACAGGTCTTGCATGGCGGGGCCGCTGCGGGCGTCGTCGAAGTCGACGAAGTGCGGGCCGTCGGGCGTCCACAGGACGTTGCCGCCGTGGCAGTCGCCGTGCAGGCGGATCTGGGCGACCGGGCCGGCGCGGTCGAAGCAGCGCTGGACGCCTTCGAGCGCCTGGTCGACTACGCTGCGCCAGCTGGTTTCGAGTTCCATCGGCAGATAGGGCGTGGCGAGCACGGCGTCGCGCGCGTCGAAACCGTAGGTCTGCACATTGATGGCGGGGCGGTGTTCGAAGGGCCGCATGGCGCCGACGGCGTGGATGCGGGCCATGAAGCGGCCCATCCAGCGCAGCACGTCTTCGTCTTCAAGCTCGGGCGCGCGGCCGCTGCGTCGCGGGAAAATGGCGATGCGGAAGCCGCCGGCGGTGTTGAGCGTGTTGCCGTTGATCGTCAGTGGCGCAACGACCGGGATTTCGCGCTCGGCCAGTTCGGCCAGAAAGCGGTGCTCCTCGCCGATGGCCGCGTCGCTCCAGCGCTCGGGGCGGTAGAACTTGGCGATGACCGGGGGTTTGTCGTAGATGCCGACCTGAAACACGCGGTTTTCGTAGCTGTTGAGCGCCAGCACACTGCCGTCGCAATCGAGCCCGAGGGCTTCGAGGGCGTCGAGCAGGTGCTCCGGGGTGAGCGTGGAGAAGGGGGCGTCGAGATCGCTCATGAGCGTTCTTCGGTTGGGTCGGGCGAGTAGGGTTCGCGCAGGTCGACCGGTTTTGCGGCCTTCTTGCGCATGCGCAGGTTGAGCATTTCGACGGTGACCGAGAAGGCCATGGCGAAGTAGATGTAGCCCTTGGGCACATGGTTGCCGAAGCCGTCGGCGATCAGCACCACGCCGACCACCAGCAGGAAGGACAGCGCCAGCATCTTGATGGTGGGGTGGTCGGAGACGAACTCGCCGATGGGTTTGGCGAAGAACATCATCATGCCGACCGAGGCGACCACCGCGGCGACCATCACGCCGAGGTGATTGACCATGCCGATGGCGGTGATGATGGAATCGAGCGAAAACACCAGGTCGATGACGATGATCTGGGCGATGACGGCGGCAAAGGTGCTGGCCACGGCCTTGGAGGCGCTGCCTTCTTCGCCTTCGAGCAGCTGGTGCACTTCGCCGGTGCTCTTCCACACCAGAAACAGGCCGCCGGCGACGAGGATCAGGTCGCGCCCCGAGAGGCCGTGATCGATCACCGGCACGGTGAACAGCGGCTCGGTCATGCCAGCCAGCCACGATAGCGCGGCGAGCAGCGCGATGCGCATGAACATGGCGAGAAACAGGCCGAGGCGACGGGCAAAGTCACGGCGCTCGGGCGGCAGTTTGTCGACCAGGATCGAGATGAAAATGATGTTGTCGATGCCCAGCACCAGCTCCAGCGCGGTGAGGGTGAAGAAGGCGACGATCAACTGCGGGTCGGTGAAAATTTCGAGCATGGAATCCTCAATGGCCGCGTTGCCGGCCCCTGCCGACAACGACGCGCCATGATACCAAGGGCGGCGTCGCCACCTGTCGCGTCGCGCTACACTGCGGCCCATGAACGACATGAATGATTCCGACGCCCTGTTCAGCGGGCAGATGGTGGCCGCGCTGCGCGAGGCCCGCCATGTGGTGGTGCTGACCGGCGCGGGGGTCTCGGCCGAGAGCGGCGTGCCGACTTTTCGCGATGCGCAGACCGGGCTGTGGGCGCGCTACGACGCCACCGCGCTGGCCACGCCCGATGCCTTTCGCGCCGACCCGGCGCTGGTCTGGGGCTGGTACGAGTGGCGCCGCGCGGCGGTTATGCGGGCCGCGCCCAACCCGGCGCACCATGCCATTGCTGCGTTGGCCAGGCAGGTGCCCGCGCTGACCGTGATCACCCAGAACGTGGATGACCTGCATGAGCGCGCCGGCAGCACCGGTGTGGTCCATCTGCACGGGCGCCTGATGCAGCCGCGTTGTTTTCAGTGCGGCACGCCGTGGCGCTACCCCGCCGACATCCCGGACGAGCCCGAAGGCGGCCGCCGCGTGACCCCGCCCGACTGCCCGCGCTGCGCCAGCCCGATCCGCCCCGGCGTGGTGTGGTTTGGCGAAGGCCTGCCGGCCGATGAATGGCAGTCGGCCCTGGCGGCCGCAGCCGGCTGCGATCTGATGCTGGCGATTGGCACCTCGGCCATGGTGTATCCGGCCGCCGAATTGCCGCAGATTGCGGTGAATACCGGCGCCTTGCTGGTGCAGATCAACCCGCAATCCACCAGCCTGGACGGCATCGCGCACTGGAATCTGCCGGGCGCGGCGGGCATCACTTTGCCGGCCCTGCTGCACACCACCTTTGCCGATGGCATGAACCAAACGGCTTAAGGCCAGTCTTTTAAAGGCGCCCGCGTGGCGCTGCAACCGAATTGGGAGAGAGCATGCAACTGAACGATAAAGTCAGCCTCATCACCGGCGCGGCCGGCGGCATCGGCCTGGGCATTGCCAAGCGCTTCATCGCGGCGGGCAGCAAAGTGGCGATCGCCGACATCAATATGGACGCGGCCCGTCAGGTGGTGGCCGAGCTGGGCGAAGACCGCGCCATGGCGGTGGCCATGGACGTGACCGACGAGGATGCGGTCAACGCTGGCGTACAGGCGGTGGTCGATCGCTGGGGGCGGGTCGATGTGCTGGTGTCGAACGCCGGCGTACAGATCGTGCATCCGATTGAGGAATTCCCCTTTGCGGCCTGGAAGAAGATGCTCGCCATCCACCTCGACGGTGCCTTTCTCACCACCAAGGCGGTGCTGCCGCACATGTATGCGCAGGGCAGCGGCAGCGTGCTGCTGATGGGCTCGGTGCACTCCAAGCTCGCCTCGCCGCTCAAGTCGGCCTATGTAACCGCCAAGCATGGCCTGATGGGGCTGGCGCGGGTGATCGCCAAAGAGGGCGGGCCGAAAGGCGTGCGCGCCAATGTGATCTGCCCGGGCTTCGTGCGCACCCCGCTGGTGGACAAACAGATTCCGGAGCAGGCGAAATCGCTGGGCATCTCGGAAGAAGAGGTGGTGAACAACATCATGCTCGGCGGCACGGTCACTAAAGAATTCACCACCATTGAAGACGTGGCCGAAGTGGCGCTGACCTTTGCCGCCTTCCCCACCAATGCGCTCACCGGCCAGTCGCTGATCGTCAGCCACGGCTGGCACATGGAGTAAGCGGGCGTGGCAAAAGCGAAACAGCACGGGTTTGAACAGGTCGCGCTGGCCTTGCAGGGCGGCGGCGCGCTCGGCGCCTACCAGGCCGGCGCGTATCAGGCGCTGGCGGCGCGGGGCATCGTGCCGGACTGGGTGGCAGGCGTGTCGATTGGCGCCATCAACGCCGCCATCATTGCCGGCAATGCGCCCGAGACGCGGGTGGCCGCGCTCGAAGGCTTCTGGCAGCGCATCACACGGTTTCTGCCCGGCAACATGGCCTTGCCCGAGCCGCTGCTGCCGGCGGCGGTGAACAATCTGATGTGGGCCGGCCGCAATCTCACCTTCGGCCAGCCCGGCTTCTTCAGCCCGCGCCTGCCGCCGCCCTATCTGTGGCCGGACGACCGGCCCGAGGCGCTGAGCTACTACGACATCACCCCGCTACGCGACACGCTGTGCGAGTTTGTCGATTTCGACCGCCTCAATGACGGGCCGGTGCGCCTGTCGGTGGGCGCGGTGGACATCCACAACGGCAACTATGTGTATTTCGACAACCGCGAGCGGCGCATCGGCCCGGAGCACATCATGGCCTCCGGCGCGCTGCCGCCGGGTTTCCCGCCGGTGGAAGTCGAGGGCCGCTTCTACTGGGATGGCGGGCTGGCGTCGAACACGCCGCTCGACTATGTGCTCCACCACACCCCGCGCCCCGACACGCTGATCTTCCAGATCGACCTGTGGCCGGCGCATGGCGAGTTGCCGCGCAATATTCGCGACGTGGCCGAGCGGATCAAGGAAATCCAGTACTCCAGCCGCACGCGTTTGAGCAGCGACCACATGGTGCGCGAGATGCAGATGAAGCGCCGGGTGCGTGAACTGCTCGCCCGACTGCCGCACGACACCGACGCCCGCGATCTGCTCGACGCCATGGAAAAGGACTGCGCCGGCGGCGTGGCGACCATCGTGCACCTCATCTACGAGAGCCGCCCCTACGAGCACGAGAGCAAGGACTACAACTTCAGCCGGCGCATGATGGAAGAGCACTGGCACAGCGGCGGCCACGACGTGAACCGCGTGTTGGCGAGCCCCGGCGTGCTTGAGCGCCCCGACGACCACGAAGGCATCCGCGTCTTCGCCAGTGACCGGGTGTGACATCGCCCGCGTGCCGGACGCGCTAGACTAGCTGCATTCAGGATTGAGTGGAGGAGATGAGCATGATCAAACCATCCCGCATCCTGCCCGGCCTCGCGCTGGGCCTTGTTGTCGCCTGTGCGCAGGCCGAGCCTGGCCCGCTCAAGACCTACGACCCGCCGCTCGACCCGGCCTTTGCCGAGTTGATCCGCCAGGCCGACCTTGAGGCAGGCGCCGCCTTTTTCGAGCGCAAATGCTCGCAATGCCACGATGGCTTCAAGGAAGGCGGCGACTTCAAAGGCCCGCACCTGTGGAACGTGATGGGCCGCATGTCGGCCGCGCGCGAGGGCTTCCGCTACTCGCCGGCGATGCGCGAGGTCAAACGCAAATGGACCTACGCCACGCTCAGCTACTACCTGCAGGACACCGAAACAGCGGTGCCGGGGCGCGAAATGAATTTCGTCGGCATTTCCGATGACGCCACCCGGGCCAATGTGGTGGCCTACATTCGTACTTTGAGCGATAACCCGCCGCCGCTGCCGTGATCGACACGCTCCTCGAGACGCTATTCGAAGCCGTGGGTGAAGCCGCGCTCTGGCTGGCCAACCGCACGGTGGGTCGGTGCTTCAATCTTGAGGAAGCCGATGCCTATCGGGTGGGCGAGTGGGTTGTGCTGGGGACGATTGTTCTCGGCCTTTTCTTATTGACCGTTATAGCGTCCTAGTGCCACGCCGTAGGGTGGGCGGCTCGCCGCCCACCATCGTGCCTCACGACCAGCGCCGCCGGAGACGATTGTTCTCGGTCTTTTTAATTAACCGTTAGCGTGTCCGAGCAGGGACGCAGGAAGCGACGAATCGTTGGCGGGGTCTCGCCCCGGCGGGCGAGTAACTTTCTTGTAGCGACACGAAAGGATGCGTCGATCCGCCCCTGTTGTACCGCCGGCTTTGCCTGCCCCCTCACTACGCCCGCGCCCGGCGGGTCGTGTCGCACTCGCCCTGCGGGCTCAGACAAGCGACACGACAATTCCCGTCAGCCACGCGCTTCGTTCGGCGGTACAGAAGGGGAAGCGCGCGCGGGCTCGGCTTCGCCATCGCCCTCTTGGAGAGGCCGCGGTGCGACGCCGTTGGGTGGGCGGCTTGCCGCCCACCATCGTGCCTCACGACAAATGCTGCTTGGTGGGCAGCAAAGCTGACCACCCTACGCCCCCGGCACCTCCCGTACCTCCGGCAACGCCTCGCCCTCGGGGACGAACCTCAATGCCACGCCGTTGTTGCAATACCGCTGCCCGGTCGGCGCGGGGCCATCGCCAAACACATGGCCCTGGTGGCCGCCGCAGCGGGCGCAATGGTATTTGGTGCGCGGCACGATCAGCCCGAGTGTAGAGGCGTCACTCCGTAGGGTGGGCGGCTTGCCGCCCACCATCG
>NZ_VMNI01000035.1:2500-5178 GCF_007625205.1 Denitromonas ohlonensis | reverse complement strand
TCTTGAACGACCCTTTAGCGTGATCGAGTCACGGGGGAAGTCTCATCTTGAGGCAAGTTTCCCGCTTAGATGCTTTCAGCGGTTATCTCTTCCGAACTTAGCTACCCGGCGATGCCACTGGCGTGACAACCGGTACACCAGAGGTTCGTCCACTCCGGTCCTCTCGTACTAGGAGCAGCCCCTCTCAAACTTCCAACGCCCACGGCAGATAGGGACCAAACTGTCTCACGACGTTTTAAACCCAGCTCACGTACCACTTTAAATGGCGAACAGCCATACCCTTGGGACCGGCTACAGCCCCAGGATGTGATGAGCCGACATCGAGGTGCCAAACTCCGCCGTCGATGTGAACTCTTGGGCGGAATCAGCCTGTTATCCCCAGAGTACCTTTTATCCGTTGAGCGATGGCCCTTCCATACAGAACCACCGGATCACTATGACCTGCTTTCGCACCTGCTCGACTTGTAGGTCTCGCAGTCAAGCCTTCTTTTGCCATTGCACTATCAGTACGATGTCCGACCGTACCTAGAAGACCTTCGTACTCCTCCGTTACTCTTTAGGAGGAGACCGCCCCAGTCAAACTGCCCACCATGCACGGTCCCCGACCCGGATTCACGGGCCAAGGTTAGAACCTCAACGACATCAGGGTGGTATTTCAAGGTTGGCTCCATGAGAACTGGCGTCCCCACTTCAAAGCCTCCCACCTATCCTACACAAATCCCGTCAAAGTCCAATGCAAAGCTGCAGTAAAGGTTCATGGGGTCTTTCCGTCTAGCCGCGGGTAGATTGCATCTTCACAACCATTTCAACTTCGCTGAGTCTCAGGAGGAGACAGTGTGGCCATCGTTACGCCATTCGTGCAGGTCGGAACTTACCCGACAAGGAATTTCGCTACCTTAGGACCGTTATAGTTACGGCCGCCGTTTACCGGGGCTTCGATCAAGAGCTTGCACCCCATCACTTAACCTTCCGGCACCGGGCAGGCGTCACACCCTATACGTCCACTTTCGTGTTTGCAGAGTGCTGTGTTTTTAATAAACAGTCGCAGCCACCGATTCTCTGAGACCTCCTTCTGCTCCAGCCGCGAAGGCTTTCACATACAAGAGGCACACCTTCTCCCGAAGTTACGGTGTCAATTTGCCGAGTTCCTTCTCCTGAGTTCTCTCAAGCGCCTTGGTATTTTCTACCTACCCACCTGTGTCGGTTTGCGGTACGGTCACTCTTTAACTGAAGCTTAGAGGCTTTTCCTGGAAGCATGGTATTAATCACTTCAGGCTCAATGAGCCCTCGTCATCACGCCTCGTCTAAGCCCGGCGGATTTGCCTACCAGGCACGACTACACGCTTAAACCGGGATATCCAACGCCCGGCTGATCTAACCTTCTCCGTCCCCCCATCGCATTAAAGAGTGGTACAGGAATATTGACCTGTTTCCCATCGACTACGCATTTCTGCCTCGCCTTAGGGGCCGACTCACCCTGCGCCGATGAACGTTGCGCAGGAAACCTTGGGTTTTCGGCGAGGGAGCTTTTCACTCCCTTTATCGCTACTCATGTCAGCATTCGCACTTCTGATACCTCCAGCATCCCTTACGAGACACCTTCGCAGGCTTACAGAACGCTCCCCTACCATGCGTATAAATACGCATCCGCAGCTTCGGTTCATGGCTTGAGCCCCGTTACATCTTCCGCGCAGGACGACTCGACTAGTGAGCTATTACGCTTTCTTTAAAGGGTGGCTGCTTCTAAGCCAACCTCCTAGCTGTCTGTGCCTTCCCACTTCGTTTACCACTTAGCCATGTATTTGGGACCTTAGCTGGCGGTCTGGGTTGTTTCCCTCTTGACACCGGACGTTAGCACCCGATGTCTGTCTGCCGTATATCACTTTCCGGTATTCGGAGTTTGCTATCGCGGGGTAAATCGCAATGACCCCCCCAACGATGACAGTGCTCTACCCCCGGAAGTGTCCGTACGACGCACTACCTAAATAGTTTTCGGGGAGAACCAGCTATTTCCGGATTTGTTTGGCCTTTCACCCCTATCCACAGCTCATCCCCTAACTTTTCAACGTTAGTGGGTTCGGACCTCCAGTACCTGTTACGGCACCTTCATCCTGGCCATGGATAGATCATCCGGTTTCGGGTCTACGCCCAGCGACTAAGTCGCCCTTATCAGACTCGCTTTCGCTACGCCTCCCCTATTCGGTTAAGCTCGCCACTGAACGTAAGTCGCTGACCCATTATACAAAAGGTACGCAGTCACCCCTCAAGGAGGCTCCCACTGTTTGTATGCATGCGGTTTCAGGATCTATTTCACTCCCCTCCCGGGGTTCTTTTCGCCTTTCCCTCACGGTACTGGTTCACTATCGGTCGATCACGAGTATTTAGCCTTGGAGGATGGTCCCCCCATATTCAGACAGGATTCCACGTGTCCCGCCCTACTTGTCGTACGCTCAGACCCGCCAGAAACACTTCACATACAGGGCTATCACCTTCTATGGCCGGGCTTTCCATCCCGTTTTGTTGAATCTCTGGTTTAGTCGTACAGGCTGGTCCCATTTCGCTCGCCACTACTTTGGGAATCTCGGTTGATTTCTTTTCCTGCGGCTACTTAGATGTTTCAGTTCGCCGCGTTCGCCTCCACGTGCCTATGTATTCAGCACGGGATGACCCTAAAAGGG
>NZ_VMNI01000007.1 GCF_007625205.1 Denitromonas ohlonensis | reverse complement strand
GACCACCACCTGCGGCGCCAAGCTGGTGCCGCTGACCGGTCCGGCGATCGACAAGCTGGTGGCCGACGCGCCGTTCTACGCCAAGGTTGAAATCCCCGGTGGCCTGTATGCCGGCAACCCCGAGCCGACCCCGACCTACGGCGTGGTGGCCAGCTTCGTGAGCTCGACCAAGACCTCGCCCGAGGTGGTGTATGAACTGGTCAAGTCGGTGTTCGAGAACCTCGACGACTTCAAGAAGCTGCACCCGGCCTTTGCCAACCTGAAGCAGGAGCAGATGATCAAGAACGGTCTGTCGGCTCCGCTGCATGAAGGTGCCATCAAGTACTACAAGGAAAAGGGCTGGATGTAATCCGCCCCGCGTCGGCCGGTGCAATGCCGGCCGACGTGATTAACACCGTTGCAGGAGCGGGCCTGGCGGTGTACTAATACATACGTTTGTGCGATAAGGGCTCCCCCTTACCCGATCAACCGCAAAAACGCACGGAGACGAGGTCATGGCTGGCGTCAAAAAGACACAAGAGCATCACCAGCTCACCGACGAAGAACTCAAGCAGATCGTCGCTGAAGCCGATACTGGCGGACGTAAACCCACCGGGGCCGTTGCCCAGGCAATGATGTTGATCGCGCTCGCGTGGTCTTTGTTCCAGTTGTGGATCGCATCGCCGCTTCCCTTCACTTTCGGCATTTTCGTGTTTAACGACACGGAGTCCCGCGCGATCCACCTGGCCTTTTCGGTGTTCCTCGCCTTCATGGCTTATCCCGCATTCAAGCGGTCGCCACGGGAATTCATACCCGCCGTCGACTGGCTGCTTGCGGCGGTCGGCGCGTTTTGTGCGGCCTACCTGTTCTTGTTCTACTCGCAATTGTCAGAGCGCCCGGGCAGCCCCACGGATTACGATCTGGTGGTCGCTGTCACAGGCATGGTGCTGCTGCTCGAAGCGGCGCGTCGCGCACTCGGCTTGCCGATGGTGATTCTCGCCATCGTGTTCATCATCTACATCTTCGCCGGCCCGCACATGCCCGACATGATTGCGCACAAGGGCGCGTCGCTGGGCAAGGGCATGAGCCATTTGTGGCTGACGACTGAGGGTGTGTTTGGTGTGGCGCTCGGGGTTTCCTCCGGCTTCATCTTTCTCTTTGTGTTGTTTGGCGCATTGCTCGAAACCGCCGGCGCGGGCAACTACTTCATCAAGAGCGCAGTCGGCCTGCTCGGCCACCTGCGTGGCGGCCCCGCCAAAGCGGCGGTGGTGGCCTCGGCGGCAACCGGCGTGATTTCCGGTTCGTCCATTGCCAACGTGGTGACAACCGGCACCTTTACGATCCCGCTGATGAAGCGCATCGGCTATCGCGCCGACAAAGCGGCCGCCGTGGAAGTGGCCGGCTCGGTCAACGGTCAGATCATGCCGCCAGTGATGGGCGCCGCCGCCTTCCTGATGGTGGAATACGTCGGCATTCCCTATGTGCAGGTGCTCAAGCACGCCATCGTGCCAGCGCTGATCTCGTATATCGCACTGTTCTACATCGTACACCTGGAGGCGATGAAGGCGAACCTGCAAGGGATTCCGCGTCAGAACCCGAAGCCATGGCAGCAAAGTCTGATCAGCTTCACCATGACCATGTCCGGGTTGGTGATTCTCGCCGGCATCGTGTACTGGGGACTGGGCTGGATCAAGACCGTGGCGCCGGACGGGTCGATCGTCATCATCGCGATTCTGATGTCCATCGCCTACATAGCACTGCTCAAACTGGCGACGAAGTATCCCGAACTGCACATGGATGACCCGAACGACCCGATCGAGAGTCTTCCCGATGTGGGTCCGACGCTCAAATCCGGCTTGCACTATCTATTGCCGGTAGCCGCGCTGATCTGGAACCTCATGGTCGAGCAGCTCTCGCCGGCGCTATCGGCCTTCTGGGCGACGATGTTCCTGTGCTTCATTCTGGTGACGCAACGCCCGATCACCGCATTCTTCCGCGGTGTCAGCAGTCCGGCCGTAGAGGTCCGCCGTGGCTTTCAGGACCTGCTCGATGGTCTGGTGACCGGCGCACGCAACATGATCGGCATCGGTATCGCGACAGCAGCCGCAGGCGTGATCGTGGGTACGGTGACGCTCACCGGCGTGGGCTTGGTGATGACCGAACTGGTCGAGACGCTCTCGGGCGGCAATATCGTGATCATGCTGTTCATGGTGGCCTTCATCTGCCTGATTCTGGGTATGGGTCTGCCGACGACCGCCAACTACATCATCGTGTCCACTCTGATGGCGCCGGTGATTGTTGAAGTCGGTGCGCAGAACGGACTCCTCGTTCCGCTGATCGCGGTGCACTTGTTCGTGTTCTATTTTGGTCTGATGGCCGACGTGACCCCACCCGTGGGGCTCGCGTCCTACGCGGCGGCAGGTATCGCGCTGACCGATCCGATCAAGACGGGTATCACGGCTTTCACCTACTCGATCCGGACCGCGGTGCTGCCCTTCATGTTCATCTTCAACACCCAGTTGTTGTTGATCGATATTGAAGGCCCGTTCCACCTGATACTGACCTTGTTCAGTGCCACGGTGGCGAGTCTGATATTTGCCGCTGCCACGCAGGGATGGTTCATGACCCGCAGCAAGTACTGGGAGTCTGGCGTGCTGATCGCGCTGACCTTCGTGCTGTTCCGTCCGGGCTTCATCATGGATGAGGTGTTCCCGCCTTACGAGCGCCTGCACGGAAATGCAGCGGTCGAAGCAGTCAACGCGGTTCCTGACAACGGTCGTCTGCGACTGTTCATCGAGGGCATGAATATCGACGGCGACGAAGTGAAGAAGGGTGTGCTGCTACCCCTCGGGCCTAAGGCTGATACCGCCAAGGCGCGTTTTGCCGCAGCCGGTGTTCAAGTGGTTCCGTTTGGTGAGGACATCCAGGTTGTCGGTGTCCAGTTCGGATCTCAGGCCGAGAAGCTGGGTATCGAGCAGGGCTTCAAGATTTCCGCGGTGGAGTTGCCGAATGAACGGCCCGCCAAAGAATGGATATTCCTGCCCGCATTCATTATTCTGGGCCTGATCGTGATGATTCAACGTCGTCGCGCCAAGCACCTGGATCCGCACGCCGTGGCGGCATAAGGCAGTATTGTCAGCACCAATAAAATGGGGCGCCTGTCGGGCGCCCCATTTTATTACGGCTCAAACCGCTTACATACCCTGGTAGATAGGGCCTTCACCGCCTTGCGGCGTCACCCAGTTGATATTCTGGGTCGGGTCCTTGATATCGCAAGTCTTGCAATGCACGCAGTTTTGCGCGTTGATCTGCAGTCGCGGTGTATCGCCTTCACGAATGATTTCGTACACACCAGCCGGGCAATAACGCTGCTCAGGCGCGTCATAGATCGCGAGATTGGTGTCAATTGCGACGCGCGGGTCCTTCAGTTGCAAATGACAGGGCTGCTCTTCTTCGTGGTTGGTGTTCGACAAGAAGACGGACGACAGGCGATCAAAGGTGAGAACGCCATCGGGCTTCGGGTAGTTGATCGGTGTGCACTCCGCAGCCGGCTTGAGCTTGCCGTGGTCTGCGGTGTTGTGCAGGGTCCAGGGTGTCTTGCCGCCGAAGAGGCGCTGATCGATGCCGAACAGAATCGAGCCCATCCACAGGCCCTTGCTCATGTAGGCCTTGAAGTTACGGGTCTTGCGCAGCTCGGTGTAGAGCCAGCTGTCCTTGAAGGCCTCGGGGTAGGCGGTCAGCGTGTCGCGCTCGCGTTCGGTGCCCAGCGCCGCGAAGGCGGCTTCGGCCGCCAGCATGCCGGACTTGATCGCGCTGTGCGTGCCCTTGATGCGGGCGGCATTCAGGAAGCCCGCGTCGCAACCGATCAGGGCGCCGCCCGGGAAGACCAGCTCAGGTAGTGACTGCAGGCCACCGGCCGCTATGGCGCGGGCGCCATAGGACAGACGCTTGCCGCCCTCGAGGAAACCGCGGACATCCGGGTGCAGCTTGTAGCGCTGGAATTCTTCATAGGGCGACAGGTGCGGGTTGCTGTAGTTGAGGCCCACCACGAAGCCGACCGCGACCAGGTTGTCCTCCAGGTGATACATGAAGGAGCCGCCGTAGGTGTGGTTGTCGAGCGGCCAGCCGGCGGTGTGCATGACCATGCCGGGTTTGTGCTTGGCCGGGTCGATTTCCCATAGCTCTTTGATACCGATGCCGTAGGTTTGCGGGTCGGCGTTTTTGCGCAGGTCAAAACGCGCCTCGAGGGCCTTGCCCAGGTGGCCGCGAACGCCTTCGGCAAAGAAGGTGTACTTGGCATGCAGTTCCATGCCGGGCTGATAGTTCGGACCGGGCTCGCCATCGCGGCCCACGCCCATGTCGCCAGTCACCACGCCTTTGACGGCACCGTTTTCGTCATACAGGATTTCGGCGCCAGCAAAGCCGGGATAAACCTCAACGCCCAGGGCTTCGGCTTGCTCGCCCATCCACTTGACGACATTGCCCAAACGGACAATATAGTTACCATGATTGAGGAAGCAGTCGGGCAGCAGGGCGTTGGGCAGTTGGCGGGCGCCGGATTCGGACAGCATCATGAAGCGGTCTTCGGTCACCTCGGTGGTGATCGGCGCGCCCATGGCTTTCCAGTCGGGCAGCAATTCATCGAGCGCGCGCGTATCGAGCACGGCGCCAGACAGCGTGTGCGCGCCAATTTCAGCCGCCTTTTCGATCAGGCAGACAGAGACTTCCTTGCCGCTCTCGGTGGCCAGTTGCTTGAGCCGGATGGCTGCCGACAATCCGGCCGGCCCACCGCCGACGACGAGAATGTCGAACTCCATGGATTCTCGTTCCATTGCGTTCTCCTATGGTCAGTCTTTGTTTTTCGTTTCACGCACTACCGGTAGGCAGGGACGCGTTTTTCTTGCAAAATCGTGGTGTTTTGAACATACGCTGCCGTATGTTACTCCATCCGTCAGCCAAATGAGAAGAGTACACCCACAGGAGAGCCCTATGACAGAACAACGCATTTTGCTGCACACCTGCCGCATCCCGGTCCGTTGGGGCGACATGGACGCCTATGGTCATGTCAACAACACCATCTATTTTCGCTATTGCGAACAGGCGCGGGTCGAATGGCTGGAGCAGGGGGGGGTCATGGTGTCGCTTGATCAGAGCGATGGGCCGGTCATCATCAATGCCGCGTGCACCTTCATGACCCCCGTGACATATCCGGCGACGGTGATTGTTCGTTTGTACGCGGGTGCGCCGGGGCGAAGCAGCCTGATGAACTGGTATGAAATCAGCGTCGAAGGGGAAGACACCGTGTACGCCGAGGGCAGCGCAAAGGTTGTGTGGATGAACCATTTGACTGGAAAATCGGTACCACTCCCCGAGAGTCTACGAAAGCAGTTTGAAAATTAACTATAATCAAACGCATTAAATATAAGCATAGGAGACAGCCATGAGTGAAGCGCGCAACCTTGATCAACCTTTGTGGACGCCGAGCGCCGAGCGAATTTCCGGTAGCCAGATGACGGCGTTCCGCGCGCATGCCAACGCGCGCTGGGGGTTGAATCTAGGCAATTTCGAGGCGCTTCATGCGTGGTCGGTGGATCAGCCGGAGCAGTTCTGGCAATCCGTCTGGTCGTTTGGCGAGGTCGTCGGCGAGCAGGGCGCCACCGTGCTGGTGGATGGCGACCGCATGCCCGGCGCGCGCTGGTTTCCCGAGGCCCGCTTGAATTACGCGCAGAACCTGCTGCGCCGTCGTGACGGTGGCGAAGCGCTGGTGTTCTGGGGCGAAGACAAGGTCAAGTTGCGCTACACCTGGGGCGAGCTGTATCGCGAGGTTGCCCACTTTGCCGCCGCCTTGCGTGAGATGGGCATTGCCCCGGGCGACCGTGTGGCCGCCTACATGCCCAACATGCCCCAGACCATCGTGGCCATGCTCGCCGCGTCGAGCATTGGCGCCATCTTTACCTCCGCTTCCCCCGACTTCGGCGAGCAAGGCGTGCTCGATCGCTTCGGTCAGACCGAGCCGAAAGTGCTGATTACCGTTGATGGCTATTACTACAACGGCAAGGCGGTCGACTGCCACGACAAGGTGGCGACCATCGTCGCCGGGCTGCCGTCGCTCAAGCGTGTGGTGGTGGTGCCCTATCTCAAGGCCGAGCCGGTGCTTGACGGCATCGCTCACGCACGCAGTTGGGGCGCGTTCCTGAAGCCGCATCTGGCCGTCACCGAGATCGAATTCGCCCAGCTGCCGTTTGATCACCCGCTGTACATCATGTATTCGTCCGGCACCACCGGCGTGCCCAAGTGCATCGTGCATTGCGCTGGTGGCGCCTTGCTCCAGCACATCAAGGAGCATCGCCTGCACAGTGACGTGAAACCCGGCGACCGCGTGTTCTACTTCACCACCTGCGGCTGGATGATGTGGAACTGGCTGGTGTCGGGCCTGGCGGTGGAGGCAACGCTGCTGCTGTTTGATGGCTCGCCGTTTGTTGACGAAGGCGACATCCTGTTCGACTACGCTGACGCCGAGCACATGACGCACTTTGGCACCTCGGCCAAGTTCATCGACCATCTGGCCAAGCTGGGTCGTCGCCCGAAAGACACCCACAAGCTCGACACCGTACGCGCCATCATGTCGACCGGTAGCCCGCTGGTGCCCGAGGGTTTTGACTATGTATACGAAGCCATCAAGAGCGATGTGTGCCTGTCATCGATTTCGGGCGGCACCGACATCCTCTCCTGCTTTGTGCTGGGCAATCCGGTGCTGCCGGTGTGGCGTGGCGAGATTCAGTGCAAGGGTCTCGGCATGGCGATCGAGGTGTTTGACGACGAGGGCAAGCCGGTGCGCGGCGACAAGGGCGAACTGGTGTGCACCAAGCCCTTCCCGGTGATGCCGATCGGCTTCTGGAATGACCCGGACAATGCCAAGTACCACGCGGCCTATTTCGAGCGCTTCGACAACATCTGGTGTCATGGCGATTTCTGCGAGGTCACCGAGCACGGCGGCCTGATCATCCACGGCCGCTCGGATGCCACGCTGAACCCCGGCGGTGTGCGAATCGGCACCGCGGAGATCTACCGTCAGGTCGAAAAACTGGACGAGATTCTCGAGTCGATCGTGATCGGGCAAGACTGGGAGAACGACGTGCGCGTCGTGCTCTTCGTCAAACTGCGCGAGGGCATCGTGCTCGATGAAGCACTCATCAAGAAGATCAAGCAGACCATCCGCGCCAACACCACGCCGCGCCATGTGCCGGCTCAAGTGGTGGCGGTCGATGACATCCCGCGCACACGCAGCGGAAAGATCGTCGAGTTGGCCGTGCGCAACGTGGTTCATGGTCGGCCGGTCAAGAACGTCGAAGCGCTGGCCAACCCCGACGCGCTCAACTTCTACCGCGGCCGCAAGGAGCTCGAGCAATGAGCCCGTCGCCGCGGATTCAGGCAGCGAGTTCATCCTTGTTGGTCATCGACCTGCAGGCGCGCTTGTTGCCGGCCATTGATCAGGGCGCCGAAGTCATGGCGCACACTGTCTGGCTGATGCAGATTGCCCGCCAGCTGAGCGTGCCCACCGTAATCACCGAGCAGTATCCGCGTGGCCTTGGATCGAGCGCACCGGAGATTCTGGCCGAGGCCGATGGTGTGCCGCGCGTGGAAAAAATCTGCTTCTCCAGCCACAGCGAATCCCGACTGGCCGACACCGCCGTGGCCGATCGTCCGCAAGTGGTGGTGTGCGGCACGGAGGCGCATGTGTGCGTCCTGCAAACCGTTCTGGATCTGAAGGCGGCTGGCAAGGCGGTGTTTGTGGTGGAGGAGGGCGTTGGCTCGCGTCAGGCGCGTGACAAGGCGCTGGCCATTGCACGCATGCGCTCGCACGGCATCGAGATCGTCTCGCGGGAGATGGTCGCTTTCGAGTGGCTGGAGCGCGCTGGCACCGATGTTTTTCGGTCGATCAATCAGAATTTCATTCGTTGAACCCGGCGGACGGGGCGGCCAGAGGCCGGCCCGCCATCGGCGACTTCAAAACCTGAAAAAAGCACTGCACGGCTGGTTTGAGCACGCCGCCTTTTCGGCTATCATTGCGCTTTCCCGCAGTTGCTATTTCCATGACAAAGTACGTCTTCGTAACGGGCGGTGTCGTTTCCTCGCTAGGTAAAGGCATCGCTGCCGCCTCGCTGGGCGCCATCCTTGAGTCCCGCTCCATCAAGGTTACCCACCTTAAGCTCGACCCCTACATCAACGTCGACCCCGGCACCATGAGCCCGTTTCAACACGGCGAAGTGTTCGTGACCGAAGACGGGGCCGAAACCGATCTTGATCTTGGTCACTATGAGCGCTTCACCAGCGCCAAGATGTCCAGGCGCAACAACTTCACCACGGGCCAGATCTACGAGACCGTGATCAAGAAAGAGCGTCGTGGCGAGTACCTAGGCAAAACGGTGCAGGTCATTCCGCACATCACCGATGAGATCAAAACCTTCATCAAGCGCGGCGCCGAAGGCGCTGACGTGGCGATCATCGAGGTCGGCGGTACAGTCGGTGACATCGAGTCCCTGCCATTTCTCGAGGCGATTCGCCAGATGGGCATCGAAGAGGGCCGTAACGGCACCTGCTTCATCCATCTCACGTTGCTGCCTTACATCCCGACCGCCGGCGAGCTGAAAACCAAACCGACGCAGCACTCCGTCAAGGAGTTGCGCGAAATCGGCATTCAGCCCGACATCCTGCTGTGCCGCGCCGACCGCTCTATCCCGGCCGACGAGCGCCGCAAGATCGCGCTGTTCTGCAATGTGATGCCCGAAGCGGTCATCGAAGCGCTCGACGCCTCGTCGATCTACAAGATTCCGGGTCTGTTGCACGACCAGATGCTCGACGAGATCGTTTGCCACAAGCTGGGTATTCTGGCCCGTGCAGCCGATCTGTCGGTTTGGGAGCGGCTGATTTTTGCGCTTGAAAACCCTCAGCGCGAAGTCGATATTGCCTTTGTGGGCAAATACGTCGATCTCACCGAGTCGTACAAATCGCTGATCGAGGCGATCAACCACGCCGGCCTGCACACGCGCAGCAAGGTCAACATTCATTACATCGACTCCGAAATCATCGAAACCGATGGCGTCGGCGTGCTGACCAAGATGGACGCCATTCTGGTGCCCGGCGGTTTCGGCAAGCGCGGCACGGAAGGCAAAATTCTGGCGATTCGTTACGCCCGCGAGAACAAGGTGCCATATCTGGGCATCTGCCTGGGCATGCAGTTGGCGGTGGTCGAATACGCCCGCCACGTGGCCGGTATGGACGACGCACACAGCACCGAATTTGATGACAAGACCAAGCACCCGGTGATTGGACTGATCACCGAATGGCTCGACCGCAGCGGCCAGATGGAGCGGCGCGACAACGCGTCCGATCTGGGCGGCACCATGCGCCTCGGCGGCCAGGTGTGCCACCTGACCGAAGGCTCGCTGGCGCGTGAAGTGTATGGACGCACCGATGTAATGGAGCGCCATCGTCATCGCTACGAGGTGAACAACACCTTGTTGAGCAAGCTCGAAAAAGCGGGTCTGAAAGTCTCCGGACGCGCCCCCGCCACCGATCTGTGCGAAATGATCGAGCTGCCGGATCATCCGTGGTTCGTCGGTTGCCAGTTCCACCCCGAGTTCACCTCCAATCCGCGTCACGGCCACCCGCTGTTCACCGCCTTCGTCCAAGCGGCCATGGCCGCCAGCGAGCCGAAGGAGAAGATTGATGAAACTGTGTGATTTCGAAGTCGGCATCGACCGGCCGTTTTTCCTGATTGCCGGTCCCTGCGTGATCGAGTCGCGTGAACTGGCGCTGGAGACGGCCACCGAGCTCAAGGCCATCTGCGCCGAGCTCGGCATTCCGTTCATCTACAAGTCGTCCTTCGACAAAGCCAACCGCAGCTCGGGCAAATCCTTCCGCGGACCGGGCATGGCAAAAGGCCTTGAGATTCTCGCCGAGGTTCGCGAGACCGTTGGCGTACCGGTGCTGACCGATGTGCACAGCATCGACGAGATCGCTGCCGTCGCCGCTGTGGTCGACGTGCTGCAAACGCCGGCCTTCCTGTGTCGCCAGACCGATTTCATCGAAGCCGTGGCCACCTGCGGCAAGCCGGTGAACATCAAGAAGGGGCAGTTTCTGGCGCCGGGCGACATGAAGAACGTGGTCGACAAGGCCAAGGCCGCCAATGGCGGTGCCGACTCCATCATGGTGTGCGAACGCGGCGCGTCCTTTGGCTACAACAATCTCGTCTCAGACATGCGCTCGCTGGCGATCATGCGCGAGACCGGTTGTCCGGTGGTTTACGACGCGACGCATTCGGTGCAGTTGCCGGGCGGGCAGGGCACGGTCTCGGGCGGTCAGCGCGAGTTCGTACCCGTGCTGGCACGTGCAGCGATGGCCACAGGTGTCGCGGGTCTGTTCATGGAAACGCACCCCACCCCTGAAACCGCCATGTCGGACGGCCCCAATGCCTGGCCGCTGCCCAAGATGAAAGCGCTTCTCACCACGCTGCGTGATATCGACGCCCTGGTGAAAAAGGCCGGCTTCCTTGAGCAGGCCTGACCCAAGAACAACCATTGATCTAGAAATCTGAAGCTTGAGAGGACTGTTATGAGTGCGATTGTTGACATCATCGCCCGCGAGGTACTGGATTCGCGCGGCAACCCCACCGTTGAAGCCGATGTGCTGCTTGAGTCGGGCATCATGGGCCGCGCGGCGGTGCCGTCGGGCGCCTCGACCGGCGCACGCGAAGCCATCGAACTGCGTGACGGCGACGCCGCCCGCTATCTGGGCAAGGGCGTGCTGCAGGCGGTTGAGAACGTCAATACCGAAATCTCCGAAGCGCTGATCGGCCTGGATGCCGAAGAGCAGGCATTTATCGATCGCACCCTGATCGACCTGGACGGCACCGAAAACAAATCGCGCCTCGGCGCCAACGCCACGCTGGCCGTGTCGATGGCCGTGGCCAAGGCCGCTGCTGAAGAAGCCGGCCTGCCGCTGTATCGCTATTTCGGCGGCTCCGGCCCGATGAGTCTGCCGGTGCCGATGATGAACGTGATCAACGGTGGCGCGCATGCCAACAATTCGCTGGACATCCAGGAATGCATGATCATGCCGGTGTCCATGGGCAGCTTCCGCGAAGCGCTGCGCTGTGGTGCCGAGATCTTCCATCATCTGAAGAAGATCACCGACAAGCGCGGCTACCCCACCACCGTGGGTGACGAGGGCGGTTTTGCGCCTAACGTTGCTGGCACCGAAGAAGCGCTCAACCTGATTCAGGAAGCCATCTCCGCCGCCGGCTACGAGCCGGGCACCGATGTGCTGCTGGCGCTCGATTGTGCCGCCAGCGAGTTCTACAAGGATGGTCAGTACATGCTGTCCGGTGAGGGCCTGACCCTCAGCGCCGACGGCTTTACCGACTACCTCGCCACCCTGGTGGATCGTTTCCCGATCGTGTCCATCGAAGATGGCATGGCCGAGAACGACTGGGCCGGCTGGAAGCTGCTGACCGAGCGTCTGGGCAAGAAAGTGCAACTGGTGGGTGACGACTGCTTCGTGACCAACACCAAGATTCTGGCGCGTGGCATCGAGGAAGGCGTGGCCAACTCCATCCTCATCAAGATCAACCAGATCGGTACGCTGTCCGAAACCTTCGCGGCGGTCGAAATGGCCAAGCGTGCGGGCTACACCTCGGTGATTTCGCACCGCTCGGGTGAAACCGAAGACAGCACCATTGCCGATATCGCGGTGGGTCTGAACGCCATGCAGATCAAGACCGGTTCGCTGTCGCGTTCCGATCGGATCTCCAAGTACAACCAGCTGCTGCGGATCGAAGAGGATCTGGGCGATACCGCGACCTATCCGGGGCTCGGCGCGTTCTACAACCTGCGTCGTCGTTGATCCGCCGATGAGCGCCCGCCTTCGGCAGCGTAAACGGTAAGACAGGAATGATCGGGCCGGTTTTGCGACTGGCCCGATATCCATCCCATGCGCTGGCCTGTCCTGATCCTGCTCCTACTCATGTTGGCACTGCAGTACCCCCTATGGTTTGGCAAGGGCGGGTGGTTTCGCGTTTGGGAAGCGGAGCGGCAACTGACTGAGCAGCAGGCGTTGAACCATAAGCTTGAACAACGCAATGCCGGCCTGGACGCGGAGATCCGCGACCTGAAGACCGGCACTGAAGCCATTGAAGAACGTGCGCGTTTCGAGCTTGGGCTGACCAAGCCTGACGAGATTTTTGTTCAGGTGCCGCAGAAGCGCTGAGCCGCAACGCTCGCGGCTCGACGCCGGGTCAGAGAATTTCGTTGATGTCTTCGCGCTGAAGCAGTTCGCGCTCAAAGTTGCATTGCTCGTCGCCCAGCGCGTCGCGCGCGGACACCACGCCGATCGGCCGCCCTTTGTCGACCACCGGCACATGCCGAAACCCCCCGTCGTACATCATGTGCAAGGCGTGCCCCAACGGCAGCGCGGGGCTGACGGTCATGGGCTTGGCCGTCATGACCTGCGCCAAGGACGTCACCGTCGGATCCAGCCCCTTGGCAAGCACGCGGTTCAGCGCATCACGCTCGGTAAAAATGCCGACCAGTACCCCTTTCTCGACAACCAGAATAGCGCCGATGCGGGCTTTTGACATGATCTGAGCGGCTTCGGTCACCGTCATTTCTTCTGACGCCGTCACGACCTGTTGTCCCGCGATGACATGCTGAATGCTGCGTTGTGGCATGGGATGCTCCTTTGGGTGGGGGGTTATCCGTCCGAAAACAAACTGCGGGCGCCGTCAAAGCGTTGCGCGAAGTAGCGGTTGTTCATTTTTTCGACCCGAACCTTGCCCTTGCTGCTTGGGGCATGGATGAATTTGCCGTCGCCAAGATAAATGCCCATGTGCGAGTAGGGCCGGTTCTGCGTATTGAAGAACACCAGATCGCCCGGCTGAAGGCTGTCTGTCGCAATGACGCGGGTCTGAGCGGCAATTCGCGCGGCGTTGTGCGGCAGGCGTACGCCGCTGACTTGTTCGACGACATAGCTGACCATGCCGCTACAGTCGAGGCCCGCCTCGGGGTTGCGGCCCCCGAATCGATACCCGGTCCCGAGCAATCCATAGGAAAACAGGACGATTTGCTCGGCATCGGCGGGGTTGTTGAGTTGTACCTGCGGGGCTTGATCAATGATCTGCCCCGGCACGGTACGCGCCGTGGGCGGCGTCGAAACGACGGTCGAACAGCCGTGAAGCACAAGCACTGCGGCGACTGCTGCAAATATGGCCGAACGATTCACGGCGCCTCCAGGCAACGGGGTGGCACCAGCTTAGAGCAAGCTCGCTCAGGCGTCCAGACGGAAGGTCACCGGTCCGTGATTGGTCAGGCTCACATGCATTTCGGCACCGAAGCGACCGGTTTCCACCACGGCGTGCTGGCGTCGGGCTTCGGTCACCAGCGCGTCAAACAAACGCGCGGCCTGATCGGGCGGGGCGGCGGTGCTGAACCCGGGTCGTGTGCCTTTTCGAGTATCCGCGGCGAGGGTGAATTGCGGCACCAGCAGCAAACCACCATCCACATCGCGAACGGAGAGGTTCATGCGATCGTCGGCGTCCTGGAACACACGGTAGCCGAGCAGCCGCTGAGCCATGCGCGCGACGTTCGTCAAATCGTCCTTGGGCTCGATGCCGATCAGCGCCAGCAGGCCGGCGTCGATGCGGCCGACGCACTCGCCCTCAACCACGACCTCGGCATGCGTGACACGCTGTATGAGTGCGATCACACCGCGTTTTGCGACTGCTGACAGGTCTTGATTGCCTCGCCGGCGCGGCGGAGTTGGCTGCGGTCGTGATGAATGCTCAGGGCGATATCGGGGTTCTGAAAATCGCCCTCGCTGGTTCGCATTAGCGTGAAGATTCCGGTCCCCGAGCGGAAGCGCACGTGGTCGTCATGAATGGCCACCGAAAAACGCTCACCGTCGTGGCAGACAAAACGCGCCTGACGCTCGGCGTTTGCCAGGTCGGCATAGCCAGCAATGCCGGCCGCGGTGGAACCGAGGGTAAGTACCCCAACAAGAAGTAGTGCAATTCGTGGCATGGAGAAGGACATGTCAGGCTTAGTCGATGAGTTCAATGGTGCCGTTGACTTGCACCGTGATGGTGCTGTCTCCGGCTTCAATAGGGGCGGGCGCGGCGGCCATCGAGGCCATGGCCCGGCCTCGATACACCGGGGCAGGGCCGCCGTGATCGTTGATATTCAGTGACTTGAGGCGGTACTTTCGACCGAGGGTGTCAGTGACCAGCTTGGCGCGCGCTTCAAACGCCTTGAGCGCATCCCGGGTCGCGGCATCATTGGCCGCAAGCACCGTGGCGGGGGCGGGCATCAGCTGCAAACTGCCGATGGCCAGTGTGGCTTGCAGTTCGCCCATCAGGCGCGACAGTGCGGGGATGTCGGTGCTCTCGAGGCTCAGGTTGCTGCGCATTCGCCAGCCGATGATGGTCTGGCCGCCTTTGCCGGCGCTGCTTGCACTGGCGTTGCTGTAGATCGGCCAGGTCGAGGTGCCCGCGGTTTTGACCGATACCGTGGTGTAGGGCTTGGCCGTTTTCAGCGCCGCCGCCATGACCTGATTCACCTTTTGCGCGACCGCAGCGGGATCATCGGCACTGGCTTCGAAATAGGCATCGGCACGTGCAAGGTCGTTAGCGGCAGTTGCCGTGCCTTGTGCCGAGAGCTCGACCGTCGGCAGCGGCTCGGCAGCCTGGGCGTTCAGACTGACGATTGCGATCAGCGCCATGGCAGCGCGCATCCATGCAGCAGGTCGTGTCATGAGAGTCTCGTCCGTAAGGGGTAGGCACCTTATACCGGAAGCGGGCGCGCAGTGGCAGGGCGGGGGTGTAATCGATTGTGAATCAAGCCCATGGACACCGATTGACGTCCGTGTGGTGGCGCGGGATCATTCAGCGCCCTGACCTCAATGGAAGAACCCATGACGCCTCATCGCGCGGGCGCCCTTTACGTGGCGCTGTCGGCCACTTGCTTCGGCGCCATGGCAATTTTCGCCAAGTACGCCTACCTCGATGGCGTGGACGTGGCGACGCTCTTGCTCCTGCGCTTTTCGATCGCGGCCGTGATCATGATTGCGCTGGTTGTCGTGCAGCGCCGGGTGTGGCCGCGGGGGCTCAACCTGGGCTTGCTCGCTGCCATGGGCGGCATCGGCTATGTTGGACAGTCCTTCAGCTTTTTCTCAGCGCTCGAGTTCGCGTCCGCGGCCCTGGTGGCGCTGTTGCTCTACCTGCATCCATTTATCGTGACCGTACTCAGCGCGGTCTTTTTCGGACAGGCGCTGACGCAGGTTCGGATAGTGGCAGTGCTTGCGGCGCTGGTGGGGACAGCCCTGGTCATTGGCGCCGATGTGTCGGGGCAGCCCATGGGCATCGCGCTGGGCGTAGCGGCAGCGCTGATCTATTCGGCCTATCTGCTGACCGCAAACCGCGTGATGCGCCAGGAAGACCCCGTCGCGGCGAGCACTGTGGTCATGAGTTCGGCCGCGGTGGTGCTCTGTGTCATGGCGGCCTTCAATGGCCCGCAGCTTCCCCAGAGCACGTCGGGTTGGGCGGCCATTCTGGCGATCGCCTGTGTTTCAACTGTGGTTGCCATGGTGTGCCTGTTCATCGGCATCCAGCGTCTGGGCGCTGCGGATACCGCTACGCTCTCAACGCTCGAACCGGTGGTGACCACCGTTCTGGCTGCGGTTTTTCTGGGCGAGCAAATCAGCAGTATTCAGGTCGTTGGCGGCATGGTGATTCTCGCCGCGGTTATTGTGCTGGCGCGCTATGGTCAGCCGGTGCCTCGCTCGACGGCCCAATAAAAAAGCGCGCAGACTTCGCTGCGCGCTAAAAAAACCCTTACCTGGAGGAGTGCGGATGTCGCGGAGACATCCGACGCCTGAACCTTAAAGGCAATCAAAAACCGATGGTTTGACTTGGATTAAACCCGGGCGCCTTAGGCAACGTGGCCGGCCGCGGAAGGTGTATCGATGCGGCGCAGGCCATTGGCGTGTTCGGACAGGTGGCGTACATAGTTTTCCGCGCTGGCGACCAATCCGGCCACTTCTTCTTCGGTGAGGCTGCGGATGATGCGCCCGGGCGAGCCAACGACCAGCGAATAATCCGGAATCTCGCGCCCTTCTGGGATCAGGGCGTTGGCGCCAATCAGGCAACCGCGACCAATCTTGGCGCCATTGAGAACGATGGCGTTAATGCCGATCAACGATCCGTCCCCGATCTCACAGCCATGCAACATCGCCATGTGGCCAATGGTGACATTGGCACCGATGGTCAGCGGCACACCGTCGTCGGTATGCAGCACCGAGCCATCCTGCACATTGGAGTTGTCGCCGATGGTGATGGGGTCGTTGTCACCGCGCAGCACCGAGTTGTACCAGATGCTGACATTTCGGCCGAGTACGACCCGACCCAGCACGGTTGCATTGTCGGCCACCCAGCTGCCGGCAGCCAGGGTCGGGATTCGATCATCCAGTGCGTAAATCGCCATTTTTCGTCCTCTCTGCTCGGGCGTCTGCGCGCCTGTTGACCGGTTTTCGGCGGTCAGAAAAACGGCAATCATATCAAGCATATGCTGCACTGCAAACTGAAAAATCCGTTTGAAACGCGGCATTGAGAGGCGATTGGACAGTGTCGGTGATAGCATGCCGGCTCATCCGGTTTTTGCGAATCGCGCGCCAATGCTCAGTTATCGCCATGCGTACCATGCGGGCAATCATGCCGACGTCTTAAAGCACTTGACCCTGGTGCTGACGCTGGATTACTTCAACCAGAAACCCGCACCATACTGGTACATCGACACCCACGCCGGACCCGGCAGTTATCGGCTCGACCAGGGTCCTGCCGCGCGCACGGGCGAGTTTGAAACCGGTATTGGAAAAATTGCCGGGATCAAACCGCGGCCGAAGTCGGTACAGCGTTTTCTTGAGTCCGTGGGATGCCTCGGCAAAACCGGTTTGCCGACGAGTTATCCAGGCTCGCCGGACATTGCCCAACGCCTGCTGCGCGACACCGATCGTTTGCGCTTGTTTGAACTCCATCCGACCGACTTCGACGCCCTTGACAAGCACTTTGCACATGTCGGCCGGCGGGCGCAGGTAAAGAAGACGGATGGCTTTGCCGCGCTCAAGGCCTTGCTGCCGCCGCCAACGCGCCGAGCGGTGGTGCTGATCGACCCGCCCTATGAAGTCAAACAGGACTACGACACGCTGATCGCGACGCTGGAGGACGGCCTCAAGCGCTTTCCAACCGGGTGCTTCCTGGTCTGGTACCCGATTATCGGGCGTCCCGAATCTCGCCGCCTGCCAAAGAAATTGCTCAAACTGGGCGCCTCGACACAAAGCTGGCTGCACGCGACGCTTGAAGTCGCACCGCCCGCCGCCGATGGCCTGGGCATGACCGGCAGCGGTATGTTTGTTCTGAATCCACCGTGGACACTGGCTGAGCAATTAGCAGAAGCCTTGCCGTGGTTGTGTCAGCACATGGGTGCCGGCGCGCCTGCCCGGTATCAGCTTGATAGTCACAGCACCTGAGGAGATCACATGGCCGCCGCTCAACACAGCGATCTACTGGCCTTGCGTGACGCGCTTCGTGCTTTTGCCGAGGCCCGCGACTGGGGGCAGTTTCACACACCCAAAAACCTCGCCATGGCCTTGATCGGTGAGGCTGCGGAGGTGGTGGAGCATTTTCAGTGGCGAACCGCGGAAGCGTCGGCGGCGTTGCCGGCGGCTGATCGCGCGGAGGTTGCGCTCGAACTGGCGGATGTGCTGCTGTATCTGGTGCGCCTCGCCGACGTGCTGGAGGTCGATCTCGCCGATGCGGCGCAGCGCAAACTGGCCATCAATGAGTCGCGCTATCCGGTCGACAAGGCGCATGGCCGGGCCGATAAATACACCCAGCTATGAGCCAAAGCCAATGCCCGGGCCGCGTTGGTCCGGGCCCCGCGCCGAGATTCAGACCCAGACGACTTCGTCGAGTGTGATGTCCACGATCAAATCATTCGACAACGCTTCGAGGTCCGACTGCAATGCCGCGGCATCCAGATCCTGCCCGCCTTGCAGACTCGCCTTGGCGTGGAACATGGTCTCGCCCGACATGGGCGCACTCGAGGTGAGCGTGCTGAGCTCCTCAACGTTGACGGCGTGTCGCAAGAGCACTTGCGACACCTCGCGTACGATGCCAAGACGATCCTGGCCAACCAGGGTCAGATGCAAACGACGCGCGGTTTCAGCGGCGGGGGTGTCTGTGGCACTGGTGACCGTGACCTTGAGCGCGGTCATGCCGGTGAGCGCGGCAATCAAACCATCGGCCGCGTCTTCCGGGACCGTGACACGCAAAATTCCGGCAAACTTGCCCGCAAGTTGCGCCATCGATGATTCCAGCCAATTGCCGCCGGCCTCGCTGATGGTGGTGGACAGGGCTTCAACCAGACCCGGGCGATCATCGCCGATAGCGGTCAGAACAAGGTTACGCATGAGGCAACACTCCTGTCGAAATGATGTGTCGATTGTAGGCGAAAGCCGGCCGCGGCTGTCGGCGGGGGCGCAATGATCACCCTTTGGGACATTCTGCCGCTGTTGGCATTGGGTGGCGTCGCCTGGTACTGGATGGATTCGCTAAAGGCACGCGAGACCGCGCTGACGTCCGCCCGCTCCGCGTGTTCACTGCGAGGCTTTCAGTTTCTGGATGAAACCGTCGCCACCGAGCGTACACGCTTTGCGCGTAACGCAAACGGGCAGATGGTACTGAGGCGGGTGTATCGATTCGAGTTCTCGGACACCGGCGACAATCGTCGCCCGGGCTCGGTGGTCATGCTTGGCCGCTACGTGGAAATGGTGCAGATGGCGGGCGTGCTCGAAGCGATCAAGTAATTCAGAGCGCGTCGCCTGCGGCAACGGCCGATGACCACGCCCACTGGAAGTTGTACCCCCCAAGGTGACCGGTGACATCGACCACTTCACCAATAAAGTAGAGGCCAGGCTGCGTCAGTGCGCCCAGGGTTTTCGACGACAGCGCGCGGGTGTCGACGCCGCCTAGCGTGACCTCTGCCTTGGAGAAACCTTGAGTCCCCGAGGGGGCAAGAGACCAGTTGGCCAGCGCCTCGGCGATCGCCTTGCGTTCTTTTGCCCCGATTTGCTTGAGGGGCCGCTCCCAGCCATGCAGTTCGCACCAGGCTTTGGCAAAACGCTTGGGTAGCACCTCACCCAGCAGATTTCCGAGCAGTGCGTTGCTGTCGCCGTGCTCGGCGAGCCAATCAACGGCGTCGTCATCGGGGAGCAGATCGAGGCGAACCGGCGCCGGGTGTCCGGTGGCGCAAACATATTGCCAGTAGCTCGAGATCTGCAAAATTGCCGGGCCGGAGAGGCCGCGATGCGTGATCAAGGCGCGCTCGCGAAATTCGCCATCACCACAACGGGCGACCACATCGAAGGCGGCGCCCGCCAGCGGGGCGAGTGCCGACAGCGTCTCCGAATCCAGCGTCAGCGGCACCAGGGCAGGGCGGGGCGACACCACGGGGAGGTCAAACTGCGTCGCGATGCGGTAGCCCAGATCGGTGGCGCCGATTTTCGGGATCGAGAGACCGCCGGTGGCCACGACCAGGGCTGCGGCGTCGAAGTCGCCATGACCGGTACGCACCAAAAACCGATTCTTGTCGGCACGACCGACGGAATCGACCTTGACCGGCATCGCCCAATCGACCTGTCCGTCCGTACACTCTTGCACCAGCAGGTCGATGATCTGCTGGCTGCTGTCATCGCAAAACAACTGCCCGAGCGTCTTCTCGTGATAGCGAATGCCGTAGCGCTCAACCAGCGCAATAAAATGCTGCGGGCTGTAGCGCGCCAACGCCGAGCGGCAAAAGTGCGGATTCTGCGAGAGGAAATTGCTGGCGCCGACCACCCGATTGGTAAAGTTGCAGCGTCCGCCCCCCGAGATTCGAATCTTCTCGGCCAGCGATGTGGCGTGATCGATGATGAGCACTTGGCGGCCACGCTGGGCAGCGCGCGCGGCGCACATCATGCCTGCTGCACCTGCGCCGATCACGATGGCGTCGTAGCTGCGTTTCACCGGGATATCGCCTTGTCAGGATGGAAGCGGCGAAGCTTAGCGACGCGACGCCCATGATGCAATCCGCGGCCACCGCTTTCGACGATGGGCTTGTCGCCGGATAGTCCGCGTGTCTTAATGGCGTATGCGCACGGAGGCTTCGCCGTGAGCCGTCGATGAATCCACGCATTCGTTCGCTTGGTCCGCAACATGTCCGCACCGGCCAACGGGATGACAGGAGGCCGCATGAGCAACAAGCGCTTGACGGAAAACGTATTAGGACAAAATCTTGCCAGCCTCGACGGCTGGCAACTGAACCCCGACAAAACAGCGATTTCCCGCAGTTTCCGTTTTCGGGATTTCAACGCCGCGTTCGGCTTCATGAGCCAGATTGCCCTGATGGCCGAGCGTCTGGATCACCACCCTGACTGGTCAAACGTCTACAACCGCGTCGATATCACGCTGACAACGCACGACGCTGGCGGCTTGTCGGAAAAAGACATGGTAATGGCGCGATTCATCAATGATCTTGCGATGTGATGCGCTGCGTCATGAACGCGCGCCGTCCTGGTGGTAAGCTCCCAGAAAAGACGGCGTGAAGTCAGGGAGCTCCGACAAAAAACAGACCGAAAGGAGCGGCCGTCAGGGAGAGCAAATGAAGCAGATCGAATGGCGCGCGTTCCCCTATGGGGACCGCGTTTATCGCTATACGGGCTCGTCGCTTGAAGCCCATTGGTCCGTTTTGCACAGCGGTGATCGCGAAGCATTTCCCGACGCGCAGCGCTTGGCTGATCAACTTGAACGCTGCGGCCCGGGCTTGTCAACCGACGCCGATCCCAACAATCTGGCCGAGATGCTGCAATCTGCCTGGCGCGACTACCACGCAGGTGATTTTTGTGCCGCGATGACCACAGGCCAGGCGGCTGGCCCCATCGGCGCAGTCGTGGCAGGCAGAGCCGCCATCGCCTACGCCATGCATCTTGAGAGCGACCCCGAACGTGTACTTACCTTGCTCTGCGATACCGCAAGCCACTGTGAGCGCCTGAGCCAGATTGATCCGGGCTGGGCGAATGTCTGGTACACCCATGCACTTGCGCTTGCGCGCTACAGCCAACAGATTTCAGTGGTCAAGGCGCTGGGGCGGGGGCTGGGCGGCAAAGTGCGTCAGAGCCTGATGATTGCCATTGCGCTGGAGCCCGACCACGCAGCCGCGCACGCCGCGCTGGGCGGTTACCATATTGAAGTCGTAGATAAAGTCGGTAGCGTAGTGGGGCGTCTGACCCACGGCGCCAGCCGAGCCTTGGGCTTGCGGCATTTCGAGCGGGCAATTGTCCTCGACCCCGACTCACCAAGCATCCGGATTGCCTACGCCAACGCCTTGTCGATGAATCGCCGCAGCCGAAAGAGTGTCGCCATCGAGCGGAATATGTCTGCCGCCGCCATGTGCCGACCGCTCGACGCGATCGCGCATCTTGACGCGGATCGGGCAAGAACATTGCTCGAAGGGGTCGGCGTATAAAAAAACCGGCGCGAACGCCGGTTTTTCGTTGCTGCCCCAGGGGTTTAAACCGCCTCGAGCGCTTGCGCCAGATCCGCAAGAATATCGTCGATATGCTCGATGCCGATCGACAAGCGCACCATGTCTTCCGAAACGCCTGCCTTTTCGAGCTCGGCTGCCGAGAGCTGACGATGCGTCGTGCTGGCAGGATGGCAGGCGAGTGATTTTGCATCGCCGATGTTAACCAAGCGGGTCACCAGCTTGAGGGCATCCTGGAAACGGCCGCCGGCCGCCAGGCCGCCTTTGACGCCGAACGACAAGATGCCCGATGCGCGGCCGCCCATGTATTTTTCGACCAGACCGAAGTCTTTGTGGTTGGGCAAACCCGCGTAGTTCACCCACTCGACCTTGTCATGGCCTTGCAGGAACTCGGCAACACGTACCGTGTTTTCGCAGATCCGATCCATGCGTAGCGCGACCGTTTCGATGCCTTGCAGAATCAGGAAAGCATTGAACGGACTGATCGCCGCGCCCATGTTGCGCAGGGGCACGACGCGTGCCCGCGCAATGAACGCCGCCGCACCAAGTGCTTCGGTGTAGACCACGCCGTGATACGACGGGTCGGGCTCGTTCAGACGCTTGAAGCGTGTTTTGTGCTCGGCCCAGGGAAACTTGCCCGAATCAACAATCATGCCGCCAATGGAGGTGCCGTGGCCGCCAAGGTATTTGGTGAGCGAGTGCACAACAATGTCGGCACCATGTTCGATTGGCCGGCACAGGTAAGGGGTCGGTACGGTGTTGTCGACGATGACGGGGATGCCGTTTCGGTGGGCAATTTCTACCAGGCGCTCGAAGTCGGTGATGTTGCCCAGCGGATTGCCGACCGATTCGCAAAAAATGGCCTTGGTCCGTTCGTCGATCAGACTCTCGAACTGCTCGGGATTCCGATAGTCGGCAAAGCGAACGTTGATGCCCATCTGGGGCAGGGTGTGTGCGAAGAGGTTATAGGTGCCGCCATAGAGCGTCGATGCCGAAACGATGTTGTCGCCCGCTTCGGTGATGGTCTGGATCGCGTAAGTAATTGCGGCCATGCCGGACGCCAGCGCCAAGCCAGCAATGCCGCCTTCCATGGCCGCCACCCGCGCCTCTAGCACCGACTGCGTCGGATTCATGATGCGGGTGTAGATATTGCCCTCGACCTTGAGGTCGAACAGGTCGGCACCATGCTGCGTATCGTTGAATGCGTATGACGTGGTCTGATAGATCGGCACCGCCACCGCGTTGGTTGTCGGGTCAGGTGAATAGCCGCCATGGACAGCCAAGGTCTCAAGTTTCATCGATGCGCCCCTCTACACGTCAGGAAAACCGCGAGTATATCAAGCCACCCCAACGGCCGGCGGCAAGACCGGCTTTCTCGTCAGTCAGAAGTTGACCCGGTGCAAATTCGGGACTAGAAACAAAGTTCAAGTGGCATAAAAAAGCCACGCGGCCAACTAGGCTCGGTAGCGCAGGGCGCCACCTGACTGGCCAGAAAACATTGACGGAGGAGAATGAGATGATTGCGTCGACCGACCGCATGGCGGGATGGCTTGAGGTTGTGGCAGCACCGATCTGGTCACGGGCAGCTTCAACAATCCGGATTCATCCTGTCTGCATGCATCACTGCACCTGCCACGCTATCTCATTGAATGGACGCTGGGTCTGCTCCAGTGACGGTAGCCTGACGATTTTCCACAGCCGCCAATCGGCTGAGCATTTTCTCGAACTGGCGCACATTGATCACTACGAACTGGGTGAGGAGGCGGAGCTCTCAGAAGACGTGTCCCTAAAGACCCAATGTGTGTCCTTCCGTCCGCGAAAAGGTTTGGTTTCGTGCCGCATGCGTTGCAGCGGTGAGAGTGCGCTGGCGTCGTGATGCGTTCAGAAGTGTTCGTTTGAAGCAAGAATGGCAGCCGTGAGAACCGCTGCCATTTTTGTATCAAACGCCACCAGAAGAATTCGCTCAGGGCCCGTTTGTGCCTTCAATGCCGCATGGCACTGCGTGACCGCGAGACGAGCCGCCAGCTCGGCTGGAAAACCGTACACGCCGCAACTGATGGCGGGGAAGGCGATACTTTGCACGCCGTTTTGCGCCGCCAATGCCAGGCTATTCCGATAACACGCCCTCAAGCGCCCTTCTTCGTCGTGCTGGCCGCCGTGCCACACCGGGCCCACGGTATGGATGATCCACCGAGACGGTAATTGAAAACCCGGCGTAATCCTCGCTTCGCCAGTGGGGCATCCGCCCAGTTTGCGACAGCAGTCGAGCAGCTCAGTCCCCGCAGCACGATGAATCGCGCCGTCAACGCCACCGCCGCCAAGCAAGGATTCGTTGGCGGCATTCACGATGGCATCAAGCGCCAGCGTGGTGATATCTCCCTGCCAGACAGACAAGCCAACCTTATGCATGGGTTTGATTCCAGTACAAATGACACCGTTCATTGTGTACCAGCCAGACAACTGCGTCGAACCTGGCAGTTAGACGTAGCGTGCTCGAAATGCCCACAGCGCAGGAGCGGGCATTGGGTTCGGAACACGTTGCCGAACGTGACGATAAACACGCATCTCAACACGCACAGATCGGTTGACATAATACAAATTATCGCGGTTTTACCCGTGTGAGAGATTGCGCAAAATTTCGATACGCCATGGCCCACAACCGAGTCACGGCGTTTCGATCGAACACGTCATGCCGGGTCCAACGTCTCGCCACGTTCTGCGCTATCGACCAACGTCTTTCACGATTGCTGTAATGATATCGACGTCGCGTTCAACCGCGGCCTTTTGAACGACCTCGGCCTTGCTTGACGCGCGACGACTCACGCTGGATTGACGTACCGATTTCGTTGCACGGCGTTTGTCGGCGCGGGTCGGCTTTCGGTTCGCGCGTGGTTTGATCTGCGCCGTGGCATTTTCCGGTGGCAATTTGGCAATCGCGCTTACGGGCTCTGCCACCGAGTGCTTCGATGGCACGATCTCGCCATCCTGAGTCGCCACCGTTTGGCTGAGCGGCTCTGTTTGCGGCTGAGGCGTCTCAACAATTACTGCAGCAGTGTTGTTCGTAGATGACCCAGGCAATACCAACGGTCTGTCACCTGTCATCTCATCGGCGTGCTTGACGTCAGCAATGGGCGACATTGGCTGCACGACGATAGGCGAAACCGTCGCGAGACTGTCTGTCCAACGACTCCCGAACGAAAAATGTCCCGCCGCAAACGACGCCACGACGCCGCCGGTAATTGCGGCAAGCGCAAGCATCGGGATCAGCAACCCTGGTCGTCGCGACGGCGCGTGAGACGCCCGACTTGTCGGATCGAGGTCTTTCAGGATGCTGACATGTGACTGGCTGGACTGCGAGCCGCCGATGAGTCGGGGCGCCGCCGATGAGGTCGTTTTCGTATGTTCTGACATTACATTGTCGTAAAAAATAGAAATCAAAATATCCGGATGTCGTAAGATAGCGCTTTTTTGAGTGCCGGAAAAACTTTTGAGAACGACTCGCACAAATTTTTCGCCGAGCGCCCGTTTGAACGGATGGCAGCACGCGTCGTGATCCTGCTGGGTTTGCTGGTCTATTTCTTCGTCATTTTTGGCGCAGTCGTCCTGCTCATGTTTCCTGAGCAGCGAGCTGTCGCGGCATCAAGCTGGCGACAGTCAGCGGGCTCGCTGAGGCTGCGTTTATGGCAATTGTCGAAGCTTGCGGCATCAATGTTCGATGCAACCCGATACAGCTTGCATGATCGGATTGAAAGCGCTTTTGCCTGGGCCATTCGACACCGTGCCGCAGTCCTCTTCGGCGCGGCGATGATTGTTACCCCACCGCTTGCGGCAATATTTCTGCGCGGCCCGACGGTTTTTGATTTCTCTGAGAACGCCTATGTGCCCGACCGCCAGATCGCCGCACTACTCCAGGGTGAGCAATTGGTTCCGCCACCGCCTTTGCCGCCGGACGTGTTTACGACGCGCGAGGTTGAGCAGATTCGCCCTGATGTGATGGATGCCAGCCGCAACTGGTCTCAGCTGGACGATGACTTCACCCGTCGCCTGCTCTTCGTTATCCAGTCCATGCGAGAACGGCATGGCTATGAGATCGCGCTGCTTGAGGGGTACCGAAGCCCGGAGCGCCAGGCCCGTTTGGCCGCATTGGGGTCCCGCGTAACGCAGGCAGTCGCCTACATGAGCTACCACCAATACGGACTGGCGGCAGATTGTGCGTTTGTCCGGGATGGGAAGTTGATCATTTCAGAGAACGATCCATGGGCGATGCGCGGGTATGCGCTTTACGGCGAGTTGGCCGAATCCGTGGGCCTTACCTGGGGTGGTCGATGGCGAATGCGTGATTTCGGCCATGTGGAATTACGGCGGGACGGTGTGCTGGGCAGCACAGCGTCCTGACGGTCGCGGTGCCTGAACCCCTATTGAGTCAGTGGAGATTGTGATGACACGCCCTTTTATTCTGCTGGGAGACAAAACCAGCCACGGCGGAACGGTGATCAGTGCGTCTGGAAGCAGCGATTGCGGTGGTCGAGGAATCGCCCGCGTCGGCGACCAGGTGAGCTGCCCAAAGAAAGGCCATGGTCGCGTGACCACCATCGCCACGGGTGACCCGACGGCGCTGATCGATGGTCGGCCCGCAGCACGCCACGGCGATCTCACCGCCTGCGGTGCATCACTGATTGCCAGCCAGTCCCTGACCACCGATTGAGCCAGCGTTCATCCCCCATGATTGTGTCGGCATTCAAAATAATCGGTGCGAGTCTTCTTGCTGTTGCACTCATCTGGGCGTTGGTGCTGGGCTGGTGGCAAGGGAATGATCACACGCCATCCACCACCGAGTTGTTTCTCTACTTGGGCGCCCTGCCCTTGGCGATTGTCGGTGGATATGCATTGCTGCGCGGCTTTATTGAACATCTCAAAGCGCCGGCGGTTTCTCAGACATCGGCGCCAAGCGACAGCGTCGACCCGTTGGCGAACGGCGCCACACAGACTGCTGAAATTGAGCGTGGCTACACGATCAACCTCGTCGGAGCGTTCGCCATTTCCGGGAGCGGCGATGGCCCGTCGGACATGCTGGCGGCGCAGGCCGCGGGAGTCCGGCCAACGCCGGACGATTCACTTCTCGATGACGCCGGATTTCCGATCTTTACGGCGCGCATTGACGCACTCGACATGGAGGGCATCGGCGAAAGTCTTGCGCAGCACGACGCTTCACTGAACGAAGACATCGGGCGCTCTGAACATCTACGAATGCTCGCACTGGTCGATTCGATTCTTCCCGCGGGGCTCGCCCAGGCACAGGAGGCACTGACGCAGTGCCCTGCCATATCTCGCCTGAATCTGGTGTGGCTTATCCCTCCGGGTCTCGATCCGACACTTTTTCCGCGCTTGCAGTCCTGGCTCGAATCACACTATCTGGCCGCGTTCGAGCCCGCGCAACGGGCACTGAGCCTTCGAGCGGCGTCCAATGAATCCGACGTCATGGCACACATCGACCGAATGGTTCTTGATGCGGCAGGCACCTCAAACGACGAACTCACCATCGTGTTGGCCGCGGCATCATCCATCGGATCACGCACCGCAGCGGCATGGTCTGGCCGCCAGGGCTTGTTCTCGGCCGACCGTCAAAGCGGGCAAATCCCAGGCGAATGCGGGGTATGCCTGCTCTTCGGTCATCCCGACAGCGCGGACACACCAGTCCAACTGACGCGTGTCAGCGCGGCCGAGCGCGAAAAATCAGTCGACGCCGGCGGCCGGATCAGTGGTGCCTTGATTGAGCAACTGATCGCCGGACTACTCGCTGTTCACCGCATTGCGCCAGCCGACATCAAGGCCGTTGTCAGCGACGCAGACCATCGGCAAAGTCGTGTCGGGGAGCTGCTTGACGCCCTGGGCGAGACATTTACCGAGCTCGATCCGCTGGCCGATTGCCCCTGCATCGGCGCCGCGTGCGGCGCAACGCCCCCCTTCGGCGCCCTGCTCGCCCTTGCTTGCGCACATGAACACGCCCTGTCGCTTGCACAGCCTGTCCTTTGCATTAGCCAGCAACATCCCACGGCGCGCTCAGCCGTGCTCCTCCGCCCGATGCCGCTTGTGGCTGGTGGCATGCCCCCTGCCGTTTGACTCGATATTCCGCTCTCATGTCACGACTTCGATCCCTTTTCAGCGACTCCCGGCTTCTCGCCTTCATCGGTATCGGCGCGGCCATGGCCTTCTTCTTTCTCGGTGCAAAAACACTGAAAGTTGCCTTGTTCTGGGCTGCGATTGCCAGCGGCGTGCTCCTTGCGTTGTGGCTTGTCGTCTGGTTTGTTCGCCGACGTCGCGCCCGACGATCAGCCGAAGATCTTGGCGCCATGCTGGAACAACAGGGTGACCACGCCAAGGCGGCGGCCAACGAGGCCGTCAAATCCGACATTGCTGCACTACAGGAGCGCATGCACGCGGCGGTCAAAACCATCAAGAGCTCGCGCCTCGGTCAAACCTCCGGCGCTGCCGCCTTGTATGAGTTGCCGTGGTACATGACCATCGGAAACCCCGCCGCGGGAAAAAGCACCGCCATCGTCAACTCTGGCTTGACGTTTCCGTTTGACGACGGTGGCAGCAGCGTGATCAAAGGGATTGGCGGCACGCGCAACTGCGACTGGTTCTTTACGACGGAAGGCATCCTGCTCGATACCGCCGGCCGGTATTCCATTCACGAAGAAGATCGCGCTGAATGGCTGGGCTTTTTGAGCCTGCTGAAAAAATACCGTCCGCGCGCGCCGATCAACGGGATCATCGTGACGGTCAGCATTGGCGAACTTCTCGGCAACTCACCGAGCTTTGCGATGACCCTGGCCAAGAATCTGCGTCAGCGGGTTCAGGAGCTGACCGAAAACCTCGCGGTCTTTGCGCCGGTGTATGTGCTGTTCAGCAAGGCCGACCTGATTCCGGGCTTTCATGATTTCTTTCATGACCTCGACTGGAATGAACGGGACCGCGTGTGGGGCGCCACCCTCCCCTACGACCCCGCCGGGAACGAAGACGCCATCGCGCAGTTCGATCAACGATTCGACGAACTCTACGAAGGCCTGAGGGCGCTGAGTGTCGCCCAGATGTCGCGCAGCCTGGGTGAAAGCTCGCCACCGGGGCTACTCACCTTTCCGTCTGAATTTGCCAGCATCAAACCCGCGCTGAAAGCCTTTCTGGCCACGCTGTTTGAAGAAAACCCCTTTCAGTTCAAACCGATATTCCGCGGTTTCTACATCACCTCAGCACTTCAGAATGGCGAGACCAAGCCACTGGCGAACGAGCGAATCACGCATAAATTCGGCCTGGTCGGCGATGGTCCCATGCCGGTTCGGGCCACATCGAATCATGGCTTCTTCCTGAAGGATCTTTTCTCGAAGGTCGTCTTTGCCGACAGGAATCTGGTTCGTCAGTATGCCAGTCGATCACGGATGCGCTGGCGCCAGGCGGCGGTCTTCGGCAGCCTGTGCCTGTTTGGACTGATGCTGGGGAGCTGGAGCTGGTCATTCTTGAACAATCGGGAATTGCTCATGAATGTCGAGCAAGACCTGCGTCAGGCGGTCCGCGTTCAGGATGGGCGCCTCGATCTGCAATCGCGTTTTGAAGCCTTGGCGATTCTTCAGGACCGGCTCGGACAACTCGAACGCTTCAACGATACGCATCCGATTTCACTCGGGTTCGGACTCTACCGGGGCGAACAACTCGCGGACAAACTGAGGACCGAGTACTTTGCCGGCGTCAACAACCTCATGCTCAAGCCCGTGCAGCAGAGCCTTGAGGCGTTTTTGATCGAGGTGAACAATCAAGCCGAGAAAACGCCCGCCAAGAACGCTGCCGCACCCACAGCGGGTGGGGCGTATCAGAAGGCCATGCCGACCGAGGTGGACGACGCGTACAACGCGCTCAAGACCTATCTGATGCTGGCCAGCCACGATCATATCGAAGTGGGGCATTTGTCCGACCAGATCACCCGCTTCTGGCGCAGTTGGCTCGAAGCGAATCGCGGCACCATGAGCCGCGAACAGATGATCCGCGCTGCCGAGCGCATTCTGAGCTTCCACCTCGAACACGCCAATCATCCCGAGTGGCCCACGCTCACCAACAATCTGGCGATTGTCGATCAGACCCGGGACAAGTTGCGCCGCGTTGTGCGTGGCATGCCTGCCGCAGAGCGCGTGTATGCCGAACTCAAGGCGCGCGCATCGACACGTTTCCCGCCCCTCACGGTGTCCAATATTGTCGGGGCCGACAATGCGAATCTCGTTTCTGGCAGCTACGTCGTGTCGGGCGCATTTACGGTCGACGCATGGCGCGACTACGTGCAGAGCGCCATCAAGGAAGCGGCCACCAGCGAACACAACAGCGCCGATTGGGTGCTGAAAACCTCGGTCAAGGACGATCTCACGCTCGAAGGCAGTCCTGAGCAGATTCAGAAATCGCTGGTCGCCATGTACAAGCAGGACTATGCCGAAGAATGGACACGCTTTGTGCAGGGAATCAGTGTTAGCGCATTCGAGTCCTTCCCTGCCGCGGTCGCCGGCATGAACCGCCTGGGCGACCCGGCCACATCACCGATTGGCACCTTGATCCAGGTGATTTTCGACCAGACCTCCTGGGATAACCCGTCGATGGCCAATGTGGGCATCGAGCGTGCGCAGAAAGGTTTTGTCGAGTGGTTCAAACGTTCGGTGCTGCGCATGGCGCCAAGTCGGGTCCAGGTCGACGTCAACATGAGCGCAAAGGCGGTTGAGGTGGCCATGGGGCCGATCGGAAAAGAGTTTGCCGGTTTCGGTCGGTTGATGATTTCGCGAGACAGCGCCGAACCGCTTTCGAGTACCTATCTCAAGCAATTGTCCAAGGTCCGCACCCGGCTGAATCAACTTAAAAACCAGGGGGATCCCGGGCCGGGCGCGATCAAGCTACTGCGCGAAACCATCGACGGCGGCGACTCCGAACTGGCCGACACCCTGCGATTTGTTGATGAACAGATGCTCAACGGCATGCCGGACAAGCAGCGCGCCGTGCTACGGCCACTGCTGCTGCGCCCGCTGTTGCAGAGCTTTTCAGCGGTGATTCAACCCGCCGAGCACGAGTTGAACAAGTCTTGGGGAATTCAGGTTTACGAACCCTTCAACCGAAAACTGGCCATCAAATACCCGTTTTCCGCAAAGGCAGGCATTGAAGCCTCACCGCAGGAAATTGCACAGGTCTTTGGTCCTGAGGGCGCCATCGCCAAGTATGTGGATACCACCATGGGCGCGCTTGTCGTGCGCCGAGGCAACACCGTGACACCGCGCACCTGGGGCGATCTGGGCATCGCCTTGCAAAGCGACTTCATGACCGGTTTCTCGCGCTGGGTGTCGTCGCTTGACGGCGCGGCCGCCAATGGAGCGGACGGCAGCGCACAGCCGCAGACGGTCTTCATGCTCCGACCGCTGCCCGTGCCCGGCGCGACGGGCTACGTCATCGAGATCGATGGTCAGAAACTCGACTACCGCAACGGTCCAGCGCAGTGGGCGAACTTTGTGTGGCCCAATGCCGCCGGCCTTCCTGGCGCGCGAATCGTCTCAACAGCCTTCGACGGCCGATCGATCGAACTGGTGAATTTCCCCGGTCGCTTTGGCCTGGAGAAAATGATCAACTCGGCCCAGCGCGAGAGGCAGCCCGACAACAGCTTCCGCTTGTCGTGGTCTCGCGATGGCATCGAGGTCAGTGTCGATCTGCGCGTCATCAGCAGTGCCCAGGCACAAGCCGCGCCCAGCGACGGCAAAGCGCCACAGCGCGGCCTTGGCGGTGTGGTACTGCCAGCCGAAATCGCCGGACAGCACCGCCGGCCTGCCGATGAACCGGTCTCAACGCCTGCCGTGGCCATGTCAAGCACGGGAGCCGCGCAATGACCCACGCGTCCGCACCAGCCACCTGCTTCGGCAAACTGCCCAGCCGCGGGGATTTCGTGAAGGGACCCAACCAGCACAGCCTGACCCGCATGCTTGACCGGTGGCTCTCCGCCGCCATGGAACTGCTCTCTGAAGACCCGCGCTGGAAAATCGCCTATGACGAAGCACCAGCGGTCGATTTCGCCTTTGTCGGCCCGCGCAGTCGTCTGTCGGTGATTGGTCACTTGCGTCCCAGTCAGGATGCCTCGGGGCGACGCTTCCCCTTCCTGACCGTCGCCACCATCGAGCGCGACGATCTGCTCATGTTCCGCTGCGGCCCGGCCGGTTTGTCGCGTCCCTTTGGTCAGCTTCGTGCGGTAGCGCGCGGCGCCTTGTCCGGTACCGATCTGGCACAAACACTCGCCGAACTCGCCGCGTTGAGCTGCGCCGACGATTTCGCGGTGGCCGTGGCGGCTGACCCCTTGGGGCACTTCGTGCGCGGCACCTCCATCGCCCGTTTTGCTGAAATGATCTCAGCGGAGACCACCCCCGATGCGGTTCGACGAATCATTCTGGCGATCGGTTTATTGATGCGACCGGTACTGGGCAGCGGTGGAAGCCCCATCGAAAAAGCCCTCGTACTGCCCTTGCCCGACAGCGAACAACACCGCAACCTCGCCGCCAGTTTCTGGCTGTACCTGGTCACCGCGTTCCTGCGAAAGACGAGCTGCGAGCTGCAAGTGCTGATCGCGCGCGATGCGCGCGGCGCGCGCCTGGTGATCGGCTTCAATGGCGCATCGTCCCGTACGCTGCTGACCGTGATGTCTCCTCAGAGCATGCCGGAGCACGTCATTGTTCTCGACGACCCGGAATGGATCGAACAACACGACATGTTGCTCGATGACTATGGCATCGCAAAACTGTCGTCCTATCTTCACCAGAGCGAAACGACGCTGGAGTCTGCAGTGAATACGTTTCGCGAAGTTTTTCTTGGGGAATGAGCATGATTTTCCGTTTCAGTATCCTGACCGCATTCTGTCTGTTTGTCCCCTACGCCGTGGCGCAAAGCACCATTGGCGCCCCACATACGATCAAAGAAGTCCTCGCCTCGGGCGTTGTGCCCGATGAAGCTGCGCGCAGCGCCATACTCACCCGTTTGCGCGACGTTTACGGCGCAAACGCCGTCATTGACCGGCTTGAGGTGGGCGGGGTCGTGCCTCCGCCAAACTGGACGGAATACATGTCCAAGCTCCTCGGTCCGAACCTCAAACAGATTCACGCTGGCCAATTGCAGGTCAATGGAACGCAAATCGCGCTCAAGGGCACGGTATCCAATGAAGCCCAGCGGCAGAAGATCGTGAGCGACATGGCGACGGCGCTCAATCCGACCTACACCGTCGACAACGCCTTGGTGGTTGGCACCAGCGCCCAGTCGACGCTGGACCAGACCCTGTCGAATCGTGTGATCGAGTTCGAGGTCAGTTCCGCGACACTCACCCCGACCGGCACCGCCATCGTCGACGAGATGGAAGCGGCTATCAAACGACTCGGCTCACCCCGCATCCAGATCATCGGGCATACCGACAGCAGCGGCGACCGGATGTCCAATGTGGTGTTGAGCCTGTCGCGCGCCAATAGCGTGCGCGAGTACCTGATCGCCAAAGGTGTGCCCGAGGCCTCGATGAGCGCCCTGGGCGCGGGGCCGGATCGCCCGATTGCGACGAACGAGACACAGGAAGGACGCGCCAAGAACCGGCGCATCGAGTTCCGGCTGGCGAACTAGGATCACCGTGGTAAAACGGCTTTCAACTTGGAAACCGCAATCGGGCGCGTAGCGCGATCACCCACCGGCTGATCGGCCTCGAAGCCGACAAGCTTCGCATGTTCAATACCTGGCTCATGGGCACAAGCGGCCAACTGCGGTTTATAGGTTCAAACAAGCGCAATCGCCCGACACGGTCACGACGCCCTGTCAGGACATCGCACGGCCGACGCGAGCACGCGCCGGTGGTGTCGGGCAGCTGAACAAGGTTCAGTAGTTGGCGTCGTTCGTCTCGTGCGGTGTCGGCACAACCCCGAGCAGATCTTCCATTTGAGACAGGGCGGCGTCGTCCTTGACGACGGCGCGCAACCACTCGTGGAGCGACATGTTGCCCCATCGCGCTGCTTTTTCAGCGAGATAGGCGACCGGGCTGTGCGGCTCGGTGCGCTTGAAAAAGGCGGCAATGTCGTTGAGTTGCCGAATGGCCTCGTCGCGGGTCTGAACCGGTCCCCTCTCCCGTGCGGCAGCCACGGGCACCGTATCCTGCGTTGGCATCTTTTTCTCCTGAGCGGACGGGCTGTCGGCTTTCGGCGTATTGCCTGACCAAACGCCGGCATCGGCGGCATAGCGGCGACACAGGGCGTCGAGATCGTCAAATGCATCAAACACCGCGCCAAAGGCCGGCGCCTCATCCGAGAGTGCCGCATCGATAACGGCCTTGAATGACGCTATAGCGGTTCTTGCCCGCTCGACCGACGCGAGGGTGCTGACAAAATGCTGCGGTGCTGAGTCTTTTCGGGCCGCCTCGAACTGGGCCATGGTCAGATGTGCCTTGCGGGCGAGCTCATCCGCCAGGCCGGGGTTGCGCTCCATGGTCGATGCCGTCGCCCGCGCCGATTCGAGGTCTTGCAGCGAGTAATGGCCTTTCGATGATTGAGTGAGCGGCAATTCACGAATCAATCGGGCGGAACGATTGACCAGCCAGTCGAGGCTGCCGATACGTTGCCCCATGTCATCGTCTTCAGGCAAAGGATGAAGCGCCTCCCACCACTGGCCACACATTCGACTCAGCAGGATGTAGCCGTCCGCCAGGCCATCGAGCCCGCGGGTATGGCACATCGCCTCGGTCAGCCAGACGGCGACCCGAATGTCCTTGGTCTGCCTGGCCAGGAGCGTTTCGCAGATCTGGACGACACGCGGCCAGTCAGCCTCTTTGACATCGGTAATCCACTCGCCCTGCGCCAAGGACGGATCGTCGTGACGACGCGCCTCCTGAATGGTGTCGAACTCGGCGGAAAACATCATGTCCTGCCCGCAGGGTGCGGTGGCACCGGTCAGTGGTCGCATCAGGGCGTCGATATCCATCGGGGTCTCTTTCGCAATCAAAGCCGTGGTTATACAACATGCATTCGTCACGCGAAAGCATGACATGGAGATAATCGCGAAACTACCTTTGTTGACCACTTGCAATCGCCATGTCCAGGCGCGACCAAAAAAAGGGCGACCCTCATCGGATCGCCCATGTTTGTGGGTCGTGCCGCTCAGTCGAGCGCCAATCTCAGCTTGAGCCAAAGTGTACGTCCCGGCTCGTTGATACGCTCGGTGGTGTCGTAGCCCGAAATGTTTGCACCACTGCGCGAGATATGCTCCGCGTAGGTTTTGTCGAACAGGTTGTCGATACCCGCCGAGATCAGCGTGCGCTTGTTCGGCGTGTAGCTGGCATTGATCGAAAACACGCCGAAGCCGCCGGATTCGCCAATGTCCTGACCGACAATATTACCGGTGCCGACGCTGACACGGTCCTGCCCCGATACCAGACGCCACAGCGCCCCGGCCGACCAGGTGTCTGCCTTGTAGTTGATGCCAAGCCGGCCTTCCAGTGGCGGGATCTGGCCAAGCGCGGTGTCGTCGGTGTCGTTTTCGCCGCGAACCCAGGCAAGCGTGGCCGTGCCGGCCCAGTGGCTGGTGAAGTCATAACGCAGATCGGCTTCAGCGCCCCAGGTGGTGGCGTCGACGTTGCGGGCATTGCTGGCCCAGGTACTGACTGCCGGCAGCGTCTCGATCAGGATGTAGTCCGAGTGCTTGGCGAAGAATGCCGACACCGACGCCTGCACCGGACCGGCGTTATGAAGCGCGCCGATGTCGAGCTGCGTGGTCTTCTCAGGCTTGATGTCGAAGGTGCTGGCGGCGCCGGTCAGCATCATCGACGTGGCCGCCGGATTCTTGTTGCGCTCCCAGTAGTCGGCAGCGCGTTCGCTATGACCGAGGCCTGCGTACAGCGTCTTGCCGCCGCCCAGGTCATGCTCATAGCGCAAGAACCCGGCTTTCAGCGTGTCGGTTTCCTCTGCGCCCGATGTGGTTTTGCCCGTGCGCTCGTCTTCCGCGCGGCTGCGATCAATGCGCAAACCGCCAATCACGCGATGCCCGTCGGCCAGCATGTGCTGCAACTCGCCGAACACGCCATAACTGTAGAAGCGCATGTCGGCCGTGCGCGACAGTGACTCATAGTTGGGGATGCCGGTCATGCTGCTGGCCTTGCGCAGGGTGTGCTCATTGCTCTGCACTTCGGCGCCCACGTCGAGCACGGTGGCATCGCTGAGGTTAAGCGTTGCCGCAAGGCGACCGCCCTGGGTTTCACGGTCAGGATTATTGACGGATTTCATGCCGGTATTGGTGCGCAGCGAGTAGTTGTCCATTACGTGGTCAACATAGTTGCGATAGATCTGCGCTTCGATTTTGGCCAGGACAGGCGAGATATTGGACTTTTCGAACTTGAGCCCGATGTTTTCACGGTCAAACTTCACCCCATCCATGCTGCGATCGCCGTAGCGCGCTTCGCCGTCGCTCTTGGCCAGCGAGAGCTCCAGGCGCGTATCGCGGTCGGGCGTCCAGCCCAACGCGAGGTTGGTACTCCAGCGGGTGTAGGCCGAGTGCACCTCGTTGCCGGCGCCGTCCTTGTAGTTGTTGGCGTCGGAGCGTGTGGCGGCAACGTCGGCATAGAAGTCGGGCGTGCCGGCCTGCCCGGTAAGCACCTGGTCGTTGCGGTCGGCGCTGCCCATCAGCAGGCTCATGTCGCCTTTGACGGCGGCCGTTTCGAAGGACGGCGCCTGGCGCTCGAACAACACCACGCCTGCGCTGTTGCCGGGACCGTATTTGACGCTTTGCGGGCCCTTCAGTACGGTGACCTTGTCGTAGGCCTCCGGAAACACGTAGGCCGTGGGCGGGTCCATGCGCATGCCGCAGCCACCGAGCACCATCTCGCCGTCAAGCAGAATGCCCAGACGTGATGCAGCCATGCCACGGAACACCGGATCGCCATCGGTGCCGCCCTTGCGGATGACCGAGAAGCCGGGAATATTCTTCAGCAGGTCAGCGCCGTCGTGCGCTGGAATCGGCTGGCGCGCCGCCTTGGGGTCCGTCGTCACCACCAGAGCTTCGGCCATCGCCGGCGCGGTAACCACCACATGGTCCATGATGGTGTCAGTGCCCTGTGCAAGCGCGCCGTGGGCGAGCAACAGGCCGATGGCGGCGGGCAGGATTTTCATTCGTGTCATGGCGGACTCCCGGAAGCGGTGTGAGCTGAATTTGGACCGGGCGAAGCATAAGAAAATGGTGATCTAGCACGTTTGACCTACCGCAAGAATCGCCTGACACTGGCTGCGACAGATCGTCGCAAGCCTTTGATGACGCGGCTTTGAGCACGGCAAAACCAAAAACGGCGTGCTCGAGAGCACGCCGTTTTCTGGACAAGACAAGGTCTGGATGACGTGTCGGGCACGCAGCCTGTTAGCTGCCGGTCGGCGGGGCCAACTCGTTGATCACCCGCTTGACACCCGCCACTCCGGCCGCGCGTTGTGCGGCTGCGTCGCGTTGCGCGGGCGAGCTGACCTGCCCGCTCAGCAAGATGACACCGTCGCTGACATCCACCCGAATCTTGGCGTCTTGCAGCGTGGTGGTTTCAGCCAGCGCGGCCTCAACCTTGCCCTTGATGGCGGCGTCGGCGGCCGACACGCTCAGGACGGGCTTTGCCGCACCGGCCGGTGCGTCGGCGGCATGACCGGGCTGGACGATACCGAAGGACAAGGCGGCGATGGCGATCAGGCTGGCTGTGGTAAATCCGTGTTTCATGATGTCACTCCTGTTTAAGACACGTGATGACGCCGAATGGGTCGTCACAGGGCTTACAGCAGCGTTCATGCCAGATTGATATTTCGAATTGAAATCAGTGACTTAGCGAACAGAACAAGCCCCCGGCCGCGCAACCATCGAGTCGGGCCCCGATATTTGTCGCCTTATGACAACAGCAAAACGGCGACTTCGACACAATCTCCCGCCATCTCAGGGCTTAGGGCCGTCCCGTCGCTGCGACAACGTCCGCGTCATCGGCCAGCCGGAACATGGCGGGGGTGAGCGTATGGCGCTGCAAAAGCCGGTAAAACTCGGTGCGATTGCGATCCGCCAAGCGCGCCGCGTCGGTGACGTTGCCGCCCGTCAGCTTCAGGACCTGCGTCAGGTACTCACGCTCGAAACGCTGGCGCGCCTCGGCATAGGTCAGCACTTCGACGGCGGGCGTGCGCAAGGCCCGCTGAACCAGCGTGGCGGCAATCAGCGGCGTGGTGGTCAGCGCACAGACTTGCTCGACCACGTTGTAGAGTTGGCGCACATTGCCCGGCCAGGCCGCGGCCACCAGCATTTCGAGCGCTTCGGGCGCAAATCCGTGGATGGTCTTGCCGTACTTCTCCGAGAGACTGCGAATGAAATGACCGGCCAGCAGTGGGATGTCTTCGCGTCGCGCATCGAGTGAGGGCAGCGTCAGGCGCACCACGTTGAGCCGGTAATACAGGTCTTCGCGAAAGCTGCCTTCGTGCATGGCCGCATCCAGGTCGCGATGGGTTGCCGAAATAATGCGCACATCGACCGGACGCGCCCGTGTCGCCCCGACCGGACGCACCGCGCGCTCCTGCAGCACGCGCAGCAGCTTCACCTGAAGCGGCAGCGGCATGTCGCCAATTTCATCGAGAAACAGCGTGCCGCCGTCGGCACTGAGAAACAGCCCGTCATGTGCCGTGCTGGCGCCGGTGAACGCGCCTTTCACATGGCCGAAGAGTTCTGACTCCAGCAGGGCTTCGGGGATCGCCCCGCAATTGATGGCCACAAAGGGCTGGTTGGCGCGCACGCTGGCACGGTGGATCGCGCGCGCGAGCAACTCCTTGCCGCTGCCGCTGGCGCCGCGAATGAGCACGCTGGCATCCCCGGCCGCCACCATGCGCGCTTCTTCGAGCACCTCGTTCATGCAGGCGCTGCGACTGACAATCTCGGCGCGCCAGGCTTGGCTGTTTTCGCCAACGTTGAGCGCGCGCGGCGCCGAAACATCAAGCGCCCGACGGACTTTGTCGAGCAAGACCCGGCTGTCGAAGGGCTTGGTCAGATAACCAAAAACGCCGCGAGCCGTGGCATCGACGGCGTCTGGAATGCTGCCGTGGGCGGTCAGCAGAATGACCGGCAGGCCGGGATGGGTGCGGCGGATTTCGTCAAACAAGGCCAGGCCGTCCCGGCCCGGCAAACGCACATCGCTGAGCACCAGATCGGGCGGGCGCACAGCAAGGTGGGCCAGGGCCGCCTCGGCTGAACTCACGGCGTCAACCTGATAGCCGCTGGCGCGCAGCCGCATGGATAAGAGACGCAGCAGGTCGGGGTCGTCGTCGACCAGCAGCAGGCGGGGTGATTCAGGCGCGTCGCGGTTGGCGACATCAGCGCGCTGGGCGAGATTCATCGGGAAGTCTCCGAAGGACGGCGTGCCGGCGCGGGCAGGCTGCGCTCGATCGCGGTCAGCGCGTCCAGTTTTTGTTGCAGGTTGGCCACCGCTTCGCGCCCGGCCTGCTGTTCGGACAGCAAGGCTTCGTTCTGGGCCATCAACCGGGCGCGGGTGGCCAACTGAACATGCACGATTCGCGCCAGCGGGTGGAGGCTGGCCGCGTCGGGGCTGCGATTGGCCAGCAACTTGTCGAGCAACGCCAGGCCACGCGCGAGATCGGCGTCGGCCCGCGGCTGCGCATGCAATAGCGCCAGCCGCATCTGGCTCATGGGGTCGCTCCCCTGCCCTTCGATCGCTTTCAGTTCTTTGGCAAAACCCGCGGCATCGAGCTCGGCCACATGTCGGCCATAGGCAAGAATGGCGCGCGGCGTGACGTCGTCGTGACGCACGGCCGTCTTGATGGGTTCATCGGAGGGCAAGGTGCCTGCCACGGGAAATTGCGCGCAACCCGCGAGCAGGCCCAGAACAAACGCCGGTGCGCTCAGGCGGCAGAGTCGGAAAATCATCAATATCAGTCTCAGCTATCGAGTGGGAGTTCGATTCGAAAATGCGCGCCGCGTTCGCCAGAGAGCAACACGACCCGACCGCCGTGCGCCTGAACATATTCACGCACGATCGACAAGCCGACACCGCTGCCGCAGCGCGGTGTCGCTCCTTGGCGACGCCCTTGAAAGAAGGGATCGAAAATACGGGGAACATCGTCCTCGGCAATGCCTGGGCCGGTGTCGATGCAATCAATATGCACATGGCCAGCGCTGCGCGCGGCACGCAGGCTCACCACCCCGCCCGATGCACTGAAGGAGATCGCATTGGCCAGCAGATTGCCGACCGCAACCCCCAGCTTGGCGATATCGCCATCGACGGAAACGGGGTCGGCCTGGAGCTCGATCTCGACATCGCGCGACTTCGCCTGCAAGCGCTGGCCATCGGCCACCTGGGTCAGCAGCGCTTTGACCTCAACGGTGCTGCGTTGCAGGCGCCGCGCATCGAACACGGCGGCGTTGAAGTCGAGCAGATCTTCGATACGCCCCTGTAGCAGGTGGGCATTGTCGCGAAGGATATCGACCACCTCGCGCTGCCCGCCGGCGAGCGGGCCGGTGACTTCGTCGTCGAGCAGCGCGATACCCTCGCGCAGCGCTGCCAGCGGGGTTTTCAGCTCATGAGAGACATGCCGCAACATGCGCGCTCGATCAGATTCCAGCTCGCCCAGACGCTGGCGAAGCCAGTCCAGACGCTGCCCCACCTGGCGCAGGTCTGCCGGCCCTTCGATATCCACCGGAATCTCAAGCAGGTTGTCGCCGAGGCGAGCAATGCCCTCCTCGATCTGCTTGACTGGCCGCGCCAGCTGCCACCCAAAAAAGGCTGCCAAGGCCACGGCGACCAGCAGCGCAAGCAGCACCTGCCAGGCGAGGCGCAAGCGGTTCGCTTCGAGGGTGTCGAGCAAGCGTGCGTTGCGCACCGCGATCCATTGGCGCGCTTCGATGCTCAAGCGTTCATTGATCAGATGCAGCCGATCGAGTGCGTCGCGCAAGGCAACATCGTCGGGCGTACCGGTGATCGCGACCTCGGCCTCGTCAGCGGCGGCGCGCCAGGTATCGGCGACGCCGCCCAGCGTGGACGGCTCGGCGCGGGAAAAGGCCAGCAGCGCGGTTTCGGCATCGGCGCGTGCGTCGCGATAGCGCTTGCGCAGCGCAGGATCATTCAGCACCACGAACTGGCGCGCGCTGCGCTCCATATCGACGGTGCGCTGCGCCAGCTGCTGGGCAGCCGAGGTCAGTCCCACGGCGGTATCCGCACCGGCACGACTCTGTTGCGCAAAGGATTCAAGCACCCGAAGACCCTGCAAGGCGGCGGCACTCAACACCAGCGCGATGAGTACAAAGCCGGCGAGCAGCATCTGCCGGAATGACATTCGGGAAAACATGGGGCTGCCCACAGGATTGGGTGACAGTGTCGACTGTAGGCGACACGCCCCTCGGATGCGGTAAGCAAATGCAAATGAGCGCCTATGACAATGCCTTGACTCGCTCGCAGGGCGCGCCGGCGTCGCCGAACGGCGACATTGAAATTATCTGCACAAACAGTCGCTTAAGAAATGTTACCAAAAGCTGTGTCGGTTATTGGCGACAGGTGCGACACAAGCCAGGCGATCGAGTGCATTGTCTACCGGCGCCAAGCCACGTTGATTCAATGACTTCCAGTGTGTGGCATGCCACTTGCAAGAGTCGGGCCAAGCGGGTGTTGTGCCCGCAGCCGCGATCGTCAAGGAGATGAGATGTTCAACAAACCCGGACTGTTCCCGAAGCGTGAAGCCGCCGAGCCCACGCCCGCCCCCTTCAACTCATCCACGCCGACCAATCCGACGTCGGCCTCTACCCGCCCGTCCCCCAGACCCGGAACATTTGGAGCCCACATGCGTAGCCAGACCGAGACCCCGACTGATACCGCCAATCCGGCAACGGCCGAGGCCGCAGAAACACCGCGTACCGATGCCACCGAAGACAGCGGCAGCCGCCTGATCGTCGGTCCTGACGTCAAGCTCAAGGGTGCAGAGATTCTTGACTGCGACACGCTGGTGGTCGAAGGCCGGGTCGAAGCGACCATGGACAGCCGCGTGATCCGCATTGCAGAGCAAGGCGCGTTTTCCGGCAAGGTCGGTATCGATGTGGCCGAAATCCACGGCAAGTTCGACGGCGAACTCACGGCGCGCAAGCAATTGATCATTCATGCAACGGGCCGGGTCAGCGGTAAGATCCGCTATGGCAAGATCCTGATCGAAGAAGGCGGCGAAGTCTCTGGCGACGTGCAGTCGCTCAATTCCGCTCAGGTTGGCCGTGGTGACTACGACAAGCAGGCCGGCAAGGATGACAAGGTCAAATCATTGGTCGCCTCGGCTAACTGACACCGTCAAACCTGCTGTGAGCCATGCAAAAACGGGTGCCGTCGGCGCCCGTTTTTTTGCGACAATTCGGCTTTGTGGAAGATATTTCGTTTCCGGAGAGTCCCGTCATGCGCCCTGTTCTTGCTGCCTCCACTCTGATTGCAGCCACACTCTTTGCCGCGGCCCCGCCCGCGCTTGCCGATCAGCACGCCCCGGCGGCGGTGACGCCGGCCCAGGCCCCCGCCCATTGGACGAGCGATGCGCCGCTCCGCGCTGCCATCGATGAAATGGCGCAAATGCTGCGCGCCGTTGGCCACGATTTGCAGCAGAACCAGCGCACCGAAGCGCAATACGATGCGCTGGCCGACTGGATGCTCAAGCGGCTCGCCACCTTTCCGACGACACATACCGACCGCAATGCCGCCATCGCGCTTTCAGAGATCAAGAAAGATCTGGGTGATGGCGCCGACATCATGACGCACGCCACGCACCTGCCCGCCCGCCGACTGGGCTACATGATGGCCGTGCAGGCGCTCAACCGTTACGGAAAAAGCTTCGAGCATCCTGACTGGACGCCAATTCCTTACTGAATCTCAACGCAAACGCGGCGAGGGATAGGGATGCGCCGGTTGGCGACCGGCGATGAGATCCGCCAGGATTTGCGCGGTTCCTGCCGCGGTGGTCCAACCCATCGCGCCGTGGCCGGTGTTCAGCCATAGATTGCGGGGCCCGGCCTGGCCCACCAAGGGCGGACCTTCCGGCGTCATGGGCCGCAGGCCTGACCACGGTGTGGGCTGGCTGAAGTCGGCACCATTTGGAAACAAGGCTTCGGCACGTGCGACCAGCATGGCCACATCCTTGTCCGGCAGTCGGTTGGCGTAGCCCGAAAATTCGGCCGTAGTCGTCATCCGGAGCACCGCGCCGAGCCGAGACCAGGCGGTCAGCGTGCCATCGTCGACGCCAGCCAGCGTTGGCGGCGTGTGCCCGACACCGATCGGAAAAGACACGGAATTTCCGCGTACCGGATAAATCGGCAAGCGCAGACCGAGTTGCCGCGCAAGCACGGGCGAAAAGCTGCCGAGCGCCAGCACGAACGCATCCGCGCGGTGCTCGCCGTGCTCAGTCACGACCGCGTCAATCTGCTCACCCTGAACCCGCCAAGCTTGAATGGTTTCATTGAAACAAAAGCGCACACCGCGCTGCTGGCAGCGAGTGGCCAGTTCAACCGTAAAGCGATGGGCGTCGCCGCTGGCATCACTCGGGCAATGAACGGCGCCAGCAATGCTGCGGGCGCGGGTTGCCAAGGCGGGTTCGAGACGAACCACATCGTCAGGCGAGAGGACATGGGCCTCGATCTGCGCTTCTCGCAACACGTTCAGCGTCGAGATCGCCTGCGCCAGCGCGACATCGGTGTCGTAGAGATAGATCAGCCCGCCACGCGTATGCGCAAAGTCCACACCGGTTTCGTCGATGATGGTGTCGAGCTGTTGCTGGGCGTAGGCGGCCAGGCGCATCAGCAGGAGCGAATTGCGCTCCCAGGCATCGGTTTGGCAGTTGCGCACAAAGCGCCAGCCCCAGCGCATCAGTGCCGGGTCGAAGCGCGGCTTGATCCGCAAGGCTTGCTGGCGGTCGAACAGCGACTTGAGCAAAGCCACCGGTGCGCCGGGCGACGCCCAGCTAAACGCATGCCCCGGCGAAATCAGGCCGGCATTGGCAAAGCTGGTTTCCTGCGCGGGGCTGGCCGCGCGATCAATCACCGTCACGGCGTGCCCTTCACGGGCCAGCGCATGCGCGGCGGTCACGCCGGCCAGACCGGCGCCGAGGACACAAATCTGCATGTTGTTCGCTCTCACTTGCCCAAAACCAAGTGCGCGCAGGCAGACGGGCGAACGCGGCTTCGGGTAAAGTTTCGTTTTCCCTGATCGTAACCCGGCAGCGTACCCAATGGCCCAATATGTAATGTCGATGCTCCGCGTGAGCAAAGTTGTCCCCCCGAAGCGCCAGATCATCAAGGACATCTCGCTGTCCTTTTTCCCCGGCGCCAAGATCGGTCTGCTCGGCCTGAACGGCTCGGGCAAGTCGACGGTGCTGAAGATCATGGCGGGCGTGGATACCGAATTTGAAGGCGAAGTGCAGCACCAGCCGAGAATCTCCATCGGTTACCTGCCGCAGGAGCCCGAGCTCGATCCGGCCAAGACGGTCAAGGATGAGGTGGAGTCCGCGCTCGGCGAGCTGATGGAAGCCAAGCAGAAGCTCGAAGCGGTCTATGCGGCCTACGCGGAGCCGGATGCCGATTTCGACAAGTTGGCCGAAGATCAGGCGCGCTACGAGAACATCATCTCGGCCGCCGGCGCCGACGTCGAAACCCAGATGGAAATCGCTGCCGATGCGCTGCGCCTGCCCGCCTGGGAGGCCAGGATCAGCACGCTATCCGGTGGTGAGAAGCGCCGCGTGGCGCTGTGCAAGCTGTTGCTGGCCAAGCCCGACATGCTGCTGCTCGATGAACCGACCAACCACCTTGACGCCGAATCGGTCGAGTGGCTCGAGCAGTTCCTGGTCCGCTTCCCGGGCACCGTGGTGGCCGTCACCCACGATCGCTACTTCCTCGACAATGCGGCCGAGTGGATCCTCGAACTCGACCGCGGCCACGGCATTCCCTGGAAAGGCAACTACTCGAGCTGGCTTGAGCAGAAGGAAGAGCGCCTGGAGCAGGAAGCCAAGCAGGAAGCGGCCCGCATGAAGGCCATGAAGAAGGAGCTGGAGTGGGTGCGCTCCAACCCCAAGGCCCGTCAGGCCAAGAGCAAGTCGCGTCTGGCGCGCTACGAGGAAATGTCGAGCGTCGAGTACCAGCGCCGCAACGAAACCCAGGAAATCTTCATTCCGCCCGGCGAGCGTTTGGGCGACAAGGTCATCAATTTCGAAGGCGTATCCAAGGCGTTCGGCGACAAGCTGCTGATGGACAACCTCAGCTTCAGCCTGCCGGCCGGTGCCATCGTCGGCATCATCGGCCCGAACGGCGCGGGTAAATCCACGCTGTTCAAGATGATCATGGGCAAGGAGCAGCCGGATTCGGGCAGCATCGATATTGGCAGCACGGTACAGCTGGCCGCGGTCGATCAGTCCCGCGAGGGCCTCGAGAACGACAAGACGGTGTTCGATGTCATCTCTGGCGGTGCGGACATCCTCACCGTGGGCAAGTTCGAATGCCCCAGCCGCGCCTACATCGGCCGCTTCAACTTCAAGGGCGGAGACCAGCAGAAGATCGTCGGCAACCTGTCGGGCGGTGAACGCGGGCGTCTGCATCTGGCCAAAACGCTGATCGCCGGCGGCAACGTGCTGCTGCTCGATGAACCGTCCAACGATCTTGACGTCGAAACCCTGCGCGCGCTCGAAGACGCCTTGCTGGAGTTCTCAGGCTGCGCGCTGATCATCAGCCACGATCGCTGGTTCCTGGACCGTATCTGCACCCACATTCTGGCGGCAGAAGGCAATTCCCAGTGGTCCTTCTTTGAAGGCAACTATCAGGAATACGAAGCCGACAAGAAGAAGCGTCTGGGCGAAGAAGGCGCCAAGCCGAAGCGGATTCGCTACAAGCCGATCTCGCGCTGATCTGTCATGGGCTCGACGGGGGCTGTGCGCGGCACGCCCCCGCCGTCTGATTCAGAAGGGTTTCCGCGATGATTCAATCACTTCAGGCTTTTTTCAGCACGCTGACCAATGCGTCGGCAAACGCCGACGACGCGCCGCCATCCCTCCCCTTGGCCACCGCGGCGCTATTGGTCGAAATGATGCGCGCCGACAGCGAAAGCTCGCCGGCCGAGATGTCGCATCTACGCAAAGTCCTGGCGGCCGAGTTTCAGCTCGACACCAATGAAGTCGATCAGCTGCTCGACGCGGCCACGGCCGAGTCCCGCGAAGCGCCCGGCTTTCATCCCTTTACATCGCGCCTGAATCAGGCGCTGGATGCCGCTCAGAAGCTGCGCGTCGTCGAGTATCTGTGGGCCATTGCCCTGGCCGACGGACATGTCTGCGCGCACGAGAGCCATTTGATGCGCAAGCTGGGCGACTTGCTGTACATCTCGCGCGGCGACCTGGTCGCCGCCAAAGCCCGGGCACAAGCCGCGCTCGGGCACCGCCGCTAGCCGCGCGATCGGACGCGTAGCGCGATCACCCACCGGGTGATTGACCTCGAAGCCGAAAAGCTTCGCATGTTCAATACCTGGCTCACGGGCACAAGCGGTCAACTGCGTTTTCTAGGATGATGGGCTCCGGCACGCCCAGATAAAAGCCCTGCCCACGCGTAATGCCCGCCTGGCTGACCCACGAGAGCGTTGCCTCATCCTCGATCCATTCCGCCACGGTCTCGATACCGTGGCTGCGCGCCACCTGCACCACCGCCTGAACAATTTCCTGTGCACGTTTGTCTTGCGCCACACCGCGCACATACCCCCCATCGAGCTTGACGATATCGACCGGCAGGTCACGCAAGGTGGCAAAGCTGGCCACCCCGCTACCCAGATCGTCCAGCGCAATGCAGAAGCCGGCTCGGCGTAGCGTCTGCATCAGCGTCAGCACGTCCGTGGGGTCGACAGCGGTAGCGGTTTCAGTCAGTTCGATGCAAATCTGGTGGGGATGGACATCGGCTTGCTCAAAGCAGTTGGTGATCCAGGCCGCCAGCCCGAGATCGGCGGCCGATCGGCCGGAGAGGTTGATCGACACATAGCGTCCGCCGTTGAGCACGTCCGAAAAATGCCGCGCAATGCGCGACACGATGTGCCGGTCCAGTGCGCCGATCAGATCGAAGCGCTCTGCCGGCGGGATGAACTCCGACGGCAGCACCAGCGCGCCGTTGTCATCGCGCATGCGCACCAGCACTTCGTAGCCTTTTGCGCGGTTGTCCTGCAGATCGAAAATCGGTTGCCGCCACAACTCGATACGATCTTCATCAATGGCACGCTCGATGCGGTGCGCCCAATGCACATCGCTTGAACGGGCCATGGCCTGCGGGCTGCGTTCAAAGGCAACCACCCGGTTCTTGCCGCTACGCTTGGCGCTGTACATGGCCGCATCGGCATCGGCGCGCGCCCGCTGCAAAGAGTCGTGATCGTGGTAGGCGCAGATGCCGATCGAGCAACTCACACGGTAGGCCTCGCCACGCTCGTCGTGATACGCGTATTGCTCGACGTCCGCTCGAATCGCCTCGGCAATTTTCAACGCGACATTCTCGGGGCACTGTGGCAAGGCCACAAAAAACTCGTCGCCACCGATCCGCGCAGGTACGTCCAGGCGCCGGATATGACGGCGAATGATGGTGGCGATGGCGCGAAGCACCTGATCGCCCGCCGCGTGACCGCAGCTATCGTTGATGACTTTGAACCGGTCAAGATCGAGGCAGATGAGTTGGCCGGATGTGTCGACCGGGCTCATCCGGCGCTCGAAGCCGACCCGGTTGTGCAAGCCGGTCAGCGCGTCGTGCGTCGCCGCCCACTCGGCGCGGCGCATGGTCTCGACCTCGTGACTGACGTCGCGCAGGACCAACACGAGCGTGCCAGCCGACGCATCGCTGTCGTTGGCCTCTCCCAGACGTGCGCAGGAGCCCTTGATCATGGCGACACCACCGCGATGCGGCAGCGCGCATGCGATCGGCTCGATGCGGCTCGTGTCCCCGGGCCGCGCCAATGACGCCCATGCGACGATTTCGCCATCATTGGCGCTCACCTGAATCAGGTCGCGCACATCCGCGCCAGTGATGGTCTCCGGGCGAGCCCCCAGCAAGTTCGCTGCTGCCGCGTTGCTTTGGCGCACCCGAAAATCATCGTCGATGACGAGTACGGCGTCAGACATCGCTCGCACCACTTCGGCATACAACCGATCACGCTGCTGCGCGGCGCGCATGGCATCGGCGGCGCGAAGAATGTTGCCGATCCAGTTCCCCACCATACTGGCCATGCGTTCAATGGCAGCACGCCGCGAGACGTCCAGCGGGTGCAGCACCAGCGCGCGTGCGCAGAGCGGCTCCTTGGGACCGCCCAGCGGATGGATCAGCGCCTGCGTGCCATCGGCAAGCGAGGTCACGGAGGTCTCGCCGGCAGAAGAAAAGCGCTCAAGGGGCAGCGTGACCGGTGCAATGCAATCGTCACAGCGCCCCACCGTCGCGCACGCGCAGTGGACCGACCGATAACCCGTCGACACAGACTCGACAATCGATGCATGGCTCGCGCCGCTATGCGCGACCAACAGTGCGAGGCAGTCGCCGATTCGTTGCTGCTGCGGGCGCGGTGCAGACACCACATCGGCGAAATCACTTCGCCACCGCGACAAGGCGCGGCCCTGCGATCGTGTTTGCGCGGCCGGGACGCCAGCAATGAATACGCTTTGGGCGGTGCCAGGCAGAACCAGCACACGGCTCACGCGCGTGTGATCGTGGGCGACGGCGGCATGCGCCAACTGACTCGGTCGCCCTTCGCGACGAACCGTATCGATGGCGAGCCGAAGTGCGGGTGCATGGGGCCAGAGGGCATCGATGCCGGCAGAGGCGCCGTGAATGCGAAAAAATTCGTCGCTACCGTCGATCACCTCTTCCTGATTCAACTCGCACCAGTACGGATGGAGGTAAGCGGTATCTCGGGCAAGCGCTTCTTTCAAGGGGGACCACCTGTTCGGTTGTCGAACACACGCGCTCTGCAACACACCCGCCGGTCGCCGGTGTATCGAAGATGGAATGGCGCACGAGGGACCGCCCGCGAGCCATTCCAATTGCGTAGAAAAATGAAAGATGGGAATTTGGTACAAGCGTTCTAAAAAATCAAGCATCCGGCAGAAAAATCCTTCGAATGGTTGGAAACGCCCGCCCACCGGGGATCGACAGGCAGACCCGTCTGCCCGGTGGCGCGCTTGCGTATGACACCGACAGCCTGCAGCGCAGATCCAGATTCGCGCTTCAAGCGCGAATTCTGACGGGCGTCTGTAAAGTTGGCCGAGCTTTTCCCGTTGATACACAAACCATGTGCCCAGACCGGTTGTCCCGATGACACGATCCAAAGCCCGCCTGCTTGTACAGTTCGAGTTTGATCTGGATGTGCCGGACTCATTTGCCGCACTGGATGCGGCCGCACTCCAGAAACAGCTCACACTCGCCCTGGGCGACACCGTGTTCGCCGGAATGCGCACCGTGAGCAGCAAGCAGCTGGGCAAAGCCGACATTCAGGTGCAGGCATATCGCCATCGCGTCGAAGCGAACCGGGTCGACGCGCCGAGCATTGATGCCGCACTGCTTGCCAGAATCGCGCCGCACCTGACGGATCTGGAGGTGCAGCAGCTTTCTGTCCGTGCGGCAGCCAAGGCGCCCACCGGCGCCGACGCCTTACGCGCCTATCTGCGCCGCCAGGCCCTTGCCGTGGCAAACGACTATCGCCTGGTTCCGTGCGCCGTGCAGGCGGCAATGAACAACGGTGCCATCGTCACGCTGGGCGCCAAACTCAATCTCACGAACGGCGGTGTGCTGGTTGATGAAGCGCATCGCAAGACACGGCTGAAAACCGACCAGTCGACAGTCCACGTGACCCTCGGTGAACCGCAAATCATCTTGCCGGCAAAGCTGTCCGGGCACACCTTGAGCGGCCCCGTGCTGGCCGTTGATGTCACCCACATGGCGCCACACCGCGATGCGCTGCAATCTGCGTGGGCGGCGACTCAGTGCGTATCAGGGTAACGCGCCAGCACCGCTTCAACCGCGTCCAGATGCGCCACGAAATGCGCAACCAGTGTCGGATCGAAGCAATGCCCGGCTTGCGCCACCAGATAGTCCACCGCGTTCTGAACTGACCACGGGTCTTTGTACGGGCGTTTGGACGTCAGGGCATCAAAGACATCGCAGATCGCCGTAATCCGGCCTTCAATCGGGATCGACTCGCCTTGCAAGCCATTGGGATAACCCGTGCCATCCCATCGTTCGTGATGGTTGCTGGCGATGCTGGCCGCCATCTGAATCAGCGCCGATTGATGATTGCCGAGGAGGTCCTCGCCGATCTGCGCGTGGCACCTCACCTGCGCGAGTTCTTCATCTGACAGACGACCCGCCTTGCGCAGAATGTCGTCGGAGACGCTGAGCATTCCCACATCGTGGAGCGGCGCGGCACGCTCGATCATGAAGCACCGTTCGGCCCCCAGCCCAGCTGTCTTGGCAAGGAGATGTGCCATCTTGCCGACGCGAACGATGTGCGTCGCCGCGTTGACATCGGCTTTCTCGCAGACCATCGCCAGGCGATGGACAATCGCATCGGTGGCGTTGATCAGCTCGGCGGTGCGTGCCGCCACCCGATGCTCAAGCTCTTCATCGAAATGGCTTTGGCGGCGTTGCGCCTGACGAATGCGCAAGGCGTTGCAGATCCGGACCTGCAAGGCCTCCATATCAAAAGGCCGTTCCACATAATCGACCGCACCGAGCGCCAGCGCCCGGTGACGCAAAGCCGTGTCATTGGGGTGAATCACCACCAGAATCGGTGGGTCGGGCGTCTCGATGGATGCGTGCTGGCGTTGGGCCAGAAAATCAAGCGCGGGAGACTGCGCGCTATCGAGATCAAGCACAATGAGGTCAAAACGCGCGTCGCGCAGCAGCGCCTGAGCGGCCTGCGGATCGGCAACAGATTGCACGGAGGTGATCCCGGCCGCATCAAGCGCTTGCCGGAAAGCCGGGTCGCTTCCTGTCGGGTCATCGCACACCAGAACAGAAGCGGATTTCAAGAAATCGTCGATAAACATCGGGACCCCGCGCACAGTGGCAACATACCCGTGGACTTACGACACCGCGCCTGCTTCACTGAAGCACCAATTTCAAACGGCACGAGGAGGCCAGACGCATCCAGCGCAAGCAAGTCATTGTTAGTTCTCAAAGATCCGCTTTAGATCAAGGACGCAGATGCCGTTAATCGGCACAGTGAGTGCCTCTTTTTGACCGGACGTGCAAGAATCGCCACAGCGTTTCATTGCCCCCCCCGAGAACAGGATTTCACGCATGACGCAGCATGTGCCCCACACCTGCACCGATAGCGCGACCGACGATATCCAACTGTCGATGCAGGAGCAAAACGGCATCTTGTCCCTCCAGCAGACGCTGCTGGCGGCCGTGGCGCGTGGCGATGCGGCACACGAGGTGATCGATCGCCTTTGCCTGCTCGAAGAGCAGTTGGTACCCAATGCCGTGGCCAGCGTCATGACGATGGACGCCGACACTCAAGCGCTCAATGTGCTGGCGGCACCCAGCATCCCGGTCGAGGCGCGCGATCAGCTCCAGAATTTACGCCCCGGCCCGGAAGCCGGTTCCTGCGGCAATGCGGTGTTTCGTGAAGAGCCGGTGTTTGTCAGCAACACCTACACCGATGCGCGCTGGAAAGAACTGCGCTCGGTCGCTGAAGACTTCAACATCTGCGCATGCTGGTCCATGCCCATTCTGGGCGCCGGCGGGAAGGTCATTGGTTCGTTTGCGCTGTCCAGTTTCGAGCACCGATCGCCAACGGCTTTTCACCGAAAACTGTTGGCGATCGGTGCACATCTGGTCGGCATCGTGCTTGAGCGAAAAGCCAAGGATACCCAACTGCGCCTGGCCGCCCGGCTATTCGAAACGAGCGAAGAAGGCATGGTGATCACCGATGCCGAAAATCGCATTCAGGCAGTGAATCCGGCCTTCACGCGCGCGACAGGCTATGCCCCTGACGAGTGCCTCGGCAAACGCCCATCCATGCTGTCGTCGGGGCGTCACGACAAGGCTTTCTATGTGGCGCTGTGGGAGAAGCTCCAGCGCACCGGCCACTGGCAGGGCGAGATCTGGAATCGGCGCAAGAATGGCGAGATCTATCCCGAATGGCTGGTGATCTCCGCCATCCGCGATCAAAGCGGCGAGATCGTGCAGCATGTCGGCATTTTTTCCGACCTGACCGAACAGCACGCCTCGCAAAACCGGATCCGCTTTCTCGCCACGCATGACTCACTCACCGAGTTGCCGAACCGGATGGTGCTCGAAGAGCGCTGCGGCCAGATCATTACGTGGGCCCGCAAAGCCAATCATCGCGTCGCCCTGCTGTTTGTCGACGTCGACAACCTCAAGCTCGTCAATGACTCGCTGGGGCATGCCGCCGGTGACGTGCTCTTGCAGTCGGTGGCGCAACGACTGCGTCACTGCGTCGGGGACAAGGACCTGGTCTGCCGCCAGGGCGGCGATGAATTCATTGTCCTGCTCGATGAGCTGCCCGCCTTCGAGATCGCAGCAACCGTGGCGCAGCGAATCAATGAGCGCCTGGGCGCCCCCTATCACACCGACAGCGGCGAACTGGTCACGTCGGTCTCCATCGGTATCTCGGTTTTTCCTGACGATGGCGAAGACTTCAATGCCCTGCTGCGCAAGGCAGACGCGGCAATGTACCAGGCCAAGGAAGCGGGTCGGAACACCTTCCGCAGCCATCACCTGGACGTCTCAACCGACGTCTTGAACGATCTGGTGATCCGCAACGGTCTCCGCCCTGCCCTGGAACGCAACGAGTTCTCGCTGCACTATCAACCCATCCTCACTCTCGACAGCGGCGCACTGATCGGCGCCGAAGCCTTGCTCCGCTGGCAGCACCCGACACTCGGTAACGTGCCCCCCGACCGTTTCATTCCAGTCGCCGAACTGACCGGACACATTGTCGGCATTGGGGAGTGGGTCCTCGGCGAAGCCTGCCGTGAAGCGGCAAACTGGTCGCGACGGGGCCTGGGCGAACTGACCGTGTCGGTCAATTTGTCGCCACTTCAGTTTCGTCACGGAACGCTCGAAGCGCATGTATCGGCAGCGCTGGCCGAGGCCGGGCTGAGTGCGCGCTGCCTCGAACTCGAAATTACCGAATCAACGCTGATCGGCGATACCGCGACGCTGGTTGGCCAGCTGGCCAACCTCAAAGCGCAAGGAATCCGCCTTGCCATTGATGACTTTGGTACGGGTTATTCGTGCCTCGCCTATCTGCGGCGCCTGCCGGTCGACCGGCTCAAAATCGATCGATCCTTCGTGGCAGACATGAGCCAGGATGCCGACGACGCGAGCATCGTTCGCGCCATTGTCCAGATGGCAGCCGGGCTGGGCCTGCGCACGACGGCCGAGGGGGTCGAAGAGGCGCATCATCACGACGCCCTGAAAGCGCTCGGCTGCACTGAGGTGCAGGGCTACCACTACGCGCGACCCATGCCCGCCGACGCCTTTGCGTGCTGGGCGGCCGATCGCCTCGGCCAACCCTCAGCCGCTATTTCAGACTGAAGCCCAGCGCCTTCAGCGCGTCCACCAGGCGATCACGACCCGACAGCGATGCCGGCCCCGCGACGCGCTTGGCCGAGTGGATGGACCAGTTGCCTTTCACATCCATTTTCTGCGCCTCATAAAAGCGCGCCATGGCGGTGTTGTAGGCCGCAACCGCGTCGTCCTGTTCGGTTGAATAGCTTTCGTGGTGTAGCACGGCCGACTGCGGCAGGCGCGGCTTGACGCTGGCGGGCCGGGCATCGTCTTCATGGCCCACGCACATGCCGAACACGGCAAAGGTCTTGGGCGGCAGCTTGAGCACACGCGCCACGTCTTCGGGCCGATTGCGCATGCCGCCGATATACACCGTCGACAAACCCATGGATTCGGCCGCGGCGACCGCGTTTTGCGCGGCGAGTGCCGCGTCGATCACTGCCGTCAGAAACATCTCGGTGTAGTCCAGCGCCTCGCTGGGCCGCCCCTCGGCCGTAGCCACCCGCTCAAGGCGAGACAAGTCGGCCAGCCACACCAGTTGCAGCGGCGCCTGACGGATATGGGCTTGGTTGCCGGCAAACTCGGCCAATTGGTCGCGAACCGCCTGATCACGCACCGCCACCACACTCCACACCTGCAGATTGGACGAGCTGGCAGCCGATTGCGCGGCGGCGATCATCGCACTCAGCTGCGCATCGCTGACCGCGTCGGGGCGGAACGCGCGCACCGAGCGGTGCGTCATCAATTGATCAATCACCGGGGTGCTGATGTCGGGAACGGCTTGCGCCATACCGCCGTAGCGGCTGTCGTACAAAGGCTGATGTGCGGTCATCTCGGGGAAAATCCATTCAAAGCGTGAGGTGAGGTCGTGGATGGCATTATTTTTTTACCGGAATCGGCAGGGACCGGTCGACCGTCACGGCCGTCACCGAGTTCTGCGGACTACCGGAGATGACTTTGTCGGTATAGGTCAGATAGACCAGCGTGTTGCGGCTCACATCGACAATGCGCACCACATGCAACACCTTGAAGATGATCGAGCGCCGCTCGCTGAAAGCGTCTTCCTGCCTGGGGAGCGGCTCGCGGAAGGTGATCGGGCCGACCTGCCGGCAGGCGATCGACACATCCGACAACTCCTCGGCAACGCCAAACGCGCCTGCAATGCCGCCGCGCTCCGGCTTGGCCACGTAACAGGCCACACCATCAACCTTGGGGTCATCAAACGCCTCGACCACCAGCTTGTGCGAGCCGGTGAGCTTCCATTCGGTGTTGACGCTGCCGACGTCTTCGGCAAACGACGCAGACATCCAGAGCACAGAGGCGAGCATGAGCAGCACGGCTTTCATCGGCCAGTCCTTTTTGTTGAAAACAAGGCAATCAAACGTGTAGAAGATGGGGACGCTTCAGCGACTCTCAAGGCTGAACGCGCCAATTGCCGCCAATCGCCGCTTCAGATAGCCTGATGATATGACACGTTCACGCACGCCGACCACCGGCCGACTCACCGTCGACACTTTGCTCACCCGCCTCCTCGACGCCGGCCAGATCAGCCGCCGCGACCATGATGAAACCGTCACCGCCCTGCGCATGCGTGGACGCAATGAGCAGCATCCGCTGGCGCAGGTGGGCGAACGACGGCTCACCCGTGCCTGCGCACCCCACGACACCCTCAGCGTCGAGTCGCTGACCGAGTGGCTGGCCGAAGACGCCGGGCTGACCTACTTCCACATCGACCCGCTGAAAATCGATGTGTCCTCGGTGTGCAATCTGGTCTCGCATGCCTATGCCACACGCTTCCGTATTTTGCCGGTGGCGATCCGCGACAACGATGTCACCATCGCCACCGCTGAGCCCTACGAGGGTGAATGGCTGTCAGTGCTCGAGCAGGCGCTCAAGATCCGCATCCATCGCGTGCTCGCCAACCCGACCGACATCGTGCGCTACCTGGCCGAGTTCTACAGCCTGGCCCGCTCGCTAAAACACGCGGTCGCACAGCACGAGGGCGCGCAAACCGGGATTGGCAACTTCGAGCAGCTGGTACAGCTCGGCTCGCGAAAATCGCTGGACGCCAACGACCAGGCGGTCATCCACATCGTCGACTGGCTCTTGCAGTACGCCTTCGAGCAGCGCGCCAGCGACATCCACATCGAGCCGCGACGCGAGGTGTGTAATGTGCGCTTCCGCATCGACGGCGTGATGCACCTCGTCTATCAGACGCCCGTGCCCGTCGCGGCCGCCATCACCAACCGCATCAAGCTGATGGGCCGCATGGATGTGGTCGAGAAACGCCGGCCACAGGATGGCCGGATCAAAACCCAGTCGGGCAATGGCGAAGAAATCGAGTTGCGCCTATCGACCATGCCGACCGCCTTCGGCGAAAAGCTGGTGCTACGCATCTTCAATCCGGACGTGCTGCTCAAGTCATTCAATGACCTCGGCTTCAGCCAGGGCGAAGGCGTGCGCTGGCGCGAGATGTTCTCCCAGCCCAACGGCATCATCCTGGTGACCGGGCCGACCGGCTCGGGGAAAACCACCACGCTGTACTCGACGCTCAAGGAGTTGGCGACGCCCGAAGTGAACGTATGCACCATCGAAGATCCGATCGAGATGGTCTATCCACACCTCAACCAGATGCAGGTGCAGCACAACATCGGGCTCGACTTCGCCACCGGCGTGCGCACCCTGCTGCGGCAGGACCCGGATGTGATCATGGTCGGCGAGATCCGCGACCTTGAGACCGCCGAGATGGCCATTCAGTCGGCGCTCACCGGCCATCTGGTGCTATCCACCCTGCACACCAACGACGCCCCCTCCGCCATTACCCGTCTGCTCGATCTCGGCGTGCCGCCCTACCTTATCCGTTCGACGCTGCTTGGTGTACTGGCGCAGCGTCTGGTGCGCACGCTCTGCCCGCACTGCCGCAAGCCACACCCGATCGACGAGCCCGACTGGTGCGATCTGGTCGCGCCGTGGAAGTCCGCGCTGCCAACCACCGCCTGTGGTCCGGTGGGTTGTCTGGAATGCCGCATGACCGGCTATCACGGCCGGGTGGGCTTGTATGAACTCATGACGCTCACCCCCACGCTGCGCCAGCTCATCAGCCCCGACATGGATCTGGCACGTTTTCGTGCCCAGGCCGTGCGTGAGCACATGACCCCGCTGCGCCTCGCCGGCGCCCGACAGATCGCCGCCGGCACCACCACCATCGAAGAGATCGCGCGTTCCACCCCGCCGGCCAGCGGCGAAGCGCAATAATCAGTTCGCCGGGGCGATGCGCAAGATGCGCCCCTCGGTTTCGTCCAGCACATACAGCGCGCCGTCCGGCCCCTGCCGCACATCGCGAATGCGGTGACCGATCTCGGTTAGCAGTCGCTCTTCACGCACCACCGTGTCACCGTCAAGTTCGACGCGCAGCAGCAGGCCGAACTTCAAGGAGCCGACAAACAGATTGCCCCGCCAGGCGGGAAACAGGTCGCCGGTATAAAAGGCCATGCCGGACGGCGCAATCGACGGCGTCCATTGATGCACCGGCGGCGCCACATCGGCGCGTTGCGTGCCGTCGCCAATGCGCCATCCGGTGACATATTCGCGCCCATAGGTAATTACCGGCCAGCCGTGATTGGCGCCGGCACGCGGCACATTGATTTCGTCGCCGCCTTGCGGGCCATGCTCATGCGTCCACAGCGCCCCGGTGACCGGATGCAAGGCCGCACCTTGCACATTGCGGTGCCCGTAAGACCAGATCTCCGGCAATGCGGTGCTGTGCCCCACCAAGGGATTGTCGGTCGGCACGCTGCCGTCCGGCCGAATGCGAACGATCTTGCCGAGATGACTATCGAGCGCCTGGGCGCGATCGCGCTCGTGATACCGCTCGCCAAGTGTGGCAAAGAGATTGCCGGCGGCGTCGAACACCAGGCGCGAGCCAAAATGGTGACGCCCCGCCGGGTCGTCCCGCTGCGCGAAAATGACGCGTACGTCGCTTAATCGAGGTGGCGTGGACGACAGTTCAAGTTGCGCCCGCGCCACGGCGGTTCGTGCGCCGTTTGAAGTCGGCTGAGCGAAGCTGAAGTAAATGAGCCCATCCTGCGCAAACCCCGGACTCAGGATCACATCCAGCAGACCGCCCTGCCCCTCGGCATGTACTGTCGGCACCCCGGCGACCGGGGTTGAAAGACGTCCGTCCGCCGCCACCACACGCAGGCGACCGGGTCGCTCGCTGACCAGCAGGCGCCCATCAGGCAGGAATGCGAGCGACCATGGCGTGTCGAGGCCGCTTGCGACGGTGCTGGCCGCCAGCGGCCCGGCGGATGAGTCGAGCCGGAGCGCATCGGCAAACACCCGGCTGCTCGCCAGCAAAACGAGTACCAGCGCGATGCCGGCAGGTATTGGAAATCGAAAACCAGCCACCTCGTCACTCCCGTTGAAAACCCGGTTTCAGTATGGCAAGTGAGGCGGTGTTTGTCGTCGGCTCAGTTCAATGCCGGGAGTCGAGGCAATAGCGCGGTGCAATCGGGAAAATTGCGGCACCCCCAATAATCGCCATGGGAGCCGGTCGCCGAGACCATTTTTTCGCCGCATTCGGGGCAGGTCGGCGTGGTGTACTTGCCTTCGGTCGCAATGGCATGGAGGCGATCGCGTGCGTCGGCCGGCAGACGCTCGATCATGGCCAGCAACACGCGCCCATCCACAAGGACGATGCCGTGCTCACGGCCGAGTGTGCGGGCCTGCGGCGTAAAGCAACCGTTGGTCATCAGAAAGCCGCGCTCGATGGCCTCGTGGGTCATGGCGCCAATCAATTCTCGCACCGGGGTCACATCGAGATAGCTCACCCCACGGGTGCGCACGTGGACCAGGCCGGTGGCCTGCTCCAGACGTTCCTTGTCCTGGTACAGAAAGACGTCGCGTCCGGCCGCGTGCGGCAAAGAAGCAGAGCGGTGTGAGATTGCCTTGCGGGAGTAGTACGCGACACACAAGGCTTCAAAGCGCTGCCACTCCAGACTCTCGAGCAGGCTCAAGGTCCATACGCGGGCGGCGGCAGGCACCATTTCGGGGTCGAAATCAGACAGATCCGCAGCCTCCATGGCGGCGGGGTCGAACTCGGTGGGCGCGGAGTGCATCGTGGGCGGCGCATCGCCGCCTTGCTTCTGGCTTGGCAGGCTGGCCGCCGTACGGCGTTTGTCGGCCCGCTTGCGCGCCTTGTCTGCCGAGCTGCGCCAGTGCGCGCTCAGGGCCGCGCCGCCGAGCACCAGGGACACCAACAGGGCCATGACGGGCACAATCATCGTGGCACCATCGTACGAACCGTCCAGTTGCCAGAAGGCAAACGCGGCAAGTACGACCAATGCCAGCGCGAGCAGCCACAGCGTCCGCGCCTTGCGCGGCGAAGGGGGCATGTCACGCCGACGTGCTTTCGCCTGATTCATGTGCTCTCCCATGGCATGACCATGACCTGCCTTTCCGCCTCATTTGGGTGCGGAAAACGCTGATTTTGGCATAGCGGCACGCATCAAACAAACAGCACTTGCTGATGTCATTCGCAAAACCGGATGCGCAGCGCAAGATTGCGCCACCCGACCGGGCAGGCGACAATCCGAAGCCTTGAGCCCAGCCGGAGCACCCGCCAGAAAATGAAGTTGATCGTCGCCATTTTGTCTCTCATCGTGCTGGCCATTCTGGCCCCCTTGGCCTTCATGCCCTCGGCCGATGACATCCATAGTCAACAGTCGGCCTTACCGTGGCAGATCGAGGTGGATGCGCAGGGACGCAGCAAGGTATTCGGGCTCACGCTGGAGCAAAGTACGCTTGGCGAGGCGCGCGAACGCTTTGGCCTGGACCTCACGGTGGCCATCGTGACCGCCCCCGGCGAAACGGGGGCGCTCGAAGCCTATCTCAGCAGTGCGCAGCTGGGGTTTGTCACCGGCAAACTGGTTTTGACCATTGCCGTGGCCGGCGACGAACTCGACCGCATGCGTCAGCGCGCGGTCAAAACCGAATACATGGAATCGACCACGCGCAAGGCCACGCTCAGTGCAGCCGACCTAGCCACCGCCATGACACGCCCGATCGACAGTATCGTCTTCATTCCCTCGGTGAACCTTGACGAAGAGGCCGTGCTGTCGCGCTTTGGCGCGCCGAGCGAGCGCGTCGCGACCAACGCGCATCAGACGCATCTGCTCTACCCCGACAAAGGGCTCGATCTGATTGTCGACACCGAGGGCAAGGAAATCCTGCAATACGTCGCACCGCGAAGCTTTGCGCGTGTGCATACGCCCCTGCGGGCGGCGGTCGCTCAGTAGTGCGGCGGGATCTCATCCTCAGGACGGCCGGCGCTGCCGGGCTGCGCGGATTGCAGCTGGCGCTTGAGGTCCAACACCTGCGATTGCAGCAGCGCAATCGCCTCCTGCTGTCGGAATAGCGTCATGTTCAGACCGTCGAGCAAATCCTCGGCGGCCATGAGCTTGCACTCCAGAGCATCCAGACGTGATTCCATCGTTTTCTCCTGACTCGGGCAGCCGGCATTGTACGCATTCGTGTCGTTGTGCCGGGATCTGGAACAAAAGATGCACGCCGGTCGCTTTGGCGGAATTCGATATGCATTAAACTGGCGCTCACCGCCGACACGCACGCGCACATCATGACTCAATACAAACTCGTTTTTTCTGGCGACATCCTGCCTGGCCACGATCCTGAGGTCGTCAAGGCACAGTTGGCCGCGATGCTCAAAGTTGCGCCAGAACAAACACCGCGGCTCTTTTCCGGCAAGCGTGTCACGCTCCGAAAGGGACTGGATACCGAAAAAGCGCAAGCCTATCGTCGCAAGCTCGCGGCCATGGGCGTAGGCATCCGGGTCGAGGCCGACGTGCCGGAACCGGTGATCACGCCGCCGTCGGCTACCACCCCCGCGACCGACGTGTCGACGATGGCGCCCGACACGCCCCCGCCACCGACTCGCGCAACCCCTGCCGCGCTGGATCTGGTGCCCACCTCTGACGAACCTGCTGGCGACATGGATTGCCCCGAATGCGGCCATCGCCAGCCCCGGCGCACACTCTGCCTGAACTGCGGTTGCGACATGCCGCGAGTGCTGGCGGCGCGTGAACATCAGGCACAGGAGGCGCAAGCGGGCGTGTCGACAACGCAGCACAGTTCATTGCGTATTCATGCCGGTGACGCGGCCGTGGTCGAGACCGAAGCGGTGCCTCTTTTCGGTACCGATTTCGGCGGCCGAATCAGCCGACGCTCTTATTTTGCGGGCAGCATGCTCCTGACCAGCGCACTGATATGGCTCGCCATTCTCGGTATCCGTCTGGAGAGTCTGCTGGTGCTCGGGCTATGCGCGGTGGTCGCGGTGTTCTTCGGCGCACGCCTGAGCATTTTGCGCTGCCATGACTTCGACTGGCGAGGCTGGTGGGTGTTGATTACCGCAATTCCCTACGTGGGCGGTCTGTTCAGCCTGCTGCTGATGTTCCTCCCCGGCAGCAAGGGCGACAACAATTTCGGCCCGCAGCCCACACCCACCAGCTGGATCGGTGCCATTGGTTCGATCGTGTTTGTTGCGGTGTCGTCGTCTCTGGCCTTCAATTTTTTCGCCGACGACGTTTACGAAACGGCAACACGTTACAACCAGACCTCAAGCATCGAGCGCGCGCCGGCCGTCAGCGGCATGCAGAGCACCGCGTTACACGGCTACGACCCGGAACGTGATCACATCACCATGTATTCGCTGACGACCTGCGGCTATTGCGACCAGAAGCGCGCCCAGTTCGATGATTTGGGTATCCGGTATCGCGAGGTGTTCATCGACACGGACCCCTCAGCACAAAAACTCATGTGGTCCAAATTGCGCGCCAGTGGCTGGAAGGACGGCGGCGTGGGCACCCCGACGCTGGAGGTCAATGGCGTGATGTTGCCGAACAATCCCTCGCTCAAACAGATGAGCCAGCATTTTCTCAGCCGCAGCCGGCGGTCAAGTTGAGCGCGGCCTAAATCTCCGCCATCAACCACTGGCGGAAACGGGCAATCACCGGCCGGTCGACTGTCGTTTCTGGCGAGACCAGGTAGTAAGCGTAGCGCGACGGGATGGCCAGATCGAAGGGGCGCACCAGCCGCCCCGCGTCGATGTCCCGCTGCACCATCGGATAGAGGCCGAGCATCACGCCAAATCCATCCATGGCCGCTTCGAGGGCGAGGCTCGAGTTCGAAAAATGTGGCCCGCGACTCGGGTCGACACCACTCACTTTCGCCGCCCGCAGCCAGTCCTGCCAGCTGACCCGCTCAGACCGCCCCGCTGCCGTGTCGTCATGCAGTAAGGTATGAAAGCTCAGGTCAGACGCTTTCTTGAGGCGACGCTTGCCTTTGAGCAGGTCGGGGTGGCACACCGGCACATAAGACACCTCCATCACCAGATCCGTCCGCATGCCCGGATAGGCGCCGCGGCCAAAGCGGATTTCCACATCGATCTCGCCTTCGCGCAGCGCGACCAGATCCGACTCCACGTCTTCGAGATCGGGGGCGTCGACGGTGTTGGCTTCGGTGCCAAGCACCAGATCAATGTCGGGATGAGCTTCGGTGAAACGCTGCAGTCGATGCACCAGCCAGCGCCCGGCGAAGGCCGGTGGCACGGTGATCCGCAAGTTCCGCGACGGGGTCTGCAACACCACCTTTTCCACCGCTGCAGCCAGTTGGGCGAGGCCGTCACTCACCTGCGGCAACATGCGTTCACCCGCCTCGGTCAGTTCCAAGGCGCGGGTCAGGCGGTAAAAAAGCGGCACACCGAGATGCGCCTCCAGCGCCTTGATCTGCTGGCTGACGGCGGCCGGTGTTACATGCAACTCCTCGGCCGCCTGCTTGAAGCTCAGATGCCGGGCAGCCGTTTCAAAAACACGCAGCGACTGGAGCGGTGGCATGGATAGTGACATGCGTACAGTTTAGTCAAACTTATCCGTCACATCACAAATGATCGTTTGTTGCGCTGCACAACGCTGCGTAGAGTGCGTTTCATCGTCTGCAACCGACTCAGAGCGGAAGACGCAACTGGAGCAGCACAAATGAAACGCACCGCCAACCCCGGCAGTTCAAGTAACACCAAGATCACGTCCCAGCAGTACATCGCGATGGCGCATGAACTGCGTAGCGCCACCTTCGCAAAATACATTGACGTCACCGTGAGCCGCATCAACGGCAGCGTCACCCGCGCCGTCCAGTGGCTGAACAGCCACCCGGCGTTCTCCTGAGCCTGCCAGCGGCGCTGCTAGTCGCTTCGTAAATCGCGCAGAATGGGTTGCAGCATGGCGGCACCCAGCCGCTTGCTGCGCTCACCGTTCCAGCCGACCCGGGCATCGGGCAGCAAGCAGTTGTCCTTGAACGGCATTTCGAGCGTGAGCGACAAACACCCGAAGCGGTGCGCGACCCATTTGCTGGCCAGCGTCAGCATCTCCTCGCCAAAGCGGTCGGGCGTGTAGCCCACGTCGGTCTGGAAATCCGGGCTCGCCTCAGCAAGCGCTGACAAAAACACCGCCTGCCGCGCCGCCATGTTGTGCGGCACACCGGGCACCATCTCCGAGCCGTCGACAAAGACGTAGGGCAAGGACTCATCCCCGTGGATATCGAGGAAGAGCGCGCAGCCGGTCGCTTCCATGTGCTCGCGCACGCACAGCACTTCGGGGCTGCGCGCGGCCGTGGGCGTCATCCATTCGCGGTTGAGATTCGCCCCCGCCGCATTGGTGCGCAAATTGCCGCGCGACGCGCCGTCCGGATTCATGTTCGGCACGATATACAAACAAGCTCGCTCACGCAGCCTGCGCGCCAGCGGGTCGGCGCTGTCGAGCAAGCGCGCCAGCAAGCCTTCGACAAACCATTCGGCCATGGTCTCGCCGGGGTGCTGTCGGGCGATGATCCAGACCGGCTTGCGCTCAGGCGACGGCGCTCCGACGACCACACAATCGACACTTCGGCCATCCACCGTCGCGCCCAGGGTGTGCACCCGCGCATAGGGCGACATCTCTGCCTGCCCGAGCAGATCGAGATGCCGCTCGTGCGCGTAGGGCTCGAAGTAGGCGTAGTAGATGTTGCTGTGTTCGGGCGTGTGCTCAATGATCAGACGGCCATCTTCAAAGCGCGTGCCGGGCACCCGGAACCATTCACGGCGATCATATGAGGCCACCGCGTGGTAATCCGGCCAGCCCTCGGGATAGGCTGCGTCGGCGGTGTTTTCGAACACCATGCGCAGCGGCACGCCGGCCACGTCATGCACCCGAAAGTGAAACCACTGGCAGAAGCTCGCCGCGTTGTCCGGGCGCAAGCGCAAACGGATGGCGTCCGGCGCCACCGCGCTCAGCACCTCGATACTGCCACTGTCGAAACCCTGGCTAATGTGTACGCCCACGTTCTGTCTCCTGCCGATTGTCAGCGCACGCCGTCCTGGCGGCGGCGGAACACCCATCGATCCGCATCTGACGCCGCGGCATCAAACGCATAGCCGTCGGTATCAAACTGCTTGAGCCCGTCCACCTCGCTCAAGCGATGGTCGATTGCGTAGCGCACCATCTGACCCCGCGCGCGCTTGGCATGGAAGCTGATGATCTTGTAGCGCCCGCCCTTCCAGTCTTCAAACACCGGTGTCACCAGCCGCCCTTTGAGCGCGGCAGGCCGGATCACCTTGAAATACTCCTCCGAGGCGAGATTGATCAGCACAGCATCGGACGACTTCTTGAGCAGCGCATTGATCGCTTCAGTGGGCCGATCGCCCCAGAATTCGTAGAGGTTCTTGCCCGCGGGCGTTTTCAATCGGGTGCCCATTTCGAGTCGATAGGCCTGCATCAGGTCCAGCGGCCGCAGCACGCCATACAGGCCGGACAGAATCCGCAAATGTTGCTGCGCATAGGCCACGCCCTCGGCGTCCAGCGAGGCGGCGTCAAGACCGTCATAGACGTCGCCATTGAAGGCGAAGACGCAGGGCTTGGCGTTCTTGGCGTTGAACGGGCGTGACCACTCGGCGAACCGGGCAACGTTCAGCGCGGCCAGCTTGTCCGAGATGCGCATCAATTCGCCCAGCGCGGCAGGCGTGACATCGCGCATCACCCCGACGAGGGACTCGGCCGCATCCAGAAAAGCGGGCTGGGTCGGCTTGATGCTTGGCGCGGGCGTTTCATAGTCCAGCGATTTGGCGGGCGAAATAACGAAATACATGGCGTGCCTGTCGTGCTTTGGAAGCGCTCATGGTAGCAAAAGCCCCGGCCAACGCGCTGTCTGCCGACGCCCTGTCGGTGCCGCCGCAAAACCCGGTTTGACAGCGCCCCGGCGATTTCAGAGTATTGAACGATTCCGCAGCTTCCGGCCCATCCCCATGACGCAATCCCGCCTGCTTGACCGCTCACGCCGCGCCGTGTGGCATCCGTGCACCCAGATGAAGAGCCACGAAGCCTTGCCGCTGGTGCCGATCACCCGTGGCGAAGGCGTGTGGCTGTACGACGACACCGGCCGGCGTTTTCTCGATGGCGTGAGCGCCTGGTGGGTGAATCTGTTCGGCCACTGCAACCCGCGCATCAACGACGCGATCTGCGAGCAGCTCGAAACCCTAGAACATGTGATGCTCGCCGGCTTTACCCATGCCCCGGTGGTCGAGCTCTCAGAGCGATTGTCGGCGCTGACCGGGCATCAGCTCGGCCACGCGTTCTACGCCTCCGACGGCGCTTCGGCCACCGAAATCGCCCTCAAGATGAGCATGCATGCCTGGCGAAACCAGGGTGAGACGGGCAAGGATCGCTTCATCAGCCTGGCCGGCAGCTATCACGGCGAAACGGTGGGCGCGCTGGCAGTCACCGATGTGGCCCTCTTCCGCGATGCCTACGCCCCGCTGGTGCGCGCCGGCACCGTGGTGCCCAGCCCCGACGCCCGCCACGCCGAGCCCGGCGAGACCGACGCCGACGTGGCCGAACGCGCCGCGCTGGCGCTGGAGCACTATCTGGCCGAGCACCATGACGAAATCGCCGCGCTGATTGTCGAGCCGCTGGTGCAGGGCGCCGTCGGCATGGCGATGTATCACCCGCACTACCTGCGCCGCGCCCGTGAGCTGTGCGACACCTATCGGGTGCACCTCATCGCCGACGAAATCGCCGTCGGCTGTGGCCGCACCGGAAGCTTTTTTGCCTGCGAGCAGGCCGGCATCTGGCCGGACATGATGTGCCTGTCCAAAGGCATTTCGGGCGGCTACCTGCCGCTGTCGCTGGTGCTCAGCACCGATGCGATCTACGACTGCTTTTACGATGACGATGTGCACCGCGGCTTCCTGCACTCGCACTCCTACACCGGCAACCCGCTGGCCTGCCGCGCCGCGCTGGCCACGCTCGACATCTTCAAGGCCGACGATGTCATCCACACCAACAAGGCCCGCGCCGAGCTGCTGGGCGATGCCACGCGCGAGGCCTTTGCCGAGCATCCGGCGGTGCGCCATTTGCGTCAGCGCGGCATGATCGTCGCCTTTGATGTCGATACCGTCGAACGCGAGTTCAGCCAACGCTTTTTCGCCGCCGGGCTCGATCAGGGCGTGTTGCTGCGCCCGATCGGCAACACCGTGTATTTCATGCCGCCCTACATCGTCGAAGCCGACGACATCGCCCACCTGGTCGGCGGCGCCGCCGCGGCGCTGAAACACTGCATCGGTTGATGGCGATGAGTTTGCTGGAACATCTGCGCGGCGAGCTGGCCGATCGCGACTCGCGCGCACTCATCCGCCGTCGTCGCACGCTGGACACGCCTTGCGGCCCCCACGCAGTGGTCGATGGCCGCGAGATGCTGTCGTTTTGCAGCAACGACTACCTCGGCCTTGCCGCGCATCCTGCGCTCGCCGCCGCCATTGCCGAAGGCACCGCGCGTTGGGGCGGCGGCTCGGGCGCCTCGCATCTGGTCAGCGGCCACTACTCGGTACACGAGCGCCTCGAAGCCCGGCTGGCCGAGTTCACCGGCTGCGAACGCGCGCTGGTGTTTTCGACCGGCTACATGGTGAACATGGGCGTGGCCGCCGCGCTGGTTGGCCGTGGCGATGCCATTTTTGCCGATCGCCTCAACCACGCCTCACTGGTCGACGGTGCCCTGCTCAGCCGCGCCGAGCACCACCGCTACGCACATGGCGACACCGAGGCCCTGGCCCGCCTGCTCACCAACAGCACCGCCCGCCGAAAACTCATCATTACCGACAGTGTGTTCAGCATGGACGGCGACATCGCCCCGCTGACCGAACTGCTCGCGCTGGCAGAAGCACACGACGCCTGGCTGCTGGTCGACGACGCCCACGGTTTCGGTGTGCTCGGCCCGCAAGGCCGGGGCGCCCTGGCCGCTGCCGGGCTGGCGCACTGGCGTTTGCTGGTGGTCGGCACACTCGGCAAGGCCGCGGGCCTATCGGGCGCTTTTGTGGCAGGGCACGCCGACGTGGTCGAGTGGCTGATGCAGACCATGCGCACCTACATCTTCACCACCGGCTCGCCGCCGGCTCTGGCGCATGCGCTGCTCACCGCCATCGACCTGATCGAACACGGCGACGCCTTGCGCGCCCGCCTCGTCGCGCTTCAACACCAACTGCGAGGCGCCCTGCCCCTGCGCCGGTGGCAGCTGATGCCCTCATCCACGCCCATCCAGCCGATCAAAATCGGCGATAATGCCGCCGCGCTTGGCGCCGCCACGGCCTTGTGGGACACAGGCCTGTGGGTGCCTGCGATCCGCCCGCCGACCGTCCCGCCACGCACAGCACGGCTGCGCATCTCGCTCAGCGCCGCCCATACGACCGGCGACATCACCCGATTGACTGACAACCTCCTCCGGATCGAAGCCTTGCAATGAGTCGCCCGCCCCTTGTACTGCTCCACGGCTGGGGCTTGACCCCCTCGGTGTGGCAGCCGCTTCGCGCGCAGCTCGACCCCGCCTGGCCGTGTTTTACCCCCGCGCTCCCCGGTCACGCCGACACCGCGCCCACGCCCGAAAACGCCACGCTTGCCGCGTGGACCGATGCCCTCGTCGCCGACTTGCCCGATGGTGCGCTGGTCTGCGGCTGGTCGCTGGGTGCACTGGTGGCGCTGGATCTGGCGCGTCGCCATCCCGCCAAGGTCGAGCGCATCGCCCTGATCGGCGCCAGCCCGTGCTTCGTGCAGCGGCCCGACTGGCCGAGCGCCCTGAGCGCCGAGGTGGTCGATGGTTTTTGCGCTGACTTCGCCGCCGAGCCCGACAAGACTCAGCGCCGCTTTGTCGCGCTGCAGGCGCTGGGCGATGCCGCGCGCCGCGAGGTGACGCGGCAGCTCAATGCTGCGCTGGTCGCCGTCAACGCCGAGAATGCCGCCCGACTCGCCGATGGCCTGGCCATTCTGGCGCAAACCGACCTGCGCGACTCACTCGCCGGGATCACCTGTCCCGTGCGCCTGCTCCATGGCGCGAACGACGCGCTGATGCCCGCCGACGCCGCTCGCCTGATGGCCGAATCGCTGCCCGACGCACGCTACTCCGAGTTTGCCGACGCCGGGCACGCACCGTTTTTATCGCGTACCGCCGACTGCGCTTGCCTGCTCGACAGCTTCGCCAATGACTGAGCGCAAGCGCCACGTTCGCGCAGCATTCGACCGCGCCGCGCCCACCTACGATGCTGCCGCCGCGGTGCAACGCGACATCTGCGCCCAACTCCTCGCGCTGGCCAAAACCCATTCGCCCCAAGGCCCGGTCGGCTGCCTGCTCGACGCGGGCTGCGGCACGGGCACAGGCGCCGTCGAACTGATTGACTGGCTCAAGCCCGCCAACACACTGGCACTCGATTTCGCCCCCGGCATGCTCGCGCGCCATCCGTGTCATCCCCGCCAACACCGGGTGTGCGGCGATCTCGAATCACTGCCGCTGGCCAGCGAATCGATCGATGTCGTCTGGTCCAGCCTCGCCGTGCAATGGTGCAATCCGGGCCGCGCGCTGGCGGAGCTTGGCCGCGTTCTCAAGCCGGGGGGTCTGGCATGGATCACCACGCTCGGACCCCATACGCTGTGGGAGCTGCGCGACGCCTTTCGCGGCATCGACGACGCCGAACATGTCATTGGCTTTCACACGATTGATACCTGGCGACAGTCCGCCATTCAGGCCGGTTTTCAGATCTGCGCGACGCGGCAATCGCCCACCGCGGCGACGGCTGACAGCCTCCGCCAGCTACTGAAAGACATCAAAGCCATCGGCGCACATCAAGTGGGCAGCGGGCGCCGGCGCAAACCGCTGGGCAAGTCGGCGTGGCGGCAACTGGAGCGCACCTATGAACAACATCGCCGTGCAGACGCGTGCTTGCCCGCCACCTATGATGTGATTCTGCTCGCGTTGCAAAGGACTGCCTGATGGCCACCGCCTATTTTATTGCCGGCACTGACACCGAGATTGGCAAGACCTTCATCACCTGTGCCCTGCTCCACACCGCCCGCCGCGCCGGCCTGAGCGCCATCGCGATGAAGCCGGTTGCTGCCGGGGCCGAGCGCGTGGGAGACGAATGGCTCAATGAGGATGCGGCGCAGTTGCGTGCCGCGGGGAGCTTCGACCCGGGCCTCGCCGATCTCAATCCGATTTGCCTGCGCACCGCCGTCGCGCCGCATATTGCGGCGGCCAGCGAAGGCGTTCGGATCGAACCCGACAAGATTCTCGACGCGTTTGGCCGACTCTCGACACAAGCCGATCTGGTGCTGATCGAAGGCGTGGGCGGCTTTCGGGTGCCGCTGACCGACACCTTCGACACGGCCGATCTGGCGGTCGCGCTGGGGCTGCCGATCATTCTCGTCGTGGGCATGCGTCTGGGCTGCATCAACCACGCCCTGCTGACCGCCGAGGCGATCGCCGCACGCGGCCTGAGCCTGGCCGGGTGGGTTGCCAACCAGATTGATCCGGACATGCAGCGCATAACCGAGAATCTCTATGCCCTACAGCAGCATCTGGGCGCGCCCTGTCTCGGTCATGTCCCGTTCCATCGCGACGGCGACGCCGCGACGGTTCAAGCGCTGGTTTTGCCAGCGCCTTCGCGCTGACACACCGCTCGCCGCAACCTGCAACCGCGCGACATCAGGCGCAGACCTCGACATGATGTGATCGGCAGCGCACGCTGGCCGCGCTCACGAGCGTCGGATGGCACCCCTCACGCCACCACCGTCGGCCGGGCCGATCCACAGGCCTGCCTACTCACCTAGAGAACCTCGAACAGCTCCCGGTTCAGATCATTCAGCCGGCGCTCGGCCATGGTCGATTCATGCATGCAGCGCAACCAATCGGCGTAGTGCGTGCGCAACTGCGCATGGGTTTCACTGGCTTGAACCAAGCGCATCAGGTCCAGTTTGGTGTAGGGGCCGTGAAAATGCTTGAGCGTGTTGATCATGTAATTCCGGGCCTTGTCCAGCGCCTTGGCATCGCGCTCGGCCGGCAGCATGGCCACATCAAACGCCGGCGGGCTGCTCCCCGGCAGATCCGCCGCCGCGTCATTGGCGGCCTCGATCGCCTCGATGTAGCCACCTTCCACGAGCTGTGTCAGTGGTTCATCGATCGCATCGTTGCCGATCATCGATTTGAGTGCATCCAGGGGTTTTTTTCCGTCGACCAGAATCAATAGTCGTCGGAGCGCGGGCTTGAGGCGGTCGGCGCGCGTTTCGACCTCCGCCACGCCTTTTGCCGTCTTGGCATAGGCTTGCATCATCGTTTGTCTCCAGGTGTGGATCTGCTGCACGCCGCGCGGATTCTTCCGTCTATTGGCGTGCCACAGTAAAAGCTTCTACTAGTACTTTCGTAAGGATCTTCAACTCTACACAGACATTCACGGCAGTTCGTCACAAAACCTGACACATCACGCCGCAATCGCGCCCGGCGATGTGACACATCTCACACGTCCACCAGCAGATCAGCCGTTTTGGCGCACCTGCTCGAACAAGCAGATCGCTGCCGCCGCCGCGACATTGAGCGATTCAAGCTGTCCCGGCATCGGGATGTGCACATGGGTGGTGGCCAGACTTTTCAGTGCATCGGACAGCCCCTGCCCCTCGGCGCCGAACAGCCAGGCGGTCGGGCCGCCAAGGTCGAGAGCGAAAAGCGACTGGCTGTTGGCGCCCAGCACCGTCGCCGCAATCCTTCCGGTGTAGCCGGCCAGTGCGGTTTCAACGTCGACGTGTTCGAGCACCTGCATCTGAAAATGCGCGCCCATGCCGGCGCGCAAAACACGCGGCGACCACGCCTGCGCGCAGCCCTCGGTCAACAACGCGAGGCGGATGCCCGCGGCGGACGCGGTTCGCAGCAAGGTCCCCAGATTGCCTGCGTCCTGCACCGTGTCGAGCACGATCAGCGAACCATTGACCATGGCCGGCGACACATCAAGCGCGGGCATAGCCATGAGGGCCAGCAGGCCGGAGGGAGATTCTACCGCGCTGACATGTGCGAAAAGCGGATCGGGCAGACAGGCGACCGGGCACTGCGCGCCCACCCGCGCGATCAGCGCCTGATGCTCTTCTCTCGCCAGGCCGGTTTCGCTCACCACGATCTGGGTGAACACGATGCCCGCATCAAGCGCGGCCGCCATCAGATGCGCGCCGTCGAGAACGGTCAAGCCGGTTTTTCGTCGCTCGCGACCCGAGGTCGACAGCGCATGAATGCGCTTGACCAGCGGATTGTCGCGCGACTGAATCGCGATCATGCGGCCAAGCCGAGCGTCGCGACCGCCACGTTGAGCAGCCCCAGACTGGTATTGACGGCCACAGCCTGGCGAATTCGTCCCAGTGCCGCGGCGCCGTCGGGCCAGCGCTCGGCGGCGACGGCACGCTTGAGCGCCTGCCACGGCACAAACCAGACGTAGGCGTAGATGAGGATCATCACCAAGCCGACACTCATCATGATGTGCCAGGCCCGCGGGGCGTTTGCAAAACCCACATTGATCAGGCCGCCAAAGCCGGTTACGAGGATGGCTGCAACCGCGACCCAGACCATCGGAAAAAAGCGAGAAAACACGCCCTGCCATAAACGCAGCCGATCCGGTGGGGACAAGATACCGGCCGCCGGGCGCAAACACAGGTAGGCAAAGGCCATGCCGCCAACCCAGATGATGACGGCCAACAAATGGAAGAAGAGGAAAACGTGCGGCACATTCATGGTGTCAGGTCTCGAACAAAGGAGGATTCAACCAGACCGCCCGGACCGGCCCGAAGCTTTTACGGTAAAAGTCTTTCACCCCGTGTTGACGGATCGCCGCCAGATGCGCTGCGGTGGGATAACCTTTGTGCGAGGCCAGCCCATACTGCGGATGAAGCGCATCGAGCGCGAGCATTTGCGCATCGCGCCCGGTCTTGGCGAGGATCGATGCCGCAGAGATCGCAGCCACCAGCGAGTCGCCCTTGACAATCGCCTGCACCGGATAGGCAATCTGCGGGCAGCGATTCCCGTCGATCAGCACCTCGTCCGGCGCGATCTGAAGCGCTTCGACCGCGCGCTTCATGGCCAACATGGTGGCATGAAGGATATTGAGGCGGTCAATTTCTTCGACACTCGCCTCCGCCACGGCCCAGGCCAGCGCACGTTCACGGATGATCGGCGCAAGCTGTTCGCGCCGCTTCTCGGTCAATTTCTTTGAGTCTGCCAAGCCGTCGATCGGTCGGGCCGGATCGAGAATGACCGCGGCCGCGACCACCGAGCCACACAAGGGGCCACGCCCCGCTTCATCAACACCGCAGATCAAGCGAGGGTCAGGGGTTGTCATGATGGCGCGATCCGAGCAGCGGCAGAATGATGTCGGCGGCACGCTGTGCGGTGTCCTGGCGCAGCCGGTGGTGCAAAGCGGTAAATCGATCAGCGAGCGCATGCCGCGCGTCGGTGTCGTCGTACCAGCGCGCAAGCGCTTCGCCCAGCGCCTCGGGTGTCGCGTTGTCTTGCAGCATCTCTGGAACGACACCTTCGTTGCATAGAATGTTGGGCAAACCGACCCACGGCAGATAGGCCATGCGCTTCATCATGCGGTACTGGAAATCGCCCATGCGATAAGCAATCACCATCGGGCGCTTGAGTAACGCGGCCTCCAGTGACGCGGTGCCACTGGCCACGAGGACGACGTCAGCCGCGGTCATGGCATCGACCGCGTGACCGAACAACAGGCTCAGCGGCAAGTCACGCGCGTCGGCCGCGTATTGCGCCTGCTCGAAAATCACCCGCGTTTCGCGTGTCGCCAAAGGCACGAGAAAACGGGCGTCAGGATAGCGCGACAGCAAGTACTTGGCGGTATCGATGAACAAGGGGGCGAGATTGGCCACCTCCGACTCCCGGCTGCCAGGGAGGAGCGCGAAGACGGGTGCTGCATGGGGCAGATGAAGGCGCTCCCGGGCTTCCTGCTTGTTCGGCACGAGCGGGAAGGTGTCCGCGAGTGGATGCCCGACATAGGTCGCCGGCACATCGGCCGCTTCGTAGATGGCGGGCTCGAACGGAAACAGACAGAGCATGTGATCAATCGCCGCCCGGATCCGTTTGATGCGTCCGCCACGCCAGGCCCAGATCGAGGGGCTGACAAAGTGCACGGTGTGAACACCGCGGCGACGCAACTGCTGTTCAAGCCAGAGGTTGAAGTCCGGGGCATCCACACCGATGAACACATCTGGCGGATCCTTGAGCAGTCGAGCGAGCAAGGCTCGGCGCATTCGGGACAATTCGCGATAGCGCTTCAGCGCGTCGACATAGCCATGCACGGCAAGGCGGTCGTACGGCCACCAGGCATCGAAACCGACAGCCTCCATCTTTGGGCCGCCGATGCCTTCACAGCGCAACTCGGGCTGGCGTGACGTCAGCGCGGCGATCAGATGACTGGCAAGCAGGTCACCAGAGGCTTCGCCCGCGACCAGGGCGATGCGAGGGCCCATGACTCAGCGCACAATCCCGCGGCTGGAGACCGCGATAAAGTCCGAAAATGGTTTGACCGCCTCGTGTTCTACCGCGGCCTCGGCAATGACTTTACGCGCCTCTTCCAGGCTCAGACCAGAACGATAGAGCGCACGATACGCGCGCTTGATCGCCATGATGGACTCGGACGAATACCCGCGTCGTTTCAAGCCTTCGCTGTTGATCCCATGCGGGCGCGAGGGATTGCCGGACACCGTCACATACGGCGGCAGATCCTGCAGCAACACGGTGCTGACACCACAGAACGAGTGAGCGCCGACGCGCACAAACTGATGCACGCCGGTAAAGCCGCCAAGAATCGCCCAATCACCGACATGAACATGACCGGCCAGCGTCGCATTGTTGGCAAAAATGGTGTGGTCACCGACCTGACAATCATGGGCAACATGCACGTAGGCCATGATCCAGTTGTCGCTGCCAATGCGCGTCACGCCGACGTCTTGCGAGGTGCCGACATTGAAAGAGCAGTACTCACGGATGGTGTTCCGGTCGCCGATTTCAAGCCGTGTGGGCTCGTCGTCGTACTTCTTGTCCTGCGGGCTTCCACCGATCGAACAGAACTGGAAGATCTCGTTCTCTCGTCCAATACGAGTGTGACCTTCGATGACGACATGCGGGCCGATTCGCGTATCCGCACCGACCTCCACATGGGGACCGATGATGCTGTACGCGCCAACACTGACCCCATCCGCCAGCTTCGCGTCAGGATGAATGATTGCCGTCGAATGGATCATGACTTGGTCTTGAGCGCGCACATCAGGTCGGCCTCGGCGGCGACCAGGCCATCGACCCGGGCGACACCATGGTATTTGTAGATGTTGCGCTTGCTGTTGACGATCTCGACTTCCATCACCAGCTGGTCACCCGGCGTCACCGGCCGCTTGAAGCGGACATTGTCGATGCCGGCAAACAGCACCAGCGAGTTTTCATCGGGCATGACGCCCATGGTCTTGAATGACAACACGGCGGCCGCCTGCGCCATGGCTTCGACGATCAACACGCCGGGCATGACCGGGTGGTTCGGGAAGTGACCGGGGAAAAACGGCTCGTTTATGGTGACATTCTTGATCGCCACCACGCGCTTGCCCTCCTCCAGTTCAATCACCCGGTCCACCAGCAGGAACGGATAGCGGTGTGGTAGATACTTCACAATTTCATTGATATCGAGTGTGGTCACGACGAGGTGTCTCCCTTGTCCAGTCGTTTTTCAAGTTCGCGAATCCGTGCTGCCATAGCGTCGAGATGGCGCAGATGCGAAAACTCTCGCACCCAGTCACCATGCGGTTGCAGGGGCAGATTCGCGGTATAAACGCCGGGTTTTCGAATTGATTTTGTCACGAGCGTGCCGGCAGACACCACCACATCATCGGTAATGTCGAGATGGCCGATGATGCCCGCCTGACCGCCAATCATGCACCGCGCGCCAATGCGAGTGCTGCCTGCAATGCCCACGCAACCCGCGATGGCTGTCATGGCACCGATCTTCACGTTGTGGGCGATCTGGATCTGATTGTCCAGCTTGACGCCGTCGGCGATCACGGTATCGTCCATCGCGCCGCGGTCAATCGTGGTGTTGGCTCCGATTTCAACCTCATTGCCAATGACCACACGACCGCTTTGCGGAATCTTGACCCAGCGGCCGTCTTTCTCACGGGCATAACCGAAACCATCGGCACCAATCACGGCGCCGGAATGAATCCGGCAATCAGAGCCGATTTCGCAGTCCGCATAGATGGTGACATTGGCGTGCAGTCGCGTGCCCTTGCCAATCCGCACGCCGCGACCGACAACCGTCCCGGCGCCGACAAAAACATGCTCGCCCAGCACCACCGATTCTGCGATATGCGCGCCCGCCTCGACACAGGTCGAAGCCGGGATAACACTCTGAACACTGGCAGACGCCGCGACGCCAGGCACCGGTAGCGACTCGGGGTGTAACAGCTGGGCCACACGTGCAAAATAGAGATACGGCGATTCGCAGACGATATACGTCTTGCCAGAGGGTGGCGTCAAACCGCCGCTCACGATAACGGCGGCAGCGGCGGTCGTATCGAGTTGTTTGCGGTACTTCGGATTGGCCAGAAAACTGATGTCTTCCGGCCCGGCGGATTCAAGCGGCGCCAGCGCCCGGATCAGTGTATCGGGCGCGCCCAGCAATTCTCCGCCAAGGCGGCCGACAATCTCATCAATACGCATTGACGCCATGAGCTCACGCTCACTGATTCTCAGCAAGCGCCTTGATCACTTTGTCGGTGATGTCGATGCTTGGGCTGGCGTAGACCGCTTCCTGGAAAATGATGTCGTACTTTTCGGCCTCGGCGATCTTCTTGACCACCTTGTTGGCACGATCGAGCACGGTTGCCAGCTCCTCGTTGCGGCGCTGGTTCAGGTCTTCACGAAACTCGCGCTGACGACGCTGAAAATCACGACTGAGCTCGCCGAACTCACGCTCTTTTTTGCGGCGCTCAGCCTCAGGCATGGTCAGACTGTTCTTCTCCAGGTTGCTCTGCATCGCCTGCAGCTCCTTGGAGATACTTTGCAATTCGCCATCACGCTTGGCGAATTCCTTTTCAAGGCGCTGCTGTGCCTGGACGGCAGGCCCCGCCTCGCGCATGACGCGCTCGGAATTGACGAACCCAATCCGCGCCTGCGCCATGGCAGAACCGGCACCCAGCATCAGGGCTGCAAACACAAAGACTGAAAAACGGGAAACCTTCACGCAAACCTCCGAATCATGACCGGGAGTCCGGGTTAAAACACCGAACCCAACTGGAACTGGAACCGCTGGATCTTGTCGTCTTCTTCCTTCTTGAGCGGGAAGCCTACGCTGAGCTTCAGCGGCCCGATCGGCGAACTCCAGGAGAATCCAAGGCCGGCACTATAGCGCAGCTCGGTGAATTCGAGCTTCTCATCTTGACCCCAGACATTACCGACATCAACGAAAGCCGACAGTCGGAAACTACGATCTCGACCGGTGCCCGGCAAGGGGAAATAGTATTCCGCATTTGCGATCAGGCGTCGATTGCCGCCGACCGAATCGAGGTCGCCATCGGTGTTGAGGATTCTCGGACCGAGCGAGCTTTGCTTGAAGCCACGCACCGATCCGATGCCGCCCGCGTAGAAGTTCTTGAAGAAGGGCAAGGGCTTGCCGCCGTAGCCAACCGCCCAACCTACTTCGCCGTTCAGCATGAAGGCCGAATCCTGACCAATCGGCAGCCAGTACTGATGCTGGTACGACGCTTTGACATAGCGCAGCTCAGCCGGCGGAATGGCGACTTCCATGAAGGCACGCTGATACATACCTTTACGCGGGTAAATCAGGCTGTCACGACCATCGCGCGACCAACTGATAGACCCCAGCAAACTGGTTGCCTCATTCCCGAAGGCGGTCACGAATTCCTTGTATTGCACCGGGCTGTCATCAAACGTGGTCACCTCGGTACGGTCAACCGTCAGGCCAACGTTGATGCGATCGTCTTCGGCGATCGGGAAGCCATACCGAAGACCCAAACCGGTCGATGCGGTCTTGTAGCGCGCCAGATCCAGCGTGTCGGCATCATAGGTGCGGTGATAGACATCGAAACCACGACTGATGCCATCCACTGTGTAATACGGATTGGTATAGGACAGCGAGTAGGTCCGCGTGCTGGCACTGGTGTTGAGTTGCAGATTCAACGCGTTGCCCGAACCAAACAGGTTCTGCTGCGCCACCGCGGCTGACAACACCACGCTGTCCGAACTCGAAAAGCCGACACCCAAGGACAGGTTGCCGGTCTGGCGTTCCTTGACCTTGAAGTTCACATCCACCTGGTCAGTCGTGCCCGGCACCGCCGGCGTCTGCACGGCAACTTCTTCGAAGAAGCCGAGACGATCCAGGCGAACCTTGGATTTGTTGATCTTTTCGCCGTCGTACCAGGCGCCTTCCATCTGGCGCATTTCACGTCGAGCGACTTCGTCGCGCGTGCGATCGTTGCCTTCCACGTTGATGCGGCGAACATAGACCCGCTTGCCCGGATCAACAAAAATCGTGAAGGCGACCTCGTGCTTCTCGCGATCCACTTCCGGGGCTGCGTTCACGTTGGCAAAGGCGTAGCCCTCGTTACCCAGGCGGTCGGTGATGGCCTTGTTGGTGTTGGTCAGCGCTTCGCGCGAAAACACATCGCCCGCCTTGACGGTCACGATGTCTTTGTAAACCTCGTCCGGCAGGATCAGATCGCCCGTCAGGGTCACCGCGGAAACGGAGTACTTCGCCCCTTCGGTAATCGCGATGGTGATGTAAATGTCCTTTTTGTCGGGCGTGATCGATACCTGCGTCGAATCGATGCTGAAATCCAGGTAACCCTGGTTCAGATAGAACGAGCGAAGTGTTTCAAGGTCGCCAGACAGCTTCTGCTTCGAGTACTGGTCGGACTTGGTGTACCAGGTCAGCCAGCCAGGCGTGGTCTGTTCGAAGAGATCAACCAGGTCCTCTTCCTCGAACAAGCTTGCACCAACAATCTTGATCTGGCGGATTTTGGCGACATCGCCTTCTTCCACATCGAAGCGGACCGCCACACGATTGCGCTCCAGTGGCGTGACCGTGGTTTGCACCGTCGCGGCGTATTTGCCGCGCGTCAGATACTGCCGCTTGAGCTCTTGCTCGGCACGCTCAAGCACGGATCGATCGAAAATTCTCGACTCGCCCAAGCCAACGTCTTTCAGACCCTTTTTCAGAGCCTCCTTGTCGAACTCCTTGACGCCGGAGAAATCGATTTGCGCCACTGCGGGGCGTTCGTCGACAACGACAACGAGCACATCGTTTTCAACTTCGATGCGGACATCGTCGAAGAAGCCGGTCGCAAACAGCGCACGGATCGATTCCTTGGCCTGGCCTTCGGAAAAGCGGTCGCCGACTTTGACCGGCAGATAGGTAAACACCGTGCCGGCTTCGGTTCGCTGAATGCCTTCAACGCGAATATCCTTGACGACAAAGGTGTCAAACGCGAACGCGGGTGCGGCCACGTACAGGGCGGCAAGCAGCCCGGAAAGAAGCTTCAGTTTCATTGAGGAATCAGCCAGAAATCAGGCGGTTGATGTCGTTGTAAAAGGCGAAAGCCATGAGCATGACGAGTAAGGCAAAACCGACTTGTTGTCCGATCTCCATCACGCGTTCCGGGACGGGGCCGCCTCGCAGCATTTCGATCACATAATACAGCAAATGCCCACCATCCAGCACCGGGATGGGAAGCAGGTTCAGGACGCCGAGACTGATACTGATCAGCGCCAGAAACTTCAGATAATGGTCGAGTCCCATCTTCGCACTTTGGCCGGCATAGTCCGCGATGGTGACGGGGCCGCTCAGGTTTTTCCAGGACAACTCGCCCGTCACCATACGGCCGATCATGGCCAGGCTGAAGGTACTCATTTCCCAGGTCTGGGCGACCGCTTTGACCAAGCCCTCGATCGGCCCGTGCGAGACAGTCACGAACATCGCTTCGCGCCCTTCGGCCAAGGGCGCCACCATAATGCCCACGCGCCCGACGAGTTTGCCGTCGCGGTCGACAGGCTCGGGTGTCAGTACGCCCTCGCTGCGAGCGCCGTCACGCAACCATTCAAACTGCATCGGCTGCCCCGGGGCGGCACTCACCCGCTCGACCAGATCAGACCAATCCTCAATGCGCTTTTGGTCGATCGCAACAACACGATCCCCCACGCGCAATCCGGCGCGATCGGCCGCACCGCCCGCGACGATATCACCAACCACCGGCGGAATCATCGGCCGGTAGGGGCGAAAGCCGAGTTGCGCCACCGGGTCGTTCTTTGCTTCATCAATCGTGATGCCGTTCAGGGAGAGGCGGCGCGTCACACGCACGCCGTCGGCACTGACAACCACCACGTCAATCGTTGGTTCGTCCAGCACCGCCTTGAGCAGTCGCCAGCGCCAGTCCTGCCAGGAACGGATCGGCACATCGCCGACCTGAATGATCTCGTCGCCGCTTGAGAACCCGGCTTGCGCGGCAACGCTTTCCGGGGAGGTCACTTCGACCCGCGCGCGCAGTTCATCGACGCCGCCGACAAACACCACCCAGTAAAGCAGTACGGCCAGCAACAGATTGGCCAAGGGTCCGGCCGCGACAATCGCGAACCGCCGCCACACACTCTGCTGGGTAAAGGCGCGGGGAAGCTCAGCCGCGGCGACCTCGCCTTCACGCTCATCGAGCATCTTGACGTAGCCTCCGAGCGGAAACAGCGCCAACACCCACTCGGTACCATCCTTGCCGGCGCGCCATTTGAACAATGGGCGGCCAAAGCCGACGGAAAAGCGCAGCACCTTGACGTCGCACCAGCGCGCGACGGAGTAATGCCCCAGTTCATGGATGAGGATCAGCAGCCCCAAACCGACAACGAACGGAATGATGTACTCGAAAATCGACATTACGCAGCCTCCGCCGAGGCCACCCACTCACATGCCAGCGCACGCGCTTCGGCATCGACCGACTCCAGTTCTTCGATACTGCCATCACCGGCACTGGCCAAACGGGCCATGACCGATTCAACGACACGGGCGATCGCCAGATAAGCGAGGCGGCCGGAAAGAAACGCATCGACCGCGGCCTCGTTTGCCGCGTTCATGACGGCCGGCACGCCCCGCCCGGCTCTCAAGGCGGCATAGGCCAGCGGCAAACACGGAAAACGCCGGGGATCCGGCTTCTCGAAATCGAGTTGGCCGATCGCGCACAGATCCAGCGGGCTCACGCCCGCATTGATGCGATCCGGAAATGCCAGCGCATGCGCAATCGGCGTGCGCATGTCTGGATTCCCCAACTGCGCGAGCACCGACCCATCTGCGTATTCAACCATCGAGTGAATGACGCTCTGGCGGTGAACCACCACATCGATCTGCTCTGGCGGCACACCAAAGAGCCAGTGTGCTTCAATGACCTCAAGGCCTTTGTTCATCATGGTGGCGGAGTCCACCGAGATCTTGCGCCCCATGACCCAGTTCGGGTGGGCGCAGGCTTCATCGGGGCTGATCCCCGCGAGCGTGTCGACATGACGGTCACGGAACGGGCCGCCCGAGGCGGTAAGCAGAATCCGCCGCACGCCGGCCGCTGCAGGGTCGCGCCGATAGGTCGGCGGCAGTGCCTGAAAAACGGCATTGTGTTCACTGTCGATGGGGAGCAAGGTCGCCCCGCCCGCCTCCACCGCGGCCATGAACAAGGCACCGGACATCACCAGGGCTTCTTTGTTTGCCAGCAGCACACGCTTGCCCGCTCGCGCAGCGGCCAATGTCGGGCGCAGCCCGGCCGCGCCAACAATGGCGGCCATCACGGCATCAACCTCGGGGTCCTCGGCGATCGCGGCCAGCTGATCAGCACCATGGAGTACTTCGGTGCGCGCGCCATGCTCGGCGATCAAGCCCTGGAGACATGTTGCAGCGGCGGCATCGTCGACGACCGCATACTGCGCTGAAAACTGTGCGCACTGCGCCGCCAAGCGCTCCAGCTGGGTCTTGCCGCTCAGCGCAAAGATCCGATAGCGATCCGGATGGCGCGCCACCACATCAAGTGTGCTGACACCAATCGAACCCGTTGCACCCAGTACGGTCAAGCTTTGCATACGATGCCTACGATGAGTTTCGGATATCGGTGGCTGCTGTCGTGCCGCGTTGGTGCGCCACCTCTAGCGCACGCCCAACCTCGCATCAGACGGAGAGCAGCAATACCGCGCACGCCACCATGGGTAAGGTTGAGGTGAGGCTGTCGATTCGGTCGAGCACACCGCCGTGCCCCGGCAGCAAACCACTGCTGTCCTTGATCCCGGCCTGACGTTTCAACAAGGACTCAAACAGATCACCCACCACACTGACAGCCGTCAGTACGACGAGCGCCAACGCACCTAGGATGATCAGACCGACCGAGAGTTCAAAATCGAATGCGAATACCAGCGCAAGTCCATAGAGCTCGACGCCGACGATCGCGCCATAAACGCCTTCCCAGCTCTTGCCTGGGCTGATGGCGGGGGCGAGTTTTCGACGGCCGAAGGCGCGACCCGAAAAATAAGCGGCGATATCCGCCACCCACACCACGGCCATCGCCGCCAGCAACAACGCAACATTCACCTCGCGCAAAATGATCATCGCGAGCGCCGTCGGCAACACCACAACGAAGCCAAGCACAAACGCGCCCAGACCGCGCCCCAGCGTCCAGCGTCGAAGTAGCCACGGAAAGGCTAAAGTCACCCAGAAAACGATGGATATCAGCAAAAACGGAAGCAGGGCCGGCGCACTGAGCGCGCCAGCCCAAAGATCGGAAATGACCGAAACCAGCACAAGCAATGCGCCGAGACCCGCCCCATAAGCGATGCGTGGCGTTGACGACCAACCGGCCAAACCACCCCATTCCCAGCCGGCCAAGGCGGCAATCACGGCCACAAAAACGATCCAGGCTTGCGTGGAGAACGAGGTCAAAGCGACAGACAGCACCGCCAGCATGACAATGGCGGTCAGAATGCGCGCCTTAAGCACGTGAGCCGCCCTCTGCGCCCTTCTGAGCCGTCTCGTCGAGTTGCTCGCTGGTTCTACCGAAACGACGCTCACGCTGACGGTAGGACGCGAGAGCGGCATCCAACGCCTCGTCGCCGAAATCGGGCCACAAGGCATCGGTAAAGTAGAGTTCGGTGTAGGCAAGCTGCCACAGCAGGAAATTGCTGATGCGCTTTTCGCCGCCGGTGCGAATAAACAGATCGGGCTCCGGCGCGAAAGCCATCGACAGATACGGCTCAAGCGCCTCTTCGGTGATGTCGGCGTTTGGCCCCGCGTCAGCAACCAGTCGGCGAACGCCTTGAAGAATGTCCCAACGCCCGCCGTAGTTGGCGGCAATGGTGAGGTTCAAACGGGTATTGCCCGCCGTCAGCGCTTCGGCGTCGCGAATCATCGCGACCAATTCGTCATCAAAGCGACTGAGATCACCGATCACCCGAAAACGGATTTCGTTCTCGTGGATGCGCTCGATCTCTTTCTTGAGCGAGCGCATGAACAGCTGCATGAGAAACGACACCTCATCCGCAGGCCGCCGCCAGTTCTCGGAACTGAAGGCAAACAGGGTCAGGTGGGTAATATTTCGTTCGATGCAGCTGCGGATGGTGGCGCGCACGGTTTCAACACCGCGCACATGACCCGCCACGCGCGGCAGAAAGCGTTTGCGGGCCCAGCGGCCGTTGCCATCCATGATGATGGCGACATGGCGCGGGCCGTCATCGCGCTCAGGAATGGAGCGCGTTGAACTCGCGAATTTGGATGTTGCCATCCGGAACGGGTGATCCAGGCTCGAGCGGCGCTAAGGCCAGGCTCAAACCTGCATCATGTCCTGTTCTTTTTGCACCAGGAGTGCGTCAACCTCGGCAATGTACTTGTCGGTCAGCTTCTGAATTTCGTCTTGACCCCGACGGTCTTCATCTTCCGAAATCAGCTTGTCCTTCAGCGCGTCTTTCATCGAACTGTTGGCATCGCGACGAAGGTTGCGGATCGCCACCTTGGCGGCCTCGCCTTCCTGCTTGACCACCTTGATCAGATCACGACGACGCTCTTCGGTGAGCATCGGCATCGGCACGCGAATCAATTCGCCGACCGATGCGGGGTTCAAACCCAGATCGGAATCGCGAATGGCCTTCTCGACCTTGCCCACCATGTTCTTTTCCCATGGCTGAACACCGATGGTGCGGGCGTCGACCAAGGTCACGTTGGCGACCTGATTCACCGGCACCATGCTGCCGTAGTAATCGACCATGATGTGGTCGAGCAAACCGGTGTGCGCGCGACCCGTACGGATTTTTCCGAGATCGTTGTTCAGCGCTTCCACCGACTTCTTCATTTTCTTTTCAGCAGTGGATTTCAATTCAGAGATCATGTCGAAGTCCTCAGCAGTAAACCAGGGTGCCTTCATCTTCGCCCATCACGACGCGTTTGAGCGCACCGGGCTTGAAGATACTGAACACATTGAGCGGCAGCTTTTGATCGCGGCAAAGCGCAAAAGCCGTGGCGTCCATCACCTGCAGATTGCGGCTGATGGCTTCGTCGAAGCTGATCCGGCTAAAGCGCTCGGCATTCGGATCACGTTTCGGATCGGCAGTATAAATACCGTCCACCTTGGTGGCCTTGAGCACGATCTGCGCACCGATTTCGGCGCCGCGCAGTGCCGCTGCGGTATCTGTCGTGAAAAACGGGTTGCCGGTACCGGCGCCAAAAATGACCACACGGCCATTTTCGAGGTAGCGGATCGCCTTGCCACGGATATAGGGCTCGACGACCTGCTCGATATTCAATGCTGACTGCACGCGCGCCACCACACCGGCGGCGCGCATGGCATCAGCCAGCGCCATGGCATTCATGACCGTTGCCAGCATCCCCATGTAATCGGCGGTTGCCCGATCCATGCCTGATGCTGCGCCCGCCATGCCACGGAAGATATTGCCTCCGCCGATGACCACCCCCACCTGCACACCCATTCGGGCAACTTCAGCCACTTCGCCGACAATCCGGGAGACCACATCGGGGTTGATGCCATAGGCATCATCACCCATCAGGGCTTCGCCAGAAAGTTTCAGCAGGATGCGCTGATACGCGGGGGTTGTCATGCAGCAGTTCTCCAGCGATTACTTCTTGGCAGCGGCCGCAGCAGCCTGAGCTGCCACTTCGGCAGCGAAGTCATCGACCTTTTTCTCGATGCCTTCACCGACGATGAACAGCACAAAGCTGCCAACCGATGCGTTCTTCGACTTCAGCAGCGCCTCGACGGTCAGCTTGTCGTTCTTGACGAACGGCTGACCGAGCAGCGTCACTTCCTTGAGGAACTTCTGCACCGTGCCTTCAACCATCTTGGCGACGATGTCGGCCGGCTTGCCCGACTCGGCCGCCTTTTCGGTTGCGATGCGACGCTCGGTTTCGATCAGCTCGGCAGACACCTGGTCGCTCGACAGCGCCTTCGGCTTGCCTGCGGCAATGTGCATCGCCAGATCGCGACCCAGCTCTTCGTCACCGCCGATTACGTCGATCAGCACGCCAATCTTCGAGCCACCGTGAATGTAGCTGGACACGGCGCCTTCGGTCTGAATGCGGGCGAAACGACGGATCGACATGTTTTCGCCGACCTTGCCCACCAGCGCGGCACGAACGGCTTCCACCGTCTGGCCACCGATTTCCAGTGCCGACAATGCAGCCACATCGGCCGGGTTCTGCTTGGCCACCATCTCGGCCAGGCTGGCGCCCAGCGCGAGAAAGTCGTCGTTTTTGGCAACGAAGTCGGTTTCGCAGTTCAGCTCAACCATGGCTGCCAGCTTTCCGTCTTCCGAAATCCAGGTCGCCACGATGCCTTCCGCGGTGACGCGGCTGGCTGCCTTGCTGGCCTTGTTGCCCAACTTAATGCGCAGGATTTCTTCTGCCTTGGCCAGGTCGCCCTCGGCTTCGGTCAGTGCCTTCTTGCACTCCATCATCGGCGCGTCAGTCTTCTCGCGAAGCTCTTTCACCATGCCTGCGGTAATTGCCGCCATGCTTACTCCTGAATTCTTTAGTTGATCAGTGGGGGTGCGAGACTCAGCCTTGGGCTTCGTCGGCAGCGCCGTCTTCCACTTCCACTTCGACAAATTCGTCACCACCAGCGGCCACGATTTCCTGCATTGCCTGGCTGCGGCCTTCGATCACTGCATCAGCAGCGCCGCGGGCGAACAGACGAATGGCACGGCTGGAGTCATCGTTACCCGGGATCACGAAATCGACACCTTCGGGCGAGTGGTTGGTATCAACCACAGCCACGATTGGAATACCCAGCTTGCGGGTCTCGGTGATGGCAATCTTGTGATAGCCAACGTCGACAACGAAGATAGCGTCCGGCAGACCGCCCATATCCTTGATGCCGCCGATACTCTTGCGCAGCTTCTCGATTTCGCGGGTGGTCATCAGCGCTTCTTTCTTGGACAGACGCTCGATGGAACCATCTTCCACCATTGCTTCCATGTCCTTCAGGCGCTTGATCGACTGACGCACGGTCTTGAAGTTGGTCAGCATGCCGCCGAGCCAGCGCTCATCAACATAAGGCATACCGGCACGCTGAGCTTCTTCGGCGATAATCTCGCGCGCCTGACGCTTGGTGCTGACAAACAGAACGGTGCCCTTGTTGGCCGACAGCTTGCGAATGAAGTCCATCGCTTCGCGGTACTTGACCATCGTCTTTTCGAGGTTGACGATGTGAATCTTGTTGCGATGGCCGAAGATGTACGGGGCCATGCGGGGGTTCCAGAAACGGGTCTGGTGACCGAAGTGAACGCCTGCTTCAAGCATCTGGCGCATCGTAACGTTAGACATTGTGCTGCTCCTAAAGGGTTAAACCTCCGCCCGGACGCAACCTCTCGGTCGCTACTGCCCGCCATGCGGACAGACCCTTTCCGGTGTAAAACCGGGCGTGTGGATTTGTCTTGCAAGATCACCACGATCAAGCAAGCTCGCTAGTATAGCAGTGCAACATGACAGCGCTCAAGCGCATCCACATGCTGTTTTTGGCGCAAGATTGCTGGCGGCCCCGCCATGCGATAGCCTTTCGCCTTTACTGACCCCAGCACGGCCATATAAGCATGACCATCGACATCAAGAATTCAGAAGACATCCAGCACATGCGCGTCGCCGGCCGATTGGCCGCAGAGGTGCTCGACTTCATCACCCCCCACGTCAAACCCGGCGTGACCACGGACGAACTCGACAAGCTGTGCCACGACTACATTGTCGACGTGCAGCAGGCCATTCCGGCACCGCTGAATTACGCGCCATCGGGCTACACCCCCTATCCCAAGTCGATCTGCACCTCGATCAACCATCAGGTGTGCCATGGCGTGCCGGGTGACAAGGCCTTAAAAAAAGGCGACATCGTCAATATCGACATCACCGTCATCAAGAACGGCTACCACGGCGACACCAGTCGGATGTTCGAGGTCGGCGCCGGCGTTTCCATCCTGGCCAAACGGCTTTGTCAGGTCACCTACGAGTGCATGTGGCTGGGCATTGCGATGGTCAAACCGGGTGCGCGTTTGGGTGACATTGGCGCTGCGATTCAGAAATATGCTGAAGAAAACGGCTTTTCGGTGGTGCGCGAATTCTGCGGCCACGGCATTGGCAAGAAATTTCACGAAGATCCGCAGGTGCTGCACTACGGGCGCCCTGGCACCGGCATGGAACTGAAGGCCGGCATGACCTTCACCATCGAGCCGATGATCAACGCCGGCAAGGCCGCGATCTCTGAGTTGCCCGACGGCTGGACCATCGTCACCAAAGACCGCAGCCTGTCGGCGCAGTGGGAGCACACCATTCTGGTGACCGAAACCGGCGTCGAGGTGCTGACCGTATCCGACGGCACGCCCGCCCGCCCCGCTCTGGTCGATTCGCTGCTGCCATGAGCGCACGCCCCGTCGTCGCTCCGACGCGCGCCGCGATCAACGCGGTTCGCGACACCATCCGTGACGGCGAAAAAAAGCTCGCGGACAATTACCTTGAGCGCCCGCTGACCGGCTCCTACCTGAAGGGCCGCACGAGCCTGGTCGACGGGGCGATCAAATCGCTCTGGCGAAGCTTCGGCCTGCCCGCCGACATCGCGCTGATCGCGACCGGCGGCTACGGGCGGGGCGAACTGCACCCCTACTCTGATATCGACCTGCTCATCCTGCTGCCGGACACCGTCTCGACCGAAAGCGAATCCCGGCTCACCGGCTTTGTCGGTGCGCTTTGGGACATCGGCCTGCATATCGGTCACAGCGTTCGCACCGTTGAAGAGTGCGTTGAAGCCGCGCGCAATGACGTCACCATTCAGACCAATCTGCTTGAAAAAAGACTCTTGGCCGGCCCGCGCGCTCGCTTCGAACAACTAGACAAGCAACTGTTTTCCGAGCTCGACGCCGCCACGTTTTTTGCCGCCAAGCAACGTGAGCAAGAGCAACGCTACGCACGCTACCAGGACAGTCCCTATGCGCTCGAGCCCAATTGCAAGGAAAGCCCCGGTGGCCTGCGCGACCTGCAGGTGCTCGGCTGGGTGGCGCGAGCGGCGGGGCTGGGTAAAAGCTGGCGAGATCTGGCCCGTCGGCGGCTGATCACGGCCGACGAAGCCAATGATCTGCGCTCGGCCGAGCGTTTTTTGCAGCATGTGCGCATCCGTCTGCACCTGCTCGCCGGCCGGGCCGAAGACCGGCTGCTGTTTGATCATCAAGAGAACCTCGCCAAGGCCTTTGACATCAAGCCCACCGCAGGCAAGCGCGCTGCCGAAGTGCTGATGCAGCGCTACTACCTGTCGGCCAAGAAGGTCACGCAACTCAACACCCTGCTCTCGCTGAACTATCGAGACGAGTTCTTTGAGCACGACCGGGCCGCACCAATTTTCATCGACGAGCAGTTTCAGAGCGTGCGCGACCTGCTCGACATCCGGCAAGACGACCTCTTTGAACACACGCCGGGCGCCATGTTCGACGCGTTCGCGCTGCTGCAACAACGCTCGGAACTCACCGGCATGACCGCGCGTACCCTGCGCGCGCTCTGGATCAACCGGCGGCGCATCAACGCCCGCTTCCGTGCCGACCCCGACAACCGTGCCCGCTTCATTTCGCTGCTCAAGGCCCGGCGCGGCATCGTGCACACTTTCCGGCGAATGAATCAGTACGGCATCCTGAGCAACTACCTGCCGCCCTGGCGCAAGATTTCCTGCCAGATGCAGCACGACCTGTTTCATGTGTATACCGTCGATCAGCACACCATGATGGTGTTGCGCAATCTGCGCCGCTTCACGATGGGCGAGCATGCGCATGAATACCCGCTCATGACCCGGCTGATGCTGAGCTACCCGGACCACTGGCTGCTCTATGTTGCTTCGCTGTTCCACGATATCGCCAAAGGGCGTGGCGGCGACCACTCCAAACTCGGCATGGTCGATGCCCGCAACTTTTGCGAGCAACACAGCCTGGCGCCAGCGGATACGACACTCGTGGAGTGGCTGGTCGAAAACCATCTTGTGATGTCGCATGTGGCGCAAAAGGAAGACATCACCGACCCGGATGTGGTCGAACGCTTTGCCGAGCGCGTCGGCACCGAAGAGCGGCTCGTTGCGCTCTATCTGCTCACCCACGCAGACATTCGTGGCACCAGCCCGAAGGTCTGGAATGGCTGGAAGGCGCGACTGCTCGAAGACCTCTTCCATGCCACCCAACGCCTGTTGCGTGGCGCCTCGGCCGTCGAAGCACTGGGTCTGGACGAGCGCCAGCAAGACGCCGCGCGCATTCTGCGTTACTTCGGCCTGCGCCCCGGTACGGAAGACGCGCTCTGGGCCAAGCTGGATTCGGTGTATTTCATGCGCCACTCAGCCGATGAAATCGCCTGGCATACGCGCCATCTCTACCACCGCCCGGACAGCCCGGCACCGGTGGTCAAGGCGCGCCTGAGCGAAGGCGGCGAAAGTCTGCAGGTCATGATTTATACCCATGACCAGCGCGATCTGTTCAAACGCCTGTGTGGTTTCTTCGGCAAGCTCAGCTACACCATTCTTGATGCCAAGGTGCACACCACGCGGCACAACTTCGCGCTCGACAGCTTTGTGCTGCAAAACCCCGGCGGCAATTCGCACTACCGCGAGCATATTGCACTGATCGAACACGAGCTGATCACGCGTCTCACCACCGACGCGCCGATCGATCGCCCCACCGACACCCGGCTCTCACGCAAGGTGCGGCATTTCCCGGTGGCGCCAGCCGTCAAGCTGCGCCCCGACGACAGCGCCAAGCATTACATCCTGACGCTGACCGCGGCCGACCGGCCGGGATTGCTGTTCGACATCGCGGAAACCCTCGCCTTCCACGAAGTCTCGGTGCTGGCGGCCAAGATCTCCACACTGGGCGAACGGGTTGAAGACACCTTTTTGGTCACCGGGCGCGGGCTGTCGAATGACGCCCACGCCTTGAAAGTCGAGCGCGACCTGGCAGACAAGCTGAGGATCTAGCCCTCAACCGGTCGCCAATCAGGCATCCTCGACGCACAAGCTGTCGAGGATGCAACGCACTCGCAGCATCGCCTCGTGCAACACCACCTCGATACTGTCGAAGCTGATGCCCTGCTCGCTCGATGCGCGACCCGCAGCAAAGTTCGCCACCACGTTGATCGCGGCATAAGGCAATTCCAGTTCCCGCGCCAGCACGGCCTCGGGCATGCCCGTCATGCCGACCAGATCGGCGCCATCGCGCTCGAAACGATTGATCTCGGCCGCCGTCTCCAGACGTGGGCCCTGTGTGGTGGCATAGACGCCCCCATCGTGCACCGCCTGCCCCGCTGCCGCCGCGGCACGCAGCAAGCGCTGACGCAGCACCTGATCATACGGATGCGTGAAATCGACGTGATGAACCGGCTGGTCCAGCGCATCGAAATAGGTACTCTTGCGGCCCCAGGTGTAATCAATGATCTGGTCCGGCACGACCAGCACGCCTGGCCCGAAGTCTTCGCGAATGCCGCCAACCGAGGCGACCGAGATCACCCCCAGCGCGCCAACATGCTTCAAGGCCCAGAGATTGGCGCGATAGTTCACCAGATGCGGCGGAATCGTGTGGCCGTAGCCGTGACGCGCCAGAAACACCACCGCCTGATCACACACCCGACCAAACGTCAGCGCACCCGAGGGCTCACCATAGGGCGTACGCACCACTTCGCGACGGGTAATTTCAAGAGACGCCAATTGCGTCAAACCGCTTCCGCCAATGATGGCCAGCATCCAGGGAACTCCTGCAGCACATGAAAATGGGCGCCGATTTTACCACGCAGCCACTGAACAACTCGTGCACACCTTCTGACGGAAGCATGCTGCGACGCGACAGGCCATGGTAGAATCCGCCCCTTTTCAAACACTTCCGGCGCTTTTCATGTCCCGCTCCATTCGTAACATTGCCATCATCGCCCACGTTGACCACGGCAAAACCACCCTGGTCGACCAACTTCTGCGCCAATCCGGCACGTTCGCAGCCCACCAGGCCCTGTCCGAGCGGGTGATGGACAGCAACGATCTCGAGAAAGAGCGCGGCATCACGATTCTGTCGAAGAACTGCGCCATTCAGTACGGCGACACCCACATCAACATCGTTGACACCCCGGGACACGCCGACTTCGGCGGCGAAGTCGAGCGCGTGCTGTCGATGGTCGACGGCGTGCTGCTGCTGGTCGATGCGGTCGAAGGCCCGATGCCGCAGACCCGCTTCGTGACCCGCAAGGCGCTGGCCATGGGCCTCAAGCCGATCGTGGTGGTCAACAAGATCGACCGCCCGGGTTCGCGTCCGGACTGGGTGATCAACCACACCTTCGACCTGTTCGACAAGCTCGGCGCAACCGAAGAGCAGCTCGACTTCCCGGTGGTTTTCGCGTCCGCCCTCAACGGCTACGCCATGCTGGACGCCGACAAGCCCGGCACCGACATGAAGCCGCTGTTCGAAGCGATTCTCGAGCATGTGGATCAACCGGACGTGGATCCCGATGCGCCGCTGCAGATCCAGATCTGTTCGCTCGATTACTCCACCTACATCGGCCAGCTCGGCATCGGCCGTGTGCGCCGTGGCCGCATCATGCCGAACCAGGAAGTGATCGTCATGTACGGCGACGAGAACCGTGGCAAAGCCAAGGTTGGCCAGGTGCTGACCTTCAAGGGCCTCGACCGCAGCTCCGCCGAATCCGCCGAAGCCGGCGACATCATTCTGGTGTCGGGTATCGAACAGGTGAACATCGGCGTCACGCTGTGTGCGCCCGAAGCGCTTGCCCCGATGCCCCCGATCGCTGTCGATGAGCCGACGCTGACCATGAACTTCCTGGTCAACACCTCACCGCTGGCCGGCCGCGAAGGCAAGTTCGTGACCAGCCGCCAGATCCGCGAGCGCCTGGAAAAAGAACTCCTCAAGAACGTCGCCCTGCGCGTGAATTTCACCGAAGACTCCGAAGTGTTCGAAGTGTCCGGCCGTGGCGAACTGCACCTGACCATCCTGCTCGAGAACATGCGTCGCGAAGGCTACGAGATGGCCGTTGGCCGTCCGCGCGTGGTGTTCCGTGAGATCGACGGCCAGAAGTGCGAGCCGTACGAAATGCTGACTGTCGACGTGGAAGAAGATCACCAGGGCGGCGTCATGGAAGAACTCGGTCGTCGTCGCGGCGAGTTGCAGGACATGCAGCCGGACGGCAAAGGCCGTGTGCGCCTTGAGTACCGCATTCCCGCCCGCGGCCTGATCGGCTTCCAGGGCGAATTCCTGACCATGACCCGCGGTACCGGCCTGGCCAGCCACGTGTTCGACGACTACGGCCCGATCGCTGGCGCCATGGCCGAACGCCGCAACGGCGTGCTGATCTCGCAGAACGACGGCGCCGCCGTCGCCTACGCCTTGTGGAACCTGCAAGACCGCGGCCGGATGTTCGTCAGCCCGGGCGACGCGCTGTACGAAGGCATGGTCATCGGCATCCACACCCGCGACAACGACCTCGTGGTCAACCCGATCAAGGGCAAGCAGCTGACCAACGTGCGCGCCTCGGGTACCGACGAGGCCGTGCGCCTGGTGCCGCCGATCAAGCTGACCCTGGAGTCGGCGATCGAATTCATCTCCGATGACGAACTGGTCGAGATCACGCCGAAATCGATTCGTCTGCGCAAGCGCTACCTCAAGGAACACGAGCGCAAGCGTGCCGGCAAGTCGGGCGACTAAGCCTAACGCAACAAAGACAAACGGCGCCCGCGGGCGCCGTTTGTCTTTGGGCTGAACCCTTTTACTTCGCGTCTTCCAGAGCCGGCTCGCCCCGCGTCGCAAGGAATTCCGCAAACCCGGCGCCGACTTCGGCATGCCGAAGACCGAACTCCACGGTCGCCTTCAGATAGCCCAGCTTGGAGCCGCAGTCATAGCGCACGCCGTCGTACTGATGCGCCAGCACCGCCTCTTCCTTGAGTAGCGAAGCGATTGCATCGGTGAGCTGCAACTCACCGCCCGCACCCGGCGTGACGTTGCGCAGGTGATCAAAGATGCGGGGAGTCAAAATGTAGCGCCCGACTACCGCCTGCGTCGTCGGTGCATCGGCGGGGTTGGGCTTTTCAATGATGCCGGTCATGCGCTGCACCGGGCCGTCCTGGCGCTCGGTGCTGACAATGCCGTACTGGCGAGTGGCTTCACGCGGCACATTCATGGTGCCGAGCACCGAGCAGCGGTGATAGTTGTACACCGAGGCCATCTGCTTGAGCACCGGGTCGCCGCCGGGGTTGTCGAGCAAGTCGTCGGCCAGAATCACGGCGAAGGGCTCGTCGCCAATCACCGGCGCCGCGCACAGCACGGCATGGCCCAGACCCAGGGCTTCGGGCTGGCGGATGTAGATGCAATTGACATGCGACGGCACGGTGTTGCGCACCAGTTCGAGCATGTCCTTTTTGCCACGGGCTTCGAGCTCGGTTTCCAGTTCGTAGGCCTTGTCGAAGTGATCCTCAATGGCCCGCTTGGTCCGGCCGGTGATGAAGATCAGATCCGTCACGCCGGCGGCAACAGCCTCCTCCACCGCGTACTGAATCAAGGGCTTGTCGACGATCGGCAGCATTTCCTTGGGGCTGGCCTTGGTCGCCGGCAAAAAGCGGGTGCCCATGCCGGCGACCGGAAACACGGCCTTGGTAACAATCTTCATGTTGATGACTCCGTAAGCAAATTCGTTTCGTCGCCGCCCAGCAAGGCATGCAGGGCCGCTTCGTCAAGCACGGTCACGCCCAGCGACTCGGCCTTGGTCAGCTTGCTGCCAGCCGCTTCGCCAGCGACGAGATAATCAGTTTTCTTCGAGACCGAGCCCGCCACCTTGCCGCCAGCGGCTTCGATCAAGGCGCGTGCTTCATCGCGTGACAAGGAGGGTAAGGTACCAGTGATGACGAGCGTTTTACCGGCCAGCGGCCCGTTGGTGGTCAAGGCCGGCGCATGTTCCTGCCAGTGAATGCCCGCGGCACGCAGTTGGGCGATCACTTCGCAATTATGCGGTTCAGTTATAAATTCCACGATGCACTTTGCCACGATCGGCCCGACATCCGGTACCGCTTCGAGCGCTGCTGCATCGGCCGCGAGCAGCGCGTCGAGCCCGCCAAAATGGCGCGCCAGATCACGCGCGGTCGACTCGCCCACGTTCCGAATGCCCAACGCGTAGATAAAGCGCTGCAGCGTCGTCTCGCGGCTCGCGTCGATCGCGGCCACCACATTGGCGGCGGACTTCTGCGCCATGCGCGCCAGGCCGGCCAGCGTGTCGACGGTGAGCGAAAACAGATCGGCCGGGGTCTTGACCAGCCCCTGCTCCACCAGCTGTTCGATCAGCTTGTCGCCCAGGCCTTCGATATCCAGGGCTTTACGACTCGCAAAGTGGATGATCGCCTGCGTCCGTTGTGCTGCACAGAACAGCCCGCCGGAACAACGTGCGACCGCCTCGTCTTCACCGCGCACCGCGTGCGAGCCACACACCGGGCACACCGTCGGCATCTCGAATTCACGTTCGGAACCATCACGGTGCGCCACGACAGGCCCGACAACTTCCGGGATCACATCGCCGGCACGACGCACGATCACCTGATCGCCAATGCGCACATCCTTGCGGCGGATCTCGTCTTCATTGTGCAAGGTCGCGTTGGTGACCGTGACCCCACCGACAAAGACCGGGGCCAGCCGCGCCACTGGAGTCAGCGCGCCGGTACGACCGACCTGGATTTCAATGCCCAGCAGACGCGTCATTTCTTCCTGCGCGGGATACTTGTGTGCCACCGCCCAGCGCGGCTCGCGACTGACGAAACCGAGCTCACGCTGCAGGCTGCGGTCATCCACTTTGTAGACCACGCCGTCGATGTCGTAGGGCAAGGCATCGCGCATCGCTTCGATTCTGGCGTGAAACGCGATCAGCCCCTCTGGCCCGTCAGACACACAGCGGTGGCTGCACACCGGAAAGCCAAAATCCGCCAGCGCATCGAGCAGGCCGCTTTGCGTTGCGGGTTCAGTCCAGGCTTGGGTTTCGCCCAGACCGTAGGCAAAAAACGATAGCGGCCGCCGCGCGCTGACCGCCGGGTCAAGCTGGCGCACTGCGCCGGCGGCGGTGTTGCGCGGATTGACGAAGGTTTTCTCGCCCCGCTCGCGCTGCGTCGCGTTCAGGCGCTCGAAATCGTCGCGGCGCATGTAGATCTCACCGCGCACCTCCAGCACGGCCGGCGCGTCGCCGTGCAAACGCAGGGGAATCTGGCCGATCGTGCGCACCGTATGCGTGACATCCTCGCCCGTCTGGCCGTCGCCGCGCGTGGCGGCCCGAACCAGAACGCCGTGCTCGTAGCGCAGGTTGATCGCCAGCCCGTCGAATTTCAGCTCGGCTGAATAACGCACCGCGGGGTCGCTCTCGTCCAACCCAAGACCGCGCCGCACGCGGGCATCGAAAGATAAGGCGCCCTGGGCGCTCTTGTCGGTCTCGGTGTTGATCGACAGCATCGGCACCGCATGGGCGACCGCCACCAACTCGGGCAAGGGCGCGCCACCCACCCGCTGGGTCGGCGAATCGGCGGTGCGAAGCTCGGGGTAGTCATGCTCCAAGGCCTGGAGTTCTTCAAACAGGCGGTCGTACTCGGCGTCCGGCACGGTGGGCGCATCGAGCACGTAATAGGCGTGGCTATGGCGTGACAACTCCACGCGCAGCGTTTCGGCGCGCTGCGCCGCTGACTCGGGGACAGCCATGGGGCTCAGGCAGCGAACAGGCGCATGGCCAGCGCGCTACCGGCGGGCAGGCCGTACTCGTTCATCTGCGCCTGGAAGTGCTGAATCTGACCACGGATGACTTTGGCCGCATCGGGCCCAAACGGACTGCGATTGTCGTCAACCAGGTCGGCATCCAGCGCATCGGCGAGCTGACGGGCGACCAGCATCATACGGTCGAACACCTGCGCGCCATGGGCCACACGCGGCACATCGACAATCAGCGTCAGACCATGGGTTTGCAGCTCGCGCATGCCGTCGGCGGTGAGCAGCTTGGGTTCGAGGTTGCCGAGCACAAACAGGCTGTTGCCCTCGTCGTCTTCGGAATGGAACAAGCCGTCGCCGCGCAGCACCATGCCTTGCGCTTCCACCAGACCGCGCAGCTTGGTGCCGGCAAAGGCCGCGCCGCGGCTCACCAGATTGATACCGATCTGCACATCGACGCTGGCACAGAAACGGTCCAGCTCTTCGGCACGACCGAGCGCCTCGGCACGCGCCAGGGGCGAGGCCGGGATGGCCATGAACTGATCCGCGAGACGCTGGACGCCGTCCACAAAACGGGTGAAGTCCGAGTCATTGATCGGGCCGCGCCGATCGACCATCTGCATGGCGGAGCAGAACCAGTGATGCGCCTCGGCGCTGCTGCGATCGAGGCTGATCCACTTATTGCTGTTTTCATCAAAGGCAAACCAGCCCACCGGCTTCGACAAGCCATCGAGCTCCACCTGCTGCGCCTGCCAGACGCGGCTGGCGACCAGCGGCTCGATCGACTCGATGCGCAGCACGCAATCGACGCGTTCGTCCACATCGGCCGGCACCTCGGGGGCTTTTCGCCCGGCTTCTGCCGATGGCGTCGGCCGCGACTGTGCCACCGGTGCGCTGATGGGCTCCCGCGGCAGTTCATCGTCGGGCACCGCGTCGGCGGTCTCGTCGGATCGATCGATCGACAGGCTGGGCTCAAACAGCACATCCCGGTGTTCCGAGCGGAACGCCTTTTCGTGATGTTTTTGCGCCTTGCGCTCCTGCCATTTGTTATAGGCGAGAACGCCGACCACGGCGGCCACGCCGGCTCCGATCAAACCCAGTTGCAACTCACTGATTGCCATGTTTTCCTTGCTCTTTGCTCACGCGGGGGCGGCATCCGCCATCCGCAATGCTTCTTCCATGTCGACTTCGACAATACGCGATACGCCCTGCTCCTGCATCGTCACCCCCACCAGCTGCTGGGCGATCTCCATCGTGATCTTGTTGTGACTGATGAACAGGAACTGGGTCTGTGATGCCATTCGCTTGACCATCTCGCAGAAGCGTCCAGTGTTGGTATCGTCCAATGGCGCGTCCACCTCGTCAAGCATGCAAAACGGTGCCGGATTGAGCTGGAACAGCGAAAACACCAGCGCAATCGCGGTCAAGGCCTTTTCTCCACCCGACAGAAGGTGGATTGATGCGTTCTTTTTGCCCGGTGGCTGGGCCACGATCTGGATGCCCGCGTCGAGAATCTCGTCCCCTGTGAGCACCAGCCGCGCCTGACCGCCTCCGAACAGCTGCGGAAACAGCGTCGAAAACTGGGCACTGACCGTATCGTACGTGACCTGAAGCTGCTCGCGGGTTTCGCGATCAATACGGCGAATCGCGTCTTCGAGTGTGGCGATCGCTTCGGTCAGGTCGGCGTGCTGTGCATCCAGATAGCCCTTGCGCTCGCTGGCCGTTTTCAGCTCGTCGAGCGCGGCGAGGTTGACCGCGCCGAGCGCATCAATCTGACGCGCCAGACTGGCGACGTCTCGTTGCAAGGCGGTTTCGCGCACATCGGCCAGCAGCGGCGTCAGCAGCGCCTCATCGGCCTCGACTTCATCCAGGCGACTCTGATGCTGAGCTTGTGCCAATTCGGCGGCCTGACGCGCCAGGCGCAACTCGGCGACCTGATCGCGTAGCGGTGCGGCCGCCTGCTCGACGCGCAGACGATCTTCTTCCAATGCCTTGAGTTGGGCGGCGGCCTCAGCGAGTTGATCGCGCCGCGCGCTCAGTGCCGTTTCGCGCGAGGCGCGCTGTTCGAGCGCGGCCTGCAATGCCGCTTCGCCGGCCAGTGGATCGGTCGCGTCATGCTCGGCCGCACGGGCCGCACGTTCTTGAGCGATGCGCGCCAATTGCTCGGCTGCCAGCGCAAGGTTGCGCGCGATGTCGTCGAGCTTGCCGCCGCACTCGCGCTGCGAAAACCCGGCTTCGCTCATGTCACGCGCCAGACTCTGCAGCTGGTTCTGCGCTTCGCGATAGGCCGCTTCGCGGTCAGCGCGCACCGTGTTGGCATGTTCGAGGCGCTCACGCAGCACCTCGACCAGCGCCTCGCAACGTGACAACTCGCTGCCGGCAACGCTCAGGTGCTCCTGCTCGACCGCCAGCGCACGCTGGATTTCAGACAGATCGCCAGCAATACGCGCCTGCTGCTCTTCGGCCCGCTGGCGCGCCTGGGTCTGCTTGAGCAGTGCCACCTGGGCTTGATGCACCGCGCCTTGGCGATCCTGCTGCTGACGACGCAAGTCGGTCGCACGTGCCTGCGTCAGCGCAAAGAGACGATCGGCCTCGGTCACGGCCGCTTGCGCAGTCTCGTGACCGGTCGCCAGGGTATCGAGCAAGGCATCGAGTTCGTGAATTTCACGTTCGCGCTCGATCACGCCATGCGTGCGCGCATCGGCCACGTAGTGGATGAAGCAGTCCCGCGTCAGGCATTGGCCGTCGGGCGCGACCAGCACCTGCCCGGGCGCCAGCGTGTCGCGTCGATCCGCCCATCCGGCCAGATCATCCACGGCATACACGCCCGCCAGCCAGTGCGCGAGGGTGCCGTGCAGTGACGCATCGCAGCGCAAATGCGCGATCAGCGGGGTTGCCCCGGCCAAGGGCGCCGCATCGTCGTGCGGCGTGGTCGATGCGCGCATGACCGCCAGCGTGGTGGGTGGCGGTTCGGCACGCCAGGCGGACAGATCGGCCAGGGCCGACTCCGGCAGCGCAGCCAGGCGCTCTCGCAACACCGCCTCGACGGCGCTCTCCCAGCCCGCGGCCACTTCCAGCTGTTGCCACAGCGCGGTCGCGCCTTCGAGGCCACGGCGGCGCAGCCAGTCACCCAGCGCGCCCTGCTGCTTTACCTTGCGCTGGAGTTGAACCAGCGCTTCGTGACGCGCTTGTGCGGTGGTGAGGCGGCGCTGAATCTCGCGCTCTTCATCGGCTGCGCGCTTAAGCGCCGCCTGTTGTGCCGGCATCGCCGCTTGCAGCGTTTCGTTTTCTTCGATGAGTTGATGCAGGGCTTCTTCGGCGGCCGCCAGTTGCATCTCGCAGCGCGCCACCTCGGTCTCGGGCGGTGCAGCGATCTGTCCTTCTTCGGCGCTGAGCCGTGCCTGACGCACCTGCAGCGCGTCGAGCGCGCGTCGGGCGCTGGCGCTGCGGGTTTCTTCGACACGGGCTTGCTGTTCGGTCTGCGCCAGCTCGCGACGCGCCGCCGCGGCCGTGGCCTCAGCGGTCCGAAAATGCGACTCGGCCTCGGGCACACGATCGCCCGCCGCCTCGTGGCGTGCTTCGGCCTGCGCCAGACGCAGATCGGCCGCCTCGAGCAAGGCCTGCCATCGGGCCTGTTCTTCGATCAATTGCGCCTGGCGCGTCGCCCAATGCGTGTGTTCGCCGTCGAGCTGTTCAAGCCGTGCCGCCAGTCGGCGACGATTGTCGGCCAGATGCTGACGCTCGCCTTCGAGCCGACTGACTTCGGCCGACGCGTTGAAGAAGTCGTTCTGCGCGACCTGCACCGCCTCGCTTGCGCCTTGATGCACCCCGCGCGCGGTGTCGATGGCCGCAGTCAGCTCGCCGAGCCGGGTGCTGTCGGACTCCATCTGACGGCTGACGCCTTCGAGCGCCTGAACGACGCGCTCGCTTTCGGCACGCGCTTCGTTGCGTTTGAGTAGCCACAGCAGCTGTTGCTTCTGGGCATGATCGTGATGCATCCGGCGATAGCGCTCGGCGATCTCGGCCTGGCCTTCGAGTCGGGTGATGCGATCGCCGAGTTCGAGGCAGATGTCGTCGAGGCGCAGCAGGTTTTCACCCGCGTCCGAAAGACGGCCTTCAGTCTCGCGTCGGCGCTCACGGTATTTGGTGACGCCCGCGGCCTCTTCGAGAAAGCCGCGCACCTCTTCGGGGCGCGCCTCGATGATGCGCGAGATCATGCCCTGCTCGATGATGGCGTAGGCACGCGGGCCCAGGCCGGTGCCGAGGAACAGATCGACCACGTCCTTGCGGCGCACCAGCATGTTATTGATGTAGTAGGACGAATCGCCGCTGCGATCGAGCACCCGCCTGACCGCGATCTCGGCATATTGCGACCACTGCCCGGCGGCCTTGCCATCGGCGTTGTCGAAGACCAGTTCAACGCTCGCGCGCGAGACCGCCTTGCGGGTGGTCGAGCCGTTGAAGATCACGTCCTGCATCGAGGCGCCGCGCAGCGCGGACGCGCGCGTCTCGCCGAGCACCCAGCGCACGGCGTCGATAATGTTGGATTTGCCGCAACCGTTGGGGCCGACCACGCCGACGAGCTGTCCGGGGGACAACACCGTGGTCGGATCGACAAAGGTTTTGAAGCCGGCAAGTTTGAGGCGGGACAGTCTCACGGCGGTTCGATCTGGCGGACAATGCGCGGCCGGTTGAGCGCAAGTGCGCGGCGCGGTAGATAAGCGGGCTATGATAGCATCTTCGCCGACTTCAACTGCCCGGCAAGCGTGCCTTTGATGACATTTGGTAACGCTTTCGCCGCCCAATCGAGCCCGCCGTGAATCCCGACCTCGACCGACTCCAGCCCTACCCGTTTGAAAAACTGCGCACGCTCTTCGAAGGACTGCCCACCGACTCGCCGCACAGCGCCATCCGCCTGTCGATCGGCGAGCCGCGCCACGACACGCCCAAACTCGTCACCGACGCGCTGGCGGCCAATCTCAATGGCCTGGCCAACTACCCGCTGACCACCGGCACCCCTGCACTGCGCCAGACCATCGCCGACTGGCTGATGCGCCGCTACGGCCTGGGCGCCGTCTCGGCAGAGACCCAGGTACTGCCGGTCACCGGCTCGCGCGAGGCCTTGTTTGCCTTCGCCCAATGCGTGGTTGATCGCACCCAGCCGAATGCGCGGGTGATGTGTCCGAACCCGTTCTATCAAATCTACGAAGGCGCGGCACTGCTCGCTGGCGCGCAGCCGCTGTTTATCAACACGATTGCGTCGTCTGACTTCAGCTTTGACATCAGCGGCATCGACGCCGACACCTGGCGAACCGTGCAGCTGGTGTATGTGTGCTCGCCGGGCAACCCCACCGGCCATGTGATGTCGCTCGACGAATGGCGCACACTGTTTGCGCTGTCGGACGAACACGGCTTTGTCATCGCCGCCGACGAGTGCTATTCGGAGATCTATTTCGACGAAGCCTCGCCGCCGCTGGGTGCGCTGGAGGCCGCCTGGCAGCTTGGCCGCACCGACTTCCGTAACGTCGTGGTGTTCTCCAGCCTGTCGAAGCGCTCCAACGTGCCGGGCCTGCGCTCCGGCTTCGTGGCCGGCGACGCCGCGGTACTCAAGCAGTTTCTGCGCTATCGCACTTACCACGGCTGCGCCATGAGCCCGTCAGTGCAGGCGGCGTCCATCGCCGCCTGGAACGACGAAGCCCATGTGATCGAAAACCGTCGCCTGTACCGCGAAAAATTCGACCAGATCACCCCCATGCTTGCGCCGTACCTGGGCGTGCAGAAACCGGATGCCGGTTTCTACCTGTGGGCCCGCACCCCGGGCTCCGACACCGACTTCGCCCGTGGTCTGCAGGCTGAATATAATGTGACGGTTCTGCCGGGCAGCTACCTGGCCCGCCAAGCGCATGGGCTCAACCCGGGCGCCGGCTATGTGCGCATTGCGCTGGTCGCCGCGCCCGACGAATGCCTGGAGGCGGCCGAACGCATCGTCGCCTTCTGCCGCGCCGGCCAGTAAGCACTCATTTCAAATTATCGACAAAGGGACACCTCCCCATGCAACAACTCCAACAAATCATCGACACCGCCTTTGACAACCGCGCCAGCCTGTCACCCACCAGCGCCCCGACTGAAATCCGCGAAGCGGTCGAAGAAGTCATCGCCGGCCTCGACAACGGCAGCCTGCGCGTGGCGCAGAAAGTCGACGGCCAATGGGTGGTCAATCAATGGGTCAAGAAGGCCGTGCTGATCTCCTTCCGCTTGCGCGACAACGGAATCATGCCGGGCGGCTCGACCAACTTCTACGACAAGGTCCCCACCAAATTCGGTGATTACACGCCCGAGCAGTTCCAGCAAGGCGGCTTCCGCGTGGTGCCGCCCGCCACCGCGCGCAAGGGCAGCTTCATCGGCAAGAACGTGGTGCTGATGCCCTCCTATGTGAACATCGGTGCGTATGTGGACGAAGGCACCATGGTCGACACCTGGGCCACCGTCGGTTCCTGCGCGCAGATCGGCAAGAACGTGCACCTGTCGGGTGGCGTAGGCATCGGCGGCGTGCTCGAACCCGTGCAGGCCGGCCCCGTCATCATTGAGGACAATGTCTTTGTCGGCGCCCGTTCAGAAGTCGTCGAGGGTGTCGTTATCGAAGAGAATGCTGTGCTCTCGATGGGCGTGTATCTGGGTCAAAGCACCAAGATTTACGACCGTGAAACCGGCTCGGTGACCTACGGCCGTGTGCCCTCTGGCGCCGTGGTGGTGCCGGGCAGCCTGCCTTCGGCCGACGGAAAGTACAGCCTGTACTGCGCCGTGATCGTCAAGCGTGTCGACGCGCAAACCCGCGCCAAGACCGCGATCAACGAGTTGCTGCGCGGCGCCTGATTCACACCGCCGGGGCGGGCTGCTGCCTGCCCCGAACGACTGCCTAACCCGCCAGGAAGTGCATGCGATGATCCTCGACAAGCTGTTCACCCTGATGGCCGAAAAGAACGCTTCGGACATCTTCATCACCGCCGGCGTCCCCATCCACATCAAGATCGAAGGCGAAACCCTGCCGATCAATCAGCAGATGATGGAGCCGACGATGATCCGGCGCATGGCCGACGAGATCATGGCGCCGGAGCAGGCGGTACGCTTCGACAAAGACAAGGAGATGAACCTCTCCTTCGGTCGGCGTGATGTGGGCAACTTCCGGGTGAACCTCTTCTGGCAACGCAACAGCGTGGCCATCGTGGTGCGTTTCATCCGCGGCGACATCCCCACGCTCGATTCGCTCAAGCTGCCTGAAAAGCTCGCCGACATCATCATGGAGAAACGCGGCCTGGTGCTGGTCGTGGGCGCCACGGGCTCGGGCAAGTCGACCACCATGGCCTCGATGATCGACCACCGGAACCGCAACCGGACCGGTCACATCCTGACCATTGAAGACCCGATCGAATACCTCTTCAAACACCGCAAATCGATCATCAATCAGCGTGAAATCGGCATCGACACCCACGACTGGAACGAAGCGCTGCGCAACGCCATGCGCCAAGCGCCCGACTGCATCCTGATCGGCGAAATCCGCGACAAGGACACCATGCAGGCGGCGCTGGCCTACGCGCAAACCGGCCACCTCTGCCTGGCCACGCTGCACGCCAACAATGCCTATCACGCGCTGAACCGCATCGTGAACTTCTTCCCGCTGGAAAACCGCCCGCTGCTCTACCTCGACCTGGCGGTGGCACTCAAATGCATCATTTCCCAGCGGCTGGTGCGCCGGCCCGACGGCCTGCGCCTGCCATCGGTCGAACTCTTGCTGAACACCCGCCATGTGGCCGAACTGATCGAGCGGGGTGAGATCAGCAGCATCAAGGAAGCCATGGAGCAGACGCTTGCCCCGGGCTCGCAGACCTTCGAGCAAGACCTGTTCCGCCTCTACCGCGAAAAGATCATCACGCTCGACGAAGCGCTGGCACACGCCGATTCGCCCACCAATCTGTCCTGGCTGATCAACAACTCGCAGATCAGCACCGACGCGAACGACCAGCCCCCGCAAAAACGCCAGCACAGCGGCATCATCGATTTCGAAAGCACTCAACCGGACGGTGCGTCCTTCAGCGAATTCACCCTGAATCTCGAAGATCGCTGATCACCCCCGCCGTCACTCAAACCGGATTTCATGACCTCACCTGACTCCCCCACCCTCGCGCTGACCCGCGAGCTGATCGGCCGCCGTTCGGTCACGCCGGAAGACGCCGGCTGCCTCGACCTCATCGCCTCGCGCCTGGCGCCGCTCGGCTTCACCCTGGAGCGCATCGACCGCAACGGCGTCTGCAACCTGTGGGCGCACCGCGGCAGCAGCGGCCCGGTGCTGTGTTTCGCCGGCCATACCGATGTGGTACCCACCGGCCCGGTCGAGCGCTGGGCGTCCGACCCGTTCATCCCGACCGAACGCGACGGCTATCTGTACGGCCGCGGTGCCGCCGACATGAAAGCCTCGCTGGCCGCCTTCGTGACCGCCATCGAACGCTTCGTCGACGCGCACCCTGACCACCCCGGCCGCATCGCCTTGTTGCTCACCTCAGACGAAGAAGGCGACGCGACCGATGGCACCGTTGCCGTCGTTCAGGCTTTCGAAGCACGCGGCGAGCGCATCGACTACTGCATCGTCGGCGAGCCGACCTCGGTCGAGCGCCTTGGCGACATGATCAAGAACGGCCGTCGTGGCAGCCTGTCGGGCAAGCTGGTGGTCAAGGGCATCCAGGGCCACATCGCCTACCCGCATCTGGCCCGCAACCCGATCCACCAGGCCGTGCCCGCGCTGACCGAACTCGCCGCCACCGAATGGGACGCTGGCAACGAATACTTTCCGCCCACCAGCTGGCAGATCTCCAACATCGCCGGCGGCACCGGGGCGAGCAACGTCATCCCCGGCACGATGGAAGTGCGCTTCAATTTCCGCTTTTCGTCGGCCTCCACCGATGGCGGCCTCAAGCAACGCGTGCACGACATCCTCGACAAGCACGGCCTCGAATACAGCCTCGACTGGAACCTCTCCGGCCAGACCTACCTCACCCCGCGCGGCACCCTGGTGGACGCGGTCACCCGCGCCATCCAGACCGAATGCGGCATTGCGGCTGAAATCTCGACCACCGGCGGCACCTCGGACGGGCGCTTCATCGCCCGCATCTGCGATCAGGTCGTCGAGTTCGGCCCGGTCAACGCCACCATTCACAAGATCGATGAATGCATCGCCCTCGATGCCATCGATCCGCTCTCTGCGGTCTATGCCCGCTGCCTTGAAAACCTGCTACTGACGCCGACCCGATGAGCCACGACGAACACGATCACGACCACGAAGACCATGACCACAGCGGCCCGCTGGTCGAGCTGGTCACCCTGCGCGACTGGCTGCGTTACGCCGTGACCCGCTTCAACCGGGCGCAACTGTTTTTCGGCCACGGCACCGACAACGCCTGGGACGAAGCGGTTTATCTCATGCTGCACACCCTGGCCTTGCCGCTCGACCGGCTCGAGCCCTTCATGGACGCCTGCATTCCGCTCGACGAACGTGAAACGCTGCTCGAGGTCATCGACCGTCGCGTCGAATCGCGCATGCCGGCCGCCTACCTGACCGGCGAAGCCTGGCTGGCCGGCTACCGCTTCAAGGTCGACCCGCGGGTCATCGTGCCGCGCTCCTACTTCGCCGCCCTGCTCGCCGACGGTCTGTCACCGTGGATCGACGACCCCGACGCCGTCACCCGCGTGGCCGACGTCTGTACCGGCTCCGGTTGCCTGGCGATCATGATGGCGCACACCTTCCCGAACGCCGAGGTCGACGCGGTTGACCTCTCCGCCGATGCCCTGGCCGTGGCCACCGACAACGTCGCGGATTACGGACTTGAAGCGCAGGTGCATCTGCACCAGGGCGACGCGCTCGCCCCGCTGGCCGGACAGCGCTACGACCTGATCCTCAGCAACCCGCCCTATGTCACCGCCGAAGCGATGGCCGCCCTGCCTGCGGAATACCTGCACGAGCCCGAAATGGCGCTGGCCGCCGGCGACGATGGCCTCGATGTGGTGCGTTCGCTGATCGCACAGGCGCGCGCGCACCTGAATCCCGGCGCTCTGCTGATGGTTGAGGTCGGCCACAACCGTCATCTGGTCGAAGCGGCGTTTCCCGATCTTCCGCTGACCTGGCTGTCCGACGATCACGCCGAAGACATGATCTTCATGCTGCGCGAAGATGAACTGCCGTGAGCCCCTGGAGAAAACAGCCCACTGCCCGACGGATTTGAGATGAAGGCGAGACCCGCCGCCGAGATGGTGTTGCGCTGATGAACCCGCGACGGTTTGCACCGACCCGCTTGCGCGTCGCCTTGATCGGGCTGGTCATCACCGTCCAGTGCCTGACGATCCTCGGCATCGCGCTGGCGAGCTGGCAATGGCTCACCCCCGACGCCACCGGGACGCCGGCCGACTACGATAGCTATTGGCAACGCATGCTGCTCGTCGGCGGGATTGCCGTCGTCCTGTCCGGACTGATCGTCGCACTCGCCACCACGCCACTCATCCGCCGCCTCCAACGCCTTCGCGAAGCCGGAAAGCGATTCGCCAAAGGACAGCTCAAGGTCCGCATCCAGGACGATGCCCCGGACGAAATCGGCGAGCTCGGCCGCAGTTTTGATCAGATGGCCGAGCAACTGGCCTATCAATTCAAACGCATGCGTGGCAAGGATGCCCGCCTGTCACTGGTCATTGAAGGCACCTCGGACGGCATCTGGGACTGGGACCTGCTGGCCAACGAGGTGTACTTTTCACCCCGTTTCCGCAAATTGCTCGGTTACACCGACGAAGCCGAATTTCGACGCGGCTTCTTCTTCTCGACCGCCTTGCACCCCGACGACCGGGAGCGCGTGCTCTCGGCGCAATACGCCCACCTCGAACACAAGAGTCCGTTTGACGAGTCCTATCGGCTGCGCTGTCGCGACGGCAACTACCGCTGGTTTCGCGGACGCGGACAGGCACGCTGGAACAAGGAAGGCAAAGCCGACCGCTACGCCGGCTCGATCACCGACATCCAGGCGCAAAAACAATCCGAAGCGGCCCGACGGGAAAGCGAAGAGCGCCTCTACTACGCCATCCGCGGCTCGTCCGACGGCATCTGGGATTGGAACCTGCGACTCGAGCGCTACTACATGTCGCCGCGCTACAAGCAGCTCCTTGGCTATCGCGACGACGAACTGCCCAACCAGCGCGACAGCTTCCTCGCGCTGATTCACCCCGACGATCGCGAGCGCATCGAAGCGGCCGTAACATCGCACTTCACAACGCGCGACCCCTATGACGTAGCGTGCCGGCTCCGCCACAAGGACGGCAGCTATCGCTGGTTCCGCCACCGCGGCGAAGCGGTGTGGGATGACGCGGGCGACGTCGTCCGCTTCGCTGGCGCAAGCAGCGACATCACCGAGCAACGCCAGGCGCAGGAGAGCATTCGCGCGCTGTTGACCGAGAAGCAGGCGATTCTGGACAACGTGCCAGTCGGCATCGTGTTCGTCGAAAACCAGCGCATTGCCAACGCCAATCAACGTTTTCTTGAATGGTTTGCGCCATCAGGCGAATCCGTCTCTGGTGAGTCCCTGGCGCAACTCGGCCTGCAAAGCCTGCAACTCGCCGCCGGCGAATCACAAGTCACGCGCGAGATGCAGCTGGCCCGCCACGATGGCGTTCGACGCTGGTTTTATGTCACGGGGCGCTTGATCAAGCCCGACACGCCCGACGCCGGCGCCTTGTGGATCTTTGCCGACACCACCGACCTGAAAACCACCAGCGCGGCCTTGCGCGACGCCCACGGGCTGTCCGATGCGGTCGTCAAGAGCCTGCCCGGCGTATTTTTCCTGCTTGAAGCCAGCGGCCGCATCCTTCGCTGGAACCACAACCTCGAGAACGTGACCGGCACCCCCGCCGAGCAGATGGAACACCTCATCATCCGAAGCCTGTTCCACCCGGATGATCGGCTCAGCTTTCAGAGCGCCTTGATGCAAGCGCTGCGCACCGAGCACGCCACCATTGACGCGCGCTTGAGTGCCACGAACGACGCGGGCATTCCGTACGTATTCACGATCATTCGGGTTGAGCTGCAAGGGGTGAGCCATCTGGTCGGTGTTGGCGTCGACATCAGCGAACGGCTGGCTGCCGAACGTGAAGTGCAGGCGCTCAATACGGCACTTGAAACACGCGTACGCGAGCGCACCGCCGAGCTCACCGTTGCCAACCAGGAACTCGAATCCTTCAGCTATTCGGTATCCCACGATCTGAGCGCGCCGCTACGGGGCATCGACGGTTTCTCGCGCATGCTCGAAGAGGACTATCGACCGCAACTCGACCCGAACGCGCTGGGCTACCTGCAACGCATTCGCAGCGCCACCCATCGCATGCAGCAGCTCATTGACGATCTGCTCAAACTCTCGCGTGTGACACGCGACGAGATGCACCGGTCGGATTTCAACCTGGCAACCCTTGTCCACGACATCGAAGCGGAGCTTCGGCAGGAGCAGCCGGAGCGGAGCGTCTCACTCAGCGTGCCAGATGAGCTTCCGGTGCATGGCGACCGCAGCCTGCTTCGTATCGCCATGAGCAATCTTATTCGTAATGCATGGAAGTTCACGAGCCAGAACCCGTCCGCAAGGCTGGAGATCGGTTGCTTGCAGCAAGATGGCGAGACGGTGTATTTTGCCAAGGACAACGGCGCAGGTTTTGACATGCGCTATGCCAGTAAACTGTTTTGCGCTTTTCAGCGCCTGCATCGCGAATCGGATTATCCGGGCACCGGCATTGGACTGGCCACAGTCAGCCGGATCATCCATCGCCACGGCGGCCGCGTCTGGGCCGACGCCCAGGTCGGTCGCGGCGCCACCTTTTTCTTTACCCTCGGCTGATTCCCCTGCCGAGTTCAGGAGTACGCATGCCTACCGAGCGCCCTATTCTTCTCGTTGAGGACAACCCGGACGATGAAGCTCTTACCTTGCGGGCCTTCAGCAAAAACAAGATCCCCAACCCGGTCGTGGTTGCGCGCGATGGGGTCGAGGCACTCGACTACCTCTTTGGCACGGGTAGCCACGAAGGGCACAAGAACAACCCGATGCCGGCCGTCATTCTGCTCGACCTGAAGTTGCCGCGTATCGACGGTCTGGAAGTGTTGCGCCGCATCCGCGCCAACGAGACGACGGCGCTCTTGCCGGTGGTCGTACTCACCACATCAAAAGAACAGCAGGACATCACCGAAGCGTATCGCTTGGGTGCGAACAGCTACATCCGCAAGCCGGTCGACTTCGAACGCTTCATTCAGGCGGTGGGCCAGCTCGGCGTCTATTGGCTGTCGCTGAACGAGTCCTCAGAGCCGGCACCCGGCAGCGGCGCCTGATCGGGTATCGAGGTCGCGCTCAGGCGAGCTCGTCGATCCAGGCCTGCTGAATGCCTTCGAGAATCCGTTCGCCACAGCGAGCCGGATCGTCATTGAACTCGGGCAGCGCAAGCACCCAGTTCATCAGATCGACAAAATTCACCTTGGTCGGGTCCACCTCGGGGTGGGCGTCCGATAGCTGAATGGCAATCTCTTCGACTTCGGTCCATTTCATCCGTGCTTGCCCTCGCTGACCATGTTGATGGTGTACTTCGGAATCTCGACCGTCAGCGGCGTGTCACGAACGAGTGCCTGACAGGCCAGTCGTGATGTTGGCTCCAGCCCCCAGGCGCGATCGAGCAGATCGTCCTCGAGTTCTTCGGCGCCTTCCAGCGAGGCATAACCCTCACGCACGATGACATGACAGGTCGTGCACGCACAGCTCTTTTCACAGGCATGCTCGATGGCAATACCGTTGGCGAGCAGGCTGTCACAGATCGTGGTCCCCGGACTCACCTCCAGCACAGCCCCTTCCGGGCACAACTCCACATGCGGCAACACGACTATCTGCGTCATTTCAAACCTTCAGTTCATTGATCTTGTGGCCGGCCAGCGCCGTCCGAATGCTTTTGTCCATGCGTCGCGCCGCGAATGCGTCGGTCTGTCGGCTCAAACCATCAAGCGCCGTGCGCAGTGCCTTGGCGTCGGTCTCGGCCACCGCCTGGCGCAGCGCCGCCATGGCCGCGTCGACGCCTGCGCGCTCCTCGGCGTCGAGCAAGACACCGTCGGCCAGCAAAGCCTGCTGCACCGCTTCTAACAGGCGCTCGCCTTCAACTTGCAGTTCGCGCACGGCGCGCGCCTTGGCGTCTTCACCGGCGTTGTCAAAACCGGCCTTGAGCATGTCCGCAATCTCGTCGTCAGCCAGACCGTAGGATGGCTTGACCACCACCTGCGCCTCGACACCGGAGGACATCTCGCGGGCCGTCACGGCCAGCAAGCCATCGGCATCGACCTGGTAACTGACCCGAATGCGTGCCGCACCGGCCGTCATGGGCGGAATGCCGCGCAGCTCAAACCGTGCGAGTGAGCGGCAGTTTGACACCAGCTCCCGTTCGCCCTGCACCACATGAATGGCCATGGCAGTCTGGCCGTCCTTGAAGGTGGTGAATTCCTGCGCCTTGGCAATCGGGATCGTCGAATTGCGCGGCACGATCTTCTCGACCAGGCCGCCCATGGTTTCGATACCGAGCGACAGCGGAATCACATCGAGCAGCAACCAGTCGTCGTCGGCGGTGCGATTGCCTGCCAGTACGTTGGCCTGCATGGCTGCGCCAAGCGCGACCACTTTGTCGGGGTCGAGGTTGGTCAAAGGTGACTGGCCAAAGAACTCGCCCACGGCCTGCTGCAGATGCAGCATGCGGGTCGCCCCGCCAACCATCACCACGCCCTTGATCTCATCCACCGACAGGTCGGCATCGCGCAAGGCCTTGCGCACCGGCGCAAGGGTTTTGTTGACCAAGGTGCGGGTGATGTCCACAAACGTCTCGCGTGTGAGCGTCAGGTCCACCTCGTCGCCGGTACTCAATGTCACTCGAACCTGCGCTTCTTCTTCGGTGCTCAAGCGCTCCTTGGCACGGCGAGCCAGCGCCTGAAGACGACGCGCATCGCTGTCCGACACGGGCGCAACGCCCGACTGATCGAGAATCCAGCAGAACACGCGATGGTCAAAATCATCGCCACCCAGCGAGGCGTCACCATTGGTCGACATGACCTCGAAGACACCGCGCGAGAGCTTGAGAATCGAGATATCGAAGGTGCCGCCGCCCAGATCGTAGATGGCGTAAACGCCTTCTGAGGCGTTCTCGAGGCCGTAGGCCACCGCCGCGGCAGTGGGCTCGTTGAGCAGTCGAAGCACATTCAGACCGGCGAGCCGCGCGGCATCCTTGGTGGCCTGACGCTGGGCGTCGTCGAAATACGCTGGCACGGTGATCACGGCGCCCACCAGCGAACCACCCAGGCTGGCTTCGGCGCGCTCGCGCAAGTGCTTCAGAATCTCGGCGGAGACTTCGACCGGCGTTTTGACGCCCGCGGCCGTGCGGAAGCGCAGCATGCCTTCGGTGTCGACAAAGTCGTAAGGCATCGACTCGATATGGGTCACGTCCTTGACGCCACGGCCCATGAATCGCTTGACCGACACCAGCGTGTTGCGCGGATCATCCACCTGAAACGCCTGTGCGCCGCGTCCCACCAGCGTCGTGCCGGCGCGCGGGTAATGCACCACCGAGGGCAGCATCGAACGACCGTCGGCGTCATTCAGGCAGACGGAGATCCCGTTGCGCACCGAGGCGACCAGCGAATTGGTCGTGCCCAGGTCGATACCGACCGCGAGACGATGCTCATGCGGTGCGGTCGATTCGCCGGGTTCTTGCAGTTGTAGCAAAGCCATCAGTCTTCCAGCGCTTCGAGCGCATCGTCGATTTCTATCTGGAGTTTTTCGATGAACATCAGGCGGCGTACGGTATCGGCCGCCAGTTCGCCATCGGTCACACCCTCGGCGAGTTGGCCCGACAAATTCTGATGAAGCTCACGCTCATGCAGGTCGAGACGCTGGCGCATGTGTTCAAGGTCGCTCACATCGCCGCCCTCGCGGGCTTCTTCAACGCCCTCGCGCCATTCCATCTGCTCCATCAGGAAGGCGGGCGCCATCGCGGTGTTGGTCTCGATGCCGGCGTCTACGCCACGTAGCGACAACATGTAGCGCGCGCGCAGCAGCGGCTTGCGCAGCGTTCGGTAGGCTTCGTTGACGTGCGTCGCCCACTGCATCGAAACGCGCTTTTCAGCGTCCGAGCGGTGGGCGTGGCGATCAGGATGCACCTGTGCCTGGCAGTCGCGATACGCCTGCTCCAGGCGGTCCTTGTCGATATCGAAGCCTTGCGGCAAACCAAACAGCGAGAAATAGTCTTGCTGAAGATCCATAAATCAGACGCCTCAGCAAAAATCAGACATTAAAGCTCTCGCCGCACCCGCACTCGTCCTTGACGTTGGGGTTCTTGAACTTGAACCCCTCATTGAGACCTTCACGTACGAAGTCGAGCTCGGTGCCGTCCATGTACGGCAGGCTCTTCGGGTCGACCAGCACCTTCACCCCGCGACATTCGAAAATGATGTCTTCAGGCGCGGCCTCGTCGGCGAATTCGAGCTTGTACGCCATGCCGGAACAACCCGAGGTTTTGACGCCCAGGCGGATACCGACGCCCTTGCCACGTTTTTCGATAAAGCGCGCCACATGATCCGCTGCGCGCTCAGACAGAGTGATTGCCATCGACCGACTCCTTATTCGCCTTTTGCTTCCTGGTGCTTGCGATAGTCCGCCACAGCGGCCTTGATCGCATCTTCAGCCAGGATTGAGCAGTGAATTTTGACCGGCGGCAGTGCCAGCTCTTCGGCAATTGCCGTGTTCTTGATATCCAGGGCCTCGTCGAGGGACTTGCCCTTGACCCATTCGGTCACCAGCGAGCTGGACGCAATGGCCGAGCCACAACCATAAGTCTTGAACTTGGCGTCTTCAATCACGCCCTGGCCATTGACCTTGATCTGCAGCTTCATCACGTCGCCACAGGCCGGCGCGCCGACCATGCCGGTGCCCACGCCAGCCTCGTCTTTGCCAAAGGCGCCGACGTTGCGGGGGTTTTCGTAGTGATCCAGCACTTTTTCGCTATAAGCCATGTTCTATTCTCCTGTCAGCTCAGTGGGCCGCCCACTGCACGGTATTCAGATCCACCCCGTCCTGCACCATCTCCCACAGGGGCGACAATTCACGCAGTTTGCTGATCTTCCGATGCAACAGGTCAATGGTGAAATCCACTTCTTCTTCTGTCGTGAAGCGCCCGATCGAGAAGCGGATCGAGCTGTGCGCCAGCTCATCGTTCCGACCCAGCGCACGCAACACGTATGAGGGCTCCAGGCTGGCCGAAGTACAGGCCGAGCCACTCGACACCGCCACTTCCTTGATCGCCATGATCAAGGACTCCCCTTCGACATAGGCGAAGGAGATGTTCAGATTGTGCGGCACGCGCTTGGCGATGTCGCCGTTCACGTAAGTGGCTTCAATGTCGGTCAGGCCGTTCATGAGTTTGTCGCGCAGCAGACCGATACGTTCGTTCTCGGTCGCCATCTCTTCGCGCGCCAGGCGGAACGCCACGCCCATGCCGACGATCTGGTGCGCTGCCAGCGTGCCCGAGCGCATGCCCCGCTCATGGCCGCCGCCATGCATCTGCGCAATCAGGCGAACCCGCGGCTTGCGACGCACATACAACGCGCCGATGCCTTTCGGGCCATAGGTCTTGTGCGCCGAGAAGGACATCAGATCGACCTTCAGCTTCTGCAGATCGATCTCGACTTTACCGGTGGCCTGGGCGGCATCCACATGGAAGATGATGCCGCGCTCGCGGCAGATCTCACCAATCTCTTCGATGGGCTGAACCACACCGACTTCGTTGTTGACCATCATCACCGACACCACCGTGGTGTCGTCGCGCAAGGCGGCGCGGAACGCATCCAGGTTCAGCAGACCGTCTTCCTGCACATCCAGATAGGTCACCTCAAAGCCCTGGCGCTCGAGCTCACGGCAGGTATCCAGCACCGCCTTGTGCTCGGTCTTGAGCGTGATGATGTGCTTACCCTTGCTCTGGTAGAACTGGGCCGCACCCTTGATCGCCAGATTATCGGATTCCGTTGCGCCGGAGGTCCACACGATTTCTTTCGGGTCGGCATTGACCAGCGCCGCCACGTCGGCACGCGCCAGTTCGACCGCCTTTTCAGCTTCCCAGCCATAGGCGTGGGAGCGGCTCGCGGGGTTGCCAAAATGCTCGCTCAGATACGGGATCATCGCCTCGACCACACGCGGGTCGATCGGCGTGGTCGCCGAATAATCGAGATAAATCGGGAACTTCAACATGCACTCTCTCCGTCCGGGCCATCGCAGCCCACTCGTTTTCTGTTCAGTCAGCTCGCCATGGCCGTCAGGCCACGCAAGGTATTCAATTCATTCGACAAGGCGCCAACAAAGCGGTTCACCTCGTCCAGTGTTGTCGCCCGGCCCACGCTGACGCGAATCGCGCCACGCGCCATCTCGGGCGCCACACCCATCGCCAGCAAGGTTTTCGACGGCTCCGGATTTGCGCTGGAGCACGCCGAACCGCTCGCGCACGCAAACCCCGCCCGATCCAGCTTGCCGACCAGCGTCTCGCCATCGACACCTGAAAAAGCAAAAAAGCTGGTGCCCGACAAACGCGTCGCATCCGCGGAAAACACCGTTGCGCCCAGGCTGCCAAGCCCTTCTTCAAGTGCGGCCTTGAGCTGTGCCGCGTGCGTTGCGTCATCTACGCGGCGTGATTCTGCCAGTTCACAGGCCAGACCAAAACCCACAATTGCAGCAAGGTTTTCGGTTCCGGAGCGTAATCCACGCTCCTGGCCACCGCCATCGATCAGCGGCGCGAGCTCAACACGCTTGTCGACAACCAGCGCACCGACACCGATCGGGCCATAAATCTTGTGCGCCGACACGGTCAGCGCATTCACGCCCAGCGCCCGAAAATCGACCGCCACCTTACCCAGCGCCTGCACGGCGTCGGTATGAAAGCGAGCACCCTGCGCCCTCGCCATCGCGGCCAGGGACGCAATATCCTGAAGCACGCCGGTTTCATTGTTCGCCAGCATGACCGACACCAACTGCGGACGCGCCGACAGCTTTTCGGTGAAATCGGCCATGTCGATCACGCCTTGCGCATCGACACCCATTTCATCAAACGTCCAACCCTGCTTCACCAACCGGCGCGCCGACTCCCGCACGCACGGATGCTCGATCGCGCTCACGGCCACGCGGCCCGGCTTCAGCATGGCGGCCGCGCCCTTGAGGAACAGGTTGTTCGCCTCCGATCCGCCACTGGTGAAGATTACCTCGGTCGGATGTGCACCCAGCGCAGCGGCCACTTGTGCACGCGCGGTATCAATCGCTGCGCGCGCATGGCGACCGTATTCATGACGACTCGACGCGTTTCCGAAGCGCTCGCCAAGATACGGCAACATGGCTTCGCGCACCTGCGGGTCGAGCGGCGTCGTCGCGTTGTGATCGAAGTACACCGGGGCAAACATGGTCTGCAAACTCAGATCGACACCGATTCGTTGTCGCTCACCCGGGGACGCTTGAGCACCATCACTTTCTCTTCACTGCGGTTGGCCGCTTCGCGCGCCTGATGCGCGGTCACCAGACACTGCAGGCTGACCGAGTCGAGGTAATCGAACATGCGGCGGTTGAGGTTGGTCCACAGGTCGTGGGTCATGCAGCGGTGTTCGTCGTGGCAATTTTGCTTGCCGCCACACTGCGTCGCGTCCAGCGGCTCATCGACGGCGACAATGATGTTCGCCACCGTCAATTCCGCCATCGGCTTGGCGAGGCAATACCCGCCACCGGGGCCACGCACGCTGGACACCAGGTTGTGGCGGCGCAATTTGCCAAAAAGCTGCTCGAGATAAGACAGCGAAATACTCTGTCGCTCAGCGATGCCTGCGAGCGTTACGGGCCCGCCGTCCTGGCGCAACGCCAAGTCGATCATTGCGGTCACGGCGAACCGGCCTTTGGTCGTCAGTCTCATTGCAATGCCCTCGCAGCTCGAATACCTGAATTATCTAGTCGACAATACAGTACCCGACTACTTCGATCAACTATTACCCCCCGCCCTAATCGACCATCTTGCCCAGGCGCTCCGCATCGAAGCTGTCAGCCGATTCACCATCACCATTGACGGGCACGCCGGCGGCTTCAAGACGTTGAATCATGAGCGCCAGACGCCGATCCGTTTCGACGGCGTGATCGAGCAGACCATGGATTGCCTTGGCCATCGGATCGTCCATATCGCGCGTCACACCGTAGGCCGAAAAGCCCATGGCTTCGGCCTTCTGCTCACGCGCGTCATCGCGCTCACGGTCGATGATCCGCGCCGGGTTGCCGACCGCGGTCGCCCCTTCGGGCACCGGCTTGACCACCACCGCGTTGGAGCCCACCTTGGCGCCGTCGCCCACGGTAAAACCGCCGAGCACTTGTGCGCCCGCGCCAATCACCACACCCTTGCCGAGCGTGGGATGCCGCTTGGCACCGCGATATAGCGAGGTGCCGCCCAGCGTGACGCCTTGATAAATAGTGCAATCGTCGCCGAGCTCCGCTGTTTCACCGATCACCACACCCATGCCGTGATCAATAAACACGCGCCGACCGATCACCGCCCCCGGATGAATCTCGATACCGGTCAGCCAGCGGCTGATATGGCTGATAAAGCGGCCAAGCCAGTAGAGCTTTCGGGTCCACGCTGCGTGAGCGAGACGATGGAACATCAGGGCATGCACGCCGGGATAACAGGTCAGCACCTCGAGCGCTGAGCGTGACGCGGGGTCACGGCTCATGACACTGTTGATATCTTCCCGCAAGCGACTGAACATGCGCCCCTCCAAAGATTTGGCAAACGAAAGGCGCCCACCTTGGCGAGCGCCCAAAAAAGTCCGACTATTTTAATCGACTTTACGCTGAAGCGCACTGAGGATACCGCGCAGAATCCCGACCTCTTCCTTCTCCAGCCGCACCCGGCCGAACAGGCGACGCAGCCGCGGCATCAGCTTTCGTGGATTGGCCGGATCGTGAAATCCGCTCTCGATCATGGCCTGCTCAAGGTGGCCGTAAAAACCTTCCACCTCATCGAATTCTGCCGACACGCCGGCGCCATCCGGCGCGTCGGGTCGCGCCAGGCAGGCCATCCGCATCTCGTAGCACAGGATCTGCACCGCAGCGGCCAGGTTGAGAGAGCTGTACTCGGCATTGGCCGGGATCATCACCGGCAGGTGGCACAAGGCCAGTTCTTCGTTGGTCATGCCGCTGGACTCGTTGCCAAACACCAAGGCCACATCGCCTTGCGCGGCGTAACGGGTCACCGTGCCGACCGCCTCGCGCGACCATTGCATGGGCAGCGACAGCTCCCGCCGTCGCGCTGTCATGGCGGCGCTGAACACCGTGCCCGACAAGGCCTCTTCGAGCGAGCCGACGATCTGGGCGTTCTCCAGCACATCGTTGGCGCCCGAAGCGCGCGCGGTAGCAATCTCGCTCGGAAAAACATGGGGGCTGACCAGCACAAGGCGGGACAAACCCATGGTTTTCATGGCGCGTGCAGCCCCCCCGATGTTGCCGGGATGGCTGGTGCGTGTGAGCACAATACGCACACGGTCAAGCAGACTGGCTTCATTCATACTAGAATTTGTGGTTTTTCAATTTTTGCGAACGGGCACATGCCTGTTCAACGGACTGTAATGCATCCCATCCTCACCATCGCCGTCAAGGCCGCTCGCCGCGCGGGCACGACCATCAACCGCGCCGCCAGTGATATCGATCGTATTCGTGTCGAGACCAAAGCCGCCAACGATTTCGTTACCGAGGTCGATCGCGCCGCGGAAGCCGCCATCATTGAAGTGCTGCTCGACGCCTACCCGGGGCATGGGATCTTAGCAGAAGAATCCGGCCAGGCCGCCGGCAATGCCGACAGTGAATACCAGTGGATCATCGACCCGCTCGACGGCACCACCAACTTCATTCACGGCTTTCCTCAGTACGCGATTTCAATCGCCCTGGCGCGCGAAGGCGTGGTCGAGCAAGCGGTGGTTTACGATCCGGTGCGCAACGAGTTGTTCACCGCCTCAAAAGGCCGTGGTGCCTATCTGAACGAGCGCCGTATCCGCGTCTCGCGCCGTACCAAGCTGGCCGACTCACTGCTCGCCACCGGCTTCCCGTTCCGCGAGCTCGACAATATCGACGCCTATCTCGGCATGTTCCGCGAGCTGTGCCAGAAAACGGCCGGCATCCGCCGCCCTGGCGCCGCATCGCTCGATCTGGCCTATGTTGCGTCGGGTCGCGTCGATGGTTTCTGGGAAATGGGTCTGTCGATCTGGGACATCGCCGCGGGCGCCCTGCTGGTGCAAGAGGCCGGCGGCCTGGTCAGCGACCTGTCTGGCGAATCGGACTACCTCAACACCGGCAATATCATCGCCGCCACGCCCAAGGTCTTCGTCCAGATGCTGCCCATCATCCAGGCCCACCGCCCTGTCGGCATGACCGCCTGAGGGTGTCTGCGCCCATGAACACCGCGCTCCGCTCGGCGGAGGGGCACACCCCCATGATGCAGCAGTACCTGGCGCTCAAGGCGCAGTACCCGGCGCTGCTGCTGTTTTACCGGATGGGCGATTTCTACGAGCTGTTTTTTGAAGACGCCGAGAAAGCCGCCCGTCTGCTCGACATTACCCTGACCACCCGCGGCAAGTCGGCCGGCGAGCCAATCAAGATGGCGGGCGTGCCTTACCACGCCGTCGAGCAATATCTGGCGCGGCTGGTGAAAATGGGCGAGTCGATCGTCATCGCCGAGCAAGTGGGCGACCCGGCCACCACCAAGGGGCCGATGGAGCGCGCCGTAGCGCGCATCGTCACCCCCGGCACCGTCACCGACGCGGCCTTGATGGACGACCGGCGCGACGCGCTGCTGCTGTGCGCCCATGTGCATCGCGGCACGCTGGGTCTGGCCTGGCTCAACCTCGCCAACGGCGACCTGCGCCTGCTCGAGTGCGCGCCCGAACAACTGCAAACCCAGTTCGAACGCCTGCGCCCCGCCGAGGTGTTGATCTCTGACGCCCTGCGCCTGCCACTGATCGAGTCGCTCGCCCCGGCGCTGCAGAAAATGCCCGACTGGCAGTTCGACAGCGCCAATGGCGCACGTCTGCTCACCGCGCATCTGGGCACCCGCGATCTGTCCGGCTATGGCGCTGACGATCTGCCCGTCGCGCTGGCCGCCGCCGCGGCGCTGTATGAATACGCCAGTGGCACCCAGCAGCAGAGCCTGCGCCACGTCACCGGCATTCGGGTCGAGCACGAGTCCGAATACATCCGCCTCGACGCCGCCACCCGCCGCAACCTCGAACTGACCGAAACCCTGCGCGGCGAGGCTTCGCCCACGCTGCTGTCCTGCCTCGACACCTGCGTCACCAGCATGGGCTCGCGCTGGCTGCGTCACGCGATTCATCATCCGCTGCGCGACCGCGCCGCCGTCACCGCCCGCCATGCCGCCGTGGCCGAGTTGCTCGGCGATGCCGGCAGCGGCCCCGGCGCCAATGTACGAACCGCGCTCAAGGGCGTGGCCGACGTGGAGCGCATCACCGCCCGCATCGCCCTGCGCTCCGCCCGCCCGCGTGATCTGTCGGCGCTGCGCGATACGCTCGCACGCTTGCCAACGCTGTGCGCCTCGCTCACCGAGATCGAAGCGCCGGTGCTGGCCGCGCTGGCCGAGCAACTGGCCCCGCCAACGGCGGCGGCCGAGCTGCTCAGCCGTGCCATCACCCCCGAACCCTCCACCGCACTTCGCGACGGCGGGGTGATTGCCGACGGCTACGACGTCGACCTCGACGAGCTGCGCGGCATCCAGAACAACTGCGGCCAGTTCCTGATCGAAATGGAAGTGCGCGAACGCGAGCGCACCGGCATCTCGACGCTCAAGGTTGAATACAACCGGGTGCATGGCTTCTACATCGAAATTGGCCGCGTGCACGGCGACAAGGTGCCGGACGACTACCGCCGCCGCCAGACGCTGAAGAACGCCGAGCGCTACATCACGCCCGAGCTCAAGGCCTTCGAAGACAAAGCCTTGTCGGCGCAGGACCGCGCCCAAGCGCGCGAAAAGGCGCTCTACGAGACGATTCTCGATACGCTGGCAGGCGACATCCCCGAACTCCAGCGCGTCGCCCGCGCCATCGCCACACTCGACGCGCTCGCCGCGCTGGCCGAGTCGGCGCGACGTTACGATTACTGCTGCCCGGTGCTCTCCGACCAACCGGGGCTGGAACTCATCGACAGCCGCCATCCGGTGGTCGAGCGCCAGGTCGAAGCCTTCATCGCCAACCGCTGTTCGCTGTCGCCCACGCGTCGCATGCTGATGATCACCGGCCCCAACATGGGCGGTAAATCGACCTTCATGCGGCAGGTCGCGCTGATCACCCTGATGGCGCATATCGGCAGTTTTGTGCCGGCACAGCACGCCCGCATCGGCCCGATCGACGCCATCTTCACCCGCATCGGCGCCTCGGACGACCTCGCCTCCGGCCGCTCGACCTTCATGGTCGAGATGACCGAAGCGGCCGCCATCCTGCATGGCGCGACCGAGCACAGCCTGGTGCTGATGGACGAGATCGGCCGCGGCACTTCCACCTTCGACGGCCTGGCGCTGGCTTTTGCCATTGCCCGTCAATTGCTCGAAAAGAACCGCAGCCTGACCTTGTTCGCCACCCACTATTTCGAGCTCACCCGCGTCAACGTCGACTACCCGGAATGCGCCAATGTGCACCTGGATGCAGTCGAACACGGCCACCGCATCGTCTTCATGCACGCGGTCGAAGACGGCCCGGCCAGCCAGAGTTACGGGATCGAAGTGGCCGCGCTGGCAGGCATTCCGCCGGCCGTGGTACGCGACGCCCGGCGACGCCTGCGCGTGCTGGAGAACCAGTCGGTCGGCAGCAGCAGCCAGCCCGACCTGTTCGCCGCCCTGCCGGCCGAGGAACCCGACGCGCCCTCGCACCCGGCCATCGGCGCACTGGCAAACCTCGATCCGGACGCCCTGAGCCCGCGCGAAGCGCTCGAGCAACTCTACGCACTCAAACGCTTGGTCAACTGAGCATGCGCCGCTTTTTTATCGCCCTGGTTCTGGCTGCAAGCGCATCGCTCGCCACGGCCGCTGAATGGCATTTCGCGATCATCGGCGACACGCCCTACACCGACGCCGAACGCCAGTTGCTGCCTGCCATGCTGACGCAGCTCAGCGAGCGCCAACCGGCCTTCATCATCCACGCAGGCGACATCAAGAGTGGCAGCCAGCGTTGCGACGATGCGATGTATCTCGATCGGCGTGCGCTGTTCGATGCGGTGAATGTGCCGCTGGTCTACACCCCCGGCGACAACGAGTGGACGGACTGTCATCGCGACAACAACGGTGGCTACGATCCGCTCGAGCGGCTGAATTTCCTGCGTGGCGTCTTCTTTGACGACGCCAAATCCTTGGGCAAACCGCCGATGCCGGTGCTTCGCCAGAGCGATGCGAACAAGGCCGCACCCTACCCCGAGAATCTGCGCTGGGAACATGCTGGGGTCGTCTTTGCCACGCTCAACGTCACCGGCAGCAACAATAATTTCGGCAAGGCCGACACGCCGAGCGAAGACTACCGCCAACGCCACGCCGCCAATGTCGACTGGATGGCCGCTGCCTTCGCCCGCGCGGCGCAAATCGATGCGCGCCTGATCGTCCTCACCTTGCAAGGCGATCCGCACTTCAAGGCTTATGCCGCCGGCAAACCGAAACGCGGTTTTGTCGATTTTGTGGATCGACTTCGAGCACATGTGTTGGCCACCGATCGCCCGGTGATCCTGATTCACGGCGACAGCCACAACCACAAGATCGACCACCCGCTCAACGATCCGGCCGGCCAGCCCATCGCACACTTCACCCGCATCGAAACCTACGGCGCGCCCTTCATGGGCTGGGTTGAAGTACGCCTTGCCGATGCATCCGGCGCGGCGCGCATCACATCGCACCCGTGGGCACCGCCGCCGACGTTGCCATGAGCAAGCTCCATCTGGATGGCGTCGGCGAACTGAAAGCGATCGACGTGCAGATCAGTCAATTGAAGGCGGTGTGTCATCTGACCGACACGGACGCCCACATCTTCGACAGCCTGCACGTGCCGCTGAGCTTCGCGGCCGACTCACCCGAAGCCCGCGCCTGCCAGCGCCTCAAGGGGCTGTACTTCCTGCGAAGCTTCATCGGCTATCAACACCTGCAATCATTAAAGGGCGACGCCGACGCGCCGCTCTTTCCCCGGACTGGATTCTGAACCAATGGAAAATCCCATTGATATCCGCGAAGAAGCGGGCGTACGTTTTCTCCATTTTGGTACCGAGTGGGTGCAAGGGGCCATGCGTTTGCGCAGCCCGCATACGCTGGAGCTGCCCTACACCCGCGAAATGATGGCCGGCCTGCTGATGCGCGAGGCCCCCTGGCCGCGCCGCGTGCTGTCGATCGGCCTGGGCGCCGGCTCGCTGGCCAAATTCATTCACCGGCAACTGCCCGACGCGATTCACTCCGTGGTCGAAATCGAACCGCGTGTGCTGGCCATCGCCCGGCAGTATTTTCGTTTTCCGGCCGACGACGATCGCCTGCAGGTGCATCTGGAAGATGGCCTGGTGTTTATGGCGGATACAGACGAACGCTGGGACCTGATTCTGCTCGACGCCTACGACCACGACGTGCGCCAGGGGCCGCTCAATTCGATTGAATTCTATCGCTGCCTGCGCGAGCACCTGACCGACGACGGCCTGCTCTCAGCCAATCTGTTCAACCGGGGGCGCCGCTACGAGGGTACCGTGGCGCGCCTGGAATACGCCTTCGACCAACGCTCGCTGGCATTCAACTCGGCCGACCACGGCAACATGATTGCTTTTGGCGCTGTCGGACATCCGATTGAGCTCGACGCGGCCGAACTACGCGAACGAGCGATCGCGGTGCAAACAGCGACCGGCCTGGACCTGCGCCCCACCGTCAATCGCCTGCTCAGTGCCAAAGCCGATAGCGGCGAGTGGCTGCGGCTCTAGCCGAGCACTCGCCACACCAGATACTCAGTCCGCGGCCGCCGGTGCCTCGCTCGGCAGCCACAGACAGCCGCCCTTGGTCGCCTTGGCGATGTCGGCCAAAACGGCGGCATGCTCAGCCAGTTCGTCCTCGCTGGCGCGCAACACGGTCAGCGGCGGACGGTCAGCCAGCGAAGCCGCATGCTCTTCGGTCATTGCGGCGGTGGGCGCTTCGTCGAGGCCGATGATCAGACTCTCCTGCCCACGCGTCATCGCCAGATAGACCTCGGCCAGCAGCTCCGCATCCAGCAAGGCGCCGTGCAGCGTGCGCCGGGCGTTGTCCACGTCGAAGCGTTCGCACAAGGCGTCGAGTGTGGCCCGCTTGCCCGGGTTGAGCTCCTTGGCCATCTTCAGCGTATCGATCACCCCGGCGCAGATACCGCCGAGCCGCGGCCGGTTGATCAGCGTCAGCTCGTTGTCGAGAAAGCCGACGTCGAAGTTTGCGTTGTGAATGATCAGCTCGCCACCGCGAACAAAATCTTCGAACTCAGCCGCCACATCCCTGAATTTAGGCTTGTCGGCGAGAAACTCGTTGGTGATGCCGTGCACCTCAATGGCGCCCGGATCGCTATCGCGCTCGGGGTTGATGTACACATGGTAGTGACGCCCGGTGAGCTTGCGATTCACCAGTTCGACGCAGCCGATTTCAATCACCCGGTCGCCACTACGCCATTCCAGACCCGTCGTTTCCGTATCCAGCACAATCTGTCGCATATCCGCCTTCCTCAAGACGCCCGGCGGGCGCGAATCGACTCCACGCCCTGACGCGCCAAGGCATCCGCCCGCTCATTCTCGACATGCCCGGCATGCCCCTTGACCCACACCCACTCCAGCTGATGCGCACTTTGCACCGCATCGAGCGCGCGCCACAGGTCTTCATTCTTCACCGGCGCCTTGCTCGCCGTCTTCCAGCCGCGAGCCTTCCAGCCGTGGATCCACTCTGAAATGCCCTTTTGAACATACTGACTATCGGTGTGCACCCGCGCCTTCACCGGCCGTTTAAGCTCCTCAAGCGCACGAATGACAGCCAGCAGTTCCATACGGTTATTGGTGGTATTCGCTTCGCCGCCAAACAAGGTCTTCTCTTGCGTACCCCAGCGCAGGATCGCGCCCCAGCCGCCGGGGCCGGGGTTACCGCTGCAGGCGCCGTCGGTAAAAATATCGACTTCAATCGTCATTCTGTTTCCTGTGAATTCTTGCCACCCGCTGCCCGGGCGAAGCGACCGGGGCGAGCGATTTACGACGGGCGCTGCGCGTGCGCCATTTGGGCTGAATCAGCCGCATGCTGTGCACCCGCTTGACCGCCTGCAGCAGGTAAACACCACCGCACACCGGCCACCAGCGCTCACCCGCCGCGTCCATAAAGTTGAATCGGTCGAGCCAGCGCTGCTGACGCATGGGCGGGGCGTAACAACCAAAGCCCCCCCCGCGGGTATCGAAGCTCAGCAATTGCAGCCAATCCTTGAGTCGCCGCACTGACAGATATTGCCCTTGCCACGGAAACGCACCGGCACGCCGTTGTGCCAGCCGACGTGCGCCCCACAGGCTGTAGGGATTGAAGCCGGCCACGATCAGTTGCCCCTCAGGCACCAGAATGCGCTCCACTTCCCGCAGCACCTGGTGCGGGTGTTCCGCAAATTCCAGCGCGTGAGGCAAGAGCACCAGATCGACACTGCCAGACTCAAAAGGCAGCGCCTCTGCACTGGCCAACACATCCACCCGCCGACCGTCCGTCGTGAAATCGCACAACGTACGGGACGGGATACGGTTATTCCGCAGGAAGTCGACCTGCGTCAGTCCGATCTGCACCGCGTGGTAGCCGAACAGATCCGCTACCATGGCATCAAATTGCTTTTCCTCCCACGCCGTCACATACCGCCCCATGGGCGTCTGTAACCAATCGGCCAGATCCGCTGGCTGGCGTAGGTTTGGCGAGGAGGTATCAGGAGGCGTCATGAGACAGATTGTTCCCTTACCCGCGTTCAAAGATAACTATATTTGGCTGATGCACGACGGCCGCAACGCGCTTGTGGTCGACCCCGGCGACGCTGCGCCAGTGCAGGATTTTATCGCGCAACACGATCTGACGCTGGCTGCCGTGTTGATTACTCACCACCACGCCGATCATATCGGCGGCCTGGCGGCACTCGCGCCGCAGTGTCCGGTCTATGGTCCGGCCACCGAGACCATCGAGGGCGTCACCCACACGGTGCACGAGCCCAATGAATTCGCTATACCGGAGCTTGCACTGACGCTGCGAGTGCTCGACGTCCCCGGGCACACCCGCGGCCATATCGCGTATTACGCGCCGGGCCTGCTGTTTTGCGGTGACACACTGTTCAGTGCTGGTTGCGGGCGGATATTCGAAGGGACGCCCGCGCAATTGCTCAACTCGCTGAACAAGCTGGCAGCGCTACCGGACGACACGCAGGTGTACTGCACTCATGAATACACGCTTGCCAATCTTGCTTTCGCACAGGCGGCCGAACCGGACAACCTGACGCGGGATCTGTGGCTGGCTGAATGCACCGATCGGCGACTCAAGGGGCTGCCCACGCTGCCCAGCACCATTGGCCGAGAAAAAGCGATCAACCCCTTCCTGCGACCGCTCAGCCCATCCATCCGGTCCACGCTGGCCAATCAAAGACATCAGCCGGTCGACACTGCACTGACCACCTTCACCGCGCTGCGCGAGTGGAAAAACACGTTCTGAGGATCAGACTGCCGCGCCTTCGGATTGATTCGCCACGGCCACCTGATTACGCCCGGCGCGTTTAGCCAGATAGAGCGCCTTGTCGGCGGCATCGAGCATGTCGGCGATCGTCCCCGCGTCATCGGGTGACGGATAGACGGTCGTGACACCCACGCTCGTGGTCACGTAATCGGACACCGACGATCTGTCGTGCGGCAGTTTCAAGGAGACCAGCGCGTTGCGCATCGCTTCGGCCACTCGCCGGGCGCCCACCACGTTGGTCTCGGGCAGGATCACCACAAATTCTTCGCCACCGAAACGCGCCACCATGTCGGCGGGGCGCTTCAGTTCAGACTGAAAGCATGTTGCGACGACTTTGAGACACTCGTCGCCCGCCTGGTGACCGTAGCGATCGTTGTACTGTTTGAAGAAATCGACATCCAGCATCAGCATCGACAGGGGCAGGCGATTACGCCGTGAACGCTGCCACTCACGCGCGATCGACTCATCAAAGCATCGACGGTTTGCGATACCCGTCAGGCCATCGACGGAGGTCAGCCGCTTCAACTCGCGGTTGGCGTCATCCAGACGGCGCGTCAGCACCAACAGCGACAGCCGCATCTGCGCCAGTCGTTGCATCGCCCGAACCTTGGCCGCCAACACGACTTCAGATACCGGCTTGACCAGATAGTCGTCACCACCCGCCTCAATGCCGCGCTCCAGGTCTTTGTCGCTGGTGCGTGCCGTAAGAAAAATGATCGGCGTCCAGTCACCGTCTTTTTCGAGCAAGCGAATCCGCCGCGCAACCTCGAATCCATCAAGGCCGGGCATGATGACATCGAGCAGAATCAGATCGGGTCGGGATTGCTTGAATATCTCAAGCCCCGCCTCACCATCGCGCGCATGCACCGACTCCAGCCCCAGCTTGGCAAGCTGAGCAGTCACGATGGTGGCGCTGGTCACAGTGTCTTCTATCAGAAGAACTTTCATAAGAAAGGCCGGGCTTTAGACAGGGGTATTATTGCACCGATCACTATCACCAAAGTCGCAAAATCGCGTCAAAAACGAGGCCTTCTCCCGGTTTGACGCCTTTATTCACGGGTCTCTACAATGCGAGGCCTTTTAACCCTGCGGAATCCGATGACTGGCATTGTCCGCCTCTTTCTTGCCTTGGCGCTGTTCTGCCCTCCCCTCGGCGCGCAGACGCTCTCGCCAGACGCCGCAGGGCAAGGGCTATCTATCGCCCAACCGCAGGTGCTCGACCTCACCGCAGACGATGAGCCGATCATTACCGTCGACCTGACGCATCAGGCCGCCGACTTGTGGGACCGCATCCGGCGCGGCTTTGCCATGCCCGACCTCGATAGCGAGGAAGTCGCCACGCAGCAGATTCGCTACCTGAGCCACCCCAATGCGCTGCGCAGCCTGTTCGAGCGCAGCTACCGCTACCTGTACCACATTGTCGACGCCCTTGAGCGCCGGGGCCTGCCAACCGAGCTGGCACTATTGCCCATGGTCGAAAGCGGTTTCAACCCCATGGCCTTGTCGAGTTCGCGCGCCGCCGGGCTATGGCAGTTCATTCCCTCCACCGGCCGTTACTTCAAACTCGATCAAAACGAATGGGTCGATGAACGGCGCGACATCGTCGCCTCCACCGAGGCCGCCCTCGACTACCTCGAACGCATCTATGACATGCACGGCGACTGGCATCTCGCACTCGCCTCCTACAACTGGGGCGAAGGCGCGGTAGCGCGTGCGCGCAAGAAGAACGAAGCCGCCGGCTTGCCGACAGAACTGGCCTACCTCAAGCTGCCCGACGAGACCCGTCGCTATGTGCCCAAGCTGCTGGCCTTGAAGAACATCATCGCCCGGCCGGAGCTGTTCAATATCGAATTGCCGCATGTGCCGAACCGTTTGTACTTCGAGACCGTGGAAAGCCCGCCAGGCATCGATCTGGCCATGGCCGCCGCTTTCGCGCAGCTCCCCCTTGAAGAGCTCGTTGCACTGAACCCGGCTTTTCGGCGCCCGGTCATTCCGGAAGGGCGGCAACAATTGATCCTGCCGGCCGATCGGGTTGACCTCTTCCAGTCGAAACTCGCCGGCGCAGGACCACGCTGGCAAACCTATCGCCTGGGCAACTCGGAGAGTGTGGAAAGCGTCGCCGGCAAGTTCGGACTGACGCTCACCGAACTACTTCAGGTCAACGGGCTGACCTCGCCGTTCAATCTCAAGTCGGGCACCGTGTTGCTGGTGCCGGCAGGCGCCGACGTGCAAGCGGTCATGCCGCTGACCAACCTGATCCCCGACTTGCCCAGCGCCAAAGAAATCAGCACTCAGGCGCCAAAAAAGAAAAAATCCAAGCGCCGCAACAAAAAACGACGTTAGCCCCGCTTAGTCCACCGCAGGGTAGTGGCAACGAACATAGCCGCCATCATCAAACCGAGTCACCTCCGGGTAGTCCGACCGGCATCGATCATCGGCCTTGGCGCAACGCGGATGAAAGTGGCAGCCGGTGGGCGGATTCAGCGGTGAGGGCAATGAAATCTCGATCTGCGACACGGCCGCACGATCCTCCGATGGCGTCGCGCTGAGCACGGCGTCGAGCAAGGTGCGGGTATAGGGATGACGCGGCTGACGCAAGACTTGCTCGCGATCCCCCTGCTCCACGATCCGTCCCAGATACATCACCGCGACCTCGTCCGCCAGATAATCCACCACGGCGATGTTGTGCGTAATGAACAGATACGCCAACTGCTCGCTGCGCTGAACATCCCGCATCAGATTCAGGATCTGGGCTTGCACCGAAACGTCCAACGCACTGGTCGGCTCGTCGCAGACAATCACCTTGGGCGACACCGCCAGCGCCCGCGCCAAGGCAATGCGTTGCCGCTGACCACCGGAGAAAGCGTGCGGATAGCGGTCGCGCATCGCCGAATCAAGGCCCACCCGGGCGAGCAAGGCATCCACGCGGCGGGATCGTTCCTGCGCGTTTCCCGCCGTCTTTAAGGCGGCCATGCCCTCTTCCAGGATGTCGCCGATGCGCATGCGCGGATTCAGCGAAGCGAACGGGTCCTGAAAAACCATCTGAACCTGACGACGCAACTCCTGCAGCGCACCGCCACGTCGCCCCGTCTGCTCCACCCCTGACAACTTCACGGAGCCCGCCGTGGGCCGCACAAGCTGCATCAGCGCCTTGCCAGCGGTGGTCTTGCCGCAACCGGACTCGCCCACGAGCGCCAGCGTTTTTCCTGGTGTGAGGGTGAGGCTGATGCCATCGACGGCTTTGACCTGTCCGGTGATGCGCTTCAGCACCCCTTTACGTACCGGGAAATGCACCTTCAGGTCAGACACCGCCAGCAATGGCTCGGCGGCCACAGTCGTCGCACCGAGCGCATCGTCGTGCACCTGAGGCGGGGGCGCAGCTTGTGCCGGCAGTGCCGGGTCATACAAATGACACCGCACCTGCCGGCCCTCAACCTCATACCAAGCGGGCCGGCGCTCGGCGCAATGCGCCATGGCCGATGGGCAACGCGGTGCAAATCGGCAGCCGACAAAGGTTTGATCGAGCCGCGGCACCATCCCAGCCAGCGTTTCAAGCGGTCGCAAGCGCCCCGCCGGCGTTGGCAAGGCGGCAAACAGCTTTCGTGAATAGGGGTGAAGCGGCGCGCTGAAGAAGGCCTTACGCGCACCGGTCTCGATCAGTTCGCCCGCATACATGACCGCCACCGAGTGCGCCATGCGCGCCACCACGCCCAGGTCGTGCGTAATCAGCAACATGCCCATCCGTCGCGAGCGCTGCAGATTGGCCAATACATCGAGCACCTGCGACTGCAAGGTGACATCCAGCGCGGTCGTCGGCTCGTCGGCGATCAGCAAATCCGGATTCCCGGCAAGCGCCATCGCGATCATGGCGCGCTGCTTCATGCCGCCAGAGAACTGGAATGGATACTCATCCAGTCGACGATCAGCGTCGGGGATGCCAACCGCCGACAGCAAACGCGTCGCCTCGGCGCGCGCGGGCGCACCGCTCAGGCCGCGATGACGACTAAGGACCTCTTCAATCTGGTGATACACCGTCATCACCGGGTTCAGGCTGGTCGATGGCTCCTGAAAGATCATCGCCATCCCACCCCCGCGCACCTGCCGCATACGCGCTTCTGGCAAGGACAGCACATCATTGCCGTGATAGCGCACCGTGCCGCCGGCAATGCGCCCACCCGCTGGCAGCAGTCGCATCAGCGCCAGTGCAGTCATGGATTTTCCGCAGCCTGATTCACCGAGCAGCGCCACCGTCTGGCCAGGCGCGATCGACAGATTCAAGCCATCGACGGGACGCACGCGCTGCCCGGCATCAATGTCGACAGAAAGGCCTTCAACGCTCAACAGTTCAGCATGCTCGGACACAGTCATGAAGTGGTCACACAAACCCGTTTGAATTCAGCACAGAGGCGGGGCAATGCCCGCAGGACGATGGAAGGCCCGCTACGAGAATCTACTGCGAACGCGCCAGAAATCAAAACGGGCCGCAATCTGGCGGCCCGTTCGAGATGCTTTTGAATCCGGTCAGTGGTGGTGACCACCGGCGCCATGGACATGACCATGGGAGATTTCTTCAGCCGTTGCGGCACGCACTTCTGCGATCGTGATATCGAACAGCAGGGCAACGCCGGCCAGCGGATGGTTGCCATCGACCACGACCTTGCCATCAGCGATATCGGTGATCCGGTAGAGGATCTCGTCTTCGCCATCTTCGGTCACGCGTTCGAAGCTCATGCCCACTTCGATGTTGTCCGGAAACAGGGTGCGATCTTCCATCATCACCATGTTTTCGTCGTACTCGCCAAACGCATCGTCGGGCTGAAGCTTCATCTTCAGGTTTTCGCCGGTGTTCTTGCCCTGCAGCGCCTCTTCGATCGGCGAAAAGATCCCGTCGTAGCCTCCGTGCAGGTAGACCAACGGATGCTGGCCATCATCGACCACGTTTCCGTCAGGATCATGGACAGTGTATTTAAGCGTTACGACGGTGTTTTTTGCGATTTGCATTAGCTTTTTCCGGTTCCAGTTCCCTGACAAGAGCGAGCACTTCAGCAACATGGCCGCGGGGCGCGACGTCATACAGCGCATGCCGAATCTGACCGGTCTTGTCGATAATAAAAGTCGAACGTAACACACCCATTCGTTTCACGCCATCGACCACTTTCTCGCGCCAAACCCCGAACAACTTGCATGCTTCCGCTTCAGTGTCGGCCAGCAACCGGATCGACAAGCCATGCTCATCGCGAAACTCTGCATGCGTCAGGCAATCGTCGGGGCTGACGCCCACAACGATGCAGTCGAGCCGATTGAAAACATCTTCATGGTCGCTGAAATCAGCAGCCTGAAGCGTACAACTGGGGGTGTTGTCACGGGGATAGAAAAACAGAACGACATGGCGGTTGCCGCGAACGGACGCCATGTCGAAGTTTTCCATATCGGCATCCGGCAACGAGAAAAGGGGCGCGTTATCTCCGCTGCGCAACATAGGCTCACCTTCAAGTGCAAACGATACGATCCTGCTTGAGGCGCGAACTGTACTTGTGGCGGAACTATTCGGCAACAGCATTGTGACCCCCTCTATCCGTCGATTCAGCTTGGCGTAATTGAACGAATAGACCATCAGCCTGCCCGCCTCAAGTGCCGATAGCATCACGACGACGTCCGGATGGTTCCTTTAAGGCTATACGCACGAACGTCTGAAAACACTCATCCGACGCCTATGACATCTCCCCCGCCCGCGCTTTGCCATTGATAACGTATTGATTTGAAAGCCCGCCATATTCTGACGGAAGCACCGCCCATCGGCCCTGCAGCAGCCGACAAATATGACAAAGTCTTTCGACAATCGACAGATTTCAGGTGGACGTCCGCTTGGTGAAAAAAGTCACGCGCAAAATGAAACAGCGGAGCGGGCGTGCAGGATCAGCTCGGCACCACGGCGCTTGTGTGTCTGCAAAAAAACACAGCCTTGGCGCCACAATCCGTAATGTGACTTTGCGCGCTGTCGAGCGCAGTGCCGGCTCGCGCCAGTCGCATCGGAGATTGAGCCTGCGAGCTGAAGCGCGGGGGCGAACACTGATAGGTGCCAACGAAATCGGCGTGTGGTCAGTCAGAGCCGGCGACGCGTGAAAACCGCCTCCAGGCAAAGCAGAAAGGTGCCGACAAAACAAAAAAGCGGGCGCTTGCGCGCCCGCTTTTCGGTATTTCTGGCGGAGTGGACGGGACTCGAACCCGCGACCCCCGGCGTGACAGGCCGGTATTCTAACCAACTGAACTACCACTCCACACCTTTCGGTGTCTTGGCCGGTGCCACCGGCCAAATCAAAGGCTGCCAAGCTTCTCTGGCAGCCTTCGTACAACTTGGCGTCCCTACGGGGATTCGAACCCCGGTCGCCGCCGTGAAAGGGCGGTGTCCTAGGCCTCTAGACGATAGGGACCTTGTTTCTTTGGTGGAGGTAAGCGGGATCGAACCGCTGACCTCTTGCATGCCATGCAAGCGCTCTCCCAGCTGAGCTATACCCCCGAAAGAGCGTGCCATTCTAGCCTGCTTACGACTCCCAATCAAGCAACTTTCACCTGTTGCTCATTGCAGTTGTCGTCTAAACAACCGCATTAAATCTGGCGGAGTGGACGGGACTCGAACCCGCGACCCCCGGCGTGACAGGCCGGTATTCTAACCAACTGAACTACCACTCCACACCTTTCGGTGTCTTGGCCGGTGCCACCGGCCAAATCAAAGGCTGCCAAACTTCTCTGGCAGCCTTTATGCAACTTGGCGTCCCTACGGGGATTCGAACCCCGGTCGCCGCCGTGAAAGGGCGGTGTCCTAGGCCTCTAGACGATAGGGACCTGTTCTTTGGTGGAGGTAAGCGGGATCGAACCGCTGACCTCTTGCATGCCATGCAAGCGCTCTCCCAGCTGAGCTATACCCCCGAAAGAGCGCGCATTATAGGTGGCCATTTAAAAGCTGTAAACCCCTTTTTGACGCGACTTTCAGAAGTCTTAGGAATCGGGTAGCACCTTGCCCGGATTCATCAAGCCGCGCGGATCAATCGCCTCCTTGATACGGCGCATCAAAGCCAGCTCGACAGTCGATTTATAACGCACCAATTCCTCGCGCTTGAGCTGACCAATGCCATGCTCGGCGGAAATCGAGCCATCAAAACCGGCAACAATGTCATGCACACAACGATTCACCGCTTCCGTTTGCGCAATCAAGGCGGCGTTTTGCGTCGCATCGACTGAGGAAATGTTGTAGTGCAGGTTTCCATCACCCATATGGCCAAAAGCCACGATGCGCGCGGCTGGATAGTCAGCGGCCAATGCCCGCTCGGCCGATTCAAGAAAAGCGGGAATCACACTGACGGGCAATGACACATCGTGCTTGATGCTTAAGCCCTCGATTCGCTGCGCCTCGGAAATATTCTCCCGGAGCGCCCACAAGGCCTCGCACTGGGCGACCGATGCAGCAATCGCCGCATCGCTTACCAGGCCTGACTCAAACGCGTCGGCGGCAAGCGCCTCCAGCGCCTCATCAAGTCGGGTATCCGCCGCGACGTCGGAGACCTCGAGCAAGACCGACCATGGCGGGTTCTGTGCCAGCGGCAAGCGCGCACCCGGGATGTGGCGCAAAACGACATCGAGTGCGTTCTGACTGATCAATTCAAATGCCGACACCCGCTCACCAAGGCGATCTCTCGCTGCCCCCAGGAGCGCCAGTGCTGCCTGGGGGTCAGTCACGGCCAGCCACGCGACTGCGCGCTGCTTCGGGCGCGCCATCAAACGCAACGTGGCGGCGGTAATCACCCCCAGCGTGCCCTCCGAACCGATAAACAACTGCTTGAGGTCGTATCCGGTGTTGTCCTTGAGCAGCGAACGCAAGCCATTCCAGACCGTACCGTCAGGCAGCACCACTTCCAGACCAAGCACTTGTTGGCGGGTGTTTCCGTATCTAACGACATGCACGCCGCCAGCATTGGTGGCGATGTTGCCACCAATCTGACAGCTCCCCTCAGACGCGAGCGATAGCGGAAACAGGCGGTCTGCGCCCTCAGCGGCCAGCTGAATCTGGGCCAGCGTGCAACCCGCCTCGACCAGCATCGTGTTATCGACGGGATCGATAGCCCGTACCGCCTTCAATCGATCCAGCGCCAGAACGATGACGGCGTCGTCCTCGCGCGGCGTTGCCCCGCCACACAAGCCGGTATTCCCCCCCTGGGGGACCACGCCAACACCGAGCTCATGGCAAAGGCGCATCACACTGGACACTTGCGCGACATCCGATGGACGCACCACCGCATACGCGGAACCGTGATACCGCCCGCGCCAGTCAGTCATATAGGGAGCCTGATCGTCAGGACTGGTGAGGACATAAGACTCACCAACACACACCACCAAGCGCCCCAGCAAGGCTTCATGCATCATGCCCACCTCCTTCGTGACCCAAGGCATATCGGATCGCCGGCATCATCCGCGCAACCGCTGCCTCGCCTTCCGCAATGGTTTCTTTGGCTCGATGGTAGTCCATCGGCCCGACCTGCCCGACACGCGGCGCAATCAAGACGTCAGCCGGCTCACCTGCCAAACGACTGCGGGCAATCCGGACCTGCATGATATTGATGCTGGTATTGAGCACATCCAGCATGGAGAGCTCATCATCTTCGCTATCCTTCCCGTTCAAACCAAAGCGGTCGAGCAGACGCTCCGCCCAGCTTCGCTCGGCACTGGGCTCAACAGCAGGTTTCTTTCCGTGCGGGAGGCGGCGTTTCGCTCTTCCGACGATGTCGGACCCCAGATCGACCGCAATCACGATGTCGGCGCCCATGGCGCGGCACAGCGACACCGGCACCGGATTCACCAACCCCCCATCGACCAGCACTCGGTCTTTTTCGACAACTGGCGTGAACAGCCCGGGCAAGGCAATGGAAGCACGCACAGCGCGGGCAACACTGCCCTCCTTTAGCCAAATTTCCCGGCCCGTCTGGAGTTCTGTTGCAACACAGCCAAAGGGGAGCTGCAATTCGTCGAAGTCGAGCGTCGCGATCTCGCGCTCGAAATAGTCGATGAGGCGGTCGCCTTTGATCAGCCCGCCCTTGAGGCTGACATCAAGAAGCGACACCACCGACTGCCATGTCAGCCGCTCAACCCAGGTCGCCAGTTTTTCGAATTCGCCCGTCGCCTCCGCAGCACCAACAAAGGCGCCGATGGAGCAACCGCTAATGATGTCCGGGTGAATGCCTTCGCGCTTGAGTGCGCGAATAACGCCGATATGCGCCCAGCCGCGGGCCGCCCCGCTTCCGAGCGCCAGCCCCAGCCTGGGGCCGTCACTCAAACTGCGGGGTTGTTCCAGATCATGCATGGCGAGCCCTTTTGAGCAAATGGCGACGCCGGCGGGCTTTAGCTGCGAGCGTCGTCCTGTAACAGGTCGGCGTAAAGATCGTGGACGTCACAATCGGTAATGCGCACCTGAACGAAATCACCCACCTCAAGATGGTCGGCTCCCGGAATGTAAACCAAACCGTCGATATCGGGCGCGTCGCCAGGTGATCGCGCCACGGCGCCATCGTCATCAACATCATCCACCAGCACCGTCATCTCGCGGCCAATCTTGGCTTCAAGACGCTGCGTGCTGATGTCTTCCTGGAAGGCCATCAAGCGCGCACGACGAGACTCGCGGACGGCTTCGGGCACAGGATCTCCCAGCGCATTTGCGGCCGCACCCTCAACCGGTGAGTAGGCAAAGGCCCCTACCCTGTCCAGATCGGCCATTTCGAGGAAGCGAAGCAACTCTTCAAAGTCAGCCTCGGTCTCGCCGGGGAAGCCGGTGATGAAGGTTGAGCGGATCGTGAGATCCGGACAGATGCTGCGCCACTTACGGACCCGCTCCAACACGTTCTCGGCACTGGCCGGGCGACGCATGGCTTTCAAAATCCGCGGGCTCGCATGCTGAAACGGCACATCGAGATAAGGCAGGATCTTGCCTTCGGCCATCAGCGGAATCAGGTCATCCACGCTCGGATACGGGTACACATAGTGCATCCGCACCCAGATACCAAGCTCACCCAGCGCGTTGGCCAGTTCAAGCAAGCGGGTCTTGACCGGCTTGCCGCCCCAGAATCCGGTGCGGTACTTCACATCGACACCATAGGCACTGGTGTCCTGAGAAATCACCAACAACTCCTTGACCCCGGCCTCGGCCAGCTTTTCGGCCTCACGCAGCACATCGCCAATCGGGCGACTGACAAGGTCGCCACGCATCGACGGAATGATGCAGAAGGTGCACCGATGATTACAGCCTTCGGAAATTTTCAGGTAAGCGTAGTGCCTCGGGGTCAGCCGGACACCCTGTGGCGGCACCAGATCCAGAAACGGGTCATGCGGCTTGGGCACGTGCGCATGGATCGCCTGCATCACCTCGTTGGTCGCATGCGGGCCCGTGACCGCCAGCACCTGCGGGTGGGCATCCAGAATCACGTCGGACTTGGCGCCGAGACAGCCTGTCACGATAACGCGACCGTTTTCTGCCAAGGCCTCACCGATGGCATCGAGCGACTCGGCGACCGCCGCATCAATAAATCCGCAGGTATTGACGACCACCAGTTCCGCGTCGTCGTAGGACCCGGAGACTTCATACCCTTCTGCCCGCAAGCGGGTCAGGATATGCTCGGAATCAACGGTCGCCTTCGGGCAGCCGAGGGATACGAAGCCCACTTTAGGGGCGGCGGAGTGACTCATATCGACTCACTCCGAAACACGATACTCAGGCGCAGATTCACTTCTTATTGCTACTCGTTTTACGCGGATCCACAGCGACGTCATGGTTCGTCTCCTGAGGATTCTGCGAATAGTTAGGGAACTGGAAGCCCGAGAACAGATTGCGCGTCTGGCTTTCCACTTGTTCTTGCATCTGGGTGAGCATCTTCTTGCTCTGCTCCATGTACGCACCCATCATGCTCTGCATCGCCGGCCCCTGGAAATTGAGGAACTGAGCCCACAAGTCCTGGCTGATCGGGCTGTTCTCGCCGTAGATCGAGCGCGCCTGATCCTGCAGTTTGAGCTGCATGTCGGTAAACGCCTTGATGTTGTTTTCCAGGTACTTTCCCATCATCCCCTGCATGGCATTGCCATAGAAGCGAATCATGTGGGAGAGCAGGTCACTGGTAAACATCGGCGCACCGCCCGCTTCTTCTTCAAGAATGATCTGAAGCAGAATGCCCCGCGTCAGGTCATCTCCGGTCTTTGCGTCGACGACTTTGAACTCATCGTTGGCCAGCACCAAGTCTTTGACGTCGGACAACGTGATGTAGGAACTGGTACGTGTGTCGTACAAGCGTCGGTTCGGGTATTTTTTGATCAATCGCAGTTGGTCTGGCATTGCATTCGTCTCCACGCGGCGGGTAGTTTGCCCACTCTCAAGCGAATTATACCGCGGTGCGCAAAGAAAAACCCCGCCATAGGACGGGGTTTCGTGTGACCGGTTTCGCAACGCGGCACGATTACGACATGTGCAGACCACCGTTGATGTTCACGGTTGAGCCGGTGATGTAGCCAGCCATCTCGGATGCCAGGTAGGCGCACAGACCGCCGATCTCTTCCGGCTTGCCCAGACGCTTCATCGGCACCGTGTCGGTAATCGCCTGGCGCACATCATCACGAATCGCCATGACCATGTCGGTGGCGATGTAACCCGGGGCGATGGCGTTGACCGTCACACCCTTGGTGGCGAGCTCCTGAGCCAAGGCCTTGGTAAAGCCCAGCACCCCGGCTTTGGCAGTCGAGTAGTTGGTTTGACCCGCCTGACCCTTGACACCGTTAACCGACGAAATATTGATGATGCGGCCCCAGCCACGCTCTGCCATTTTGGGCGAGATGTGATGAGTGACGTTGAACAGGCTGTTCAGGTTGGTGTTGATGACAGCTTGCCACTGCCCCGTTTCCATCTTGGGGAAGAACTTGTCGCGCGTGATGCCCGCGTTATTCACCAGCACGTCAACCGAGCCAATGTCGCTCTCGATCTTGTCGATCATCACTTTGCAGGAGTCGTAGTCCGAGACATCGCCTTCGGCCACCAGAAACTCAAAACCCTGGGCTTTCTGGCCGTCAAGCCAAGCATCCTTCTCCGAATAGCCCGGCAGGCAGTTTGCCACCACGGTCATGCCTTCCTTGGCAAAAGCCTGGCAGATCGCCGTTCCGAGCCCACCCATTGCACCGGTAACCAATGCGATTTTCTTGGTCATAATCAACCCCTATTTATGTGTCTATGTCTTGGGCAATCGCGCTGCTACCGCACACAACCGCCTCAGTCGATTGCGCAACGCACGACATGCCTCAGGCTGATTATAAGCACAAAACGCAAGAAAATATTGCAACGCACCATAATTCCACAAAAAGAAGGCGCACCGAGGTGCGCCTTCTTTCACGTCTGACCTGAAACGGTCAGAACATGTGCTGCCCGCCGTTGATCGAAATGTTGGCGCCCGTCACAAAAGCAGCCTCTTCAGAGGACAGATAAGCGACCAGCCCGGCGATTTCTTCCGGCTTGCCCAGACGGCTGACCGGGATCTGCGGAAGAATCTTGGAGTCAAGAATCTCCTGCGGAATCGCCATCACCATCTTGGTGCCGATGTACCCCGGAGAAATGGTATTCACGGTCACGCCATTGCGCGCCACTTCCAGTGCCAGCGCCTTGGTAAAGCCATGCATACCGGCTTTTGCTGCCGCGTAGTTGGTTTGACCAAAAGCGCCTTTCTGGCCATTGACGGATGACACGTTGATCACACGACCCCATTTGCGCTCGACCATGCCATCGATGACTTGCTTGGTCATGTTGAAGACGCTATCGAGGTTGGTGCTGATGACAGCGTCCCAATCCGCCTTGCCCATTTTCTTGAAGGTCATGTCGCGCGTAATACCCGCGTTGTTGACCAACACGTCGATCGGGCCGACATCTGCGGTCACACGCGCGACGCATTCTTGGGCGGAGTCGAAATCAGCGACGTCGCAAGGAACAGCGCGGAAACCATACCCCATACCATTCATCGACTGCAGCCACTCCTCAGCCTTGGAATTGCCCGGTGAGTGCGTGGTCACCACGCGATAGCCAAGTGCTGCAAGTTTGATGCAGACGGCCTCACCCAGACCGCCCATACCACCTGTTACCAGTGCAATACGCGCCATATCTCTCTCCTCTCCCTTCATTATCCAGGGGCTTTTCGTATCCCCGGCAGTGCCCCTCTACCGCTGCCGGGCGGGAAATCGTTTCGAATCCGCCGTCAGGACTTTTCCTTCACATAACGTCCGGGGGCCGGCTCGATCGTTTCGTACTTGGCGTTGCCCAAACGTCCGCGAGCAGCAATGGATTTGCCACCGCGCTTCTTGAGCCACTCAATCCAGTGCAGCCACCAGCTTCCGGGTTGCTCGTCGGCGGCCTCAAGCCACTCTTCGGCCGCCGCCGACTGCGACGCACTGGTCCAGTAGCTTCGGCGGTTCTTGCTTGCCGGGTTGATTGCGCCGGCAATATGCCCGCTGGCACCGAGCACGAAGGTGGTCTCTCCACCCAGCAGTTTACGCACCAGGTAAGCGCTCTCCCACGGAACAATATGATCTTCCCGCGCGGCGAGCAAATACGCTGGCACATCGACTTTGCCCAGATCAACCTTGACGTTGAGCATCTTGAGCCGGCCGGGGACCCGCAGGTTGTTCTCAAGGTACATATTCCGCAGATACCACGCCAGGAACGGTCCCGGCAGGTTGGTGCTGTCCGAGTTCCAGTAGAGCAGATCGAAGGCGGCCGGCTTGTCGCCTTTCAGGTAGTTGCCGACAACATACTGCCAAACCAGGTCATTTGCCCGAAGCGCGGAAAACACGTTGGCCAATTCCTGGCCAGGCAGCAGCCCGCCCTTGCCGATGGTGGCTTCACGTGCGGCCACCGAAGTTTCGTCGATCAGGCAGCCCAGTTCGCCAGCGTTGGCGAAATCGAGCAAGGTAGTCATCAGGGTGAGGCTTTCGACCGGATCTTCGCCCCGCCCCTTGGCCACGGCAAGCGCCGAAGTAAGCAAGGTGCCGCCTACGCAGAAACCCAAGGCATTCGGCTTTTTGACACCGGTGATCTCACGAACAACCTCCAGCGCCGCCAGGGGGCCGTGCTCCAGATAGTTGTCCCACGTCGCTTTGGCGAGATCTTCTTTCGGGTTCTTCCATGACACCAGAAACACCGTGAAGCCCTGTTCGACCACAAAACGCACCAGCGAATTGTTGGCCTGCAGATCCATGATGTAGAACTTGTTGATGCACGGCGGCACGATCAGCAACGGCGTCGCGGCAACCTTGTCGGTCAGCGGCGAATACTGAATCAGTTGCATGAATGCGTTTTCAAAGACCACCGCCCCCGGCGTCGTCGCCAGGTTCTGGCCGACCTCAAACGCACCGTCATCGGTCATCGAAATACGGCCTTTCTCCATGTCGGCGAGCAGGTTCTGGATGCCCACGGAAATGCTCTCGCCCTTGGTTTCAAGCGCTTTCTTGATGAACTCGGGGTTGGTCGCGGCGAAATTGCTCGGCGCCAGCGCATCAACATATTGCCGGGTCAGGAACTGCATACGCGCTTTAGCGCGGCCGTCAGCCACCGGAAGGCTGTCGGCAACTTGCGTCAGATACTCGGCATTCAGCAAATAGGCCTGACGCAGGTAGTCATACATCGGGCTTTCCTGCCACGCCTCGGACGAGAACCGGCGGTCGCCTCGCGGCGCTTCGATCAGCGGCTCTGAAGCGCTTCCAGGCTGACGCTGCAGCATGTGCGACCACAGCTGCGCATGGCGCTTGGCGAAGTCTTGCTGCAATGCCGACAGGGCTTCAGTCTCAGGAACGGGAATGGCCCCACCCGTTTTCTGAATCGTCTCGCTGTGCTTGCCGACGACATCGAAGAACTGTTTTGCAAACTGCTCGCCAAACTGGAACATCTCGGTCACGTTGGGGAACGTGGGCGTCTTACGATCGGTCATTCTGACTCCCTGGGGCCATTCGCTACGCCGCTACAGTCGGTCGTGCGAAGGGCGTTACAATCTTGCGATGTACATCATCGCTATCGCCTGGCTCTATGTGGCCCTTATGGCAGCTATCTCCGACACTACCGTGGTCGGTGGCGTGCTGACCTTTATGTTTATGGGCGTGTTGCCAATGAGCCTCTTCTTGTGGCTATTCGGCACACCGGCACGCCGTCGTAAACTACGCGAAAAAAGCAGCGATATCGACTCCGACGCACAGCACAGCGAATCCAGCCGGGATCAATAATACCCGCGCGGCGCAATCTGGCAATCGCTTCGGTGCATTCCATCTCACGGCCGCACCGCAGCAAACACCCGAAATCCCGGGCGTCGATGCGATGGCCGATGCCCCGAATCGCGGTGCCAACAAGGCCATTCTCAATGAGTGGAAAGCCAGATCATTGCCGCCATCCGACCGGTTTGACCATCACGCCGGTACGAAAAAAAACGTTGCGGATCGGCCAGTGTGCATAGATTTCCGCCATAGACCTGCCGCAGGCCGCACGCTGCGAGCCGCCTGCGCGCCAGCGTATAGAGATCAGCCAGCCACTTGCCCTCAGCGATTGATGATTTGAACGCCACAGTGGCGCCCGCATCGTCATCCACGAAGGCGTGCCGGACCTCATCACCGACTTCAAACGCGTCCGGGCCAATTGCCGCCCCCATCCAGGCAATGATTTCACTGGCGGGCGCATCCATGCCGGCCACGGTCGCTTCGAGCACGCCGGATCGCAGACCCCGCCAGCCCGCGTGCGCGGCGGCGACGACCGTGCCGGACAGATCGCAGAAAAGCACCGGCAAACAATCTGCCGTCATGACACTGCACACCACCTCCGGCACGCGCGTGGTCGACGCATCGGCCGTCGAGCCCGGCATGATTTGATCGGCGGTAACACACTGAACACCATGCACCTGATTCAACCAGATCGGGTTTGAGGGGAGCTCGCGGGCGATCACGCGACGGTTTTCCGCGACGGCCAGGGGGTCATCCCCCACGTGGTCGCCCAGATTCAAACTCGAAAAACAGCCCGCGCTCACACCGCCGGCACGCGTCGTCATCAGCGCCTTCACGCGTGGCGGGGCGGGCCACTCCGGGATCAACAGATGGGCCGCCCTCATACCGCCGCGTCCGCGACAATGCGGATCAATTCCTGCATATCGTCGGGCATGGGGGCGGTCCAGGCCATGGACTCACCGGAGCTCGGATGAATAAGGCCCAGCTGAAAAGCGTGCAGTGCCTGCCGGGGAAAAGCCTGCAAGGCGGCATTGAGGCATCGCCGCTTGCCATACACCGGATCGCCGACCAAGGGGTGCCCGACATGCGTCATATGCACCCGGATCTGATGCGTCCGTCCGGTCTCTAGCTGGCAGCGCACGAGCGTACATTCGTCAAAGCGGCGTTCAACGGAGTAGTGCGTCACCGCCTCACGCCCCTTGCCCACCACAGCCATACGGGTGCGCTGGCTGGGATGTCGGCCGATCGGCGCATCCACGGTGCCACCGGTAGAGATCTGCCCATGAGCAAGCGCCAGGTACTCACGACGAACCGTGCGCGCCTGCAACTGGCGCACGAGATCGGTCTGGGCAGGCAGCGTTTTCGCCACCACCAACAGACCGCTGGTGTCTTTGTCGAGTCGATGCACAATGCCAGCGCGCGGCACGCGTGACAGTTCGGGGCAATGAAAGAGCAAGGCGTTCAACATGGTGCCTTGCCAATTGCCACTGCCCGGGTGAACCACGAGGCCGGCGGGCTTGTTGAGGACGATCAACGATTCGTCTTCGAAAACAACCGTCAGATCAATGGCTTCGGCCGCGTCGGCAACGGCTTCGGGTGGTGGCGGAACATCGATGACGAGGTTCTCGCTCCCCCGCACACGGAATTTGGGCGGCACCTGGCGGTCATCGACCAGCACGCGCCCCTCCTTCACCCATGTCTGAAGCCGATTGCGCGACTGCTCGGGCAAAAGTTGCGCCAACACCTGGTCGATACGCATGCCGGCGCAAGCGTCAGGCACAATGAGGGGCAGATCCGAATCATCTTCGGGGTCTGCGCTATAATCCGCGCGATTAATCACAAGAGACAAGAGCGTTTTCGATGGCCAATAAGATCCTTCGCAGTTTAGCGGTAATCGGCGCCCTGTTGCTGGCCGGATGCAGCGCAACACCCGACGAGTTCGACGAGACCGCCGGCTGGAACGCCCAGCGGCTCTACTCGGAAGCCAAGGAATCGATGTCGGACGGCAGCTATGACCGCGCGATTCAGATGTTCGAAAAGCTCGAGGCACGCTATCCGTACGGACGCTATGCCCAGCAGTCGCAACTTGAAGTGGCTTACGCCTATTACAAGTCCGATGAAGCCGCCTCGGCACTGGCCGCTTGCGACCGCTTCATCAAGCTCCACCCGAACCACCCTAACGTCGATTACGCCTACTACCTGAAAGGGCTGGTCAACTTCAACGAAGATCTCGGCCTGCTTGGCAGCCTGGCCAACCAGGACCTGAGCGAACGCGATCCGCGCGCCTCGCAGGAGGCCTTCGATACATTCCGCGAACTGGTGAAGCGCTTCCCCGAGAGCCGCTACGCCAATGACGCACGCCAGCGCATGCAGTACCTGGTCAATGCGCTTGGCTGGCACGAAGTCCATGTCGCGCGCTACTACCTCAAGCGTGGCGCCTATCTGGCGTCGGCCAATCGCGCCCAGGCAGCGCTGATTTCCTACCCGGAAACCCCGGCGACCGAAGAAGCGCTGTATATCCTGACGCAGGCCTACGACAAGCTCGGCATGACCCAGCTGCGTGACGACGCCACGCGGGTACTGAACGCGAACTTCCCGCAGAGCATCTATCTGAGCGGCGGTCCGAAAAGCGACAAGCCCTGGTGGCAGTTGTGGTGAGTACCACTCGCCATGGATGAGCTTGTTCGGGCAGCCATGGCGAAATGGCCGGATGTTCCGGCCGTGTTCGGATGGTTGTCGCTGGACGCACGCGGCCGCTGGCGCATTGCCGATACGCTGGTAGAACATACCGGCCTGGCAAGCTTCATCGGCCGCAACTATCTTGCCGACACCGAAGGGCGCTGGTATTTCCAGAACGGCCCGCAACAGGTGTTCGTGTCACTGGCCTACACCCCATGGGTGCTTCGCCTCGCGGCCGATGGCGCACTGACGACGCACACGGGCAGTACGCCTGCCGCCCCCTCCGCTGCCTGGCTGGATGAAGAAGGCAATCTGCTAATCGGCGATTCAGACGGCCAGATCGGCCTGCTGCACGATGCCGACCTCACTGTCGCGATCGAGCATCTGCGCGACATCGACGGCAATTCGATCGACCCCGACTGCTTGCTCGATACGAACCAATGGCCGGCCAACGCCGGCCTGTCCCTGGCGACTGGCTGGATTGCACTCTCGCCCATCCAGCGCAGTGAAGTGGCCGCCCGCTTCGGCTTCACGCCAGAGCCAACGGCCACTGACGATCACTGCCGGCCGTAAGTATCCTCAAAGCGGACGATATCGTCCTCGCCCAGATAACTGCCTGACTGCACCTCGATCATCTCGAGTGGCAAGCGTCCGGGATTTTCGAGGCGATGCGTGGTTCCCAGGGGAATATACGTCGACTGATTCTCGCTGAGCAGGAAGGTTTCCTCGCCCCGCGTCACCCGCGCAGTGCCGCTCACCACAATCCAGTGCTCAGCCCGGTGGTGATGCATCTGCAAACTCAGGGACGCGCCCGGATTGACCACAATGCGCTTGACCTGAAAACGCTCGCCACTGTCGATCGAATCGTAATAACCCCACGGGCGATGGATTTTACGGTGTGCCGACGCTTGCGGCCGGTTCTCGGCTTTGAGTCGCGCGACGATTTTCTTCACGTCCTGGGTGCGTGACTTGTTCAGCACCATCACGGCATCCGGCGTTTCAACCACTACCAGATCACGCACACCGATGCAGGCCACCATGCGATCAGTCGCGATGGCCAGGCTGCCCTCGGCATCTTCGAACAGCACATCGCCCTGCCCTGAGTTGCCTTGCGCATCCTTGTCGGCGATTTGCCACAAGGCGTCCCAGGCACCGAGGTCGGACCACGCCGCGGCCAAGGCAACGACCACGCCCGGGATTCCCAGGTCGGCTCGAGCCGCCAGATGCTCCATCACCGCATAGTCGATCGAATCCGATGGGCAGGCAGCAAAGGCCGCAGCATCCACCCGGATGAAGTCAGCGTCGCGACGGCAGGCGGCCATCGACTGCTCGCAGGCCGACAGAATTGCCGGTTGTAGCTCACTCATCGCGCGCAGCCACACACTGGCCTGCACCAGAAAAATCCCGCTGTTCCACAGATAGTCGCCGCTGGCGACATAACGCTCGGCGGTCGGCATGTCGGGCTTTTCGACAAATTCCGCAATCGCGCGAACACCGTCGGCGGCCTCAGCGCCGCAACGAATATAGCCGTAACCGGTTTCCGCCCGCTCGGGCACGATGCCGAAGGTCACCATGGCGCCCTGGCTGGCCATGCGCGCACCAACCACCACGGCCTGCTGATAGGCGTCGCGGTCACCGATGACATGGTCGGCCGGCATCACCAACAGCAAGGGATCATTGCCATCGCCAACTGCCGACAAGGCGGCCAGAGTGAGCGCCGGCGCCGTGTTTCGCCCGACGGGCTCAAGGATGATCCGGTCGCTGGACTTGCCAATGGCGCGCAGTTGCTCGGCCGTCATGAAGCGATAGTCTTCATTGCACACCACGATCGGGCAATCGGCCACGGTGCATTCGCTGGACAAGCCGTCGAGCCGCAAGGCGGTGGCTTGAAGCATGGTCTCTTCACCGGCGAGCGCCAGAAGTTGCTTGGGGTATTGTTCCCGCGACAAAGGCCAGAGCCGGGTACCGGATCCGCCAGACAGGATGACAGGCTGTAACTGCATCAATCACTCCACGATACGGCCGCACACGCGCGCGACTTCAAATATGGCGTGATGATAACGGATTGCGAACAATCCTTTTGTGACACAGGCATCGCCCGGCATTGCGCCGGGCGAATTCAAGGCGCTTAGTAAGTGAAGAAGCCCTTGCCGGTCTTGCGACCGAGATAGCCGGCTTCGACCATTTCGACCAGCAACGGCGCCGGACGATACTTCGGATCCTTGAAGCCTTCAAACAAGACCTGCATCACCGCCAGTTGAACATCCAGACCGATCAGGTCGCACAGCGCGAGCGGGCCGATGGGGTGGTTGGCGCCGAGCTTCATCGCGGTGTCGATGTCTTCGGCCGAGGCCAGGCCTTCCTGCAACGTGAAGATCGCTTCATTGATCATCGGGCACAACATGCGATTGACCACGAAACCGGCACTGTTGCGCACCTGGACCGGCGTCTTGCCAACCGTGGCCACGGCGGCTTCGGTCAAGGCATAGGTGGCGTCGCTGGTCTGCAGGCCACGAATCAGTTCGACCAGCGCCATCATCGGCACCGGGTTGAAAAAGTGCATGCCGATCACCTGCGCCGGGCGACCGGTCGCCGCGGCCAGCTTGGTGATCGAGATCGACGAGGTATTCGAAGCCAGCACGGCGTCGGCACGGGCGATCTGGTCGAGCTGAGCAAACAGCTTGAGCTTGATGTCGAGGTTTTCGGTGGCGGCCTCAACAATCAGGTCGCAATCCGACAGGGCTGCCAGATCGGTGGAGGTTTCGACCAGCGCCAGCGCGGCCTGTTTGGCCTCGGCGGTCATCTTCTCTTTTTTGATCAGGCGATCGAGGCTGCCCGAAATCGTTGCAACCGCTTTGTCCAGCGCGGCCTGGGCGATGTCGGTCATGACCACGCTGACACCGGCAACGGCGAAAGCCTGGGCAATGCCGTTACCCATGGTGCCGGAACCCACGACCCCGATTCTCTTGATATCCATTCTCTTCTCCACGAAAAAGATGCTGTCTGAACGCAACCTATCCATACCGCTGCGTATGGCAAAACTTTACCCCAGTTCGTCGCATCTGCCAAACGCACAACTGGCCCGGTCAACGCACCGGGCCAACGTCTCGTCTACCCGACAAAGCTTGCCGGACGCACGACGCACACCTTGCGCACACTGACACAAACACGCTGCCAGAGGTTTCGCCATGCTTGAACTGATCCCCTTGCTGAGCTTCGTCGTCATCGCCTCGATCACGCCGGGCCCCAACAACATCATGCTCGCCACCGCCGGTGCGAGCGCAGGTTTTCGTGCCACCGTGCCCCATATGCTGGGTATCAGCGGCGGTCTGGCGGTCCAGATTGCACTCGTCGGTGCCGGCATTGCCACACTGATCCACCAATACCCGACGGTCACGATCGTGATGCGCGTGCTCGCGGTCGGCTACCTGCTCTGGCTGGCGCTGCGTTTGCTGAGGCCACAGAATGGTCTGGCAAAAAGCGCCGCCGGCCAACCGCTCAGCTTCGTGGGTGCCGCCTTGTTCCAATGGGTGAACCCAAAAGCGTGGATGATGGCGCTCACCATCAACGCCGCCTTTCTGCCAACCCACATGACGCCCGAAGCGGCCATTGCACAAGTGGCACTCGTGGCCGCCATCGCCAACCTGCCATGCATTGCATGCTGGGCTGGCGCGGGATCTTCCATCCGCCATCACCTCGCGGATCCGGTTCGTCGTCGCCGCTTTGACAGTGTCATGGGCATTGCCCTCGCGGGCACCGCCCTGTGGCTGGCGATCAGCCAATAACCGCCGGCCAGTCATCCTTGACGGGAGCGCCTTAGCGGTCGGGTCGGCATAAAAATGCGGGGCGGGGCATGGTAAGCTTGTCCGGTCCCGCCATTTACCCCCAAACCCGGATCCATACACAGACAGAATGCCGAAAAACGGCTCTCCCAATAGTTCATCCGGCGGCAAATTCCGCGCCTTTATTACCCGATTCACGCGCAGTGGTTTTCGCGTCGCCATGCCTTGGCTGTCGTTCGGCCGCTGGCAGAATCGCATCCTGTTCGTTGGCATCGCACTGCTCGCCGGACTGGCCGCCATTATTTTTGCCATTGGCGCCGATCTGGCGATTGAAGTCCACGCCGAGCTTGTGCACCTGGCGTGGTGGTCAAGCCTGCTCATCGCGCCGGCCGGATTTGCACTGATCAGCTGGCTCACCCGGCGCTTCTTTCCCGGCTGCGAAGGCAGCGGCATCCCGCAGGCCATCGCCGCCTCACTGACTGAAGACAGCGCAATTCGCAAACGGCTGCTGTCGGTTCGCATCATCTTCGGCAAGATCATCCTCACCCTGGTCGGTTTGCTGTCGGGCGCATCCATCGGCCGCGAGGGCCCCTCGGTGCAGGTTGGGGCATCGATCCTCAACCTCCTCAGCGGCAAGCGCAAAAATGGCCGCATCGCCCCAACCAAAGACCTGATCGTTGCCGGCGGCGGCGCCGGCGTGGCCTCGGCCTTCAACACGCCGCTGGGCGGCATCATGTTCGCCATTGAAGAGCTCTCGCGCTATCGCGCGTTTCGCGCCAACAGCACCACGCTGGTCGCGGTGATCTTTGCTGGTCTGATGTCACTGGCCACGCTGGGCAACTACACCTACTTCGGCCGCACGCCGGCCGCGGTGGGCTGGCCGGATGGACTCTGGCCGGTGCTGTTGTGCGGCATCCTGGGTGGTCTGGCCGGCGGCATTTCCACCCGCTTGCTGATCGCCTCCTCGCGCGGTCTGCCTGGCCGCGTGGGCTTGTTCAAGCGCGAACGCCCCGTTGCGTTTGCCGCCGCTTGCGGGCTGGCCACCGCCATCATCGGTCTATCGACCGGCGGCATGACCTGGGGCACCGGCTACGCCGAATCCAAAGCCGCACTGGAAGGCACGGCCGGTCTGCCAATTTATTTCATGTTTGCCAAGGCGGCCGTCATCTGGATTGCCTTTATCAGCGGTATTCCCGGTGGCGTATTTGCCCCGGCACTGGCCATTGGCGCAGGCCTTGGCGCTAATGTCGCCCTGATGCTTGGCATCGATCACAACCCAGCCATTCTGGTATTGGGCACCGTGGCTTTTCTGGCCGGCATCACCCAGTCACCGATCACCTCCTTCGTCATCGTCATGGAGATGACCGCCAACCATCAGATGCTGCTGCCGCTCATGAGCGCCGCAGTGATTGCGCAAGGTTTCTCACGCTCTGTCGCGCCCGTGCCGCTCTACGATGCGCTGGCCATCGACATGCTCAAACGGCTGACGCATGAGGAGAAAGAGCGCAAGGCCGCCGCGGGTGAAAGTCCCGCTGAACCGGAGACCGTCACCGCCGAACACGACCCGCCGCATCCGGCGCCGGACGACATGCCGCCCTCGCCTGACGACGCAAGCACACCGCCCGCGTCGCCCAAACCGACAAGCTGAACCTTCAGCGCGCCGACAATGCCCGGCGTCGGCGACGCCCGATCGCACCCACGACACCCAGCCCCAACATCATCAACGCATAGGTTTCGGGCTCCGGCACCGGCATGGCAATCGTCAGCAATAGCGGATCGTGGTCCGAGATCTGGTTGGCAAATTCCGCGTTGGCATGAACGATATCGTAGCTCAACGAGCCATTGGCCAGCAGCGCCGCCGACACGAACATATGGTCGAGCGCCTGCGAATTGCCTTCGTAGATGTAGGTGTAGCGCTCGCTCTCCGGCAAGGTATCAGTGAGATTGATCAGCCCCGCGGCCGTCAGCGGCGCCAGCGTGTCGGCAAATTGAAAGTCATTCAGATCGCCGAGCACGATCAGCGCAGCGCCGGGGTCGGCCGAGAGCAGATCGCCGACGAAGTTCGCCACCGCCTGTGCCTGTTCGGTGCGCGCCACTTCGCTGCCACGTGTCGGCACCTGATCCGGCCCGAACAGCGGCTCATCACCCCCCTTTGAGCTGAAGTGGTTATTCACCAGAATGAAACTCTCGCCATTGATCCGGAACTGCGCGGCCAGCGGTTTGCGGCTGTCATCGAAGGCCGGATTGGTCGGGTCGACCCGACCAGCGTCGAACGTCAGTGTGCCGTCGGACAGCACGCCGACGGCCTCGGTGGCGCCGCCCACCGCGCCGGCAAAACTGACCACGCTTTTGTCGTACAGGTAGGCGTTGCGAATGTTGCCGCCGGGCTGACCGCCATCGGCCTTGTTGCGCGGATCGATCACCACATACCCGTAATCGCGGCCGCCGGCATCACGAACGGCCTGGGTCAAGCGATCCAGCGTCTGATCCGACGCCGTGGTGCCGTTGTCAGTTGCACCGTTGTTGTCCTGCACCTCCTGCAACGCGATCAGCTGCGGTGAACCGAGCGTGCCGACGATCTGTCCGGCAATATTGTCGAAACGCGACTGCGCCGCATTGCCAGCGAGGTTTTCCACGTTGTAGGAAGCAATCGCAAGGCGGTTCGGCGCCATCGGCGCGACAACTTCCGGCAACAGATTGCCGCGAGTCACGGTGGGTGCCTCGGTGAGATTCAGCTTGTAGTTCGAGAAACTGTAATGCATCACGCCGGTCACATTGGCCAGCGCGTCCCCCACATTGACGATTGGCGTCATGCTCAACGCGTCGTCGAGAATCAAGCGCTGCGGGTTGAAGTTGTCGCGCGCAACGGTGGCGCCGCCTCGGGCGTTGGTCAAGGTCGCACCAAGCTGATCCTGCGCGATGACCGCAATCTCACCGTATTTCACGTTCGGCCCGACGACAGCCGCCGAGCCCATGCTGACCCGCATGCCTTCGAGGCTTTCGTAGAAATCCATGGCGTACAGCGTCGGCGCGAGACGCAACCCGCTTGTTTCGACATTGCCCACCGCCGGCGCGATGGCGGTGGTCGGCGCCAACAGGCCGCCGTTGCCGATCTGGATTGCGGTCGGCAAAGCATTGCCACGCGATTGCACCGCCCAGGCGTTCGTGCCGAAACTGGCGTTCAGCTCGGTCACGGTCAGATTGGTGGCCGCCCCGCCGGGTCGGTACTCATCGACCCGGCCTGACACCAGCACGCGATCGCCGATGCTCGGGCGCCCGCGGCTGTTGGTGAATACATAGATGCCGTCCGAGGTCAGCGCGTTGCCGTCGGGCAATACGTCCTGCATCCAGAATCCGCGCGCATCGACGGCCGTCACAATGCCGTCGACACCACCGACCGTCTGCCCCTCATAGGCAGACAAATGGTGCTCGCCCTGGATCTGGCCGATGGTCAGGGCATGGGACGACGCACCAAAACAGACCAGGCACACACTCACAAGCGGCTTCAAACGGAACGGCAACATTCAGAACTCCTGTTCGATTGACATGATCCTCAAACCGCCATTTGATCGACCGATGATGACAAAAGCATGGCGATCGGAAAGTGTAGCAATGATCCGATCGAGCCATCTGAAATGAATGATGCCCCGCTCCCGGGCGATGTGACACCCGACCCACCGCCACTAGTCCGATGGAGCCATCAATCTGCAATCGACCGCGCAACGGGTTGAAAAACGCAATGGTGAAGATGGCAACACCCCAATCCGGCAGGAGATTTTTCATGATCGTCAAAACCCTGATGGCTACCGCGGTGGCGCTCGCCGCCAGCCATGCCCACGCCCTCCAGACCGTCGACTACGGCTGGGAAGACGGCGTTGGCACCATTCTCGGCAGCTTCGGCAACCTCGTCGACGCATCCAATGTCGGCGGCCCACAGACCGGTAGCGATGGCACCGAAAGCTACGGCGTTGGCGGCGCGCACAGCGGCACCCAATTTCTGCACGTCGCCGAAGCACCGCACAGTGGCACACCGCAGGCCTACCTCGCTTTTGTGACTGGCCTGCAAGCCGGTGACATGATCAGTGCCAGCTTCTGGGGGTTTGACACCTCAGCCGGCACCAACCCATCGCTGCGCATCTGGGGGCACTACGCAGACGCGAACGACATCGGCAGCTACGTGAAGTCTGCCGGCGGCAGCAACACCTACACCGATGGCAGCGGCTGGAGCCAGCTCAGCAACACCTGGACCTTCGACGGCAGCGCCACCGAAGGGCTGGTCATTGAGGCCCGCCTCTACAGCACAACGGGTGGTACCGACCACAGCGACTTCTGGATTGACGACCTGCAAATCAGCGCACCGGACCACGCCAGCATCCAGTTCGCTGCGCCAGTGCCGGAACCGCAATCCTACGCATTGATGCTTGCCGGCCTGGGCATGATGGGCTTCGTCGCCCGTCGTCGCAGCGGCCGTTAACGCACCACCGCCCCGGCACCACTGAAGGTGCACCGGGGCGGTGACTGCAGACCGACAGCCGGGCCCTCGCGGGACCCGTCTTCGAATTACTTCGCGCCGCTCAATGCCAGCATCAAGGCATTGGTGCGTTTGACGAAGGTGGCCGGGTCATCCAGCGTGCCGCCTTCGGCCAGCAAAGCCTGATCGAACAGAACTGAGGCCCAATCGTCAAAGTGCGTGGTCTCGGTGTTGAGCCGCTGCACCGCCGGATGCGTCGGGTTCAACTCCATGATCGGCTTGCTCGACGGCGCGTCCTGGCCGGCGGCCTTGAGGATGCGCGCCAGGTTCATGCCCATGTCGTGCTCATCGGCCACCAGGCAGGCGGGCGAATCGGTCAGGCGATGCGTCACGCGCACTTCCTTGACCCGCTCGCCGAGGCTGGTCTTGACGCGCTCGAGTAACTCCTTGTACTCGTCGGCCAGCTTCTCGACCTCTTTCTTCTCGGCTTCGTCTTCGAGCGCACCGAGGTCGACCCCGCCCTTGGCGACCGACTGCAGCGACTTGCCGTCAAACTCGGTGAGGTAGCCGATCACCCACTCGTCCACGCGGTCAGACAGCAGCAGCACTTCGATGCCCTTTTTGCGGAACACCTCGAGATGCGGGCTGTTCTTGGCGGCGTTGAAGGTCTCGGCGGTGACGTAGTAGATCTTCTCCTGACCTTCCTTCATGCGGCCGATATAGTCGGCCAGCGTGACGACCTGGTCCGCGGTGTCGGCATGCGTCGAGGCGAAGCGCAGCAGGCCGGCGATCTTCTCGCGGTTGGCAGCATCCTCGCCCACGCCTTCTTTCAGCACATTGCCAAAAGCCTTCCAGAAGGTGGTGTATTTCTCGGCATCGTTCTTGGCCAGGTCTTCGAGCAGGCCGAGAACTTTCTTGGTGCAGCCGGCGCGCAGGGTGTCGATGTCTTTCGACTCCTGCAGGATCTCGCGCGACACGTTGAGCGGCAGATCGGCCGAATCGACCACCCCGCGCACGAAGCGCAGGTACATCGGCATCAGCTTCTCGGCGTCATCCATGATGAACACGCGGCGCACATACAGCTTGATGCCATGGCGGGCGTTGCGGTCCCACATGTCGAAGGGCGCGTTGCCCGGGATGTAGAGCAGCTGGGTGTATTCGTGACGCCCTTCCACCTTGGCATGCGTCCAGGCCAGCGGTTCCTGGAAGTCATGGCCCACATGCTTGTAGAAGGCAGTGTATTCCTCGTCGGTGATCTCGTTGCGCGGGCGCGCCCACAGCGCGTTGGCCTGGTTGACGGTTTCTTCTTCGTCAGTCGCAACCTGCGCGCCCTTCTCCTCGTCCCATTTTTCCTTTGTCATCACGATGGGCTGGACGATGTGGTCGGAGTACTTGCGCACCAACTCGCGCAGCTTCCAGCCGCTGAGCAGGTCTTCCTGGCCTTCGCGCAGGTGCAGGGTAATCTCGGTACCGCGATCCGCCTTGTCGATCGGCTCGACCTGATACTCGCCGGCGGTGTCGCCGGTCATTGCGCATTCCCACTGCACACCTTCCGCACTGGCCAGACCGGCCCGGCGGGTACGCACGGTGACGCGATCGGCGACGATAAAGGCGGAGTAGAAGCCCACGCCGAACTGGCCGATCAGGTGCGCATCCTTTTTCTGGTCGCCCGTCAGCTGACCGAAAAACTCCTTGGTGCCCGACTTGGCGATGGTGCCCAGATTGGTGATGACTTCGTCGCGGTTCATGCCGATGCCGTTGTCGCTCACGGTCACCGTCTTGGCTTCGGCGTCGAAGCGGATACGGATCTTCAGCTCGCCGTCGCCTTCAAACAGCTCGGACTTGTCGAGTGCTTCGAAGCGCAGCTTGTCGCAGGCGTCGGAAGCATTGGAAATCAGTTCGCGCAGGAAAATTTCGCGGTTGGAGTACAGCGAGTGGATCATCAGGTGCAGCAGCTGCTTCACCTCGGCCTGAAAATTCATCTTCTCTGCTTGGGCGCTGGGCGCGTCGGACATCGTTGGCTCTCCGTGACACAAGAAATGGACCGTTTCGAGATGGGGGCGGGTGCAGCGGCTTTCAAGTGCCGCCAATCAACAAAGCCCCATCGCGGTAGAATCGCGCTCCAGCGCCCCCGAGTCCTGCCCATGTCATCGCATCCTGAAATCCACCCCGACCAATCCATCGAGCTGCTCAAGCACCTGCACATCCTGACCCGCGAGGGCAAAATGAACCAGGACAGCCGGCGCAAACTCAAGCAGGTCTATCACCTCTACCAGTTCATCGAACCGCTGCTCACCGAAGCGCTGGCCACGCGGCCGGACATCCAGCTGGTGGACCACGGCGCGGGCAAGTCCTACCTGGGCTTCATTTTGTACGACCTGTTCTTCAAGACGCAGGCGGCCGCCGGCAAAATCACCGGCGTCGAGACCCGCGATGAACTGGTCGCCAGCTCGCGCCGCCTGGCCGACAAGCTCGGCTTCTCGGCTGGCATGCGTTTCTACAACCTGACAGTCGCCGACTCAATCACCTCAGAACGCCTGCCGGAACACATCGACATCGTCACCGCCCTGCACGCCTGCAATACCGCCACCGATGATGCGATCCGCTTTGCGCTCGAAAAGCGCGCCCGCCACATCGTGCTGGTGCCCTGCTGTCAGGCCGAGGTCGCCTCGGTGCTGCGCAAGAACAAGCAGCAGTCGCTCAAGAACAGCATCACCGAGCTGTGGCGCCACCCAATCCACACCCGCGAATTCGGTAGCCACGCCACCAACGTGCTGCGCTGCCTTCAGCTCGAAAGCCACGGCTACCAGGTCAGCGTGACCGAGCTGGTCGGCTGGGAACACTCGATGAAGAACGAACTGATCATCGCCACCTTCAAGGATTTGCCGCGCCGCCGGCCCGCCGAGCGCCTCGCCGAGCTGCTCGACACACTGGGACTGACCGAGTTGAAGCCGCGCTTTTTCGACGGCGACACCCTCGCAGCCTGAGCGCTGGCGCAAAAAAAACCCCCGTCTCAAAAAAGACGGGGGCTTTGTGTTTCTACGGGCGCGATTCGCAGCCCGTTGAACCTAGAACCAGACAGCCCGCCAGACGCACACTCGGGCACGTCCAACTACGGCTTCTAGGTTGAAGCGATCAGCAACGGAAGCGGCCGACCATCGCGTGAAGGTCGGACGAGAGCTTTTCAAGTCGCGTCACCGAATCCACCGTCTTGCGCATCGAATCGCTGGTGCCCTCGACCATGCCCGCGATGTTCTCGACTTGCTGCGCGATCAACGTACTGGCCGCGCTCTGCTCGGTGGTCGCGCTGGCCACATCGCTGATCCGCGCCAGCGCAATACTGGTCCCTTCGCGAATTTCCCGCAGGGAGTCCGCGGCGCCTTGCACCTGATCGACGCCGGATTTCACTTCCGAGGCGACCGTGCCCATCACATTGACCGCGCCGTGGGTGTCTTCCTGAATTCCGTGGATCATGCCTTCGATCTGCACCGTCGCCGCTGCCGTACGTTCGGCCAGGCCGCGCACCTCATCAGCCACCACCGCAAACCCGCGACCCTGCTCACCCGCGCGGGCAGCTTCGATCGCGGCGTTAAGCGCCAGCAGATTGGTCTGTGCCGCGATTTCCTTGATCACATTGGCGATCGAACCGATCTCATTGGCCCGCCCGACCAACTCCTGGATCTTGCCGGAGGCGGAATCGACCGTGGTGGCGATACGACGCATGCCATCGGCTGCGCCCACCGCACGCGCCTCACCGCGTTCGGCAAGCTTGGCGGCGTTCGATGAATTCTCTTCGGTCTCGCGTGCGCTATCGGAAATGTGGTTGATGCTGACCGTCATCTCCTCCACGCCCGCGGCAATCGACGAGGTGGCATCCGACTGCTGATGCGCCTTCTCGGCCACATCGCGCGCCACCCCGGCAATCTGCCGCGAACTGCCGGCAACCTCTTCGGCATTGCGGCCGATCTCGGCCATCATGGTCCGCAACTGGTCGACCGTTTTGCCCAGCGTACCGAGCAAACTATCGGGGCCACCCTTGTTATCCACAGCGACCGTCAAATCGCCCTGTGCGACATTCTGCATGGCCTTCACTGCATAGGCCGGCTCGCCGCCGAGTTGATGGACAATGCTGCGAACCACCAGATACGACAGCGCGATGATGATGGCGATCAGAACGCCGCCAACCACCAGATTCTGAATCAGCCCTGCCGAAAAGGCCTCATCCACCGCGGTGAAATAGATTCCGCCGCCGTAGGCCCAAGACCACGGTTTGAAGGCCTTGACGGTCGAGCTCTTGGATTCGGGGGTACCACCGGTCGTACGCGGCCAGGAATAAGCGATCGTCGCGTCCTCTCCGGTACGCGCCACGTTCGCAATCAGATCGAATAGCGGAACGCCATTTGGGTCTTTCTTGCCAGCCAGGGACTTACCTTCAGTGTCCGGCTTCATCGGCGACAGCAGCGTCGTGGCGGCCGCGTCATAAACGAAGATATAATTTTTTCCACCCTCGAAGCGCACCCGACGCAGGGATTCCAGCGCTTGCTTCTGCGCCTCCTCCTTGCTCATGACGCCGCTGGTTTCGAGCGCATGAAAGTGCTCAAAAACGAAACCGGCCGTGGTCACGACATCTTCAACGCGCCGCTTTTCAGCATCAAGCAACTGGCCGCGCATGGTCATGAGGGACAAACCACCCAACGCCATCAGCCCAAGCACCGCGACAATCACCAGGACACCCAGCCGGCTTACCAACTTCATTCGTTCAAACATAGTGCTCACCCCTCCGACCGCTAAATCACTGTTCCAGCTTGCTCGACGCCACGGATGTGACGGCGCCATGCCGACTTGGGAGTGCTAACGTCGTCCGTCGCTATAACTTTAGGCGGATAGGGGTTATTCCTGACCAACGCAATGGACGCGAGGCGGAGATGACTCAGTGTTCGTAACGGATTTCGAGAATCTCGATCTCGCGCGGACCGGACGGGCTGACAAAACGCACCACATCGCCTTCGCGGGCCTTGATCAGCGCCTTGGCCAGGGGTGAGATCCAGCTGATGCGCCCTTCGCTGGCGCTGGCCTCATCGACACCAACAATCTGGTAAGTCGTTTCGGTCTCGCCGTCATCGTCCGTGATCACGACGGTGGCGCCGAAGAACACCTGATCGAGATTTTGCTGGTCGGCCGAATCGACCACCGTGGCGTTTTCCAGCCGTTTGATCAGAAAACGGATGCGTCGATCAATCTCGCGCAGCCGCTTCTTGCCGTAGATGTAGTCGCCGTTTTCGGAGCGGTCGCCATTGCCGGCGGCCCAGGCGACCGTCTCGACCAGTTTCGGACGTTCGTCACGCAGCAGGAGGTCGAGCTCGGCCTTAAGCGTCTGCCAGCCGCGACGCGTCATATAGATTGGCCCACCCGACGCGGGGCCGGCGGGCGTCTCGGGAGATTCGTCGTCCTCGTCGGACGCTTTGACAAAAGCCTTGTTCACGATCGGCTACCGATGATCCGAACGGATCGCTGACAACAAGTGCCGGATGGTAGGCCAGCACCTGTCCCCCGGCAAGCCAACGCATTCAGTGATAGATCGCCGGCTGATTGAGCAGGCTCTGATAGTGATCGATCAGATCATCAAAATCGGCCATTTCTTCCGACGCCGCCAGCTCGGCCAGCTCTTCGCGAAAACGACGCGCAGCCGCGTCACGGATGATGGTGCCGCGCCCTAGACGCTTGTCGATCACCTCGATGGCGTCAAAGCCGGGAAAATCCATCACATACAACACCGAGTTGTTACACACGACATTCATGATGAGACTCCTTACGCTGTGGCTCCGCTCACGAAGCCTTCCTGACGCCCAGATGGGGGCGATCACGCACCAAGACAAGGGCCCATGTTGTCATTGCACCGCGACGACGCATACCATAGGCCGCTTGAATACAGTTCACGGCGCCTTTGGCGCGAGCTTGAGACCTTACCCAACCAATGCTTGACGACTTCGAAGATTCAGCCAACTGGGTCGACACCCTGGCCCAGCTCAAGGCCGAGCACCGCGACCTCGACACGGCCATCGCGGCCCTGTCGAACTCCCCGCCCGACGACGGTCTGATGCTGCCGCGTCTTAAAAAACGCAAACTCGCCCTCAAAGACCGTATCGCCTACATCGAGCGAATGATCGATCCGCCCGAACTCGCCTGAGCGCTGACCACACCACCCTATGACCTATCGCCCCCTCTACGCCCCCGCCACGCTCAGCCTGCACGCCGGCCAGAGCCCCGACGCCGATCATGGCGCCCGCGCTGTCCCGATCCACTTCACCACCAGCTATGTCTTCGCCGACGCCGAACAAGCCGCCGCGCGCTTCAATCTTGAGCGCCCCGGCCATGTCTATTCGCGCATCTCGAACCCGACCTGCGCGGTGCTCGAAGAACGCATCGCCGCGCTCGAAGGCGGCATTGGCGCGATTGCCACCGCCAGCGGCCAGGCGGCGCTGCATCTGGCCATCTGCACGCTGACCGGCGCGGGCGGCCATATCGTTGCCTCACGGGCGCTGTATGGTGGCTCACACAATCTGCTGGCCTACACCCTGCCGCGTTTCGGCATCGAAACCAGCTTCGTCGATCCGCGCGATCCGGACGCCTGGCGCGCCGCCATCCGCCCCAACACCGCGCTGCTGTTTGGCGAATCGCTGGGCAATCCGGGGCTGGACGTGCTCGACATCCCGACCGTCTCGGCCATCGGCCATGAGCACGGCCTGCCGCTGCTGGTCGACGCCACGCTGGTTACGCCCTGTCTGCAACAACCCATCGAACTGGGTGCCGACCTGGTGGTGCATTCGGCCACCAAGTTCCTCGGCGGCCATGGCGTCGCGGTGGGCGGGCTGCTGGTCGATGGCGGCCGCTTCGATTGGGACGCCAGCGGTCGATTCCCCACGCTGACCGACGCCTACGACGGCTTCCACGGCATGGTGTTCGCCGAAGAGTCGCCCATCGCCGCCTTTTTGCTGCGCGCCCGCCGCGAAGGCCTGCGCGACTTTGGCGCCTGCCTGTCGCCGATGAACGCCTTCCAGATCCTGCAAGGCATCGAAACCCTGCCGCTGCGCATGCGTGCCCATGTGGCCAACGCCGAAGCCCTGGCCACCCACCTGGCCCAGCACCCCATGGTCGCGCGTGTCGGCTACCCCGGCCTGGAAGACCACCCCGATTACGCACTCGCCAAGCGCCTGCTGCCCAAGGGCGCGGGCGCGGTGTTCAGTTTCGAGCTCAAAGGCAGCCGCGACGCGGGCAAGGCATTCATCAACGCCTTGCGTGTGTTCTCGCACCTGGCCAACGTGGGCGACGCCAAATCGCTGGTCATCCACCCGGCCAGCACAACGCATTTCCGCATGTCGGCCGACGACCTCGCCGCCGCGGGCATTGGCGAAGGCACGATCCGCCTCTCGGTCGGTGTCGAAGACATCAGCGATCTTCTCGAAGACCTTGAACGCGGCCTGCGCGCTGCTGCCAAAGTGGAGGGCCGCTGATGTCCGCCCACCTCGAGAATCCCATCTATGCCTACACCGGCGGCCGTCCCGCGGTGGCCGGCCAGCCCACGCTGGTGTTCGTCCACGGCGCCGGGCACGACCACAGCGTGTGGAACATGCCGGCCCGCCACTTCGCGTATCACGGCTTCAATGTGCTCGCCCCCGATCTGCCCGGCCACGGCCGCTCGCAAGGCGAACCCATCGCCAGCATCGAGGCCATCGCCGACTGGCTGATGGGTTGGATCGCATCGCAGACCGACGGCCCGGTCATCCTCATCGGTCACAGTATGGGCTCGCTCGTCGCGCTCCGCGCCGCAGCCCAGCATCCCGACCGGGTCGCCAAACTGGTGCTGGTCGGCAGCGTCGCCCCCATGCCCGTCGCCGCGCCCTTGCTCAGCGCCACGCTCGACGCGCCCGACAAGGCCCACGCCATGATCAACCAGTGGTCCTATACGCCGGATCATCACCTCGGCGCCAGCGCTCAACCCGGCATGGTGCTGACCGGCATCAACCGTCGGCTGATGGAACGCAGCGCGCCCGGCGTGCTCCATACCGACATGTCCGCCTGCAACGCCTACACCGCCGGCGAAGCCGATGCTGCTCGCATTGATGCGCCAACCCGGCTGATCTGTGGCGAACGCGACCAGATGACACCACCCAAGGCGGCGCGCGCGTTGCAGGCCGCACTTGCCAAGGTACCCGGCGGTGCGCATATCATCGTCCTGCCGAACGCCGGTCACGCCATGATGGCAGAAGCACCCGATGCATTTCTCGACGCACTACGAGGGTTTATCGTCACACCATAAAAACAATCCGTGACCGGGGCGCCGCCGCTTTTTGCGGGCCCCACCCCTCGTTTTTGCTGCCACACTAAAACCCCAACAGGAGACAACATGCAGCAGCCGGACGAAAAAAAAGAAGACTCGGGGCATCCGCCCTTTCCGACCGTTCGCGACGTCAAGGCGGGCTCGCCGATCCGTTGGTTCGCAAAAGGCTGGAACGATCTCGTCTCCTGCCCGATCCCGAGTCTGTTCTACGGATTCTGCTTCGCGGCCATGGGCTTGCTGATCACCTTCGTGTTCGAGCACGCCTATGAGTACACCTCCGGCCTGACCTCCGGCTTCCTCCTGCTCGGCCCCTTCCTGTCCATGGGTCTGTACGAAATCAGCCGCCGACGCGAAAAAGGCGAGAGCTGCTCACTCATGCCCACCATGCTGGTGTGGCGACGCAATGCCGGCAACATCGGCATTTTCGCTGTCGTCCTCGGTGTGCTGTTCTTGGTCTGGGCGCGCGCCTCGCTGGTCATCTTTGCGCTGTTCTACACCAACGAAATGCCCAACCTGACCGGCTTCCTGCAACAGCTGATCAGCCTGGAAAACATCGAATTCCTGATGGTTTACTTCGCCGTCGGCATGATTTTCGCCACCCTCACCTTCGCGGTCAGCGTGGTCTCGATTCCATTGATGCTGGACCGCGACCAGGACGCCATCTCCGCCATGCTCGCCAGCGTCGGCGCGCTCGCGCGAAACCCGGCCGCAATGATCATGTGGGCGCTCGCCATCGTCAGCGCCACCTTGATTGGCTTCATGACCTTCCACCTCGGTCTGGCCGTCTTGATGCCGGTGGTCGGCCACGCCACATGGCACGCCTATCGCGATCTGATCGAACCCCTAAACGAGCAGTGACAGATCCAGGTCGATCACGACCGGCTGGTGATCCGAAGCGTCGGTGACCGCGTCGTAAAACACGTCGCTCACCGCCGCGGCCAGCGGTCGCGACACGAACACGTAGTCGCAGCAATACGGCCGATCCGGCCAGTCGGCCCCGTGCAAGCCCACGCTGGGCGGATGCGGGGTATCGCCATGGCGAAGCCGCCACGCGTCGCACCAGGGTGATTCGCTGTCGCGCACATCGACAATCGCCTGCCAGTCGAGTGTATCGGGCTCACAATTGAAATCCCCACACAACACCGCCGCCACCGGCATCTCAGGCCGCGCAAAAGGCCCGGCCTTTTCACGTTCGAGTGGCGGAAAACCGGCAAGCCTTGCGACCGCCGCCTGACGCGCGTGCAACCACCGCGCCTGCGCCAGACGCTGGCCCGGGGCGTAGTACTCAAGGTGCGTGGTCAACACCCGGACAGGCACACCCTGAGCGCTCATCACCACCGCTTCGATACAGCCACGCGACATACTCAGCACACCGCGCTCGGGTGGAGACGGGAGCAGATGACGATACACCGCCGCCACCGGCAAGCGAGACAGCAGCAGATTGCCAAACGTGCGGCGCCGCCCATCGCCCCGTGGCATATCGACTGCCGGTCCATGAATGGCGACGTACTCGTCAAACGCAGTCGACAAAACCGACAACCCGTCCTCTCCCGTGCCGCCAGGCAAGCCATCGAAGCCTGTCGCGACCTCCTGCAAACAAATGACGTCGGCCGGGCCAAGCGCACCGATTCTGTCGATGATTCGTGACAGATTCACCACCCCATCAGCGCCCCGCCCCCACTGGATGTTCCAACTAATGACGCGCATCACGTTTTTCCCGCAGCGGCCATGACAGAATCACGGCTCATCGAAATCAAGATACCCTACCCGCCCAGCTTGCCGCTGACGCCCTTCTGATGCAAATACCCCCCTTCCTGCGGTGGAACGGCCGTGTGTGGATGACCCCGCCACGCAATGGCGGGCCGGCCCATGCCGACCCGCTGGCCGAGCTTGAGCACTGGATCGGTCAGTTGCCGCCGCGCCTGCCCCTGACACGCGCGCGCATGCTCGGCACGCGGCTCAAGGCCCTGCTCGACGCCGACACCAAGGTCCGCGTCCGGCTCAAGATGCTTGAACTGGTCGACGACGCCGCCTTGCGCCTGAGCAGTGAAATCGAAGCGCAGCTGAACATGGCGTCGCTGCCCCTGTCGCGGCGCATCCACAACCCGCTCATCGCTACCCTGGGCGTCCTCAAGCTGCTCGCACAGGCGTATCTCGATCTCGCGGAACAGCTATCCAGGCGCTGGATTCGATTTACCGTCACCCGGCCACTGCGCATCGCCATCGAGCGCGGCACGCTGCTGGCCGCGCACCGGCTCTCGCTCACGCACCGCGCCTACGCCATCGGTAACTCCTCAAGTTGGCGGCACCTGTACGCCTTCCACAAACTCGCCCTACAACACGGCTTCGCCAACGAACGCCCCAACACCGGTGGCCTCGCGCTGTCCACTGCCGATCACTACGCTCAAGCGATCCTGCTGTCGGCGGCCGACCCGACCGCCATCGCGCTGGGCGATCTCGACCGTGTGCGCTTCTACTTGCAGCGCCATGTGCGCCATACGCGTTTCATGCTCGCCGGCGACGACGCCGAAGCGCTGCAGGCGCAGGCGCAAGGGCTGTATGTGCTCACCGACGGCACCCATCCACCGATCGCCTTGACCCGCTACCGGGCGCCGCTGCAGCGCACGCAATGCCTGCTCGACTGCCGTGAAATGCTCGCCAAACTGCAAGGCCAGATCGACGGCCTGCGCCTGGGCGTCGTACCCGCGCGACTCGGCCTGCCGATTGCCGCGCGTCAGCAGCGCTATGTGGCCATGCTCGAAACGCTCCACGACCACTGGGCCAACCCGCGCTCGCGCAGCCATGGTCGAACCCGATTTCTGCCACGGGCGGATCTGGTCGCCGGTTTTGCCGCCATTCGCCCCTTCGTCGCCGGCACGGCGCTGCACCGCCGTAGCGGTGAGCCGCAGCTTTCCGGCGCGCTCGCCAATCTGGCAGACCGAACCAGCGAATGGGGCATTCTCGACGAGAGCCCCGGCGGCTTCGGCTTGCGCTATCTGCGCGGTCAGGCGCAATACGTGCAGGTGGGCGAAATCATTGCGCTACGCCCCCATGAACGCGCGTCGGTGCTGATCGGCGTTACCCGCCGCATGGTTAGCCGCAAGGAAAACGAATTCGACATCGGGCTCGAAATCCTCTCCGCTTCCAGCATCCCCACGCATGTCATCCTACCCGCCAGCGGGCTCCAGCTGCGCCCGCATGTGCCGGTGCTCCTGCTGCCCAAAATGCCGTCCCTGGGCGCCCGACCGGGGCTGCTGGCGCCAATCGGCGAAGTTCCGCCGGGCACCCGCATCACGCTTCAGCAACACGGCCAGCAACTCACCCTCAAAACCGGGGTGCCACTTGAAAAGCTCTCGGGCGTCGAGATCATTCCGCTCTCCCGCGGCGACACGTAATCCTCACCGTCGCCGCGTCGGCTTGTCGACAGCGGGCGAATCCCTGACAATCCATCGATCCAACACACACGCGCGCCTTTTTCGGCCAATCGCCTCCGACCATGCACGATCACGGCCACGGCCACACTCACGGGCACCATCACGGCCAGGCCGCCAGCAGCGCGGCCCTGCTGCTCGCGCTCGGGCTGACGCTCGGCTTCTCGTTTGTCGAAGCACTTGCCGGCTGGTGGGCGAGCTCACTCGCGCTGCTGGGCGACGCCGGCCACATGCTGACCGACAGCTTCGCGTTGGGCCTGGCGGCCGTCGCCGCACGTCTGGCACAACGCCCGCCCAGCCAGCGCCTGAGCTACGGCCTGGGGCGCATGGAAGCGCTGGCGGCGCTGATCAATGGCCTGCTGATGATCGCCGTGGTGGCGGCCATCGTCTGGCATGCGGTGGAGCGCCTGCTGACCCCGCAAACGGTGGCCGGCGGCACCGTCACCGTTGTCGCACTGATCGGCCTGATCATCAACATCGCCGCGGCCTGGCTGCTCAGCCGCGGCGGCAACGACCTGAACACCCGTGCGGCGCTCCTGCATGTGATGGGCGACCTGCTCGGATCGGTCGCCGCGCTGGCCGCCGGCCTCATCATTCAATTTACCGGCTGGATGCCGATCGATCCGCTCCTGTCGGTGCTGATCTGCGGGCTGATCCTCGCCTCCACGCTGAGCCTGCTGCGACAGGTGTTCACCACCCTGCTCGAAGGCGTGCCCGAGTCGCTCTCGCTGCCCGAGGTGGGGCGAAGCATGGCGGCGGTCGATGGCATTGTGTCGGTGCATGACCTGCATATCTGGAGCCTGGGCGCCGGCCGGGTGGCGCTTTCAGCGCATGTGGTGATCACCTCGCTCACCGACTGGCCTGCCGTCCTGCCCCGCCTGCAAACCGCCCTGGCCTCGCAATTCGGGATCGAACATGCCACGCTTCAACCTGAGGTGCCACGCACCGAGCCCATTGTTTTCAAGCGAAAGCGCGGTGACGGCTAAAGATCGCCTCGCCGCGAACCGATAGAATAGGCAAGACCTGCCTTACAAGACCCCCCATGCACAGTGCCCTGGAAATCGTCGCTTCGGTGGATCGCCTCAAGAGTTTGCCGGCGGTCTATCACCGTATTCGCGCCGAACTCGAATCGCCCGAAGGCTCGCTCAACGAGGTCGCGCGCCTGGTCACCCACGACGGGGTGATCACCGGGCGCATCCTGCAAGTCGTCAACAGTCCGCTGTACGGTTTTTCAGGTCAGATCGACAGCGTCATGCGCGCCGTCCAGTTGCTCGGCATGCAGCAGGTTCATGATCTGGTGCTGGCCACGGCGGTCAGCGAAGCCTTCGACGGCGTCCACGCCGAACGCATGAACATGCGCATGTTCTGGCGGCTCAGTGTGTTGCGTGGTCTGGCCGCGCGGGTGATTGCCCGCCACTGCTCGCTGCTCGACGCCGAACGCATGTTTGTCATCGGCTTGCTCGCGGACATGGGGCATCTGGTGATGTATCTCACCGTACCGGAGTTGGCCGAGCGCGCGCAAAACGAGGCCGATGCCACCGAGCAGCCGCTGCACACCATCGAACGCCGCCTGATCGGTGCCGATTACGCCGAAGTCGGCTGCGCGCTGCTCGACAGCTGGCAACTGCCGCTGGGCTTTGCCTCGGCGGTAGGCGGTCAGCACACGCCCTGTACCGCAGGCGCCCACAATTTTGAAGCCGCCATTCTGTCGCTGGCCAACCGCGTCGCCGACGCCGACCGGCGCGGATTGTCGAGCGAAGACGCTGCCACCCGCGTCGACTCCGCCATCTGGACCCACCTCGACCTGGCGCCCAACCTGATGGGCGAGATCCGCGAAGAGGCCGAGCTCAATCTCGCCGCGGTCACCGCACTGTTCTTTTCACGCCACTAATTCACGCCACTAAGCCGCTCGGCCAGCCAGCCGCGCAGAGCACCCCACGCCGCCTCAAGCCGTTGCGCCCCTGCCGCACTGAGCGCGGCGCCCAGGCTGAAGTCCTCTCCCCGCACACTCAGCAGCCAGCTTGGCGGAAGCGCCGCGCCAATCTGCTCGCGCACGCGCAGCACTTCAGCGGGAGACAAGGCATGTGACTGCACCGCCACCGCCGCCGCGGGCGCAACGGGTGCGAGCACGATCTCTTCGGTCTGACTGAGATGCGCGTCGATGAACAGCGCGGCGTCGGCGCCGTCCAGATCCAGCGCGTTTTCAACCTGAAACTGAAAGGCATCAATCACCGTCACGCCGGGGAGTTCGAGCGCGCTCAGGCGAGCCGCCAGAGACGGCCCGATGCCGTCATCACCGCGGGCATCGTTACCGGCGGCGAGCACCACGATCCGGCTCACCCGTTTCGCACCTTCTGGTCCACGCTGGCGCCATCGGCATCGAGCAGGCGAACCTCCAGCGGCATCTTGCCGAGCGCATGGGTTGCGCAAGACAGGCAGGGGTCGTAGGCCCGGATCGCCACTTCGATGTGGTTGAGCAAGCCTTCGGTGAGTGTCTGGCCGCTGAGCTCGCGCCGCGCCACTTCGCGCACTGCGCGGTTCATCGCTTCGTTGTTGTGGGTGGTCGAGACGATCAGATTGCACCAGCGCACCAGGTCGTCGTCGCCAACCCAGTAGTGATGAATCAAGGTACCCCGCGGCGCTTCGATCACGCCCACGCCCGAGGCCGCACGCGGTCCCGCCGCCATGCGCTCGCCACCGGTCAGATCCGGGTCGGGCAGCAGATCTCGGATCACCTCCGCCGCATGCAGCATTTCGATCATGCGCGCCCAGTGGTAGGCCAGCGACGCATGCTGGATCGCGCCGCCGCTGTAGGCGCGGAAGGCCCGTCGCTCGGCCTCGGCCAGCGGTGTCGGGATGAAATCACAATTCTGCACCCGCGCCAGCGGGCCCACCTTGTACCAGCCCGCTTCAGGCCCGAGATCGGTCACATACGGAAACTTCATGTAGCTCCACGGCTTGACCGCTTCCGTGATGAAGTCCATGTAGTCGTGGCTCGGCACCGCGTCGCGCAAGACCTCGCCATCGGCGCTGCGCAGGCGCAACTGCCCGTCGTAAAGCTCCATCGCGCCATCGGCCCGCACCAGACTCATCAGCGACGAGGGCACGCAGCCAAAGCGGTCATACAGCGCCGGATCGGCCTCATGCAGACGGCGAACCAAAGCCACGGCGGCTTGTGACCACGCCACCATGGTGTCGGCCTCGGCCGTTAGCGCGTCTCGATCAGTCGCGGACAGATGCCGATTGATGCCGCCCGGCACCGCCGCCGTGCCGTGAATGCGTTTGCCCGCCGTCGCCGCGATCACCTGCTGGCCGAAACGACGCAAGCCCACGCCCTGGCGGGCGATGTCGGGATGCGCCGCGATCACCCCGGCGATATTGCGCTGAGCGGCCGGGGCATCGAAACCGAACAGCAGATCGGGCGAGGCCAGATGGAAAAAGTGCAGCGCATGACTTTGCAGGATCTGACCGTAATGCATCAGCCGGCGCATCTTGTCGGCGGTGGCCGTGACCGGCACGGCGCCGACCACGTAGTCGAGCGCCTTGGCGGCCGCCAGGTGATGGCTGACCGGACAGATGCCGCACAGGCGCTGCACGATGACCGGAATCTCCCAGTACGGCCGGCCTTCGATGAAGGCTTCAAAGCCACGAAATTCGACAATATGCAGCCGCGCTTCGTGCACCTTACCGGCCTCGTCGAGCAATAGTGTGACCTTGCCGTGGCCTTCGACCCGAGAGATGGGATCAATGGCGACCCGGCGCAGAATGTCGCGATTGGCAGCGGTTTCGAGATCAGACGACATCGGCATTCTCAATCAAAATGCAGCAGCGGATAGCTCACCCGCGGGGTGCGTCCGGCCAGCAGATCGGAGATGAACTGCCAGATGGCTTCCCCCGAAGGCGGGCAGCCGGGCAGAAAGTAATCGACCCGCACCACCTCGTGAATCGGATGCACCTTGTCCAGCGGCAGCGGCAACTCGGGATCATCGGGCACCTCGGCGGTGTCCATGCCGGGGCGGGACTGAAACACCGCACTCAAACACTGACCGACATCCAGGTGGTTGCGCTGCGCTGGCAGGCCGCCATTGATCGCGCAAGCGCCCATGGCGACCAGGGTTTTGCACTGCGCCCGGAACTCGCGCAGCACGTGCACATTCTCCGAGTTGCACACCCCGCCTTCGACCAGACCGATATCACAGGGGCCGCAGGTCTTGAGATCGGTGAGCGGCGAGCGGTCGAGCTCGACCTTGTCGAGCAGCGCGAACACATGCTCGTCGATGTCGAGCAGCGACATGTGGCAGCCAAAACAGCCGGCCAGCGACACCGTGGCTACACGGAGTTTGCGCGAGGGACTCACAGGACAGGCCTCCTTCCGCTGACGCGACATCCTCCCCAGGGGAGGTTCGCGCGCCTTTCGGGCGGCCGGGCGAGCGCGCTCATGTGTCGCCCTCCGGCTTCGGCAAAGCCACCTCGTGCAGCGGCGCGCGGTCGTAGGTGCGTTCGCCGATCGGCACGGCAAACCCCACCCGCTTCTTGAGAATGACGCCCACCGGGCAAATGCGGGCGGCCTTGTCATCGGCCGCAAAGTCGGTATCGGCCAGGCGCCCCGATTCGGCATTGACCGCGAGCTTCTTGTTGATCCCCCGTCCGGTCAGCGCAAACACCGCTTTGCCGTCCTGCTCGCGCGAGGCGCGCACGCACAGCTCGCAATAGATGCAGCGATTGAAGTCGAGCAAGACCTCCGGGTGCGAGGCGTCGACCGGCCGATCCGGAAAGAAATGACGAAAGCGCGGCGTGGTCATTTCCAGATCGTAAGCCATGGCCTGGAGCTGGCAGTCGCCGCTCTTTTCGCAGGCCGGGCAGAAATGATTGCCTTCGACAAACAGCATCTGCAGCAAGGTGCGCCGCTCGGTATTGATTTCCGGCGTATCGCTTTCAACTTCCGCCCCGGCGCGCGCTGGCGTGGCACAGGCCGACACATGCCGGCCGGCCACCTTGACCACGCACAGCTTGCAGCTGCCATGCGGCGGAAAGTCCGGGTGCCAGCACAGGTGCGGGATGTAGCGCCCCGCCGCCCGTGCGGCTTCGAGAATCATCTGGCCGTCGTCGAAAGGCACGCTCTGGCCGTCCAGCAGAAAGGTCGACCGGCTCATCGGCTCGCCTCCGGTTGTTGCGGCAAATGCGCGCCGGCGTCATCGCGACCAGTAATCTGCCGCGCGCGGCGCAGCGCACCATCGAGATCAAACGCAGGCGAAAAGTCAGCATGCATCAGATGGCGCTCATACGCCGGCCGAAACTTCTGCAAGCCGTCGATCACCGGATTGGGCGCCGCGCTGCCCAGGCCGCAGTGGCTGGCCTGCTTGAGCAAGCGGTCGAGGTCTTCAATTTCGAGCAGGTCGGCCGGGCTGCCCTTGCCCTCAGCGAGCTTGTCCAGCGTGCCCGCGAGCAAGGACGTGCCCACCCGGCACGGCGTACAAAAGCCACAGGACTCATGCGCAAAGAAGCGCACGAAGTTGTGCGCCACCTCGAACATGTCGCGGGTGTCGTTGAATACCATGAAGGCACCGGCAGTGGGTACATCTTCAAAGGCCACACGGCGACCGAACTCGTAGGGTGCCAGCGTGATGCCAGCCGCGCCGCCCACCTGCACCGCCAGCGTATCGCTCGCGCCGCAGGCGTCGAGCACCTGCCGCACCGTGACACCAAAGGGGAATTCGTAGATGCCCGGCCGCGCGCAATCGCCCGACACCGACAGCAGCTTGGTGCCCGCCGATTGCGCCGTGCCGGTGGCCGCAAACGCGGCACCGCCGTGCAGCGCGATCAGGCAGCATTTGGCCAGCGTCTCGACGTTGTTCACCACGGTCGGCAGGCCAAGATAGCCGTGCGTGACCGGGAACGGCGGGCGGATCCGCGGCGTGCCCCGCTTGCCTTCGAGCGATTCGAGCAAGGCGGTTTCTTCGCCGCAAACATAGGCACCCGCGCCGAGGTGAATTTCGATATCGAAGTCGAATCCGGCCACGCCGCCAATTGACGCACCCAGCCAACCCTCAGCACGTCGCCGGGCGAGTGTGGCTTCAAGCGCCGGGCGCAGATTGAGATATTCGCCACGCAAGTACAGAAAGCCGCGCCGAGCGCCCACGGCCCACGCCGCCAGCGTCATGCCTTCGAACACGAGATCGGCATGCGCATCGAGCAACACACGATCCTTGAAGGTGCCGGGCTCGCCTTCATCGGCGTTGCATACCACAATCTTTTCCGTCGCCGGGGCATTGCGGCAGGCGAGCCATTTAACGGCGGTGGTAAAACCCGCCCCACCGCGCCCACGCAAACGCGAGGCCTGCATCTGACTCAACCACGCGTCACGCCCCACCGCGATAGCCGCCCGCAAGGCATCGCCCGGCAGTGCCGTACAGGACAGCAACGCATCGCGCTGGTGAATATTTTTTTCGAACTGGAACAGCTCGACGGGCCAGGCGTCGAGGGCAAGCTTCTGACGGATGAGTTCGCAAATGATGTCGATGCGGTCTTCGTTCAGTGCGGCGATCGCGCGGCCATTGACCAGCATCGCCGGTCCCTGATCGCCCAGGCCGGTGCACGAGGTGACATCGACACTGACCAATCCATCTTCGGACACCTGCCCCGGCGCCAGCCACAGGCTATGGCACAGCCGCGCCATCAAGGCCTCGCTGCCGCACATGCGATCGATGATGTTGTCGGAGAACAGCAAACGGTACTGTCCGACGGGCTCGGCATGCAGAAAGCTGTAAAAGCCGACAACCCCCTCCACGCGGGCGCGCGGCAGATCCAGGGCCGCGGCCAGGGTGGTGAGCGCCTCCGGTGGCAACCAGTTTTCATGTTCCTGCAGTGCGATCAGCATCTGCAGGAGGTACTCAGGTCGTCTGCCGAATCGCGTCAGCGTTTCGTCGACGCGCTGAGCCCACGCTCCCAAGGCCATAAAAAAATCCTCGCGACATCGTAGACTTCATGGTGCGCCCCAGCGCCATGACATTCGTTGACCCCGCGCAAAACCGGGCACTCAAGGGTCAATCAGACACAGGTGTTTCTTGTTTGAGGCAGACGCTGAAGGAAAAACGGGCCCCCTTGCCGACCACACTATCCACTTCGATCTGACCGTTCATCAACTCGCACAGCATGCGACAAATGGGCAGTCCGAGTCCGGTGCCGCCCTGCGGTCGGGTTGATGACATGTCGACCTGTGAGAACGGCGTAAAGATCAGACGCTGATCGCTGGGTGCGATACCGATGCCGGTGTCGCTCACGTCTACCGCCAGACGGAAAGTCCCGACGCGATCGCCGAGCATTGACGGGGCGCGGCCCGCAGTCACCGAGATCTTGCCGGCCGGGGTGAACTTGAAGGCGTTGCCAATCAGGTTGATCAGAATCTGGCGCAAACGCCCGAGATCTCCGACCAGCCGTCTGGGCACCTCATCGCTCACCGAGTACTCAAATACCACCCCGGTATCATGCTCCTGGCTGGCAAACAGCCGACCCAGCACCTCGAACATGTCGCGCACCGAGAACGGACCTTCGGTGAGGGTCAGCTTGCGTGCGTCGATCTTGGCGTAATCCAGAATGTCATCGATGATCGCCAGCAAGGCCTCGCCACTGCTGCGCACGGTATCGACGCAGTTGCGCTGCTCGGCGTCGAGCGTTGTCGCTTCGAGCAAGCTGGCCATGCCAATGATGCCGTTCATGGGGGTCCGGATTTCATGCGACATCATCGCCAGAAATTCGCTCTTGGCGCGATTGGCCGCCTCGGCCGCATCCCGCGCCAGCACCAACTCGCTCGCCGCCCGCTGACGAGAGGTGGCGTCGGAAAAGCAGAACACGCGACCAATCACCTGGTGGCGATGACGCGCCGGACGCGAAACGCATTCAAAGCTGCGACCATCCTTGAGTGTGAACACATCGAAGGTCTCGTCCGACGAATCGCACTGACCGAAGCGTCCGCCGAGGCGAAAGCCGTCGTCTTTCATGGCAGCGCACATGGCTTTGAGCAGGGCGGCGTCATCCTGTTCGTGCAGCAACTGCTCGGAAATCGGCCACAAGCGCGCCAGCCGCTGATTCATGCCGACGACGCCGCCGGCTCGATCGAGCATCAGAATGCCGTCAGCGCTTGCCTCGAGAATTGCCCGCAGTTGAGCGCTTGAGTCGCCGAAGGGCGCATCGCCGCTCGGTGCGGCATCGACCTCACGGGCCCGGACAACCAATGCATCCTCGGCCCGCGCGATGCTCTGCACCACGGCCAATGAACTTCCGTCGGCACATTGATACAGGCCTTCGGCATCGGTCAGCTTGCCAGCGCCACCGGCCTGCACCTCGTTCCAGAAACACACATCCGCCAGCCCTCGGGCCAGCGCAATGATCGGTGTGCCGGCCAGCGCCTTCACCGAGTAGCCAAGACGCGCCGCCGCGGCACGATTGGCGCTTCTTACCGTCAGGGTTTGCGCGTTGATCACCAACAACATATCCGAACTGGCGCTGAGCATCAGGTCGGCATCAGATCGATTCATGCGACCTCCTGAAGGCTCGTGCTATCCGCGTCGATATCGACTTCCGTATCAAAGAAATAGGCAATTCGGGTTCGCGGGCTGAGGTAGTCGTGCACCGCCCGTGGCAGATCGCCGGGGCGCATCGCCTTGGCGATGTTGATCTCGGGCACTTGCGACAAATTCAGCAAGCCCGCCTCATCCTTGGGCATGTCGGGTTGATACAGCATCACCCCCGGGCGCAAAGGCGCTTTTGAATTGACCGACACCACCATGCCGAGGCGGTCATCTGACAACGCAACGACCGTGCCCGGCGGATACACCCCGAGCTGCCGAACGAGTGCTTGCAGCACGCGCCCCTCAAAGCGGCCACGCCGCTGAGTGAACAGAATGGACAAGGCCTCGTAGGGCGTCAAAGCGCGCTGGACGTCAACCGGATTGCACAGGTCGTCGTACTCGTTGACCAAGGCCACCACGCGCGCCAGCGGGTGAATACGATCCGCGCTCACGCCTTTGGGATAGCCACTGCCGTCCCACGCCTCGTGGTGTTGCCCAATCACCGCCAGCACCGCGGGCGGAAGGCCGATCTGGTGGCCGCGTTTGACCCCGTATTCGCAGTGCAGCTTGCGCAATTCGACTTCCGCATGGGTCAGTGCATCGCGCTTTTTGGCCACACGATCCGGAATCTCCGCCAGGCCAATATCGTGCAACATGGCGCCAAGGCCAAGCAGCTGCATTTGCTCACCCGGCACGTCGAGCTGACGCGCCAGCAACAGACTCATGACCGCGGTGTTCAATTCGTGGCTATAGGTTTCTTCGCCGCCAATGCGATCCGCCATGGCATGAATGGTGATTTCCGGCGCGGCCAGCAGTGTCGACGCCATCTCGCCAAACACTTCGTTCAGCGCCGCCAGGCTCTCGGCGGGTCGGGCAATCAGATTCCGGTTGGCCTCGCGTACCATCCGACCCGTCTGTAGAAATGCGCGATCAACACGAGCCATGCGCATCCGCCGTGCGGCGTGTCGCTCGCGGCGTCGCTGACGGGCGGCTTCGTCTGGGTCCGGTACCAACGCGTCCGGGACATCGGCAACTGCCGGTGGCATGGAATCGGACGAAGCACTCGATGCCGGCGCGGGCACATCGCTGCGCGCGGGATCAAACCGGAACCGCTCGACACCCAGCTCACGCAACTGCGCGATCTGCCCTTCGGTCTTGATCTTGAATCGATCAAACGCAAAAGGGTGTCGGAACCATGGCAAATCGACAAACACAAATAGACCAATGCTGAGCGCGTCGGCATTGACGTACGAAACCGCTTCGTCCTTTGTCAGTTCTTCAGGAGCCATTCTTATTGATCGGTCTGTGACGAACAAAAAAATGAGCGACGGCGCGTTCACGACAAGCACACGAATCGCCCTCTGCGGACCTTAACGACCCGTGCCGCCGATTCTTGAGCCGCGCAAACTCACATTCGGCAGTTTTCTGATGCCCGCCGACAAGGCACCGACATATCGGCTGAAACACACGAAAAAAGCTGTACGCCGACATCAAGGCATCCCGCCAAACGCCTGATTTTTATTGATTTTGCCTTGCACAAGCGCGCCGCATGGACTACTACATGTAGTATGTGACAAAAGATTTAACGCACAACAGAAAACATCAAGTCACTGTTTTTATTGATTTTTTTATTCTTTGCGTTTACGGAAACTTCCGGTTATTCTGAACGCCGTTTTAACCGTGACACGAACACGCTTTGAGGGAAGAGACAACAACATGAGCAAGGCTACCTCCACACCAAAAAAAGCCGTCGCCGACGCATCCACGCTTATCGCGCAAGAGATTTCCGGTGAAGTGCTGATTGAAAAATACGCCAAGGGCGACGAGCAGAGCGTCGAGGCGGTTCGCCGCCGCGTGGCGCGCGCGCTCGCCAGCATCGAAACCGAAGAAAAACGCAGCCACTGGGAAGCGAAGTTTTACGAGGCCCAGGAAAAAGGCTTTATCCCGGCCGGCCGCATCAACTCCGCCGCCGGCACCAACCTGCAGGCCACGCTGATCAACTGCTTCGTGCAGCCGGTGGGCGACTCGGTCACCGAGTCCGTCGATGGCCGCCCCGGCATCTACACCGCGCTGGCCCAGGCTGCCGAAACCATGCGCCGCGGTGGCGGTGTGGGCTACGACTTCTCCAGCATTCGCCCCAAGGGCGCGCTGGTGAAGGGCACGCAGTCCAACGCCTCGGGCCCCGTGTCCTACATGCGCGTGTTCGACCGCTCCTGCGAGACGGTCGAGTCCGCCGGTGCCCGCCGCGGCGCCCAGATGGGCGTGCTGCGCTGCGACCACCCGGATATCGAAGAATTCATCCACGCCAAGGATGAAGGCGACCTGACCAACTTCAACATCTCGCTCGGCGTGACCGACGACTTCATGAAGGCCGTCGAAGCCGACGGCGACGTGGAACTGGCGCACAAGGCCGAGCCGACCGAAGAGATCAAGGAAGCCGGCGCCTACCAGCGCGAAGACGGCCAGTGGGTGTACCGCAAGGTGCGCGCCCGCGTGCTGTGGGAACAGGTCATGCGCTCGACCTACGACCACGCCGAGCCGGGCATCCTGTTCCTCGATCGCATCAACCGCGACAACAACCTGTACTACTGCGAAACCATCGAGGCGACCAACCCCTGCGCCGAGCAGCCGCTGCCGCCCTATGGTTGCTGCTGCCTGGGTTCGATCAACCTCACGCCCTTCGTCAACAACGCATTGACCGACAAGGCCGAGTTCGACTTCGACGGCTTCGGCAAAGTCGTGGCCATCTCCACCCGCATGCTCGACAACGTGCTCGAAACCACGCACTGGCCGCTTCAACAACAGTACGAAGAAGCCCAGTCGAAACGCCGCGTTGGTCTCGGCTTCACCGGCCTGGGCAACACCCTGGCCATGCTCGGCCTGCGCTACGACACCCGCGAAGCCTGCGCCATGGCCACCCGCATCTCCGAGTTCATGCGCGATCAGGCCTACCTGGCCTCGGTCGAGCTGGCCAAGGAACGCGGCGCCTTTAAGCTGTTCAATGCCGACCTGTATCTGTCGGGCGGCAACTTCGCCTCGCGCCTGCCCACCAAAGTGAAGGACGAGATTCGCAAGCACGGCATCCGCAACTCGCACCTGCTGTCGATCGCCCCCACCGGCACCATTTCGCTCGCCTTTGCCGACAACGCCTCCAACGGCATCGAGCCGCCCTTCTCCTACACCTACACCCGCCGCAAGCGGATGGCCGACGGCACCTTCAAGGAATACGCCGTCGAAGACTACGCATGGCGTCTGTACAAGCACATCGGCGGCGATGTCGAGAAACTGCCCAAGGCCTTTGTCACCGCGCTGGAAATCTCCGCCAAAGCGCACAAGGACATGGTCGCCGCGGTCGCGCCCTACATCGACACGTCCATCTCCAAAACGGTGAACGTGCCGGCCGACTACCCCTACGCCGACTTCGAGCACCTCTACGTCGAGGCCTGGAAAGCCGGCCTCAAGGGCCTGGCCACCTACCGCCCCAACTCGGTGCTGGGCTCCGTCCTGTCCGTCACCCCGAGCAGCGAAAAGAAAGCCCCGCACGACGTCGAGATCACCGACGCCAACCGCCGCCTCTCCATCAAGAGCCTGCCGGCGCCGGTGCTGTCGTCCCTGCGCTGGCCCGGCCGCCCCGAGCTGCCCGACGGCAACGCCGCCTGGACCTACATGCTGGCCACCCCGCAAGGCGAGTTCGGCCTGTTCGTCGGCCACATGGAAAACAACGGTCAGGGCAGCTTCCCGTTCGAAGTCTGGGTCAACGGCGCAGACCAGCCGCGTGGCCTCGGCGCCGTCGCCAAGACGCTGTCGATGGACATGCGTACCAACGACCGCGGCTGGCTCAAGCTCAAGCTCGAAACCCTCTCGCGCACCATCGGCGAGAAGTCCTTCGAAATGGCCTTCCCCCCGCATGGCGAGAAAAAGCTGGTGCCGGGCGCCGTTGCCGCCTTTGCGCAAGTGGTGAGCTATCGCTGCGAAAAACTCGGCGCGCTTGACGTCGAAGGCCCCACCCCGGTGCTCGACTCCCTGTTCAGCCTGCAAGAGCCCAAAACCGGCACCGACGGCACGCTGTCCTGGACGGTCGACATCCAGAACCCCGCCACCGGCGAAGACTTCGTCCTCGGCATCAAGGAAATCACCCTGCCCGACGGCGTCACCCGCCCCTACTCCATGTGGCTCTCGGGCAACTACCCCCGCGCCCTCGACGGCCTCGGCCGCATCCTGTCGCTCGACATGCGCGTCATGGACCCGGCCTGGATCGGCATGAAACTGCGCAAGCTGCTCAACTACCCCGAGCCGCTGGGCGATTTCATGGCCTTCGTGCCCGGCTCGCGCAAGCAGCAGAACTACCCCTCGACGGTGGCCTACCTCGGCCAGCTCATCATCCATCGCTACGCCATGCTCGGCGTCCTCGACGAGCGCGGCTACCCGGTCCAGGAAATGGGCCTGCTCGAAGCCCCGCGCGACGACAGCGAACCCAAGCTCATGCAAGGCTCGCTCTGCCCCGAATGCGGCAATCACTCCATGATCCGCAAAGACGGCTGCGACTTCTGCACCGCCTGCGGCGCAGTGGGGACTTGCGGTTGAGTTGAGGATTTAGAAGCGGTCGGTGGTGAAGGCTGCCACCGTACCGGATTGACGGAGAAAGGCCCGGCTTCGTGACGAAGCTGGGCCTTTTCTGCTTTCTGCGCCTTTGCAGTGCGTCTACCTGCCATCAGCGAACGGCAACGCCGCGGGATTTATTCCGTCAGGTGCCCAGCGCTTTTCACAACACCTTCAGAACGAGCCAGCCCGCACGCCTGTTTTGCATTCGCCAAGAACGCATCAGTGCGGATGTCGGTGGTGAATATCAGGGAAATGCGCATGCGTGTGAATCACGGGCGCGTGCACATGCCGATGGGTATGAGGCGCTTTTCCATCCCATGCGTCATCGTGCTCATGTTGATGATGCGCATCATGAATGTGCGGGTGGGAATGTTCGAGCGGCTCGTGTTCATGCTCGTGCTCATGGTGCTCGGTCAAATGCAGCCACACGCCCCATGCCATCAATGCCGCCGCGAACCAGAGCGACGGCGTGGACGACTCGTCGAGCATGAGCAATGCCACCGTAGCGCCCACAAACGGGGCAATCGAAAAGTAGGCGCCGGTCCTTGCCGTCCCCAAGCCACGCAAGGCGAGGACGAACATGACCAGGCTGATGCCATAGCCCAGAAACCCGACTGCCAGCGTCGCCGCGAGCGTCGAGGCTGCGGGCAGGCTCGCACCCAGCGACAATGCCAGCGCGCAATTGACCGACCCCGCAGTCAGGCCCTTGATGCCGGCAACGAAAAGCGCATCTGCTGTCGAGACCTTGCGCGTGAGGTTGTTGTCGATTGCCCAGCACAGACAGGCGGCGATAACAGCCAGCGACCCCATCCAGGTCCCGGCGGAACCGTCCTCTGCCGATGACGGCCACGCGAGCACCGCGCCACCGGCGACAATCGCCAGCATGCCGAGCACAATGCGGCGATCCGCGTTCTCACGAAACACCACCCAGGCAATGACTGCGGTGAGAACCGCTTCCAGGTTCAACAACAAGGATGCGGCAGCCCCGCTCGTATGGGTGAGGCCGAAGAGCAATGCAACCGGCCCCAGGGCACCGCCGAAAAGGATCGCCCCGATGAACCACGGCCACTCCCGCCACGACAAACCGGAAGGCGTCCAACCGCGATCACGTGCCGCGCGGATCAGTGTCAGCCCGACACCACTGCCCAGATACAGCACACCGGCCAGCAGAAGGGGCGACATTGCCCCCACCAGCATTTTTGCAAACGGTGTGCTGGCGCCAAAGAGAATCGCCGCGAGCAAGGCATACGCAACACTGCGATGCATGAATGAACGCTCCGTTCGCTGGCCCCGATGGGCCAGCGAGATTGCAGGCTGCCTCGATACGAAGCGGAGGACGAAGGCTTAAAGCACGCGCTCGATCTGCCCGTAGTCACCTTCGGTTTTCAGCGTCACGGTGACGTCGCCCCCCGAGCGATTCCGCCAGAACCAGCCATGCTTGCCATCGAAGGCCGCCTGCAAGGTGCCCTTCTGTGCGGTTTCGTTGCGCCCTTTTCCGTACCCATGATAGAAGCCCTTGGGTGCATTGACCGGGTCTCCGTGGGTGTCGTAGTTCACACCGCCACCCGAGGCTGACCATGAATAGCGCACCGCTGCGCCTTTGTCCATCGACAGCTTGATCTCTGCTGCCTGTCCGGGTTTGAGCGAAACCGTGACGGTATGCTCGCGCACTGGCTCCGCCGCTGCCGGGGCGGCTTGCGGCTGTGTTCCGGCCACTGGCGTGGTCGCAGGGGCGGCGTCATGCGAGTGTCCGCCATCGGCAGCGTGTCCATGGTCATGGCCGTGATCCACGACTGCCGGCGCACTCGGCGCAGTTGCCACCACCGGAGCCGGAGCCGGGGCGTGGCCGACTTCGCCGGCTTGCGCTTCAGTCGCCAGCGATGTCTTGATCGTCCCCATCTGGGTCAGGCCGAGGGTGCGCCCCACGCCGGTCGGGTCAATGCCGTATTCGGCGGGCAGGACGGTGGTGATGAGCAGGCCCGCGGCGATCAGCGCCGCCAACCCGGTGGAGCGCAGCAACTGGCCCGAGGTCGGCAGTTCGGCGCGCGTCGGAAGATTGGTGTTGTACATGGAATGAAACTCCGCGGAATTCAGGAAACGACAAGGCCGGTGAGCTGATAACCGATCAGCAGGAATCCGGCACACATCAGGGCGACGTTGGCGGTATAGGCATGCTTCAGAAAGGAGGCAGTGCGCCGCCAGTAGCCCATGACGATCAAGATCATGCCAAGCGCGAGCAGCTGGCCAACTTCAACGCCAACATTGAAGGCCAACAGGTTCGGCAACAGCCCATCGCGCGCGATTTCAAACTCCTGGATCTTCGCCGCCAGACCGAAGCCGTGGAACAGGCCGAAGATCAAGGTAGCCGCGCGCGTACTGGGCCGAACGCCAAACCAGCGCTGATAGGCGCCGAGATTGTCGAGGGCCTTGTACACCACCGACAAACCGATGATTGCGTCGATGATGTAAGGGTTAACGTTCACGCCGGCATAGACGCCATACAACATGGTCAGCGAATGCCCAACGGCAAACAGGCTGACGTAAAGCGCAATGTCCTTCAGCTTGTAGAGAAAGAAGACCACCCCGGCCAGGAACAGCAGATGGTCGTAGCCGGTGACCATGTGCTTGGCGCCCAGATAGGTAAAGGGCAGCAGATGCGTGCCTGTGATTTCCTGGATGTAGCCCTTGTCGCCATCAGCGACACCATGGGCGTGAGCCACTGCGCTGAACAGCACAGTGAGCAATACGCCAACAATGAGTTGGCGAACTGTGTCGAAACGGGACAGCCGAAACAGCCGCACCCGTTCGTTAAACGGTGTAGTCATGAGTCAATTCCGATCAAATTGAGAGCGAGCCACGTTGTCATGCAAACAACGGGCCAGTGCTGCTAGACGACCGGAATGACTCTGGGAGGACGCTCGAAGGGAAAACTTGGACCGGGCGGCACACTGGCCTGGGGCGTCCGCTCCCAGTGTGTCGCGCTGTCAAGCGTAAGGTGTTCACCTCGATAGGGAAGATTCTGTTTGTCGTGGCTGTGATCGAGCGCGTTGTGACCATGCTGATGGGCGCCGCCATCATGCTCGACCATCAACAAATCATCGTGGTCATGTGCATGGGCATGGTCGTCTGCCGTGACCAAGAGCGTCTGGCTGTCAGCATGCGTCAGCCAGGCAGCCGGCTCGTGCGACGCAGACACAATGTTTGCGTAATTCGTCCAGCCATAAAACAGCGTGACGAAAATGATCATCACCCGTGCCAACGCAGCAGCGTGTCGCCGAAAAGCAGCCAGCGAGGCGATGTGGGTCATAAGCATACGACGAGTCGATTCAGTTCTCGGTGCAGGATTCAAGATTGGAGCGAGTTTTATAGACCATGCGTCGCCGACGCGCAACTTATCGCTCCATTGTGTCGCGCGACCGCTCGCTGTTGGCAAGCAATTCGCATGAACATCAATTGCTTGATCCATGCAAATACTTCCTTTTCAAATCGGAATAAGTTTTTACTAATAAACAAATGAACTGACGGCAATCCGTTCATTCATTGCGCAGCCCAACCGTCGTTCAATAATCTCCCCCTCCGACAACTTCGTCCCTTGGAACTGAGACCATGAAAAAAGTCATCCTCGTGATGCTGATGCTGCACGCAGCCGTTGCTATCGGGCAAGACCGAACCGCCGAGCAATTGGTGTCTTCCAAAACAAGAGCCGATATGACCTATCGCGAATTGATGGAAGTCATGGGGAAGAGCTTGAGCACAATCCTTGAAGGTATCGTTCGGGAGAACAAGCAGATGGTGGACGTCGGCGCGAACTTCATCCTCACGCACCCGGCCCCCAAACACAAACCGTGGGACATCATGCAAGAGACCGATCAGGCCGCATTCAAGCAAAGCCTCTTCGCATTCGACGCACTGCTTGACCTGCACTCCAAAAGCGTCGTTTCGGCAGCGATGAACAACGACTGGATTGAGGCCGGCAACGCAGCCCACGCACTGACAAGCAGTTGCGTTTCATGCCACGCGATGTGGAAAAACAAAGTGAAATAGACTGGCACGCCCCACCCGGTGAGCGGCACGAATACGTTGAGGCTGCCAGGATGCTTTCAGCAGGCGTAGGTTGGGCTGACGAAGGAAGCCCAACACTCGGCGTTCCACAGCTGCGCGGATAAACCTTGGGCTTCGCTGCGCTCAACCCAAGCTACATGATGCCCTCGCGCATTTACGAGAAACAGGATCGGGTCGGGAGGCATCAGTCATTGGACAGAACACCAACGACGCTTCCGGCCAAGAAAACCGTCCCACCCCCTTCGTTTCGCAGCACGACCACGATGCCGTCAACCTGACATCGGTCGCTCTCAATCGCGTCGACCCCATAGCAAGCATCGCAATCGCTATGACGTTCCCGCCCCCCTCCCCAGCCGGTCCGCAATCCCCAACATGAAATCCACCACCACCCGCACCCTCGGCGCACGATAGTGATCGGCGTGGTAGATGAGCCAGTTGCTGCCTTGATAGCGCCCGAGCAGTTGCCAGCCGGGGAGCACGGGCACCAGCGTGCCCTTGGTGAGTGGCTGGCGAGTGGTGAAGTCGGGCAGGCAGGCGATCCCGTAGCCGGCTTCGGCGGCGTCGCGTCGCATTTCACTGTGGTTGCTGGCGTAGCGGCCGCGCACGTGCACCACGCTGCGCTCGGCGCCGCGCACCAGGCACCATTCGTCGTCGCCGGGTAGTTCGGCCAGGTGCAGGCAGCTGTGCCGGGCAAGGTCGGCGGGTTGTTGCGGGGTGCCTTGCCGGGCGAGATAGGCGGGGCTGGCGAAGAGCAGCGTGCGCACTTCCATGAAGGGGCGGGCGACGAAGCCCGGCGGAGGGTCGCCGAATTGCAGGGCGATGTCGACGCCTTCGGCGATGAGGTCCACGGCCTGGTCGCTCATCATCAATTCGAGGTCGAGCCGGGGGTAGGCATCAAGCAGGGCCGGCAGTTGGGGGTGGATGAGCTGGCGCAGCGCGGCCTTGGGGGCGGCGATGCGGACGCGGCCTTCGACATTGCTGGCGTGGCTGGCGGCGCCGTCGCAGGCGGCGTGGGCGGCGTCGAGCATGCTGCGGGCGTGGCGCAGCACTTCCTGCCCGCCGGCGGTGAGGCGCAGGCGGCGGGTGCTGCGTTCGAGCACGGTGAGGCCGAGCGCGGCTTCGAGGCGGGCAATCTGCCGGCTGACGGCCGACGGCGTGGTCCCCTGCGCGCGGGCGGCGGCGCTGAAGGAGCCGGCTTCGGTCACGCTCACCAGCGCGGCCAGATCCGACAACAGGGGGAGCAGTTCATTTGTTCTCACAGCGCACAAATCCTTTGCTTGTACAGCGGATTATCGCCTCAATCGCATAGTTTCATACTGCTTGCCAGTCGATGCAACCACGCTGAGTGAGCCGAAACGATGATCCGCCTGCACGCCGCCACTGCCCTGCCCCAGCTGCCACCCGCCGTCTTGCTGCTGCTCACCGCCGCCATCTGGGGCAGCAGCTACAGCGTGGTGAAAACCGCCCTCGCCTGGTACCCAGTGGCAGGGGTGATCGCGATCCGTTTTCTGCTGACCGCGCTGGTGCTGGCGCCCTGGTGGCTGCGCCTGCCGACCGCGCAGCGGCGGCTCACGCTGGTGGTGGCGGCGCCGACCAGCCTTGGGCTATTGGCGATCTTCTTTGCTGAAACATCGGGCGTGGCGCACACGAGTGCGGGCAATGCGGCGTTTTTGATCAGCCTGTGCCTGCTGCTGACGCCGCCGGTGGAATGGGCATGGTTTGGCCGCCGCCCGGCCGCACGACTGTGGCTGGCCGCGGGGGTGTCGCTACTGGGCACCTGGCTGCTCACCGATGTGGCGGCCGGCGGGCTCAATGGCGGGGACGCCCTCATGCTATTGGCGGCGCTGCTAAGAGCTTTTCAGGCTTGCCTGACAACCCGCCTGCTGCGTGGCAAGGCGGTGGATCACCTCGGCCTCACCGCCGCGCAGGGCTTGATGGTGGGGGGTGGCTCACTGGCGGTGCTGGCCTTGACCGAGGGCGTGCCGGCGTTGCCTGTGGCGGGCGCATTCTGGGTCGCGCTCGCTTACCTGTCACTTGCTTGCACGCTGTTTGCGTTCTGGGCCATGAACCGGGCGCTGGCACAAAGCAGCCCGACCCAGGTCGCCCTGCTGCTCGGCAGTGAACCGCTGTGGGGGGCTTTGTTTGCCGTGCTCTGGTTGGGCGAGCCGCTCGGTGCGAGCGGTTGGCTGGGTGGCGTGATGATCGCCGGCGCGGCGCTTTGGGTATCGGTACCGAGGAATCGAGGGGCGGCTCGGGCGAATGGCGTAGAGCGCGAAGAGGCGTCGATGGCGGGTTGAAACCCGCCCGACGCGATGTGGGCAGGGATGCGTCAGGCTGGCTTCAACCGTCGTTGAGGTGACGCTTTTGTTGCCTTCCGAAAAAAGACCCTTGCGATCGATGCGCGAGCTGCGGGCGTGGTACCAGCGGCCATTGCATGCGCAATCGCATTCAAGGGGATTCCGAGATATTTGCTCCCGCGCGGCGGCCCCGCATGGCATGCTGCGCGCTCACACACGGACGTGGCGTGCCTCAAGGGTGAGGCGAGCGCCCGCCAGACTCGGCCTGCGCTGCGACAGGCGACGCAACAGGGAGCATCATGATCGCCAGCACCATGAAACTTTGGCTCACCGCACTGACCTGCACTGCCCTGGCCGGGTGCGCGAGCACGCCGACGGCGACCACCAACAGCTTGGGCATGCAGATGGTGCTGTTGCCGGCGGGGGAATTCACGATGGGCAGTGCAGCCACAATCGAGCACATGGCCGCGCTCTACCCCGCATATGATCCCCGCCGCCTGACTGAGCTTGCGGACGAAACCCCGGCGCACCGGGTGCGCATTACCCGTCCGTTCTATATGGCGAAACACGAGGTGACGGTCGGCCAGTTCCGCCGGTTCGTCGAGGCGTCGGGCCATGTGCCCGAATCGATCGCCGACGGCACCGGCGGCTATGGCTACAACGCCGCTTACGACCCTGCGACCACCAAACGCGGCGACGCCTTCGAGGGCAGGGACCCGCGCTACTCATGGCAGAACCCGGGCTTTACGCAGACCGACGCCCACCCAGTGGTGAACGTGACCTGGCAGGATGCCGTGGCCCTCGCCCAATGGTTAAGTACCACCGAGGGGCGCCGCTACCGCCTGCCGACCGAAGCGGAATGGGAATACGCCTGCCGTGCCGGGACGGCCACGCAGTATCACAGCGGTGATGCGCCCGCCTCGCTGAGCGCGGTGGCGAATGTATTCGATACCGATGCCGCGGCGAACTGGCCGGCCTGGCGCAGCTTCGCACTGCGAGGTGCGGATGGGTTTCCATTCACGGCACCGGTGGGGCATTTCGCCCCGAACGCTTTCGGCCTGCACGACATGCACGGCAACGTGTGGGAATGGACGGCCGACTGGCATGACGCGGCCTACTACGCCCGATCGCCGAAAGACGATCCGCAGGGGCCGGAGGCGGGCCGCGTGAAGGTGCGCCGCGGGGGGTCATGGCACACCTGGCCGCTGTATGCGCGCTGCGCCTATCGCAACTGGAACACGCCGGTCACGCGTTACACCTTGGTGGGGATCCGCCTGGTGATGGAGGCTGACTGATCAGCGTGCGCGCCTGAACCTGGCCTCAAACCACCGTGGCTACGCGCCCTGCCCGGCCTGGTGTTGTGCTTTCAAAGTCGCCATACCGCGTCGGGTTGAAACCCGCCCGACAGCAGTAGCGGCAGTTGCAACGCAGAACCCTAGATGCCGCGCGCGCGGGCGATGTACAGCGCAGAGAGCGTTTTGCCGTCGGTGATGTCGCCGCTCGCCACGGCGGCGTCCAGCTCGGCGGGGCTGAGCGAGAGGATCTCGAGGAATTCGCCTTCGTCCCATTGCTCGCCGACATGGGTCAGGTCCTGCGCGAGAAAGACCTCGATCCGCTCGTCGGAATAGCCGATGCAGGGGTGCAAGGTGCCCAGATGCGTCCAGCGCGCCGCCTCGTAGCCCACTTCTTCGCGCAGCTCGCGGCGGGCACAGGCTTCGATATCTTCGCCCGGATCGATCTTGCCGGCGGGCAGTTCGATGAAGGCACGACGGAGCGGGTAGCGGAACTGGCGCTCCAAAATCAAGCGACCATCGGGTAGTGCAGCAATGACCACGACCGCGCCGGGGTGACGGATGTATTCGCGCACCGCGGTCGTGCCATCGGGCAGACACACGTGGTCACGTTCGACCTTGAGCAGTAGGCCGTCGAACACGCGCTCGGAATCGAGCTGGGTTTCGGTCAGGCTATCCTGATTCTGTATGAGCATCCAAGCCTCCCGGACAACAGGCATTCAAATAAAAACCGCACGGCCCTTGCGGACCGTGCGGCTCGTGTTTCATCTAATCGACGATCAGCCCTGGAAGCTCGCCACCAGTGCCAGCTGGCACAGATCGATCAGCTGCTGCGGCAGCAGGCCGAGGAATGCGATGGCCAGGCAATTGGCGGACAGCAGCACGCGAATATCGGATGCGGCGTGGATCGGGGCGGTATCGACCGGTTCGTCGAAGTACATCACCTTGACCACACGCAGGTAGTAGAACGCGCCGACCAGCGACATCATGACTGCCAGCACGGCCAGCCACACCATGTCGGCCGCGACCAGCGATTGGAGCACCGACAGCTTGGCGAAGAAGCCGATGAAGAACGGGATGCCGGCCATCGAGAACATGATGATCATCATCATCGCGGCAAACCACGAGCTGCGCTTGTTGAGGCCCTTGAGGTCGTCGATGTTCTCGGCTTCGAAGCCCGAGCGCGAGAGCAGGATGATGATGCCGAAGGACGCCAGGCTCATGATCACATAGGCGATCGCGTAGAACATGCTCGAGGTGTAGGCGTTGAGCGCATTGAAGCGATCCCCGTCGACCACACCCGACAACAGGCCAAGCAGCAGGAAGCCCATGTGGGAAATACCCGAGTAGGCCAGCATGCGTTTGAGGTTGGTCTGCGCAATGGCGGCAATATTACCGAGCACCAGTGAGCCGACGGCCATCAACATCAGCATGGTCTGCCAATGCTCTGCCAGGTCGAACAGCCCCCCCACCAGCAGGCGCATGGCCATGGCAAAGGCGGCCAGCTTGGGCGCGGTACCGATCATCAGGGTGACCGAGGTCGGCGCGCCGTGATATACGTCGGGCACCCACATGTGGAAGGGCACCACGCCGAGCTTGAAGGCGAGGCCGGCGACGATGAACACCAGACCGAACATCAGCACGGTCTTGCTCGAGACGCCGTCATACACGGCCGCCTGGTTGTAGATGGCCTGGGCCACACCAGACAGCGACAGATTGCCGGTGGCGCCATACACCATCGACATGCCGTAGAGCAGCAGGCCGGAGGCCAGCGCGCCGAGGATGAAGTACTTCATGGCCGCTTCGGTCGAGCGTGCCGAGTCGCGGTCGAAGGCCACCAGGCCGTAGAGCGACAGCGAGAGCATTTCGAGGCCGATATACAGCGACAGGAAGTGATTGGCGGTGACCATCACCATCATGCCCAGCGTCGAGAACAAGGCGAGCAAATGGTATTCCGGGCGATCGAAACCGCGGTCGGCCGCATAGCCCCGGCCATAGATGAGCGCCGTGATCACCGAGAAGCAGATCAGGATCTTGAGCACATCCCCCATCAGGTCATCAACATACATGTCGCTGAGGGTGACGCGCACCTGCCCGTCCATGGTGAAGATAGTGAGTAGCGCGGCTACGATCAGGGTCAGTTGCGTCAGCACATAACCGATGTTGCGCGCAGATTCACGCATGAACACGGTCAGCAGCAAGATCACCAGCGACATGCCGGCCACAAAGATCTCTGTGGCGGCAGGGGCGAAGTCAGGGACTACAAAGTTCATCGTCGGACCAATCCCGTAAATTTGTTCAGCTGGATGCTCAAAGCTTGCTCGTTGCAACGTGCTGCAAGAGTTCGTTTACCGAAGCGTGCATCACTTCGGTCACCGGCAGCGGATAGATACCCATGATCAGGGTACAAGCGGCGAGAACGGCCAGAAACGCAAATTCGCGCCCGTTGATGTCCTCAAGCTTGGCCACCTTATCGTTGCCAACAGCACCAAAAACCACGCGCTTATACATCCACAAGGTGTAAGCGGCACCCAAAATCAAGGTTGTCGCGGCGGCAAACGCCACCCAGAAGTTGTACTGCACCGCGCCCAGCACCACCATGAATTCACCCACGAAACCGCTGGTGCCCGGCAGGCCCGCATTGGCCATGGCGAACAACATGAAGAAGGCTGCGAATTTCGGCATGGTGTTGACCACACCACCGTAGTCAGCAATCTGACGCGAATGCATGCGGTCGTAGAGCACCCCGATGCACAGGAACATCGCGCCGGACACAAAGCCGTGCGAGATCATCTGCACCAGCGCACCTTCGATGCCCAGCGGATTGAAGATGAAGAAACCGAGCGTGACGAAGCCCATGTGAGCGATGGACGAATACGCCACCAGCTTCTTCATGTCGGCCTGAACCAGCGCGACAAAGCCGATGTACACCACCGCAATCAGCGACAGCACGATCATCATCGGCGCCATGGCTTGCGAGGCATCAGGCACGATGGGCAAGGTAAAGCGCAGGAAGCCGTAGGCGCCGAGCTTCAGCGCGATGGCGGCCAGCACCACCGAGCCGCCGGTAGGCGCCTCGACGTGGGCGTCTGGCAACCAGGTATGCACCGGCCACATCGGCACCTTGACCGCAAAGGCAATCAGGAAGGCCCAGAACAGCAGATTCTGTGCGCCCATGGCGATCGGCAGCTCGTGCCAGTCGAGAATGCTGAAGCTGCCGCTCTGCATGAACAGGTAGATCAGCGCCACCAGCATCAGCAGCGAGCCGGCCAGGGTGTAGAGGAAGAACTTGAACGCGGCATACACCCGGTTTGCACCGCCCCACACGCCGATGATCAGGTACAGCGGGATCAGCGAGGCTTCAAAGAACACATAGAACAGCAGCCCGTCGAGCGACGAGAAAATGCCGTTGAGCAGGCCTGACATGATCAGGAAGGCCGCCATGTACTGAGCGACCTTGGTCTTGATCACTTCCCAGCCGGCGACCACCACCAGGATGGTGACGAAGCTGTTGAGCAAGACGAAGAGCACCGACAAGCCGTCCACCCCGAGGTAGTAATGGACGTTGAATGCCGGAATCCAGCGGGCCAGTTCGACAAACTGCATGGCGCTGGTGCTGTTGTCGAAGCCAGTGAACAGCGGAATCGTCACGAGGAAGCCGATCACCGAAGTGAGCAAGGCCATAGATCGCGCCATGGGGGCGTTTCGGTCGGAACCTGTGGCAAGCACCAGCAGGCCGCCGACGATCGGCACCCAGATCGCGAGACTGAGAAGAGGCATACCCGTCATCGTAACTATCCGTTCAAGGCGTCAGCTCGACGCATTTCATTCGTTGTAACCGTGTATGGCATGGCGCAATCAAACAACGCTGAACCACAGCGACAGCAAGACGCACAAACCGATGATCATCGAGAAGGCGTACAGGTAGATGTGACCCGACTGCAGCAAGCGGCTTGCTTGCGCGACCAGGCTGATCGTCCGAGCCGTGCCGTTGACGATCAGGCCATCAATCACGCCCTGATCACCGCCCTTCCAGAGACCTTGCCCAAGCAGACGCGAACCACCCGCAAAAACGACTTCGTTGAATTTATCGAAGTAGTACTTGTTGTCGAGCAGCGTATGCAGCGGCTTGAAGGTCCGCATGATCGCTGCCGGAATTTCCGGTTTTACGAGATAGAAGAACCAGGCAAGCACCACGCCGGCCATCGCCAGGAAGAACGGCAAGGTCGTGAATCCGTGCATGGCCATGGCGGCCGCGCCATGGAAGTGCTCGGCAAACTGGCCGATGGTGTCGTGCGATGCCGTCACGTGGATGGCGCGCTTGAACCAGTCACCGAAGAGCATCGGCTCGATGGTGAGGAAACCGATCAGCACCGACGGAATGGCCAGCAGGATCAGCGGTACGGTGACCACCCACGGCGATTCGTGCGGCTTCTGACCCGGCGCGAGGCCGTGATGGTGATCGTCGGACGGTTCCTCGTCGTCATGGTCGCCATGGTGATCGTGATGCGCCTGACCGAAACGCTCCTTGCCATGGAAGACCAGGAAGTACATGCGGAAGGAGTAGAACGCGGTCACAAAGACACCGACGATCACGCAGAAGTAGGCATAGCCTGCGCCAGGAATCGTCGAGAAATGCACCGCCTCGATAATCGAATCCTTCGAGAAAAAGCCGGACAGGAAGGGGAAGCCAATCAGTGCCAGCGAGCCCACCAGCGAGGTGAACCAGGTGATCTTCATGTACTTCCACAGACCGCCCATATTGCGCATGTCCTGGTCGTGATGCATGCCGATGATCACCGAACCGGCACCCAGGAACAGCAGCGCCTTGAAGAACGCGTGCGTCATCAGGTGGAACACGGCGGCCGAGTAGGCAGACACGCCCAGCGCAACCGTCATGTAGCCGAGCTGCGAGAGCGTCGAGTAGGCCACGACGCGCTTGATGTCATTCTGAACAATGCCCAGGAAGCCCATGAACAAGGCCGTGGTCGCACCGATCACGATGACGAAGGACAGCGCGGTTTCAGACAGCTCGAACAGCGGCGACATGCGCGCCACCATGAAGATGCCCGCGGTCACCATGGTGGCCGCGTGGATCAGCGCCGAAATCGGGGTCGGGCCTTCCATCGAGTCCGGCAGCCAGACGTGCAGCGGCACCTGCGCCGACTTGCCCATCGCGCCAATGAACAGGCAGATACAGATCACGCTGATCAGCAACCACGGCGCGCCGGGGAACAGCTCGATGGTTTTGCCGGCCAGTGCGTCCGCCTGCGAAAAGACTTCGGCGTAGTCCAGACTGCCCGTGTGCGCAGCGATCAGGCCAATACCCAGCAGGAAGCCAAAGTCACCGACCCGGTTAACCAGGAAAGCCTTCATGTTGGCGAAGATCGCCGTCGGCCGGGTGTACCAGAAACCAATCAGCAGGTAGGACACCAGACCCACCGCTTCCCAGCCGAAGAACAACTGGAGGAAGTTGTTCGACATCACCAGCATCAGCATGGAGAAAGTGAACAATGAGATGTAGCTGAAGAAACGCTGATAACCGGGGTCTTCCTGCATGTAGCCGATGGTGTAGAGGTGCACCATCAGCGACACGAAGGTCACCACGAGCATCATCATCACCGTGAGCTCGTCGATCAGGAAACCGACTTCAAGGCTCAGGTTGCCACTGGTCGCCCACGTGTAGACCGTGCCGTTAAAGGTGTTGCCCGCCTGCACGTCCTGATAGATCAGGATCGAAGCAAACAATGCGACGGCCACACCGAGAATCGTCGCCACATGCGCGCCGGTGCGACCAATCGCCTTGCCAAACAAGCCGGCGAGAATCGCCCCCGCCAGCGGTGCCAGCGGAACGACCAAATAGAGATTTTGCATTTCGGACATCGAGACGCTTCCTTAACCCTTGAGGCTATCCAGATCATCCACATGGATGGTGCGCAAATTGCGGAACAACACCACCAGAATCGCCAGGCCGATTGCAGCTTCCGCTGCGGCCACGGTGAGGATGAAGAACACAAAGATCTGGCCCGCGAGATCCCCAAGGTAATGGGAGAACGCGACAAAATTCAGATTCACCGAAAGCAGCATCAACTCGATCGCCATCAACAGGACGATGAGATTCTTCCGGTTGAGGAAGATGCCGACCACGCTGATCGCAAAAAGTATTGCGCCCAGAATGAGGTAGTGGGAAAGCGAAAGCATCAATGACTCCCTGAAAGCGACCCGCGCGCTTCGATTATTCTTTTTCGGCCGGCATCGACACCAGCGCGATGCGATCGGCACGTTTGACGGCAATCTGCTGCGCCGGATCCAGATGGCGCGAACCGGTGCGCTTGCGCAACGTCAGCGCCACCGCCGCGACCATCGCCACCAGCAGCACCAGCGACGCCAGCTCGAACGGATAGACGTATTCGGTGTAAAGCACCCGGCCCAGCTCACGCGTATTGCTGTAACCGGCCTGCGCAGCCGGCGGTTCCGGCATGGCATCCAGCCCGAAGTACGGACCGCTCAGCACCAGCACCATTTCAGCCAGCATGATGACGCCAACCACCGCGCCCACCGGCAGGTAGCTCCAGAAGCCCTCACGCAGTCGGTCGATATTGATGTCGAGCATCATCACCACGAACAGGAACAGCACCATGACCGCGCCGACATACACCATCACCAACACGATGGCCAGAAACTCGGCTTGCAGCAACAGCCAGATACCCGCGGCGTTGAAGAAGGTCAGCACCAGAAACAACGCGGCGTGCACCGGATTGCGTACGGTAACGACGCGCAAGGCGGCGAACACCATCACGGTGGCCAAAAGGTAAAAAACGAAAGTCTTGAATTCCATGCTCGAGTATCTCCGGAGGCCAATCGCGGCCTCGCCTTACGCGCTTTTACCGGTACTTCGCCTCGGTCTCACGATCCTTGGCAATCTGTGCTTCGTTTCGATCACCCACCGCCAGCAACATCTGCTTGGTGTAGTACAGATCGCCCCGCTGTTCGCCGTGGTACTCAAATACCCGCGTCTCGACGACCGCGTCCACCGGACAGGCTTCTTCACAGAAACCGCAGAAAATGCACTTGGTCAGATCGATGTCGTAACGCGTCGTGCGGCGCGAACCATCGTCGCGCTGATCCGACTCGATCGTGATGGCCATCGCCGGACACACCGCTTCGCAAAGCTTGCAGGCAATGCATCGCTCCTCCCCGTTCGGGTAGCGACGCAAGGCATGCAGGCCGCGGAAACGCGGACTCTGCGGCGTTTTCTCTTCGGGGAACTGCACGGTGATCTTGCGCGCAAAGAAATGCCGCCCGGTCAGCGCCAGTCCCTTGAGCAGTTCCTTCAGAAGAAGGCTACCGAAATAATCTCTTGCACCCATCGTTCGCCTCTCAGTTCCAGATCGACAGCGGGGACATGATCCACACTGCGACAACGAGGACCCAGAACAGCGTCACAGGCAGGAACACCTTCCAGCCCAGACGCATGATGTGGTCATAACGGAAACGGGGGAATGTCGCCCGCGCCCAGAGGAACATCAACACAACCATCGACGTCTTGATCGCCAGCCAATGGAAGCCATCCGGCAAGAAGCCGACTGGAGACAACCAGCCGCCCAGGAACAGGATGGCGGTCAGGATGCTGACCAGCCACATGTTGGCGTATTCGGCGAGGAAGAACAGCGCGAAGGTCATGCCCGAATACTCGACCATGTGACCTGCCACGATTTCCGACTCGCCCTCGACGACGTCAAACGGTGCGCGGTTGGTCTCGGCAATCCCGGAAATCAGATACACCACGAACATCGGGAACAGCGGCAACCAGTTCCAGCTCAGGAAGCCAAGCCCCATGTCCGCAAACTGCCCCTGCCCCTGCACCCGAACGATTTCGCTCAGGTTCAGTGACGCCGAAATCATCAGCACACAGATCAGTGCAAAACCCATCGCCAGTTCATACGACACCATCTGGGCCGCGGCGCGCATGGTGCCCAGGAAGGGGTACTTCGAGTTCGACGCCCAGCCGGCGATGATCACGCCATACACTTCGAGCGACGTAATCGCCAGAATGAACAGCAGGCCGGCATCGACATCGGCCAGCACACCGCCATCCCAGAACGGCACGACCGCCCATGCCGCAAGCGACGGTGCAATGGCAAGGATCGGGCCGAGAATAAACAGGCCCTTGCTTGTTGCTGAAGGAACCAGGACTTCCTTGAGCAACAGCTTGACGCCGTCGGCAATCGGCTGCAGCAAGCCCAGCGGTCCGACCCGGTTCGGGCCGATACGCACCTGCATGTAGCCGATGATCTTGCGCTCGAAATACGTCAGGTAGGCGACCGCAATCATCAGCGGCGCGATGATCGCCACAATCTTGGCGAGGGTCCATACTGCGGGCCAGGCGGCACCGAACAGCGAGGCAATCGGTTCGAGAAGGGCTTCCATCAAACGCGCTCCAAGGTCACCACAGCGGACAGGCCACCCAGCGCCGCCGTTGTTTCATGTGCCGTTGCAATCCGCACGCAGCCGTCGGCCAGCGTATCGTCAGCTTTTGCGACCAGGCGAGCGCTGCCCTGCTCGGTTTTCGCCTCGACTGCGTCGTCTGCATTCAAGCCAAGAGAGGTCATGGTGGCCGCGGACAAATAGGCCGCCGGCGCTGCGGCATCGCGGGCACGCTGAAGCGCGGGCGCACGACGAACGATGGAGTCGGTCGCGTAAATCGGCACATCGGCCACGCGTTCGATACCTGCAGAGGCTGCCGACCCCGACACGGTCAGACCATCCAGCGTATTGCTCAGATTTGCGACCGGGAAGGCGGTGATATCGAGCACGTCGGCACGCACCGCTTCCGAATCGTTGTAATCGAATCCATCCAGTGACAGCAGATTGCCCATCACCCGGAGGACCTTCCACGCCGGACGCGTATCACCTTGCGGCTTGGCAACGGCCACAAAACTCTGGGCGCGCCCTTCGCAGCTGACAAAGGTGCCGGAGGTTTCGGTAAAGGGAGAAACCGGCAGCATGACATGGCTGATGGCGCGCAGCTCGGGGCTGTTGAAGGCGGTCAGATTGACCACAAAGTCGGCCCCTGCCACAGCAGCACGTGCGCGCTCGCCCGCAGCGGAATCCAGCGACGGCTCAACGTTGAGCAGCACATACGACTTGAGCGAATCACTCAACATGGCCGCGGCGTTCTTGCCACCCGTGGCCGGCACGGCGCCGGCGAGATAACCACCCACACTGTTCGCGGCGTCACCGATGACGCCAAAGCTGGCGCCGGTGATGCTGGCGATCTCCTGGGCGAGACGGCGCAGCGTCGCCGCCTGGGCGTGCTGCATCGCAAAGTTGCCCAGCCAGATGGCCGATTGACGGCCGCTGAGCAGCATGTCGGCAATGGCCTTGGCTTCAGCCGACACATCTGCCGGCAGAAGCACTACCAATCCGGCATCGACGGATTTACTTTCCGCGTCTGCAACAGCCTTGAGTACAGCCGCCAGCGCAGCCACCATTTCGGAGGGCTTGGGCTGCATCCGTGCCGACACCGGCAGCAGCCAGTCATCGGCGGTCGGGTGAATGCTCGCCACCTTGAGGCCCCGCTTGGCAGCCTGACGCACACGTTGCGCGAGTAGCGGGTGATCCTTGCGGAAGAAGCTGCCGATCACCAGCAAACGATTCAAATCGGCGATTTCAGCGACCGGCATCCCCAGCCACGGCGCGCCCTGGCTGACGGCATCGGCCGAGAAATCGGTCTGACGCAGGCGGAAATCGACGTTGTCACTGCCCAGGCCGCGCACCAGTTTCTGCGCAAGATACAGTTCTTCGACGGTGGCATTGGGTGCCAGCAGCGCACCAAATTCTTCTGCGCCCGCGGCGGCCACAACGGCCTTGAGACGGGTTGCCGCGAATTCCAGGGCGGTTTGCCAGTCGGTCTCCTGCCAGCTATCGCCCTGACGGATCATCGGCTTGGTCAGGCGGGAAGCGCAATTGAGGCCTTCGTAAGAGAACCGGTCCCGGTCCGACAGCCAGCATTCGTTGATCGCTTCATTTTCGAGCGGTAACACACGCTTGACGACATCGTGCTTCACCTGAACGATCAAGTTGCTACCGAGCGAGTCGTGCGGGCTGACCGACTTGCGGCGCGCCAGCTCCCAGGTGCGGGCAGCGAAACGGAACGGTTTGGAGGTCAGCGCGCCAACCGGGCACAAATCGATGATGTTGCCGGACAGTTCGGAATCAACGGTCTTTTCAACAAAGGGCATGATCTCCGAGTGCTCGCCGCGGAAGGCCTGGCCGAGTTCCATCAGACCGGCAATTTCCTGCGTAAAGCGAACACAGCGGGTGCAGTGAATGCACCGGGTCATGTCGGTCGCCACCAGCGGGCCGAGGTTCTTGTTGAACACGACGCGCTTCTCTTCCTGATAACGCGACTTGCTCTCGCCGTAACCGACCGCCAGATCCTGCAACTGGCACTCACCGCCCTGATCGCAGATCGGGCAGTCGAGCGGGTGATTGATCAGGAGAAACTCCATCACACCCTTCTGGGCCTTGATGGCGGCTTCGGACTTGGTCCACACCTTCATGCCGTTGGTTACTGGCGTCGCACAGGCGGGCAGCGGCTTGGGCGCCTTTTCGACCTGCACAAGGCACATGCGGCAATTGGCAGCGATGGACAGCTTCTTGTGGTAACAGAAGTGCGGGATGTACGCCCCCACCTGATTGGCCGCATCCATCACGGTGCTGCCATCAGCCACCTGAAGCTGCTTGCCGTCGATCTCGATTTCTAGCATGACGGACCTACATAGATTTTGCTGCCTTCGCGCTGGACATCGTCCGGCACGAGACAGGTCTTGTGTTCGATGTGGTAGGCGAATTCATCGCCGAAATGCTTGACGAAGCTCTGCACTGGCATGGACGCCGCGTCGCCGAGCGCACAGATGGTGCGACCCATGATGTTGGTTGTGACGCTGTTGAGCAGATCCAGGTCGTCCGGACGGCCGAGGCCGTGCTCGATACGATGCACCACGCGATACAGCCAACCCGTACCTTCACGGCACGGCGTGCATTGCCCACAGGACTCTTCAAAATAGAAGTAGGACAGACGCTCGAGCGCTCGCACCATGCAGGTGGTCTCGTCCATCACAATCACTGCGCCCGAACCGAGCATCGACCCCGCCTTGGAGATCGAGTCGTAGTCCATGGTGCAATCCATCATGATGTCGGCAGGCACCACCGGCGATGACGAGCCCCCAGGGATCACGCCCTTGAGCTTGCGACCACCGCGCATGCCACCTGCCATCTCGAGCAACTCGGAAAACGGCGTGCCGAGTTCGATCTCGTAATTGCCCGGGCGATTCACATGGCCGGAAATCGAGAACAGCTTGGTGCCACCGTTGTTCGGCTTGCCGTAGTTCAGGAAGGTCTCGCCACCGTCGCGCAGAATGAAGGGCACGGAGGCGAAGGTTTCGGTGTTGTTGATCGTGGTCGGCTTGCCGTAGAGACCATAGCTGGCCGGGAACGGCGGTTTGAATCGCGGCTGCCCTTTCTTGCCTTCAATGGATTCAAGCAATGCCGTTTCTTCGCCACAGATATAGGCGCCGTAGCCATGATGCGCAAACAGATCAAAGCTGAAGTCGGAGCCGAGAATCTTGTCGCCGAGCAGACCCGCGGCGCGCGCTTCGGCCAGCGCCTCTTCGAAGCGGTCGTAGATCTCGAAGATTTCGCCGTGAATATAGTTGTAGCCCCGCTCACAACCCATCGCATAGGCGGCGATGATCATGCCCTCGATGACGGAGTGCGGGTTGTAGCGAAGAATGTCGCGGTCTTTGAATGTGCCCGGCTCGCCCTCGTCCGAGTTGCAGGCCAGATACTTGGCGCCCGGAAACGAACGTGGCATGAAGCTCCACTTCAAGCCGGTCGGAAAGCCCGCGCCGCCGCGTCCGCGCAGCACCGACGCCTTGACCTCGGCAATGATGTCCGCCGGCGGCGTGCTTTCAGCGATGATCTTTTTCAGCGCGGCATAGCCGCCGCGTGCGAGGTAATCCTGAAGCCGCCATGTACGGTCGCCGTCCAGATCGGCGAGGATGAGATTGCGTGCGCTCATTTCGCCAGGTCCGCCAACAGTTGATCAATCTTTTCGGTCGTCATCCAGCTGCACATCTTGTGATTGTTATGCAGCAGCACCGGCGCATCCCCACAGGCGCCCATGCACTCACCTTCTTTGAGGGTGAATTTGCCATCGGGCGTGGTTTCGTTGAATTCGATACCGAGCTTCTGCTTCAGGTAGTCCGCCGCATGCACACCACCGGACAACGCACACGGCAGGTTCGTACACACCGTGATCTTGTGTTCGCCGACGGGTTCGAGGTCGTACATGTTGTAGAAGCTCGCCACCTCAAACGCGGCAATTGCCGGCATATCGAGATAGCTGGCGACGGCATCGATGGTTTCCCTGGCCAGCCAGCCCTTTTCTTGCTGCGCGATGCGCAACGCGGCCATCACCGCGGACTGTTTCTGGTCCGACGGATACTTGGCGACCTCTACGTCGATTAACTTCAGCGATTCCTGGCTCAGCATTTTCTGCCCATACCCGATAGTTTGCGTTCTTCGGTCCGCCTCAGCGGTCAACATCACCAAACACGATATCCATCGTGCCGATAATGGCGACGACGTCTGCAAGCAAATGTCCTTTCGCCATCGCATCCATGGCCGCCAAGTGGGCGAAACCAGGTGAGCGCAGCTTCAGGCGATACGGCTTGTTGGCGCCATCCGATACGGCATACACACCGAACTCGCCCTTGGGGTGCTCGATGGCCGCATACACTTCGCCTTCTGGCACATGCATGCCTTCCGAGAAGAGTTTGAAGTGGTGAATCAACTCTTCCATGTTCGACTTCATCGCTTCGCGCGACGGCGGGGCCACCTTGTGGTTGCCCGTAATGACCGGCCCCGGATTTTTCCGCAACCAGGCAATACATTGTTTGATGATGTGATTCGACTGACGCATCTCTTCCATGCGAACCAGATAGCGATCGTAGCAATCGCCCTCCTTGCCCACCGGAATGTCGAAATCCAGTCGATCGTAGACTTCGTAGGGCTGCTTCTTGCGCAAGTCCCACGCCACGCCAGAGCCCCGCAGCATCGCGCCAGTAAAGCCCCAGGCCTTGGCCTGCTCGGGCGTCACCACACCAATACCGACCGTCCGCTGTTTCCAGATCCGGTTATCGGTCAGCAGGGTTTCATAATCGTCGCAGTACTTAGGGAAACGATTGGTGAAGTCTTCCAGAAAATCGAGCAGCGAACCTTGACGGTTCTCATTTAACTGGCGCACCGTCTCGGCGTTTTTCCACTTCGACGCTTCGTATTGCGGCATCTGATCCGGCAGATCGCGATACACGCCACCCGGCCGGTAATACGCGGCATGCATTCGCGCGCCGGAAACCGCCTCATAGGCATCCATCAGATCTTCACGTTCGCGGAACGTGTACAGCACCATGGTCATTGCGCCGATATCCAGCGCATGCGTGCCGATCGCCAGCAGGTGATTCAGAATCCGGGTGATTTCATCGAACATCACGCGAATATATTGACCACGCTCGGGCACCTCGACACCGATCAGGCGCTCAATCGCCAGACAGTACGCGTGCTCGTTACACATCATCGACACATAGTCGAGACGGTCCATGTAGGGCACGGACTGCACCCAGGTGCGGGTTTCTGCCAGCTTTTCGGTGCCGCGATGCAGCAATCCGATATGCGGATCAGCGCGCTCGACGACTTCGCCGGACAACTCAAGCACCAAGCGCAACACACCGTGCGCCGCCGGGTGTTGCGGCCCGAAGTTGATCGTATAGTTGCGGATTTCAGCCATGGCCGACGTCTCCATAATTGGCCTCACGCACAACCCGCGGCGTATTTTCGCGCGGCTCAATGGTCACTGGCTGATAAACAACGCGCCGCTGCTCGGGGTCGTAACGCATTTCCACATACCCTGAGACCGGGAAATCCTTGCGGAACGGATGACCGACAAAACCGTAATCGGTGAGAATTCGACGCAGGTCCGGATGCCCGGAGAACATGATGCCGAACAGGTCGAAAACCTCTCGCTCAAACCAGTTCGCGCTGGGCCAGACATCACACAATGAATCCAGCACTGGAAAACCGTCATCCGGCGCAAATGCGCGCAAACGCAATCGCCAGTTATTGGCAATCGACAAAAGATGCGTCGAAGCGGCGTATCGCTCTCGCGTCCACTCACGATTGGCCCATGCCGAATAATCCAAACCCGACACATCGACCAACTGCTCAAAAGCAAACTCGGCGCGATCACGCAACTCGATGGCAGCCGAACGATAGTCGTCGGCGGCAACTTCCAGCGTCACTTCACCACGATCAATAACAATCGATTTGGCACGCTCACCAAAGTGCTCGCCAAGCAAAGCCGAAAGACGTTCAATTTTTGTAGTCATCCCGTCACCTACCCCGTCAGCGCGCAATGGTGTTGGTGGACCGGATCTTCCGCTGCAGCTGGATGATGCCGTAAATCAGGGCTTCAGCCGTCGGCGGGCAGCCAGGCACGTAGACATCAACCGGCACCACACGATCACAACCGCGCACGACTGAATACGAATAGTGGTAATAGCCACCACCGTTCGCACAGGAACCCATTGAAATCACCCAACGCGGCTCGGCCATCTGGTCGTAGACCTTGCGCAAGGCTGGCGCCATCTTGTTGCAAAGCGTTCCCGCCACGATCATGACATCTGACTGACGCGGACTGGGACGGAAAACCACCCCAAAGCGGTCAAGGTCATAGCGCGAACAGCCCGCATGAATCATCTCAACGGCACAGCAGGCCAACCCAAACGTCATCGGCCATAAAGAGCCGGTACGCGTCCAGTTGATCACCGTATCCAGTGACGTTGTGACGAATCCTTCTTTTAAAACGCCTTCGATACTCATGTCACCTCTTGCCGCAAGGCAGATTCAAGGGTGAAGCGGAGGGGAAATCACTCCCAGTCCAGTGCGCCTTTTTTCCACACCCAGATGTAACCAATGACGAGAATGCCCAAAAATACGAACATCTCGAAGAAACCGAACAAGCGCAGAGATTCTGTGCCGGCAATTTCCTGGAGAATCGTCGCCCACGGAAGCAGGAACGCAATCTCCAAGTCAAAGATAATGAAAAGGATAGCGAGCAGGTAATAACGCACATCAAATTTCATGCGCGCATCTTCGAAGGGTTCGAAGCCACACTCAAAAGGGGAAAGCTTTTCGCTGTCAGGACGGTGCGGCGCAATAAGCCGCCCCATGACGATCGGCGCCACGCCAAAGGCGAGCCCGACCAGGATGAAAACAAGCACGGGGAAGTAGTTTTCTAGCATTTATAGATCCCGGTCTTTGTTTGCGGAAAAACCGCATGGAAACGCCCGCTTACTGCGGGCGTCCAATAATTTTTTTGGTGCCGACGGTGAGACTCGAACTCACACGACTTTACGTCACCACCCCCTCAAGATGGCGTGTCTACCAATTTCACCACGTCGGCACTCATAGCGTTACAGCGGGACGAATTATACGACTTCTGCCGCGCTGCGCAAAGCTTTTTGCACCTTATTTGGGAACAGTATTCAGCTTCGAATCCGAGCCCGCGGCAGGCTCGGACGTCGCCTGTCCGGCAGCCGGAACCGCTTGTTCCATGACGCTTGCAGGGACGGTCCTGGCCGAACTTGCGAGGTAGCTCAAGCCAAGGCTGGTGATAAAGAAGACGGTCGCCAGCACACCGGTGGTGCGGCTCATGAAGTTCGCCGAACCCGATGCACCAAAAAGGCTCCCCGACGAACCGCTACCAAATGCGGCGCCAGCATCCGCCCCTTTGCCGTGCTGCAACAAAACCAGGCCGATCACCCCGATGCCCACCAGCACGTGCACCGTCAACACAATCGAAAAGAGATAACTACCCATGATTCATTCGTTCCTGAACGTGTAAGTTCTAATCAAACAGCGACTGCAGCCTTGCAAATCGCCAAAAAAGCTTCCGGATCCAACGCAGCGCCACCGACGAGCCCGCCATCGATATCGTCTGCCGCAAACAGCGCGGGAGCCGTTTCGGGTTTCACGCTCCCACCATACAAAATCTGTACTCGATCAGCCGCCGCCCGAGAAACACGGCCAAGCGCGCCGCGGATTGCTGAATGCACCGCAATCGCTTCGTCCACCGTGGCGGAGAGCCCAGTGCCAATCGCCCAGATCGGTTCGTAAGCGATGACCAGGCGCTCGACCCGGTCAGCACCGAGCGCCAGCACCGGCGCCAGTTGCTCCGACACGACAGACTCGGTCTGACCTGCCAGGCGCTCGTCTTTTGTCTCGCCAACACAAACAATCGGTGTCAGACCGTTTCGCAATGCCGTCGCTGCTTTGTCCGCCACGCACTGACTCGATTCACCGTGTCGCGCGCGACGCTCTGAATGACCGACGATCACATAGCGACAGCCCATATCCCGGAGCATACCGGCGCTGACTTCGCCAGTGAAAGCGCCATCGTCGCACTCACTCACATCTTGCGCGCCGAGATGCAGCGCCGAGCCAACCAGTGCAGCGCCAGCCTGATCCAGATACGGAAACGGCACGCAAACTGCGACATCGACACCGCGTGGCAAATGCGGCGCGAGCGCGGACAGCAAATCTGCCGCCATGTCGCGCCGACCATGCATCTTCCAGTTGCCTGCTACCAGTTTCGATCTCATACGCTTCGCTGCGAGGGCGGAAAAATCCGACGATTGTAACCGCCCGCCCGCTCCTCAGCAAACAAAGCGACCCAGGATCCAGCGCACTCAAACGGTCTCGCCGAACGCGGCACGGACGGTGTCCGCCAAATGGGTCGCATGCCGCTCAACCTCGTCGGCGTCGCTACCCTCAACCATCACCCGGAGCAGCGGCTCCGTACCCGAGGGGCGCAACAGGACGCGACCACGATCACCCAAGGCCTCCGCGCTCGCGGTTTCGGCCGCTGCGATGCGGCTGTCCGAGCGCCAGTCGAAGCCCTGCGGCATTCGCACATTGATCAAGCGTTGCGGGTAGAACACCAGGTCCGCGCAGGCCTCCTTGAGTGAAACGCCTCGCTCGCGCAAGGAAGCCAGGACCTGGAGCGCGGAAACAATGCCGTCGCCGGTCGTATGATGATCGAGGCTCAGAATATGCCCCGAGTTCTCCCCCCCCAAGCGCCAGCCCTTCTCCTGCATCATCTCAAGCACATAGCGATCGCCCACTTTGGCGCGCGCAAACGGCACGTCCATACGCCCGATGGCATGCTCGAAGCCGAGGTTGCTCATCAGCGTACCGACCACACCATTGAGTTTGCCCGAGCGCTTCATGGCCACGGCAATCACATAGATCAGCTTGTCGCCGTCATAGATTTCACCCGCCGCATCGACCATCACGACACGATCAGCATCGCCATCCAGCGCGATGCCGATATCCGCGCCGTGCGTCAACACCGCATCGCGCAGATACTCGGGCGAAGTTGCACCGACACCATCATTGATATTGAGGCCGTCCGGCCGAACGCCGACCGACACCACCTCTGCCCCGAGCTCGTGCAGCACTTTCGGTGCAATGTGATAGGCCGCGCCATGCGCGCAATCGAGCGCGATTTTCATGCCGCGCAGATCAAGCTCGTTCGGGAAGGTACTCTTGCAGAACTCGATATAGCGGCCAGCCGCATCTTCGATACGGCGCGCACGCCCCAAGCGGTCTGACGACACGCAGCCCATGCCCTCATCGAGGTGCACTTCAATCTCGCGCTCGACGGCATCGGGCAGCTTCGCGCCACCGGCCGAGAAAAACTTGATGCCGTTGTCGTAGAACGGATTGTGAGACGCGGAAATGACGACGCCCGCCTGCAAACGCAGCGCCCGGGTCAGGTAGGCCACCGCCGGCGTGGGCATGGGTCCAGCCAAAATAACGTCTACCCCGGCGGCCGAAAAACCCGCCTCCAGCGCGGCTTCGAGCATATAGCCAGAGATCCGGGTGTCCTTCCCGATCAGCACCGTCGGTCGCTCGCCCTTGGGCAACTGCTCCCGCATGACCAGGGTCACGCCCGCCGCGTAACCAAGGCGCATCACAAAATCAGGCGTAATCGGCGCATCACCCACTCGCCCGCGCACCCCGTCTGTCCCAAAATACTTTCTGCTCATCGCTCTTCCCGCTTCAGTATGCTGTCAGTTGCGGCCAGGGCCGCCCCAAAAAATTCTCGCCCGATTATGACATTCGCCGTCGGTTTTCAGCGTGCAAACGCTCACGCCATCACCGCGTCGAGTACCGCCAGTGCATCCCGGGTCGCCGCCACATCATGCACACGGACGCAGACAGCGCCCGACTGCACCGCCAGCGCGGCTGCAACAGCGCTGGCCACCAGACGCGCCTCCACCGGCTGCCCGGTCAACGCGCCCAGCATGGACTTGCGCGACACCCCCACCAGCACCGGCGCCAGCGCCGCAAACTGCGGCAAGGCGCGGAACAGGCCCAGGTTGTGCGCCAAGGTTTTGCCAAAGCCGAAGCCCGGATCAATCAAAATGCGCTCTCTGACCACGCCGGAGGCACAGACCGCGTCCATGCGCTCGACCAGCGCAGCCTCGACCTCCGCCACCACATCGTCGTAATGCGGCGCATCCTGCATTGTTCTGGGCGCGCCCTGCATATGCATCAGGCACACCGCGGCGCCGCTGGCCGCCACCGCTGCCAGTGCGCCTGGCGTTCGCAATGCGTTGATATCGTTGATCATGTCCGCGCCGGCACCGATCGCCGCGGTCATCACCGCCGGCTTGACCGTATCCACCGACAAAGGCACGCCCCAGCCAGCCAGCGCCTCAACGATCGGAATCACGCGATCCAACTCTTCCGCCTCACTCACCGCCGCAGCGCCGGGCCGGGATGACTCCCCACCCAAATCGAGTACATGCGCGCCATCCTGAACGGCCCGTTCGGCGCGACGCAAGATATCGTCGCGCTGTTTCAGCAGGCCATCACCCGAAAACGAATCCGGGGTGACATTCAGAATCGCCATGATTTTCGGTGTCGACAGGTCGAGCCGAAAGCGGCCACAGATCAGCACGCCGGCCATTACGCCTCGCCGTCCGCCGCTGAAGACACCGCCTCAGCCGCTGCCGCCATCGCCGCCGCCGCCGCGATCATGTCAGCCCGGCTGCTCGGCGTTTCGAGGCTGATCGGCCCCAGTGCGCCGCTGCGGTAGTCGGCCAGCAACACCAGCGCCGCCTTATCGACGTCCACGCCACCACCTTTGACCAGGCATCCGCGCCGGCGCGCCACCTCTTCCACCAGACGCACGCCATCAAAGCCCGCCACGTCGGTCTTGTAACGCGCGGCCAGACGCTCCGGATAGCGCGACAGCAGCAACTGACCCAGCGCGACCGCCACATCAAACTCGGCGACGGCGTTAACGCCAATCGCATGACTGGCCGCCAGCATGAAGCCATCGGCGTCGTATGCAATTTTCGGCCACAACATCCCCGGCGTATCGACCAGCGACATGGTGGGGCTGATATCGAGGCGCTGCTGAGACTTGGTCACCGCCGGCTCATCGCCCACGGCCGCCACACGGCGCTTGAGCATGGCATTCATCAGCGTGGACTTACCCACGTTCGGAATCCCCATGATCATCATGCGCAAGGGCTTGGTGCCATCGCTGCGATGCGGTGCCAGTTGCTGGCAGAGTTTGGGCACACGGGCCACTTCTGCCGGCTTCTTGCACGAAATGGCCACCGCCTTGACGCCCGGTTGCTGATTGAAATAGGCCAGCCACTCCGCCGTCGCGGCCGGATCAGCCAGGTCAGACTTGTTGAGCAACTTGAGGCAAGGACGTTGACGGTGCGCACGCAAGGACTCGATCATCGGGTTCGTGCTCGCCGCCGGCAGGCGCGCATCTACCACCTCGATCACCACATCGATCTTTGCCATGACTTCGGCCGCTTTCTTGCGCGCCGAATTCATATGCCCCGGGAACCACTGAATAGTCATGCTTGCCTTCGATCCACTTGATTTAGGCGCGATTATCCCATTTCGCGGCCACACCCGGCGGTTCATCGTCAAATCGCACTGCCCGCCGGGGTTTGACGCTGCCACAAAGCACTAGACACCCGGGTAAAAAGGTGTATCGTGTCGGGGCAGTCGCTTCAAGCAGTTGTCCTTGCAGGTGTTTCTTCGCGGTGTTTGGTTAAACCGCCCACGTTTGAATCCCCTCAGTACGTTTCTTGATAGTTCCTGCAGGTGGGCTATACGCCCAGATTTTGTTTTTATTATGGAACACGTATAAATGAGCACTCAAACCGGCACCGTGAAATGGTTCAACGACTCCAAGGGCTTCGGCTTCATTACGCCTGATGGCGGTGGTGACGACCTGTTCGCGCACTTCAGCGAAATTCAGGGCAACGGCTTCCGCACCCTGGCTGAAAACCAGCGCGTCGAGTTCGAAATCCGCACGGGCCCCAAGGGTCTGCAGGCTGCTGCTATCCGCGCTGTCTGATCGGATTTAGCGTCTGACGAAAAAAAGCGCGGCTCTGGCCGCGCTTTTTTGTCGACATCCCGCCCCGCTCCACGCCCCTGGGCATTGCCCGGTTCGGTCGCTTCGGCTACCGTGGCGCCTCCTCCGACTCCTCTGCCTGCGCCCCTTTTGCCCGACAGAAACGTTACCTCTCTTGGCCAAGTCTTTACACCGGCCGCGATCGTCAAGCTGATGCTCGACCTGCGTCAGCGCGAGGGGCGTGTCCTTGAGCCTTCGGCGGGGGCCGGCGCGTTCAGCGACCAGATCAAATCCTGCGTCGCCATTGAGTTCGACCCGGCAGTGGCCAACGCCTCGATGCTGCAAGCCGATTTCTTCAGCTACCCGCAATCTGAGCGCTTCGACACCGTCATCGGCAATCCCCCCTATGTGCGCTTTCAGGACATTCCCGAAGTCACCCGGTCACGGCTCGACATGCAGCATTTCGACGGGCGCAGCAATCTGTTCCTGTTCTTTATCGACAAATGCGTACGCCACCTCGCCGACGGTGGCGAACTGATCTTCATCGTACCGCGCGAGTTCATCAAACTGACCGCCGCGCGCAAACTGAACCGCTACCTGTACGACACCGGCACCATCACCCACTGGATCGAAACAGGCGACACGCGGATCTTCTCCGGAGCGCTCCCCAACTGTGCGATCTTTCGTTTCGAGAAAGGCGACTTCAGCCGCCGAACGCAGTACCGCGCACTGCAAAACCCACAGTGGGAACCGCGCCAGTTCATTGAAATGGATGGCCAGCTCGCTTTCTCCCCGGCGCCCATGACCGTCGCGCTTGCCGACCTCTTTTCGGTCAAGGTCGGCGCCGTGTCGGGTGCCGACGATGTCTTCGCGCACCCGGACGGCAATGTCGAGTTTGTGTGTTCCCAAACCGTCGACAGCGGCACCACCCGGCGCATGCTCTACAACCAGCCACACCCCGACCTGATCCCGCACAAGCCCCGCCTGCTCACCCGTCGCGTGCGCCGGTTCGACGAAAGCAACTGGTGGCACTGGGGCCGCACGTATCCGCTCAGCGACGCGCCGCGCATCTACGTCAATGGCCGCACCCGCCGCGACGCGCCCTTTTTTCTGCACCCGGCCCGCGCGTACGACGGCGCAATTCTCGCGTTGTTTCCCCACGACACCCGCATGCCAATGGACCAGGCCGTCCATTTGCTGAATACGGCTGTGCCCTGGGAGGCGCTGGGCTTCCGGGTGGATGGACGCTTCTTGTTTACACAGCGCAGCCTGCAAACGCTGCATCTGCCCGATGGCTTCCGCGCACTCATCACCGACCAACACTGAGCCGCACATGGCACCCCCCGCCGCCGGCGTTCCACGCGGCACGCACTGTCGTCGCTACACCTTCCCGATGAACGACCGCGTCCAAAGGGCCGCACCGCAAGATCACCGCCAGCGCTGACGCGTGGCTGAAACAGACCGTTTCCGGCTATCATCGCGCCACCACCTCGCCGCCAATCGGGCGCACGGAACAGCGCATCCGTGTTGCGCCCCGCGCCCCTGATCTGACCCATGAGCACTTCACGCCGATCGATCAAGCACCTCCTGCTGGGTATGATGCTGGCCTGTCTTTACGCCATGGTCAGCATCTCTGCGCAGGCCCAGACAGCCGCCGCGGCGGCGCTCACCGACCAGGAGCGTGCCTTCCTGAATACGGCTGGCCCGATCGTTTTCGTCAGCCAGACAAACTACCCACCTTTCGAATTCGTCGACCCTGCCACGGGCGCCCGCAAGGGCATGATGATCGAGCTTGCCACCTGGATCAGCACCGAATTTGGTTTTCACGCCGAATTCACCGACGCGGTTTTCGTCGAAGCCCAACGCGCCGTCCTGGAAAACCGCGCACAGGTGCTGACCAGCTTCTTCTATAGCGAAGAGCGGGACCGTGACTTCGACTTCACCGATACCGTCTTCGAGATTCCGGCCACCATTTTTGTCGCGGCGGACCGACCGGACGTCACCAACCTCGCGAGCCTCCACGGAAAGCGGATCGCCATTCAGCGCGGCGACTACGCACTGGACTACCTGCTCGCCCGCGGCATCGACTTCACCCTTGTGGCAACCGACTCTTTCGCCCAGGCCAGCGCGGCAGTCATCGAGGGCCGCGCCGACGCACTGATCGGCGACGAACAGATCGTCTTGCACTACCTCTACAGCAACGGCCTGAATACGCGCATGAAGAAGGTCGGCGACCCACTGTATGTCGGCCGAAATGCCATGGCCGTCAAGGACGGCAATCGCCTGCTGCGTTCCATTCTCAACAAAGGCATCGCGCGCGCGCGGAGCACCGGTGCGCTGGAGGGCTTGAACTGGAAATGGGCCGGCACCCATTTGCCCGACCGAGGTATTGATGTCCTGGCTTACTGGCCCTACGCACTGGCGATCCTTGCGCTGCTGGCCTGGATTTTTTTCTGGAATCTGCGCCTCAGATACGTTGTTCGCGGAAAAACAGCCTTGCTTCTTCAGAACCAGGTGCGCCTGGAAGGAATCATTCAGGGCACGCGGGCAGGCACCTGGGAGTGGCATATCCCAAGCGGAAACATCGTCATCAATGATCTGTGGGCCGAGATGCTCGGCTACTCGCGTGCTGAGTTGCACACACTGACCGCCCACCGCCGCGACCAACTGCTTCACCCCGACGACCGGGAGCGATCCGCGACCCTGTTCGCTCAGCACCTCGCCGGCGAAAACCCGCACTACGCATGTGAAGTCCGAATGCGCCACAAGAACGGGCACTGGATCTGGCTGCTGGAGCGCGGTCAGATTACCGAACGGACGGCCTCCGGCGCGCCGGCAACGGTCTCCGGGACCCAGATCGACGTATCAGCCAGCAAGGTCGCCGAAGTCGAACTGCAGCTCACCTCGAGCGTCTTCGCCGCCGCCCGGGAAGGCATTCTCATTACCGACGCCGAGGGCACGATTTTAAACGTGAACGACGCGTTCACCCGGATCACCGGCTACGCCCGCGATGAAGGCATCGGCAAGAATCCGCGCATTTTGCGCTCGGGCCGTCACGACGCCGCGTTCTATGCCTCCTTGTGGCAACACCTTCTCGAAGCGGGATTCTGGGAGGGCGAGATCTGGAACCGGCGAAAATCCGGCGAGATTTTTCCTGAGATCCTGACGATTTCGGCCGTTCGCGACACCAAGGGTGCAGTGTCTCACTACGTCGCCGTGTTCTCGGACATCAGTCGTCAAAAGGAAAACGAACAACAACTCGAGCGCCTCGCATTCTTTGACGATCTCACCGGCTTGCCGAATCGCGTGCTGCTGGCCGATCGCCTTGGCCAAACCATGACCCGGGCCCGTCGTAACAAGACACAGCTGGCCCTGGCCTACCTCGACCTCGACGGTTTCAAGGAAATCAACGACTCCCAGGGGCACGCGGTGGGCGACCGCGTGCTGGTCGCCACCGCCGAACGCCTTCTGGAGACGCTTCGCGAAGAAGATACCGTCGCGCGCTTCGGTGGCGACGAGTTCGTCATGGTGCTGCCCGACATCCACGACGACGCCGCCGTGGAAGCGATCATGCATCGGCTACTGACCAAGATTTCAGAGCCCATCCATATCGACCAGCAACAGCTGCAGGTCTCGGGCAGCATCGGATTGACACACTATCAGGGTGACGTCGACCTCGACTCCGACCAACTGATACGTCAGGCAGACCAGGCCATGTACCAGGCCAAGCAGACCGGCAAGAACCGTTTTCACCTGTTTGACGCCGACCACGAACGCGCCGTACGCGGCCGACATGAAAGCATCGCCCGCATCCGGCAGGCACTCGCCGACAACGAGTTTGTGCTCCATTACCAGCCCAAGGTGAACATGCGGACCGGCGCCCTGATCGGCGCCGAAGCGCTGATCCGCTGGGCGCATCCCGAACGCGGTCTGCTGGCGCCCGGCATGTTCCTGCCCGATATCGAAACCGACCCCACAAACATTGCGCTGGGCGAATGGGTCATCGCGGCGGCGCTGACGCAGATCGACACGTGGCAACAAGCCGGCATCGAAATTACGGTCAGCGTCAATGTCTCGGCGAATCATCTGCAACAAGCCGATTTTGTCGAACGACTGCAGGCCTTGCTCGACAAGGCCCCCGACGTGCCACCGGCCCACCTGGAACTGGAAGTGCTGGAAAGCAGTGCGCTCGAAGACATCAACCATGTCTCCAAGGTCATCGCCGCCTGCGCCGATCTCGGGGTGCGCTTCGCGCTTGACGACTTTGGCACCGGCTACTCGTCGCTCATCTACCTCAAACGCCTGCCGGTCCACGTGCTCAAGATCGACCAAGGCTTTGTGCGCGACATGCTCCACGACCCCGGCGACCTGTCCATCCTGGAAGGCGTGCTCGGACTGGCGCGCGCGTTTCACCGCGAGGTCATCGCCGAAGGTGTCGAAACGGAACAACACGGCAAACTCTTGCTGCAACTGGGCTGCGAGCAAGCCCAAGGCTATGGCATTGCCCGCCCGATGTCCGCCGAAGCCCTCACTGCGTGGGCACAAGGCTGGACGGCCCCTGTCGCCTGGGCGCAGACCGGCCAATTGGATCACCAGGATATCGAGCTGCTGTATGTCGCCTCCGAGCACCGCGCCTGGATCGACCAGCTCAACCACTTTGTGCGCGACGACTCGGCCGAGGCACCGGAAACCAACCCACATCGCTGTCGTTTTGGTCAGTGGCTCGACAAGAAGCTGCTGGACGCGCGCCCACCCGGCCCGCTGGCTACGCTCGACACATTGCACCAAGCCCTGCACGCCCATGGCGAACAACTCGTCACGCACCACCTCGCGGGCGACACGGACGCCGCCATGCGCGCCTTGGCCAATGTGACTGAAAGCAGCCAGGATCTGCTGGAGCGCATCCAGTTCATCGTCGACGGTCGATCGCACCGCTAAGGCAAGCGCCCGACACATCCAGCGCATACGCAAGAAAGGCGCCCTGGGGCGCCTTTCTTGCGTTAATCCGCAGCACGGAAAGACTTACCCGACTGCGGCCGCTTTTTCGAATCGCATCCTGCCGCCATCGGCGTCGACCCGGATCACGTCCTTGGCCGCAAACTGCCCCTCCAGAATCGCCTTGGCCAGCGGATTCTCGATACGCTCCTGAATCGCCCGCTTGAGCGGTCGCGCGCCAAACACCGGGTCGAAACCCGCGTCGGCCACCTGGGCCAGCGCCGCCTCCGACACCTGCAAGCCCATTTCCAGGCGCGCCAGACGCTTCTCGAGATGCTGCAACTGGATGCGCGCAATATTCGCGATGTGCTTTTCATCCAGGCTGTGGAACACCACCACCTCGTCGATGCGGTTGATGAACTCGGGCCGGAAATACGTCTTCACCTCAGCCATCACCGCCAGTTTGATCACGCCGTAATCATCCCCCGCCATCTGCTGAATCATCTGGCTGCCCAGGTTGGAGGTCATAACGATCACGGTGTTCTTGAAGTCCACCGTGCGGCCCTGACCATCGGTCATGCGGCCATCGTCGAGCACCTGCAACAACACGTTGAACACATCCGGATGCGCCTTCTCGACCTCGTCGAGCAAGATCACCGAATAGGGCTTGCGACGCACCAGTTCGGTCAGATAACCGCCCTCCTCGTAACCCACGTATCCCGGCGGCGCGCCGATCAAGCGGGCGACCGAGTGCTTCTCCATGAACTCACTCATGTCGATACGAATGAGATGCTCCTCGCTGTCGAAGAGGAACTCGGCCAGCGTCTTGCACAGTTCGGTCTTGCCCACACCCGTGGGGCCCAGGAACAGGAAGGAGCCGTAGGGCCGGTTCTCATCCGACAGCCCGGCACGCGAACGGCGGATGGCATCCGATACGAGCCGCACCGCCTCATCCTGACCGATCACCCGCTCGTGCATCTTGTCTTCCATCTTGAGCAGCTTGTCGCGCTCGCCCTGCATCATCTTCGATACCGGAATCCCGGTCGCACGCGACACCACCTCGGCAATCTCTTCGGTGCCCACCTGGGTGCGCAGCAACTGGTTCGGCACGGCGGCGTCACCATTTTGCTCGGCGGCCTTCAACTGCGCCTCGAGTTGCGGCAGCTTGCCGTACTGCAACTCGGCCAGTTGCTCGTACTTGCCACCACGCTGCAACTCGGCCATCTTGGCGCGCAGGGCGTCGATCTCTTCCTTGATATGCGCCGAGCCGTGGGCGCGGGCCTTCTCGGCCTTCCAGATCTCTTCCAGATCGTTGTACTCGCGCTGGAGCTTTTCGAGCTGTTCGTCGATCAGCTGCAAGCGCTTGATCGAGGCCTCGTCCTTCTCCTTCTTGACCGCCTCGCGCTCGATCTTCAGCTGAATCATGCGGCGGTCGAGCTTGTCCATCACCTCGGGTTTGGAGTCGATCTCCATCTTGATTCGCGAGGCGGCTTCGTCGATCAGGTCGATCGCCTTGTCGGGCAGGAAGCGGTCGGTGATGTAACGATTGGACAGTTCCGCGGCAGCGACAATCGCCGGGTCGGTGATGATCACGCCGTGGTGGATTTCGTACTTCTCTTTCAAACCGCGCAGGATCGCCACCGTCGACTCCACACTCGGCTCATCGACCAGCACTTTCTGGAAGCGGCGCTCCAGCGCGGCATCCTTCTCGATGTACTTGCGGTATTCATCCAGCGTCGTCGCGCCAATGCAATGCAGCTCACCACGCGCCAGCGCCGGCTTGAGCATGTTGCCCGCGTCCATCGCGCCCTCGGCCTTGCCGGCGCCGACCATGGTGTGGATCTCGTCGATGAACAGAATGATCCTCCCTTCGTCCTGGGCAATATCCTTGAGCACCGCCTTGAGCCGCTCTTCGAACTCGCCGCGGTACTTCGCCCCCGCCAGCAGCGCCGCCATATCGAGCGACAACACCCGCTTGTCCTTGAGCGTCTCGGCCACCTCACCATTGACGATGCGCTGGGCCAGGCCTTCGACGATGGCCGTCTTGCCCACGCCGGGCTCGCCGATGAGCACCGGATTATTCTTGGTGCGCCGCTGCAGAATCTGCACTGCGCGGCGGATCTCGTCGTCACGGCCGATCACCGGATCGAGCTTGCCCTGACGCGCGCGTTCGGTCAGGTCCATGCAATATTTTGACAGCGCCTCTCGTTGCCCCTCGGCGTCCTGCGAGCCCACATTCTGGCCGCCGCGAACCGCCGCGATCGCCGACTCCAGATGCTTCTTCACCAGCCCGTGCTCACGCAGCAAGCGGCCGGTTTCGCCCTTGTCGTCAGCCAATGCCAGGAGGAACATCTCGCTCGCGATGAACGCATCGCCCTGCTTCTGCGCCGCCTTGTCGGTCAGATTGAGCAGGTTGCCGAGATCGCGACCGACCTGAACATCCCCGCCATGCCCTTCAACCTTGGCCAAGCGCTCAATGCTGCTCTTGAGCGCCGATTTGAGCGGCGCCACATTGACGCCAGCGCGCTGCAGCAAGGACGCGGTGCTGCCATCGTCCTGCTCAAGCAGCGCCAGCATCAAGTGTTGAGGCTCGATGAACTGCTGGTCGTTTCCGACGGCAATGCTGCCCGCATCGGACAGCGCCTGTTGAAATTTGGTGGTGAGCTTGTCGAAGCGCATGAAGACATCCTTTTCCGTTTGACCCGTTGCTCCCTAAATGGGGCGTCACCACGAACATTTCAAGACGCTAATGCAGCATTCATCCGGAATCTGTTGCTGCAATGCAACAAACACCTGTTTGAACATGAACATATCTGATCCATAAGCGTATTCTCCAATTCCTCAATGTGTTACTTTGGGTGAATTGAGACGTCTGTGGCCGCCGGAAATTTTTTTCTGCTACGGCGCAATACCTGTCAGTCGGCTCAAACCCAATTCATTGAGCGAGGAGGAATCACCATGGCGATCAAACCCGAACAACTTAACGCACTGCAGAAAAAGAACCTCGAAGCGGCGATGCGCCTGGCGCAGATGTCGATCGAAAACTCGCAGCGCATCATGGAACTGCAGGTTCGCACGGCCAAGACCCTGTTCGAAGACGGTGTCAACAACGCCAAGGCGCTGACCACCACGCAGGACCCGCAAGACATGCTTCGCCTGCGCACCGAATACGCACAGGCCTCGACCGAGCGCATGCTCGCTTGCGCCCGCGAAATCGCTGAAGTGGCTGCTCAAGCACAGACCGAAGTCGGCAAGATGGTCAGCGAGCAGCTGGCCACCGGCGGCAACGACGTGTTCGAAGCCATCAACAAGATGTTCACCGGCATGCCCATCACCGACCAGAACGCCATGGGCGCTGTGCAAGGTGCCATGGACAACGCCCGCGCTGCTTTCGAGCAAATGACGCGTGCCTCGACCGAAGCCTTCCAGGCCTTCACGCAGGTCGGCGCCGCCGCCCAGCAGCCGGCCAAGCGCGCTCCGGCCCGCCGTAAGTAATACCGACCCGGCTTACTGCCAGGTATGAAAACGGCGTCCTTTCGAGGACGCCGTTTTTTTATGTCATGGCACAACGCAGCCTTACATCAAAACGCCGGCATCTCAGCGTCGGGACTCCACATCCAGCCAGCGAGCCGCGGCAGTATCGTCGGTGTCGCGCGCATCGACCCACCGGCTACCCTCGGGTGTCTGTTCTTTTTTCCAGAACGGCGCGCGCGTCTTGAGAAAGTCCATGATGAACTCGCAGGCCGCAATCGCCTCGCCGCGGTGCGCACTGGCCACGCCCACAAACACGATCTGCGCGCCCGGCTGGAGCGGCCCCACGCGATGAATCACGCGCACGGCGAGCAAGCTCCAGCGCTGCTTTGCCTCGGCGACGATCTCGGCCAACGACTGCTCGGTCATGCCCGGATAATGCTCAAGCGTCATGCACTGCACGCCGTCGGACGCACCGCGCACCAGTCCCAAAAAGGTACTGACCGCGCCGATGTCCGTACGCCCGGCCGACAAGGCCCGTGTTTCAACGCCCACATCAAAATCGGCTTCCTGGACTCGAACTTCCATCACCTCAGCCTCCCGTTACCGGCGGAAAAAATGCCACTTCGTCGCCCGCAGCCAGCACCTGCTCGTCCGCAGCCATGTGTTGATTGACGGCTGCCCGCACATTATGGCCCGGCGCGAGTCGCTGCCAAGTTTCACCGCGAGCGCTCAAATGCGTGCGCAACGCGCCAACGTTACCAACGTCGGCAGGCAACACGACGGCCTCTTTTGCCATGCCCAGCGACTCGCGAAGGCTGGCGAAATAAAGAATAGTCAGATTCATTGGCGAATCAATCCAGAAGATCGGAGAAAGGCGTGTAGGAGACCATCTGACCGCGCCGGATGGGTTCGCCCGGTGGGACTTCCGCCAGGCCATCGGCCCACACCGTGGACGTCAGCACACCAGAGCCCTGATTGTCGAACAAGCTCAGGCCGCCCTCGGCATTGACCTGAACGCGCAGGAATTCGCGCCGCTTGATCGGCTTGAGCCAGTCAAAGTCGGCCCGCAGTTGCACCGGCTTCGGCAACACCTCGCGCACACCCTGACACGTGAGCAAAAACGGGCGCACCAGCAACAGAAAGGTCACAAAGGTAGACACCGGATTACCCGGCAGACCGATAAAGGCGGCCTCACCCACCCGGCCATAGGCCAGCGGCTTGCCCGGTTTGATGGCGATGTTCCACAGATTGAGCGAGCCTTCGGCCTCGACGGCGGGTTTGACATGGTCTTCTTCACCCACCGACACGCCACCCGAGGTGATGATCACATCGTGGCCGTGCGCGGCGGTGCGCAGCGCCTGGCGGGTCGCGTCGAGTGTATCGGCGACGATGCCCAGGTCGGTCACTTCGCAGCCCATGCCATCGAGCAAGGCGTTGAGTACAAAACGGTTCGAATTGTAGATGGCGCCTTCGCGCAGCGGCTCGCCGGGCATCACGAGTTCGTCACCGGTGAAGAAGATCGCCACCTTGAGACGGCGATGCACCGACACGGCGGGGATGCCGATCGATGCGGCCAGACCGAGTTCCTGCGCGCGCAGGCGGGTGCCGGCGGTGAGCACCGACTTTCCAAGAGCGATGTCTTCGCCGCGCAGGCGGATCGAATCGCCCGTGCTCGGCACATGATTGATGACGACCTCGTCGCCCTCGCGCTCGCACAACTCCTGCATCACGATGGCGTCAGCCCCCGGCGGAATCGGCGCGCCGGTAAAGATGCGCGCGACCGAGCCGGCGGCGAGCGGATGCCCCACCGCACCGGCCGGAATGCGTTGCGATACCGGCAGGCGTGTGCCGGCCGCCGGGATGTCGGCGCAGCGCACGGCGTAGCCATCCATCGCGGAATTATCGAGCGGCGGCACATCGAATTCGGACACCAGGTCATCGGCCAGCACGCGACCGCGAGCCTTGAGCGTGCTCACCAGTTCGGTGCCAGCCACCGGCCGGGCCTGCGCCAGCAATTGCGTGCGTGCGTCTTCAAAGGAGAGAAGGCTCATGGCTGAAAGTCTTCCATCTTGTAGTCGAGAATGAAATCAGTGACCGCCACCGGATCGTTCACATCCAGCGTCGGCAAAGGCGTATCGGTCGCCGCGTCGGTGGCCACGGCCACCACATGCGGATTGTCGGTCCATAGCGGCGGTTTGCCGTTGGCCGGGCGATAGACCTCGACCTTGGGCACCGGCGCGGCCTTGAAGCCTTCGATGAGCACCAGATCACAGGGCGACAGAATCGCCAGTTGCTGGTCCAGCGTGGGTTCCGGCGTCTCACGCAACTCGTGCATCAAGACCCAGCGGCCACTCGAGAGCATCAGCACTTCCTGCGCACCGGCTTCGCGGTGTCGCCAGGAGTCCTTGCCCGGGCGGTCGAGATCAAAGCCGTGATGCGCGTGCTTGATCACCGACACCGCCAAGCCCCGCGAGCGGATTTCAGGAATCAGTTTTTCGATGAGCGTTGTCTTGCCCGAGCCGGAGTACCCGGCAATGCCAAAGACCTTCAAGGTAGTTTCCGCCCTAATGGTTTTACGACTGAGGAGGCCAAGGATACCCCGAAGACCCGCGCGGCGCCTCCGATCTCGATCAAGATCCGGGGGCGCGTTGGTGTTGAACGTGGACAAAAAACGCCCTCACGGATGAGGGCGTTCGGCGGCGCAATTCAACGACGGCTGCGATCAGTTGGCCGGCAACTTGCGCCCGTGCGTGTCGCCGGCTTCGAGGTCGGCGGTGCTGTCACCCAGGATGCTCAGATCTTCCTTGTCGCGCGTGCCGATGTGATGCGAGCGCTCGATCAGGAAGTACAGCACCAGGCCGATCACCACCGCATACACCGTCGATTTCGGATCAGGCATCGCCAGCGTCACCGCCACAATGCCGGCCACGCCGCGCTCGGTCGAGTTCTTCAGCTCTTCCATGCCGACCATGATGCAGATGTAGGCGGTCAGCACCAGCGTGAGCGACAGCGCAATTGGCAACACCGGCTTGAAGATGCTCACCAGCGGCAACATGAAGAGGGCGAAGAAACCGGTGATCCAGAAGGTGCCGCCACCGGAGTAGATGGAGTCCATCGCCTTGCGACCCAGCGCATAGCGCTCGGCCACGGTGGCATGGGCCGCCGTCCACAAGGGGCCGGCCAGACCGGGCCACGGCGCAAAGAACGCGTGGATGCCGTTGCGGATGGCGGTGACCAGGTGCACCCGGGTGATGCCCTCCTCGATCTTCTCGTCCTCGCGCAGGTGATCCACCCGCTTGACCAGCGTAAAGCCGACCACGATGTCGCCAAAAGCGATCACGTAGGCAATGACGGCCGTCGGCAATGCCAGCATGAAGGTGCTCGCATCGGGCATGCCGGTGCTGAACACGAGGTAGTCCCACATCAGCGCGAAGTCGGGATTGGTGATGCCCCACTGCACGTCAGGCATGGGGTATTCACCCACGGCCCAGCCAACCAGCATGGCCAGAATCATGCCCGGCACCATGCCGAAGTTGGAGATGCGCTTGGCCCACACGTTCTTCTCGACAATGCTCTTGAAGGACAGCGAGAACAGCACATAGGCCGACACGATGGAGCCGATGATCAGCGAGATCGGGGTGTTGTCGATACGGCCGCCCACTTTCAGCTCACCCATCATGGCCGCAATACCGGCGCCGATGATGATGCCGGACTTGAGCGAGTTGGGAATCACCGTCACCAGTCGATTGCCCATGCCGGTGATGCCCAGCACCAGAAAGATGAGAAAGACCTCGATCTGCAGCGCGAACAGCGCCTTGATCGCCTCCGGCCCCGGCTCGAAACCTTGCAGGAACAGGATCACCACCGGGATGGCTGGCGTAATCCAGCCTGGCACCAGCGGCACCCCCAGCAGCGCCGGCAGCATGTAGCCGACGCCGGCGATCACGCAGAAGGCCAGCGCAGCCTCGTAGGGCATGCCGAGGTATTTTTGCAGCAGCGGAATCATCGCCAGGCCGACCACAAACATGATCAGGCCCTGAATCATTTCCGGGTATTCCCAACGGTAGTGCACGAAGGGAAGCCGGATCTTGAATGGTCCTAGCGGCCAGTGAGGCTGCTCGGCCCCGTGTTCTCTTTTCATCAGCACGTTCTCATCTCCTTTGGTCAGCGCCGCGAAAGCGACGCAAAAATTACATTTGATGCCACCACCTTAGCGAGCTTGTCGCTACAGCCCGAACACCTCCGGTGCCTGCACGGCGAGCACCAGCGCGCAATACACCAGCACCCGCGCCATGGTCGCGAACAGCCCCGACCACCCCGATTCAAGCGTCTCGTCACGAACGCCGCATACGCCGAGACGCATCACCCGCCCCGCTCACATGTTTGGATAGTTGGGCCCACCGCCGCCCTCGGGCGTTACCCAGTTGATGTTCTGGGTCGGGTCCTTGATGTCGCAGGTTTTGCAGTGCAGGCAGTTCTGTGCGTTGATCTGCATGCGCGGCCCGTCGTCGGCCTCGACCAGCTCGTACACGCCCGCCGGGCAGTACCGCGTCTCGGGCGCGTTGTAGGTCGCGAGATTGATCTGGATCGGCGCGGCGCTGTCCTTGAGCTGCAGGTGGCAGGGCTGCTCCTCGGCGTGGTTGGTGGCCGAGATGAACACCGACGACAGCCGGTCGAAGCTCAGCTTGCCATCCGGCTTCGGGTAGTCGATCGGCGCACACGCCGACGCCGGCTTCAGCTGGGTGTGGTCGGCATGGTTTTTCAGTGTCCACGGCGCCCGGCCACGCAGCACATACGTGTCGATCGCGCTGTAGGCGATCCCGCCCCACAGCCCCCACCGAAAAGACGGGCGGATGTTGCGCACCTGATACAGCTCGTCCCACAGCCAGCTCGCGCGCAGGCGCTCAGCATAGCCGGTCACCTCGCCGCTCCCGTCCGGCACATCGGCCAGATGGTCAAAGATCGCATCGGCCGCTTCCATACCCGACTTCATCGCCATGTGCGTGCCCTTGATCTTGGGCACATTGAGGAAGCCTGCGGTGTCGCCCACCAGCACGCCACCGGGGAAACTCAATTTTGGCAGCGACTGGAAGCCGCCCTCCGACAGCGCCCGTGCGCCATACGAAATGCGCCGCCCGCCTTCAAGGTAGCGACGGATCTCGGAGTGGGTCTTGAAGCGCTGAAACTCCTCGTAGGGCGACAGGTGCGGGTTGCTGTAGTCGAGCCCGACCACAAAACCGATCGACACCAGATTGTCTTCGAGGTGATACAAAAATGATCCACCGTAGGTGTCGCTGGCCAGCGGCCAACCGACGGTGTGCACCGTGAGGCCGCGCTCGTGCACCGCCGGATCAATCTCCCACAGCTCCTTGATGCCGAGGCCATAGGTTTGCGGATCGGCATTGTGGCGCAGGTCAAAGCGCGCCATCACCGCCTTGCTGAGCGAGCCGCGACAGCCCTCCGAAAACACCGTCTGGCGCGCATGCAGCTCGATGCCGCGTTCGTGATTGGGGCCGGGCGTACCGTCGCGGTTCAGGCCCATGTCTCCGGTGGCGATGCCGCGCACCGCACCGAGGTCGTCGAACAGCACTTCGGCCGCCGCAAAACCGGGGTAGATTTCGACCCCCAGCGCCTCGGCCTGCTCACCCAGCCAGCGGCAGAAGTTGCCAAGGCTGACGATGTAGTTGCCTTCGTTGTGCATCTGCGGGGGCGTCGGCAGCTTGCGTGCGCCATGTTTTGAGAGCAGCAGAAAGCGGTCTTCGGTCACCGGCGTATTGAGCGGCGCGCCGCGTTCCTTCCAGTCTGGCAACAACTCGTTGAGCGCACGCGGCTCAATCACCGCGCCAGAAAGAATGTGCGCCCCAACCTCGGAGCCTTTCTCCACCACGCACACCGATAACTCGCGCCCTGCGGCGTCAGCCAGTTGTTTGAGGCGGATCGCGCTCGACAGGCCGGCCGGCCCGGCGCCGACCACCACCACGTCGTATTCCATGACCTCGCGGGCCATCGGCGCGTCCATCAGAAAAGCGCCTCATGCATCGCCAGCACCGACTCTGAACCATTCACGATCGCATCGCGATAGCTGTTGGCCTCGGGCAGCACGTGCTCGGAGAAGTAGCGCGCGGTAATCAGCTTCGCCGCATAGAAGCCGTCGTCCGAATCTGCCAACCGCTCGAACGCCACCAGCGCCGAACGCGCCATCAGCCACCCCCCGGCGACCGTCCCGGCCAGTTTGAGGAAGGGCACCGCGCCCGCGGCCGCGGCCTGCGGATGCGCGTCATAGTTGGCCAGCAGCCAGTCGGTGGCCTCGGCCAGCGCGTACATGCCACCGCCCAGCGCGGCGCCGATGTGGCGCATCTGAGCGTCGCCGTGGCCGTCGAGCTGGCGGCGCGTGGTGGCCATGTCTTCGAGCAGCGCGCGCATGGCGTGACCGCCTTCTCGGGCCACCTTGCGACCGATCAGGTCGTTGGCCTGGATTGCCGTCGTGCCCTCGTAAATCGTGGTGATACGCGCGTCGCGCATGTGCTGGCAGGCACCGGTTTCCTCGATGAAACCCATCCCGCCATGCACCTGGATGCCGTTCCATGTCACGCCCTGCGCGGCCTCGGTACACCAGCCCTTGACCACCGGCGTAAGCAACTCGAGACGACGCTGGTTGGCACCACGCACGGTCTCGTCCGGATGGCTCTTGGCACGATCCATACAGCCGGCCACGTAGTAGGCAATCGCGCGCGTGGCTTCGGTGCGCGACTTCATGTCCATCAACATGCGACGTACGTCGGGGTGGTGCAGGATCGGCTTCTTGTCGCCCGATTTGTCACCAATGATGCGCCCCTGAATACGATCGCGGGCGTAGCCCACGGCCTGCTGGTAGGCGCGCTCGGCAATGCCCACGCCTTCGAGGCCGACGTTGAGCCGGGCGTGGTTCATCATTGTGAACATGTACTCCAGCCCGCGATTGGGCTCTCCGACCAGATAGCCGATCGCGCCGTCCTTTTCGCCGAAAGCCATCACCGCCGTGGCGCTGGCGTGGATGCCCATCTTGTGCTCGATCGAGGCGCACACCAGATCGTTGCGCGCGCCGAGCGATCCGTCGGCGTTCACCAGAAACTTGGGTGCCACGAACAACGAAATCCCCTTCACCCCCGGCGGCGCATCGGGCAGCCGCGCGAGCACCAGGTGGATGATGTTCTCCGCCATGTCGTGCTCGCCCCAGGTGATGAAAATCTTGGTCCCGGAGATGGCGTAGCTGCCGTCGCCACGCGGCTCGGCCTTGCAGCGCACCGCGGCGAGGTCCGACCCGGCCTGCGGCTCGGTGAGGTTCATGGTGCCGGTCCACGTGCCGGCCACCATGTTGGGCAGGAAGGTGTTCTTGAGCTCGTCCGAGCCGTGGTGGGCGATGGCCTCAACCGCGCCAAGGGTCAGCATCTGGCACAACGAAAACGACATGTTGGCCGATTTCCACATCTCCAGCACTGCGGTCGACACCGTCACCGGCAGGCCCTGGCCGCCGAACTCGGTGGACGCCGGCATGCCGTTCCAGCCGGTTTCGCAGAAGCTCGCGTAGGCTTCCTTGAAGCCATCGGCGGTGCTCACCTCGCCGTCACGCCAGGTGTTGCCCTGACGGTCGCCGGGGGCGTTGATCGGGGCCAGCACTTCGGTGGCGAACTTCCCGGCTTCGTCGAGAATGGCTTCGACCAGGTCGGGGCTGATCTCTTCGTTGCCGGGCAGGCCGGCGATTTCTTCCAGACCGGCCAATGCGTTCATGGCAAACAGCATCTCGCGTACCGGGGCAATGTAAGTCGTCATGGCACAATTCCTGAAGTCAGTTGAGCGGGTGTCACAGCGCGGCGTTGAGCGCCGGTATGGCGTCAAACAAATCCGCCACGAGGCCGTAATCGGCAATCTGGAAAATGGGCGCTTCAGGATCTTTGTTGATCGCCACGATGACCTTCGAATCCTTCATCCCGGCCAGGTGCTGAATCGCACCGGAGATGCCAATCGCCAGATACAGTTGCGGAGCGACGATCTTGCCGGTCTGACCGACCTGGTAATCGTTGGGCACGAAACCGGCATCGACTGCCGCGCGACTGGCGCCCAGCGCCGCGCCCAGCGTGTCGGCCAGCGGCTCCAGAATGGCGTGATAGTTCTCGCCGCTACCCAGCCCTCGACCGCCCGAGACGATCACACTGGCGGCGCCGAGTTCCGGCCGCTCGGATTGGGTCAGTTCGCGACTGACCAGCGTCGACAGCGCCAGATCGGGCCCGGCAGTGATCGGCTCGATGCTTGCCGCACCACCATCGCCGACCGGATCGAAGGCCGTCGTGCGCACGGTGATGACCTTCACCGCGTCGCTGCTTTTGACCGTTGCCAGCGCGTTGCCCGCGTAGATCGGGCGCACGAAGGTGTCGGCCGAATCGATCGCGACAATCTCCGACACCTGAGCCACGTCGAGCAATGCGGCGACACGCGGCATCACGTTCTTTCCAAAAGTGGTGGCCGGCGCCAGGAGGTGGGAGTAACCCCCGGCACCGGCAACCGAAACGATCAGTGCGGCAATGTTCTCCGCGCCCTGATCGGTGTAATGCGCGGCATCAGCGCACAACACTTTGGAGACCCCTTCGAGCGCCGCCGTCGCGGCGCAGGCACCGGCGCAATCGGCACCGGCAACCAGTACGTGCAGCTCGCCGTCGAGCGCGCGGGCGGCGGCGACGGTGTTGCGAGTGGCGGCCTTGAGACCGGCCTTGTCATGTTCTGCAATCACGAGAATGGGCATGTCAGATCACCTTCGCTTCGTTCTTGAGCTTGTCGACCAGCTGCGCCACGTCAGCCACCATCACCCCGGCGCTGCGCCCGGCGGGCTCCAAAACCTTGACGGTAGTGAGACGCGCCGCGACGTCCACGCCGAGCGCGTCAGGGGTGACGGTCTCAAGCGGCTTCTTTTTCGCTTTCATGATGTTGGGCAGGGTTGCGTAGCGCGGCTCGTTGAGGCGCAGATCGGTGGTAATCACCGCCGGCATGTGCATCGAAATGGTTTCCAGACCGCCATCGATCTCGCGCATGACGCTCACCTTGCCTTCGGCCACTGTGACTTTCGAGGCAAAGGTGGCTTGCGGCAGATTCATCAGTGCGGCCAGCATCTGGCCGGTTTGATTGGCATCGTCGTCGATCGCCTGCTTGCCCAGAATGATGAGATCGGGCGACTCCTTGTCACACAGTGCCTTGAGCAACTTGGCGACTGCCAGCGGTTGCAGCTCTGCGTCTGTGCTGACCAAAATCCCGCGGTCGGCACCGATAGCCATCGCCGTGCGCAGGGTTTCCTGGCACTGCGCTACGCCGCACGAGACGGCGACCACCTCGGAGGCCACCCCGGCCTCCTTCATTCGCACCGCCTCTTCTATGGCGATTTCGTCGAACGGGTTCATCGCCATTTTGACGTTGGCCAGTTCAACCCCGGATTGGTCAGCCTTGACCCGCACCTTGACGTTGTAATCAACCACGCGCTTGACCGGAACGAGGATCTTCATGCCTTCGCTCCTTCGCTGGTTTCCGCGTTGTGGCGTGCCTGATCGCGCAATACGAACTTCTGGATCTTGCCGGTCGATGTCTTGGGCAGAACGCAGAACTCGATATGCTTGGGCACCTTGAAACGGGCCAGATGACCACGGCAATGCTCGATGATGTCCTCGGCCGTCACCTGCGCGTCTTCCTTGACCTCGATGTAGGCCGCCGGCACCTCGCCCCACTTGTCGTCAGGCTTGGCCACCACGGCCGCCATCATCACCGCCGGGTGACGGAACAGCACTTCCTCGACTTCCAGCGAGGAGATGTTCTCGCCGCCGGAAATAATCACGTCCTTCGAGCGGTCCTTGATCTTCACGTAACCGTCCGGATGCAACACCGCCAGATCCCCGGTATGGAACCAGCCGCCGTCGAAAGATTCAGTCGTCGCCTTCTCGTTCTTCAGGTAACCCTTCATCACGATGTTGCCGCGGAACATGATCTCGCCCATCATCTCGCCATCGGCCGGCACTGGCGCCATGGTCAGCGGATCGAGCACCGTGATGGCTTCCTGCATGTGGTTGCGAACCCCCTGACGGCCATTGCGCTCGGCGCGACGGTCGATCGGCAGCGCATCCCACTCCGGATGCTTGGCACACACCGAGGCCGGGCCGTAGGTCTCTGTCAGCCCATACACATGCGTGATATCGAAGCCCATGCGCTCGGCTCCCTCGATGATCGCGGCCGGGGGTGCCGCGCCGGCGATCAGGCCGCTGACCTTATGATCAATGCCTTCACGCAACTTCTCGGGAGCATTGATCATCATTCCGTAGACGATCGGCGCCCCGCACATGTGGCTGACCTTGTAGCGGCGGATCAGCTCAAAGATCAACGCCGGATCGACCTTGCGCAAACAAACGTTAACGCCCGCGTTGGCCGCCATCGTCCACGGGAAGCACCAGCCATTGCAGTGGAACATCGGCAGGGTCCACAAATAGACCGCGTGCGCCGGCATGCCCCAGCTGATGATGTTGGAAGCGGCGTTCAGATAGGCGCCGCGATGATGATAGACCACACCCTTGGGGTTGCCGGTGGTGCCCGAGGTGTAGTTGAGCGCAATGGCATCCCACTCGTCAGCGGGCAGTTGCCAGGCAAAGTCGGGATCACCTTCGGCGATGAAGTCTTCGTACTCGATCTCACCGACGCATGTGGTGCCGGGATATTCAGGATCGAGCGCATCGATCACCAAAGGCTTCGGCCCGTCGAGCAACTCAAGCGCCGCAGCGACCACCTCGGCGAACTCCGGATCGGTGATCAGCACTTTGGCTTCGCCATGACCCAGCATGAAAGCGATCGCTTCAGCATCAAGCCGGGTGTTAAGTGTATTGAGCACCGCACCGACCATTGGCACGCCGAAATGAGCCTCGAACATCGCCGGCACATTGGACAGCATCACGGCCACGGTGTCGCCCTTGGCGACCCCCTTCGCCGCCAGCGCGCCCGCCAGTTGACGGCAACGGGTATAGGTTTGCGACCAGTTAAAAACGCGCGCGCCGTGAACCACGCTGGTGCGCGCCGGATACACACTGGCCGTGCGCTCTATGAAACTGAGCGGCGACAGGGCAACATAATTGGCGGGATTCTTATCCAGCCCCTGCAGATAGGGATTGTTCGACACCTTTTTGACTCCTCGTACCCATGTGGTTCAACCGGGCGCCGGAAACATCCGGCACAGCTCCGCTCGGCGGCGGCTTGGTCGATTAGAGTGGCAACAAAAGTTGTCGTAACTTCGTTAAAAATGTACTGAATCTTGTCGCCAACCGAATCCCCCCGGCTCAGCCCCTAAGATCAAGCTTCTCTTCAGCTCTCACGACCCTAGCCCGCGCCATGACCGACCCCCTCCCTCCGACTGGCAACAACGCCGAGCAGATCAGCGACCAGCGCTATCGCGAAATGGTCTCGGCCGCGCTCGACCACATCAACGAAGGGGTCACCGTGTTCGATCACACGCTGCACCTCGTCACCTGCAACCACAGCTTTCTGCGCCTGCTCGACTTCCCCGACCGCCTCGGCGTGCCGGGCACGCCGTTTGAAGCCTTCATCCGCTACAACGCCGAGCGTGGCGAGTACGGCGACGGCGACGTCGACGCCCAGGTCGCCCAACGTGTGGCAGACGCGGCCAGCTTTTCGCCCCACGAAACCCAGCGCCTGCGCCCCAACGGAACGCTGCTGCTGATCCGCGGTTTTCCGCTACCGCACAACGGGTTCATCACCCTCTACTCAGACATCACCGAGGCCGACCGACAGCGCCGCCAGATCGACCAGCACCAGAGCGAGCTCGAAGCGCACATCGCGGCACGCACCCACGAACTCACAGTCACCAACGCGGAGCTGCGCGGCGCGCTCGAAAGCAACCAGAAGATCGCCACCCAACTGCGCAACAGCGAAGCGCGGCTGCGCCTGATCACCGACACCATCCCCGCCCACATCGCCTACTTCGACCACACCTGGACCTACCGTTACGGCAACAAGCGCTACGCCGAATGGTTCGGCTGGAGCAGCGAAAGCATGACCGACAAGCCCATCCGCGAAGTCATCGGCGAGACCTTGTTTACACGCGTCGAAAATGAGGTACGCGCCGCGCTGGCGGGCGAGGAGGCAACCTACGAATACGCGCTCGACGGCGCCGAAGGAGCGCGAATGTTCGCGCGCAGCACGCTGCTGCCGGACATTACCCCCGACGGAAAGGTCATCGGCTGCTTCGTGCACTCGGTAGACATCACCGAGCAGCGACGCACCCACAACGCGCTTGCCCAAGCGCAAAAAATGGAAGCCATCGGCCAGCTCACCGGCGGGCTGGCGCACGACTTCAACAACATGCTGGCAGTGATCATGGGCAATCTCACCGGCCTGCGTGAAGCACTGCCCGACACCCCTGAAGTGGACGAGTACGTCGAGCCGGCGATGGGCGCCGCCGAAGGTGGCGCAGAGCTCATCAAGCGGCTACTCACTTTCTCGCGCCAGCAACCGATCGAGGCGTGCGCGGTCGAGGTCAACGCGCTGGTGCACAACATGGCGCGGCTGATCCGCCGCTCGGTACCCCGCGCGATCACGGTATCGACCACCTCGCACGCCGACGACCTGATCGCCCTGGCCGATCCGCACCAGCTCCAGAGCGCGCTGCTGAACCTGGCGCTGAACGCCCGCGACGCAATGCCCAACGGCGGGCAACTGATGATCGAGTCGTCACTCGAAGCCATCGACACTAACGCCGCCAGTGACCTCGAAATTCCTCCCGGTGACTATGTCCAGATTGCCGTCACCGACAACGGCACTGGCATGGACGGAGTGACTCTGGCGCGCGTTTTCGAGCCTTTCTTCACCACCAAGAATTTCGGCATCGGCAGCGGCCTGGGCTTGTCGATGGTGTATGGCTTCATCAAGCAATCCAACGGCGGGGTGCGCATCCGCAGCCGTCAGGCAGTGGGCACCACGGTTGCACTACTGCTCCCACGCATCGCCCCGGCCGCGCCAGACAATGGCGCCGATGGCTCTCTCGGCAGCGACCACGCCGATCTCGCCAACACGCTGGTGCTGCTGGTAGAAGACGACGCCGAAGTGCGCAAGATCGTGCGAAAGCAACTCGCCTCGCTGGGCTGCGCAGTGCTCGAAGCCGAGAACGGTCACGAAGCGGCCGACATGATCGAGCACATCCCGGCAATTGGCGCCGTGCTCAGCGACATAGTCATGCCCGGCGGCATGGATGGCCGCGCGCTAGCGCGTTTCGTGCGCGGTTTCCGCCCGGCACTACCGCTGGTGCTGATGAGCGGCTACGCCACCCAGCACCCTGGCAACCATGAACACAGCGCCACCTTCGTCCTGTCCAAACCCTTCAGCCGGGAAGCGCTCGCCAACGCATTGCACAAGGCGCTGAAGCACTAGAAAATCAGATTCCCTGCGACGGCGCAGCGCGTCGCCGGCACGGCACCGAAAGCACTTGGCCAGCACAGCAAAAGGAGGACCATCCATGACCGACGCAAAGCGGCCACTGATCTACATTGTCGAAGACGATTTTCGCGTGGCGCAACTGATCGAAAAGACGCTGCTCAAGTTCGATTTTCGCTGCAAGGTCTTCTCCACCGGCAGCGACTTTCTGCGTCAACTGCGCGTCCAGCCACCGCACATCACGATTCTCGACCTCGGCCTACCGGACATGGACGGACTGCAAGTGGTGAGCCAGCTGCGCGCCAGCTACGGCTTCGGGCTGCTCATCGTCACCGCCCGCGCTGACACCCACGACCGCGTGCTCGGGCTGGAGCTCGGTGCTGACGACTACGTCACCAAACCTTTCGAGCCGCGCGAGCTGATTGCCCGCGTGCGCAGCGTCTATCGGCGTTATCAAGCCAACGTCGTATCGCCGCTGGCCACGCCCAAAATTGCGCGTTTCGCAAACTGGCGTTTTGATCTGGCAACGTTTTCGCTGGTCAGCCCGACCGGCGTCGAAACGACCCTCAGCCAGGCCGAAGGACAACTGCTGACCGTACTGCTCGAGCACGCCAACCAGATCCTCTCGCGCGACCAGCTGCTCGACGGGCGGGACGTGTGCGCGCTCGACCGCAGCATCGACCTGCGCATCTCCCGCCTGCGTCGGCGGCTGGACGAAGACCCCCAGCACGCCAAGCTGATCAAGACGGTGTATGGCGCGGGCTATCTGCTCGCCGCCACCGTCGACTGGCAATAGACCTTTAGTCGGGCTTCGCCACCAAACGCCACAGCGTCGTCATTTCAGCCGCGCGAGCGACATGTAGCGGATCATCCGAGTCCTGCGCCTTGGCATGGCGCGGACGGATCTCGTGGCGATCGCGAACGCTCAGGCCGGCGGCGTCGATCCAGGCCAGCAATTCTTCGCGCGTACGCAGGCCCAGACGCTCGGCCAGATCCGACAAGATCAGCCAGCCCTCGCCGTCCGGCGTGAGATGCTCGGCCAGCCCGGCCAGAAAGCCACGCAACATCAGGCTGTCGGGGTCGTACACCGCTGATTCGATGGGTGCAGACGGCCGCGCCGGCACCCAGGGCGGATTGCACACCACCAAGGGCGCGCGGCCTTCGGGGAACAGATCCATCTTCTGCAGCGCAACTTGCTTGGCCACACCGAGCTGGGTCAGGTTGTCCAGCGCACACGCCAGCGCCCGCGAATCGGTATCGGTCGCCACCACCTGCTTCACGCCGCGCTTGACCAGCACGGCCGCCAGCACACCGGAGCCGGTGCCAATGTCAAAGGCCAGCGTGGTGGCCGGCAACGGCGCCTGCGCAACCAGATCCACATACTCACCCCGAATCGGCGAAAACACGCCGTAGTGCGGCGTAATCGTGGCGTCCAGCGCGGGCACGCTCACGCCCTTGAGGCGCCACTGATACGCCCCCACCAGGCCAAGCAGTTCACGCAGCGAGATGGCATAGTCGACCTTGGCCGCGCCAAACACGCTCGTGCAGGCCTCGGCCACATCCGGCGCGCGCCGCAGCGACACACGATGTCCCGCCGCCACCGGCACCAGCACCATGCCCAAGGTGCGCGCCTGCTGCGCCTGCGCCTGACGATGCAGATGAAAGCGCTCGGCGATCGACTTGTCGTCCGACGGCCCCCGCCGGCTGCGCTGCACGCGCCGGCTCATCGCCTGCAGAAGCTGGCGTGCATTGTGATAGTCGCCCTTCCACAGCAAGGCCGTGCCCTCGCAGGCCAGCCGGTAGGCGGTGTCGGCGCTCATGGTGTCGTCAGCCGTCACCACCCGGCGCGGCGGCGGCGCGCCCCGCTCGGAGCGCCACTGCGCGCTGTGGGTGCGCGTACCTACGGTCCATTCAATCATCGGCTGTTCGGATTCGGTCATGCCGGCCTCCGCAAACAGGTCGGGTATAGCGTCATACACATGCGGGCGTTTTTCACATCGGTCTCGATCGTCGGTTCGGCAGCCCAGGTGGCGCGCCGCAATAGCAAAAGCGGATTGTACGCGCGCCGGCTTGCCCTCGGCCCGCTGGCTCGGCTAGGCTGGCTCTTCCGTTGCCTGACTCCTGGCCCATGAACCACTTCTCCATCCCCTTCGGGCTGATCTTCAGCCTGTTTGTATTTGTCATGATCTGGCGTGTGATCATGCGCGTGCTGCGCCGGGTATCGCGCATGACCGACCGCTTGCCCGCCGACGCTGGCCCGGTCGTGAACCGCTCCGGTTGGGGCAGTGCCGTCATCAACGGCGCCCGCGCTACCAACTGCATCCGTGTGGTCGAATACGCCACGGGCCATGCGGTCCAGATGCATCCAGTTTTTGGCGGCGGACTGGTGTGGCTGCCCAAACACGACACCACGCAACAACACGACGGCACAGCCGCCCTGCTGAACCATGGCAAACATGCGATTCAACTGACCGGGAAGCTCGCCGAATTCATGAACCCGAAAACCCGTAACACCCCACCCGCACACACCCACGCAATGCACACCCACCGGGCCACCCCCGACCCGGACCACTCGAAAACCACCGCCCTCGCCACCGGTGTACGCCGTCTGCCGCGCGACACGGGCGGCAGCGGGCTGAGTCGTCTGGCCATCTGGATCGCCATCGCGCTGCTGGTGTTCGTGGTGCTTCGCCGCACCGTGCCCGAGCTGATCGCACTGATCGAACAGATCATTACCGAGCTGCTGAGAGGATTCTGATACGCCATGTCATCGCCCCCGACACCGCCCAGGAACGACACCACCACCATCGCCGTGGGCCCGGACGAAATGATCGCCCGCATCCGCACCGCCAAGCCCCAGGTCATGCAATGCCCCGTGCCGCCCGGCGCCGGCGTGCCACAAGCCGCACCGGCCAAGCCGACGCATCCGGCCGAGCAGAATCTCTATCAGTCGGCCGGTGCCCTGATGCGCCGCCTGGCCGACACCGTGACCGAATGGCGCACCCAGGTGCCCGACGACGCACAACCGGCGATCCTGGCCATCCTGCATGGCGGCGTGCAGATCAACGTCAGCTTGCTGGCCGAAGAGAGTTTTCACGGTATCCGGGTCGAAGGCACGCTCAACGGCGCGCCCTGCATGCTGCTCGCGCACCAATCCTCGATCCAGTTGCTGTGCTATGTGGCCAAGGTGGAGCCCGAAGCACCCCGGCGCACCATCGGCTTCATCATCGACGGAGAAACACGAGAAATATGATGCGTATCAGTCACCTCGACCATCTTGTACTGACGGTCGCCGACATCGCCGCGAGTTGCGACTTCTACACACGCGTCATAAAGATGGAGAAAGTCGTCTTTGGCGGCGGCCGCATCGCGCTCGCCTTCGGCCACCAGAAGATCAACCTGCATCAGCATCACGCCGAGCTGCAACCACATGCCAAGGCGCCGCTGCCCGGTAGCGCCGACCTGTGCTTCATTAGCAGCACACCGCTGACCGAGGTGATCGCCCACTTGGCCGACTGCGGCGTCGCGGTGCTCGACGGGCCGATCCCGCGCACCGGCGCCACCGGGCCGATCCTGTCGGTGTATTTCCGCGACCCCGACGGCAACCTGATCGAAGTCTCGAACCCCGCCTAAACGCTGAAGAGCAGCCGCTCGAAGCCTGGCCAGCCGGCCGGTGTCACGGCGCACTTGCGCGCATGGCGGCTCCAGCCCTCACCCGCCGCCAGCGCGGCGATGAAGCCGTCATGGTCCGTCACCCAGCTGCCGCCCAGCGAACTCACGCCACGCGCAAACAAGGCATCCGGCAGGCAGCCGGCGCTGGGGCCGATCAAGGCGATGCGGGTGGCCCGCTCGCACAACGTCAGCATGCGCTCGAGCGTGTCATTGAGCAGGATCGTGCTGGTCGACAACACCTTGTTGCAGTCGGCCAGCGCCGAGGCATCCGTGGTGACTTCATACCCCGCCTGCGACCCGGCCAGATCGGCATTCAACTCCACCACGACCAAACCCGCACCCGACGCCACGATGCGATCGGCCAGCGGCCGGAAGAAGCCGATCATGCCGATACGGTCGCCGGCCTCGGGCTGCAGGCCACCAATGGAATCCGCGCTGTCAGGCGGCGCGTAACCGGCCCGGTCAAGAAAATGCCGGGTGATCGCATTGGCGGCGGCAAAACCGAGCGTACGCGCGACGCCTTCACCCGCGACATACGCCCGAGCCAGCGTCATGGCCTCGGCACCGACCACGCCCAAGCCATCGCGTCGGTCGATCAGTTGGCGCAACGTATCGTCGAGCAGCACATACGACAGCCCCAGCGCGCCGTCCTCGAGCTCGATCGCGCAGAACTCGCCATTCTTGCTGCCAGCCGCTTCAAGCGGCGGCAAATGCAATGCACGGACGCGTGGCAGCGGGTGCCGTGCGGCGATCTGTTCGAGTTGCTTCAGGTAGTCGTTGGCAAAACTCATGGTCGCTCCTTTGAAGACGGCGCTGGTGCCGCGTGCTGGCCCGCACGCACCGCTTGCGAGGCCTCACCACCCGACACCGTCGAACGCCGGTTCTCGGGCGTTCTGAGCGCCCCGGGGAAGTACTCGGCGGTAAGACTCTTGCTGTGGACCGGCGATTCGGCATCGCTGGGGCCGAATCGCCGCCAGTCGCGTACCCAGAAGATCGCGTCCGACAATTCGAGCAGACCCACTGTCTCCCGGTCGCCGATCAGCACGCCTTGCACGCGCAAGCCGGTATGCGCTTTTACGCTGGCCAGTCGCTCGGCCAGCGCCGGCGTTGCGCCAAACGCGCCATCGGTGGCGAGCAGCAGGTCGGCCTGCGCCCACTGCGCCGTAGCGACCGCATCCAGGCAGTGCTCGAGCGGCCCGCCAATATCGGTGCCACCACGGAAGGCCTGACCGAGAAACTGCGTCAGGCGCATCACGCCGTCCACATCCATCGACAGCTGAATTTCCAGCACCTCGCCAGGCCCGCCAAACGCAAACACCCGGCAATCTCGCCGCTGCGCATGCGCACTGCGCGCCGCCTCCAGCACCACCGCCTTGGCCACCGCCTCGGCACCACCTTGCATGGAGCCGGAGGTATCGACGCAAATGAGCATCGGCCCCATCTCGGGGCGCGGCGCCGGTGTGGGCGCAGGCGTCGGCAAATATACCGTGCTGACTTCGTGCACCACCTCCGACATCCGGTCGTCGTCTTCGTAGGTCAGCAAGGCACGCTCGGCACGTCGGGCATGCCAGACCAGACGGAGCTTGGGGTGCCCGAGCAGGACAGATTCCACCGGCAGCATGCGGCTGATGCGGTCCGAGCGTTGAATACCGCGGGTTTCGCCGGGCAGGTCGGGGACACGCACGCTGCGTGAGAACTGACGCGTGGCTTGTGCCGCGCGCTGGATGTCGGTTTGTCGGGCGCTGTCGGTGTCGGGCTGACGAGCCGCTTGCGCCCGGCCCAGGCCCCGAATCACCTTGGCGAGTTCAGGCAGTTGTTCAATCAAACCTCGCGCCTGCAGGACGGCCTGCCAACTGGTGCTGCGCAGCAAGCCGGCCAGCAGGTCCCAGCGGTCGTTGTCGGCCAGGTCGGGCACCTGCCCGAGCGCCGCCGCCAACTCGTCCATCACCCCGCAACGGTCACGCCAGTCGGCGGAAAACGCGTCGATGGCCATCTGTTCGGCCTGGGTCGCGCTGGCACCGCGGTCCTGATAGTCGACGATGAGATCGAGATGAAACAGCGCACTCATCAGCACGGTGTCGGCCAGCGCCGCCTCACGCTGGCAGTGGCGCGCCAGTTCGAGTTGTTCGAATACCGCCACCAGCGGCGCGGCCAATGGATCGCCCGGCCAGCGCCATGCCGGCGCATCGGACAGCGTGCCTTGCGCGAGTTGCGTCCGTAACTCATCAAGCGCCGACAGGCGGGATTCGAGCTCACCCCGCGAATGCGTCAAGCCGCCCAGCCACAGACTACGCGGCAGCGTTTCCAGCGCGGCGAGCTTGTCTTCCAGCGCGGAGAACATCAGCGCAGTGACCGCCTCGGCCGCCGGCATCGGAGACCTCAATCGTCCCAGGCGTCGTGAACGACGGGGTCGGGCGCAGAGCCTTGTCCGTCGGCCAGTCGCGGTAGCGCCTCGAAGCCGGCCCGCGCCGTCATCGCACGCTCGCGAAGCGCGGCAATCGCCAGCACCGTGCCGTCAAGACGATTCCGGGCGGCATCCGCGAAGGCGGGATCCATCCACAAGCTCGCGGCGGCGTATTGCGCGAGATCCGCGGCCTGGGCCTGCACCTCGGCCGCATAGCGCGCGATACGCGCAATCAGCGCATCGACTTGCGCAGTGCGCGCCTCGATGTGCACCTCGCCGTAACGGCGCTTGCGCTGATAGGTCATCCGCAATGCGCCCGCCCCGCCCTTGGCGTCTCCCACCTCGTGCGCCAGATCGCCGGCCGAGAAGCGCAGACGGCCGTCGGCGTCATAGTCCAGGTCATTAGCCTTGAGTTCAGCCGCCAACTGCGCCTCGAAGGCCTCGACCACGCGGGTGAGGCGAGGCGGTGAGATGGCCATCCGAATCCCCAGACGGTCGAGCAGCCAGGCCGCGATCTGATGTTGCGATTCACGATCGGCACCGAGACACGCGGGTAACAAGGACAGGTCCCACATCGACACGTCAGCACGCGCCTCAGTCGCCGCGGCGGTCTTGAGCAAGTACACCACTTTGACCCAGCGCCGGTCCGACACACTCACCGTCATCTCGTCCAGCGCACTGCGAAGCTGCCCCAGCAAGGCGATGACGGTATCGGGAACGCGCACCTCGGCGGTAACTGAAGCCAGCCACGCGAGATCCTCGCGCGAGAAGCGCTCGGCGAACGGTGCCATCCCGGTATCGGCTGGTGAGGCGAGCAACTGGGCGAACTGCCCCGCACTGACTGGCTCGACCGGCAAGCGCATCAGGAATCGATCAAAAAACGCCTCGGCCACTTCATCGTCCGGCACCGCATTGGTGGCGCCGACCACCGACACCAGCGGACAGCGAATCCGCCCCGCACCGTTGTCGAACTCACGCTCGTTCAAGAGCGTCAGCAAGGCGTTGAGAATGGCGCTGTTGGCCTTGAACACTTCATCAATGAAGGCAATGCTGGCATCGGGCAAAAAACCGGCAACATGCCGCTCATAGCGATCCTGTTCCAGTGCGCTGATCGACAAGGGGCCGAACAACTCCTCGGGCACCGAGAACCGGGTGAGCAAACGTTCGAAATACCGACCGTCCGAAAACGCCAGGTGCAAGCGTCGGGCCAGGGCGCTCTTGGCCGTGCCCGGCGGGCCGATCAGCAGCGAATGCTCACCGGCAAGTGCAGCCAGCAGAACGCGTCGTGCCAAGGTGTCGCGCTCGACCAACCCCTCCGAGAGCTGATCGAGAATGCGCTTCAGGCGCAGGGTCAATTGGGAGTGCGTGGACGCGGAGATCATGTACCGATGATAAACACCGGACCCGCCTTCTGTCTTGACGCACGGCAACCAGAAAAATACCGACACGCGGGCAGCAAAGAAAAAGGCCTCCGCATTCGCGGAGGCCTTTTTGTTTTTGGGGCGACATACCGGTTTCGAACCGGTGACCCTTGGAATCACAATCCAATGCTCTACCAACTGAGCTAATGCCGCCACTTTCTGTCACCGGCGCTTTCGCACCGGCTAAATAACCTGGTCTGCCCGGCAGGGATCGAACCTGCAACCCCCGGCTTAGAAGGCCGGTGCTCTATCCAATTGAGCTACGGGCAGATTCGCCGGGCAATCGGGGTGAGCCTGGTCGGGGTGGAGGGATTCGAACCCCCGACATCTTGCTCCCAAAGCAAGCGCGCTACCGGACTGCGCTACACCCCGAGAAGGCGCGAATATTACACAGACTCTGGAAAGGCGTCAAACACATTTTTTAGTACCGTTTTCACCGGCAAACGCGCTTTACTTGCGGCCCCTGCTGCTTTCTGCTATTAAATCGCCTTCACACATCCACGAGTACGACGGCATGGCTGACGACACACTGCACAAACAGTTCCCGCCTTATGTTCCCACCAAAGGTGAAGAATATATGAGCGAGAAACAGCAGGCGCATTTTCGCGAAATCCTCAGTAGTGTGAAGTCCGAGCTGATGGACGATATCGAGCGGACAGTTCACACCATGCAGGACGAAGCGACCGTGTTCGCCGATCCCAATGACCGCGCCAGTCAGGAGTCCGATATTGCGCTTGAACTGCGCAACCGGGACCGTGAGCGCAAACTCATCAAAAAGATCGACGAGGCCCTGGGCCGCATCGAATCCGGTGAATATGGCTATTGCGATAGCTGTGGCGTCGAAATCGGCCTGAAGCGCCTGGAAGCGCGTCCGACGGCGACCATGTGCATCGACTGCAAGACCCTTGAGGAAATGCGCGAACGCCAAGTGGCCAAATAAGCCTCCCGGGCGTTTTTCGCATCGCCGTTCAAGCGGCCGCAGATAAAAAAAGAGGCACCCGCGGGTGCCTCTTTTCATGTCCGACCGTCGATTACTCGGCGGTTTCGTTTTGGACGGCCTTCATGCTCAAACGGATACGACCACGGTCGTCCGTCTCCAGCACTTTGACTTTCACCACATCGCCTTCGTTGACGTAGTCGGTCACCTTCTCGACCCGCTCGTTGGCGATCTGCGATACGTGCAGCAGGCCATCGCGACCCGGCAGTACGTTCACAATGGCACCGAAGTCCAGAATGCGCACCACGGCGCCTTCGTAGACCTTGCCGACTTCGACTTCGACCGTAATGGCTTCGATCTTGGCCTGAGCGGCTTTTGCGCCTTCGACGCTGACTGACGAGATGGTGATGTTGCCGTCGTCCTGAATTTCGATGACCGTGCCGGTCTCTTCCTGCAGCGCGCGAATCACCGAACCGCCCTTGCCGATCACGTCGCGGATTTTTTCCGGATTGATCTTCATGGTGATCATGCGCGGTGCGAATTCAGACACTTCACCGCGGTGCGAATCAAGCGACTGCTTCATCAGGTTCAGGATGTGATCCCGGCCTTCCTTGGCCTGGGCCAGCGCGACCTGCATGATTTCCTTGGTGATGCCCTGGATCTTGATGTCCATCTGCAGTGCCGTCACACCGTTCTCGGTACCGGCAACCTTGAAGTCCATGTCGCCGAGGTGATCTTCGTCACCGAGGATGTCGGTCAGCACGGCGAAGCGGTTGCCGTCCTTGATCAGGCCCATGGCGATACCTGCCACGTGGTCGCTCAACGGCACGCCGGCGTCCATCATGGCCAGCGAACCACCGCACACCGACGCCATCGAGCTGGAGCCGTTGGATTCGGTGATTTCCGACACCACACGCACGGTGTAGGCAAAGTCTTCAGCCGTCGGCAGCACAGCAGCCAGCGCGCGCTTGGCGAGGCGGCCGTGGCCGATTTCGCGGCGCTTCGGCGTACCGACACGGCCGGTTTCGCCGGTAGCGAACGGCGGGAAGTTGTAGTGCAGCAGGAAGCGGTCGCGGTACTCACCGGCCAGCGCGTCGATGATCTGCTCGTCACGGCTGGTACCCAGCGTGGCAACGACCAGCGCCTGAGTTTCACCCCGGGTGAACAGTGCCGAACCGTGGGCACGGGGCAGCACGCCGGTGCGAATGTCGATCGGGCGAACGGTGCGGGTGTCGCGGCCGTCGATACGCGGCGCGCCACTCAGGATGCGACCGCGAACCACGGACGCTTCCATGTTGTGCAGCAGATCTTTGACTTCGTTCTCGGTCGGCGCGTCGTCGCTGCCGTCGCACACCAGCGCGATGGCTTTCTTGCGAACGTCGTTGATCTGAGCGGTCCGTGCCTGCTTGTCGGTCACGTTGAATGCGGCATCAATGTCGGCTTGCACGGCTTCGTTCAAGCGTGCGATCAGAGCCTCGTTGGCCGGCGGCGCCTGCCAATCCCAGGCGGGCTTACCAGCGACTTCAACCAGCTCGTTGATGGCGTTGATGGCCGCTGCCATCTGCTCGTGACCAAACACCACAGCGCCGAGCATGACTTCTTCGGACAGCTGCTGGGCTTCGGATTCAACCATCAGTACGGCGGCCTGGGTGCCGGCGACCACGAGATTCAGCTTGCTCTCGGCCAACTGTGTCGTGGTCGGGTTCAGGATGTACTGACCGTCGATGTAGCCGACGCGGCAGGCGCCGATCGGGCCATTGAAGGGCACGCCGGAAATCGCCAGCGCGGCGGACGCGCCGATCATTGCCGGGATGTCCGGATCAACTTCCGGGTTCAGCGAGAGCACGGTCAGGATGACCTGAACTTCATTGTAGAAGCCTTCCGGGAACAGCGGACGGATCGGACGATCAACCAGACGGCAGGTCAGGATCTCTTTCTCGGAGGGACGACCCTCGCGCTTGAAAAAGCCACCGGGGATCTTGCCGGCAGAATAGGTCTTTTCCTGATAGTCGACGGTCAGCGGGAAAAAGTCCTGACCCGGACGGGCCGACTTGGCGGCGACAACAGTGGCGAGCACCACGGTGTCATCGATATTGACGATGACTGCACCGCCGGCTTGACGAGCGACTTCGCCCGTTTCGAGCGTGACGGTATGAGCACCGTACGCGAATGATTTCTTGATTGCGTTAGGCAAGGCACTTTCCTTTCAAGTTAGGCAGCAGGCGACAACTGCCGGGTTTCTTTGCGCTTTGAGTGAAATCGGGAGAGACAATGACAAAAGCCGGCGCGGCCGCAAGGCTCACACCGGCTTTCAATGCGGCTGGCAGACGCTGCTGACGCAGTCGCCATGGGCACCATCCGCTTACTTACGCAGACCGAGGCGCTCAATCAGAGCACGGTATGCATCGGCATTCGTGCGCTTCAGGTAATCAAGCAGCTTACGACGCAAGCTCACCATCTTGAGCAGACCGCGGCGGGAGTGATGATCCTTTGCGTTCGCTTTGAAGTGGCCGGTCAGGCCATTGATGCGGGCAGTCAGCAGTGCCACCTGAACTTCAGGAGACCCCGTATCGCCCGGTGCGCGCTGGAAATCACCAACAATCTGCGCTGTCTGTGCTGTATCGAGAGCCATGTAACGTTACTCTTTGGTTGAATTCTGGTTTTCGGAAAAGCGGGGATTATAACGATGCCCCACCGTAAGTTCAAGTTTCTACGACGGTTTTGATCGTCGAAGATACACGATCACGCCGTGACGACCAAGCGCCGCGACGATAGAACACCACCTTCATCGACCTCGCCGAGGCCCAGAAAGCGTGCTGATTGATAGACCCGGTAAGACCCCGCCACACGGTGCTCCAGTGCGACCGTCTGCCCATGGCAAAGCTGGCGCGCCTGCGCCGCGTCCAACGGCAAACACGGAAGCTCACCGATCAGGCAATCAATTGGCTGCAGCATCGCACGAGCGGACTCAATACTCTCCGCCTCCACGGCATCCAGCGACACCGCGTTTTCGATAGAAAATGCACCAATCGAAGTACGCCGCAAGGCCGTCAAATGTGCGCCACATCCCAGGCTGGCGCCGATATCTTCCGCCAAAGTGCGAATATAAGTCCCTTTGCTGCAACGCACACGCATCACAAACACATCGGGCGCCGTCGGCTCGCAATCAAGCGAATAAATCACGATACGCCGACGCTTTCGCTCGATGTCGATGCCTTCGCGAGCGTAGGCATATAGCGGCTTGCCAGCATGCTTGAGCGCCGAAAACATCGGTGGCAACTGCTCCATCTCACCGATGAACACCATCGCTGCCGCGATGATCTGCTCAGCACTGAACGCCACATCCTGAGACATGACGAGCTCGCCTTCGGCATCGCCCGTGGTGGTGGTCACGCCGAGTTTGACAGTCGCCTCGTAGCCTTTGTCGGCATCGAGCAAGGCCTGAGAGAACTTTGTCGACTCGCCAAAGGCCAGTGGCAGCAAGCCGGTTGCCATCGGGTCCAGCGTGCCGGTATGCCCGGCTTTTGCGGCACCCAGCGCGTTTCTGGCGCGCTGCAATGCGGCGTTGGAACTGATGCCCTGAGGCTTATCCAGCAACAACACCCCATCGACCGGATCGCGCCGACGAGGTGGCCGTTCAGTCTTCTTCATCCGACGACTTGGAACGCGCTTCGTCTTCGTGCACCGCCTTGTCGATCAAGGCCGACAACTGCGCACCACGTTCAACGGAAGCGTCATAAATAAAATGCAACTCGGGCGAGGAGTGAATCCGGATCCGGCGCGCAAGCTCGCGACGCAGGAAGCCCGATGCACGGCGCAAACCGGCGAGGATTTCATCCACGCCTTCGGCACCGGTCATCGATGTGAAGTAGACCTTGGCGTGCGCGAAATCCGGCGTCACATGCACTTCGGTCAGGGAGATGAAGCCGATCCTCGGATCTTTCACCTCCATTCGCAGCAACTCGGCCAGCTCGCGACGCATCTGCTCGCCGACCCGCATTGCCCGTGAATAATCCTTCGCCATTCGAACTCCGGATTACAGCGAACGCGCGACTTCGCGCACTTCGAAGATTTCCAGGTGGTCACCTTCCTGAAGATCGTTGAAGTTCTTGAGCGACAGACCGCACTCGAACGCCGACTTCACTTCTTTCACATCGTCCTTGAAGCGCTTGAGCGACTCCAGTTCGCCGGTGTGAACCACCACGTTGTTGCGGAGCAGACGCACTTTGGAGCCGCGCTTGACGATACCTTCGAGCACATAGCAACCCGCGATGGTACCGACCTTCGACACGGTGAAGACCTGACGGACTTCGACCATACCGATCACTTCTTCGCGCTTCTCCGGCGCCAACATGCCCGACAACGCCGACTTCACTTCATCGACAGCGTCGTAAATGATGTTGTAGTAACGCAGGTCCACACCGAAATTCTCGGCCAGATTGCGCGCCTTGGCATCGGCACGAGTATTGAAGCCGATGATCACGCCGCCGGACGCCTGTGCCAGGTTCACGTCGGATTCGGTAATGGCACCGACCGCACCGTGAATAACCTTGACGCGCACTTCGTCGGTCGACAACTTCTGCAAGGCGTGCACCAGCGCTTCCTGCGAGCCTTGAACGTCTGCCTTGATGATGAGCGGCAGCGTTTTGACTTCGCCTTCGGACATTTGCTCAAGCATGTTTTCAAGCTTGGACGCCTGTTGCTTGGCCAGCTTGACGTCGCGGAACTTGCCTTGACGGAACAACGCAATTTCGCGCGCCTTGCGTTCATCGGCGAGCACAATGGCTTCGTCGCCGGCGGCCGGCACATCCGACAGACCGAGAATCTCCACCGGAATCGACGGACCTGCCGATTCGACCGGCTTACCGTTTTCATCCAGCATGGCGCGGATACGACCAAAGGTCGCACCGACCAGCATCACATCACCCTTGCGCAAGGTGCCTGACTGCACCAGCAGCGATGCCACCGCACCACGGCCTTTATCCAGGCGCGCCTCAACGATCAGACCCTTGGCGGGCGCCTCGTACTGCGCATTCAGCTCAAGCACTTCAGCCTGCAGCAAAATGGCTTCGAGCAGCGCGTCGATACCTATGCCGGTCTTGGCCGACACGGACACGAACATCGCCTCGCCGCCGTACTCTTCCGGCACCACGCCTTCTGCCACCAGTTCCTGCTTGACACGCTCGGGGTTGGCTTCGGGCTTGTCGATCTTGTTGACCGCTACCACCAGCGGCACACCGGCGGCTTGCGCGTGGTGAATCGCTTCCTTGGTTTGCGGCATCACGCCGTCGTCGGCGGCAACCACCAGGACCACGATATCGGTCGCCTTGGCACCACGTGCACGCATCGCCGTAAAGGCCTCGTGACCCGGGGTATCCAGGAAAGTGATCATGCCGCGATCAGTTTCGACGTGGTAGGCGCCGATGTGCTGGGTAATACCACCGGCTTCGCCCGAGGCGACCTTGGCAACACGAATCCGGTCAAGCAAGGAGGTTTTACCGTGATCGACGTGACCCATGACGGTCACCACCGGCGCACGCGGCTCCAGCGGGACGTCTTTGTGATCTTCGGACTCTTCTAGGAAGGCGTCAGGATCATCGAGCTTCGCGGCATGCGCCTTGTGGCCCATTTCCTCGACGATGATCATTGCCGTTTCCTGATCAAGCACCTGGTTGATGGTTACCATCGACCCCATCTTCATCAGCGCCTTGATAACCTCCGTCGCCTTGATCGCCATCTTGTGCGCGAGGTCGGCAACGGAAATCGTCTCGGGGACATGCACGTCGTGCACCACCGGATCCACCGGCGCCTTGAAGTTGGTACTGGTCTGCTGCTGATCACGCTGATTGCGGGAATTACGACCACCGCCGCTGCGCTTGCCACCACGCCAGTTGCTGGTCGTACCTGCCGGCGTGTCGGCGCCACGTGTTTTCAGCGTGCGGCGCTTTGCGCCCTCGCCAGCGTTGGCGTCCTTGCGACCGGCCTCTTCTTTCTGCGGTTTATGCAGCGTATGAGCATCCGCACCTTTGGCTTTGGCCTTGGCACCTTCGGCAGCTTCGAGTTTGGCACGCTCTGCAGAAGCACGTGCCGCCGCTTCGCGCTCTTCGCGCGCCTGACGATCGGCCACTTGTCGAGCCAGCAGATCGGAATGCCGGCGAGACTCGTTCTCCCGAGCCTGGATTTCGGCGGGATCGAGCAGCTCAGAAATCTGAACACGGCGAACGCGACGCTTGGTTGTCGTGGCGGGCGCAGCCTTATCAGCCGGTTCGTCCGCCTTGGCCGTTTTGCCTTTGACCGGTTCGCTCTTGACCGCAGCGGGCAACTCACTCACCGGCGCCTCAGGCGCAGCAGGCTCAGGGGCCTTTTCTGCCTCGACGGCGGCGGGCGCCTCTTCAGCGGCAACAACCGGCTCAGGCACTTCAACCACGGGCTCGACGACTTCAACGACAGGCTCAGCAGCCACCGGCTCGACAACTTTCGTCGGTTCGGCTTCAAGCACGGGGGGTTCGATACCAGCAACAGCATCAGCGTCGACTTCCGGCGCCACTTCCGCCTCGGTGTCTTTGCGGGCCTCGGCTTCGGCCACGAGTTCATCACGCTTCACGAAAACGCGCTTTTTACGCACTTCCACTTGAACCGTGCGTGCGCGACCGGTCGAGTCCGTTGCCTTGATTTCGCTGGTTTCCTTGCGGGTCAGCGTGATCTTGGATTTGGTCTTGTCTTCGCCATGCGAACGCCGCAGGTAGTCCAGCAGCTTGGTCTTGTCTTGCTCGGTCAGCTGACCATTTGCATCCGCAATACTCACACCGGCCTTGTTCAACTGCTCGAGCAGCAAGGCTGCCGGCATTTTCAGCTCGCCGGCAAACTGTGTCACTGTAATTTGTTCCATCTTCCCCCCTTGCCTTACTCGAACCAGTGCGCGCGCGCGACGGTAATCAGCGCAACAGCACGGGACTCATCGATCCCGGTCATCTCCACCAGTTCGTCGGTCGCCAGATCCGCGAGTTCATCGCGTGTCCGCACCCCATGGCTTGCCAGAGCCGCCGCCAGATCCTTGTCCATGCCATCCAGGCCGATCAAGTCTTCGGAAACGGTTTCCAGCTTCTCTTCAGTCACAATCGCTTCGGTCAGCAGGACGTTTCGCGCACGGTTGCGCAATTCGTTGACCGTATCTTCATCAAACGCTTCAATTTCAAGCATCTCGGACAGCGGCACGTAGGCAATCTCTTCCAGAGAAGTAAAGCCTTCATCGATAAGAATGTCAGCCACTTCTTCGTCCACGTCCAGACGCTCCATGAACAAGGTACGCAAGCCACCGCGCTCGACATCCGCACGCTGCGCTGACTCTTCCTCGCTCATCAGATTGATCGACCAGCCAGTGAGTTCAGACGCCAGCTTGACGTTCTGACCACTACGGCCGATGGCGATCGCCAGATTGTTTTCGTCGACCACCACATCCATGGCGTGGGTTTCTTCGTCAACGACGATTGAACTCACTTCGGCCGGTTGCAACGCGGCAATCACAAACTGGGCCGGATCCGGCGACCAGACGATGATGTCAATCTGCTCGCCGCCGATTTCGTTACGCACTGCGGTGACGCGCGAACCGCGCAAACCGACGCAAGTGCCGATCGGATCGATCCGCTGATCGTGCGCCTGAACGGCGATTTTTGCACGCAGCCCGGGGTCACGCGCACACGCCTTGGTTTCCAGCAAGCCGTCTTCGATCTCAGGCACTTCAAGTTCGAACAGCTTCATCAGGAATTCCGGCGCGGTGCGCGACAGGATCAGTTGCGGCCCGCGGGCATTGCGGTCAATGCGCAGCAAGTAGGCCTTGACGCGATCACCAATGCGCAGGTTTTCCTTCTGAATCATCTGATCACGCGGCAACAAGGCCTCCAGACGACCGACCTCGATGATCGCGTTGCCGCGCTCCATCCGCTTGATCGTGCCGCTGACCAGGAATTCCTTGCGCTCAAGGAAGTCGTTGAGCACTTGCTCACGCTCGGCGTCGCGGATCTTCTGCAGAATGACCTGCTTGGCCGCCTGCGCGCCGATCCGGCCGAAGTCGATCGGCTCCAGCGGCTCTTCGATGAACTCGCCGACTTCAATGTCGGAGACCTCTTCACGTGCATCGATCAGACCCATCTGGGCCTCATCATTCTCTACCTCTGCATCGGGCAGAACCTCCCAGCGACGGAAGGACTCGTAATCGCCCGTCTCACGGTCGATCGTCACGCGCACATCGGCATCATCGTGAATGCGTTTCTTGGTGGCAGAGGCGAGCGCCAACTCCAGCGCAGCGAACACGATGTCCTTCGAAACATTCTTTTCACGCGCCAGTGCGTCGACAAGCAGCAGAATTTCGCGGCTCATGTAATCAAACCTCCAGACCGAAGCTCAAAATTGGGGCACCAGACGTGCTTTCTCGACTTCCTCGAGCGGGATTTCCAGCACGCCAGCATCTTGCGCCAGCAACACCTTCCCGTCAGCAAAGCCCTTCAGCACGCCTGAAAAATTTCGTTGATTCCCGTTGTTCAATGGCAGATGCGTGCGCAACTGGATGGTCTCGCCCGCAAAGCGCTCGAAATCGGCCGCTTTCTTGAGCGGGCGATCCAGGCCGGGCGAAGACACTTCCAGACGGTCGTAGTCGATATTCTCGACTTCAAAGACCCGGGTCAGTTGATTGCTGACGGTGGCGCAATCGTCCACCGTGATGCCTCGCGGCACATCGATGAGTACGCGCAACAGCCGGGCACGAGGCGACATTTCCACGTCAACCAACTCGTAGCCCAAACCCGTAACCACCTGTTCAACAAAGCCTGCCAGATCCATTTTCGCGCCCAAAAATAAAAAAATGGGCTTACGCCCATCCCCATCGTTTCAACTGGAAATCGGTGTTTTGGCGGCATGGAGCCACCAAAACTCTCCGATTATAACCACTTACATGTCCTCAAGCAATTTCAGCGTCGCGAACGGCGCCCTTTGCTCGGCACCGCTTTGGGTGCTTCAATGCCGGCCAGCTGGCACACCAGCGCCTCTTCCAGGTTTTCGACCTGACCCCGCTTCAAACGCGAGGGCATCAGCACGGGGCCATAGCGCACACGCATCAATCGGCTGACGGTCAATTGAAGCGCTTCGAACATGCGGCGCACTTCGCGGTTCCGCCCTTCGGACAAGACCACGTGATACCAATGATTTGAGCCTTCGCCGCCGCGATCGACCACACTGGTGAAGCGCGCCGTGCCGTCGCCCAGCTCAATGCCGCTCTTGAGCAAGGTGATCTGCTCATCGGTCAAGGTTCCGAGCAGTCGTACGGCGTATTCACGCTCCATTTCGTAGCGCGGGTGCATCAGCCGATTGGCCAAGGCGCCATCATCAGTAAACAACAGCAAACCCGAGGTATTGAAATCCAGGCGACCCACGGCAACCCAGCGACCGTGGCGCAACTTGGGCAATTGCTCGAAAACCGTCGTTCGCCCTTCGGGGTCGTCCCGCGAGACGATCTCGCCTTCGGGTTTGTGATACATCAGCACCCGAGGCACCTTGGTTTCGAAACGCAGCTGCACCAGCTTGCCATTGACCCGGATACGATCCGTGGGCGTCACTTTCTGGCCAATGGCGGCAGGCTCTTCGTTGACCGAGATACGCCCCGCGATGATCATTTCTTCAATCTCGCGACGCGAAGCCACGCCGATCGAGGCCAGCGCCTTGTTCAGTCGCTCAGGCACGGCAAACTGCTCTGGCACACGACGCCCGCCCTGACCTTTCGCGCTCTGCCCACCCCGACCAGCCGCTGCGCGCGGCTTGCCTTGATGGCCTGCTCCGACAACGTTCCCGTTGGCTTCGCCCTGCGGGCCTGACCGGTGCTGACTACCGCTGCCACCGCGACCACCACCGGCGCCTGACGGCCGCTGACGCGGACCGCCGCGAGGCGCTACATTGCCGTTCACCTCGGCGCCATCACCGCCCGCCGACGCACCACCGGAGCGCTGGCGACCCCGACCACCGCCGGCATTCTGGCGTTGATTGCCACGTTGTTCTCGATTGCCGTCCACTTCCCGGCCTTCAACATTGCCCTGCCCCTTCTCTCCCCGCGGCCCACGACCACCGCCAGAACGGTTGCGTGAGTTGCCTCGCGGCGGCCGATTACCGTCGGCTTCGGGCCGGTCACCGCCGCCGCGCGGGGCTTGCTGACCATCACCGGAATTTCCCGCGCTCTTGTCGCCACGCGGGCCACGGCCACCGCCAGAACGGTTGCGCGACTTGCCACGCGGCGGCCGGTTGCCGTCGGCTTCAGGCCGCTCACCACCGCTTTGCGGGGCTTGTTGAGCTTCGCCGGAATTTCCTGCGCTCTTGTCGCCACGCGGGCCACGACCACCGCCAGAACGATTGCGCGATTTGCCGCGCGGCGGCCGGTTGCCGTCGGCTTCGGGCCGATCACCACCACCTTGCGCCTGCGGCGCTTGCTGTCCGTCTCCCGTCGCGCGCGATTCACCACGAGGCCGCCTGCGGCGCCCTTCTTTGGGCGCATCGCCGGCACTGCTCGAATCGTTATTCTGCGTCGGTTGCGGGTTGGGTTTCTGGGAGTTCGACAAGATCCATCATCCTTTCAATTTCAGTCAACGGAGGCAACTCCGTCAGGCTTCGCAGCCCAAGCTCGTCGAGAAATCGACGGGTCGTCGCCAGAAGCGCCGGACGACCGGGGGTGTCCCGATAGCCCACTGCATCAATCCAGCCACGCGATTCAAGCGTTTTGATAACGTTGGTGGATGCCGCAACGCCGCGAATATCTTCGATGTCACCCCGAGTCACTGGCTGGCGATAGGCAATGATGGCCAGCGTCTCGAGCACCGCCCGTGAGTATTTCGGCGGCTTTTCGTCTTTCAAGCGATCCAGGAAGACCTGAATCTCCGGCCGGGTCTGGAAGCGCCAGCCCGAGGCGATCTGCACCAGCTCAACGCCGCGCCCCTGCCACTGCTCGCGCAAGGCTTCAAGCAGACGGCGCACCATGTCGCTGCCCGGGTCCTCCGCAAACAACTGTCGCAAGGCCGAAACCGATCTCGGTTCGCTCGCCGACAGCAAGGCCGCTTCGAGAATCCGGGTGTACTCCTCAGGCGTGCTCGGTTCCTGCATCGTTCAGCTTTACGTATATCGGCGAAAACCCGGCAGTTTGCGTGATCTGAACCAGCCTTTCCTTGACCAGTTCGAGCATCGCCAAAAAACTCACCACCAGATGCGCAGCGCCTTTGGTCGGGTCAAACAAGGTATCGAAAACCACAAACTCACCACCGTGCAGACAACGCAGGATGCGGCTCATGTGCTCGCGCACCGACAGGCTTTCCTTGCGAATGTGGTGATGCTGGGTCAGTTTGGCTTGACGCGTGATCCGCAGCCAGGCCAGTTGCAAGTCGTGCAAGCCAACGTCCGGCAAGCGCTCGACGACTTTCTCCGCGACAAAAATGCCGACCCATTCAATATCCCGGCCGACCCGCGGCGTGGCGTCCAGTTTCAGGGCAGCCAGCTTCATCTGTTCGTAGTCTAGCAGTCGCCGCACCAATTCTGCACGCGGATCGTCTTCTTCTTCGATCACCCGTGGTGATTTTGGCAACAACATCCGCGATTTGATCTCGAGCAGCATCGCCGCAATCAGCAAATAATCCGCGGCCAGCTCCAGATTGTGCCGGCGCATCGCCTCAACATACTTCAGATACTGGGCGGTCAGCGGCGCCATCGGGATGTCGAGGACATCGATATTCGCTTTTCGGATCAGGTACAACAGCAAATCCAGCGGCCCCTCGAAGGCGTCGAGAAACACCTCGAGCGCCTCCGGCGGAATATACAGATCGGCCGGCAGTTTGAGCATGGGCTCGCCATACAGGCGAGCAACAGCAGCACGCTGCGCTGGCGTTTCCTCCGGCGCAAGCGGTAGTTCAGCCGTTTCAACGGGCAACACCGAGTCAATCATCGGGCTACCCCGGCAACTTAGCTATACCCCAGACCCATGGCATCGCGAACATCGCGCATGGTTTCCTGCGCCAGTTTGCGTGCGCGCTCGTTGCCATCCGCAACAATATTGCGCACCAGGGACGGATCATCCAAGTATGGCTGCGCACGCTCACGCATGACGTCCTGCTCTTTCTGGATCGCTTCGAGCACCGGCTGCTTGCAGTCGAGGCAACCAATGCCCGCGCTCGTGCAACCTTTCTGCACCCAATCGTGCGTGCTGGCGTCGGTGTAAATCTTGTGAAACTGCCAGACCGGGCATTTTTCCGGATCACCCGGATCGGTGCGGCGCACACGCGCCGGGTCGGTCTGCATGGTGCGAATCTTTTTGGTGACCGACTCGGCGTCTTCACGCAAAAAGATGGTGTTTCCGTAAGACTTGGACATCTTCTGCCCATCCAGCCCCGGCATACGCGCGGCTTCGGTCAGCAAGGCGCCCGGCTCGGCCAGAATCATCTTGCCGCCACCGTCGAGGAAGCCATACAAACGCTCGCGGTCGCCATGGCTCAGGCTTTGCGAGTCATCAATCAGGGCTTCGGCCTGCTCTTGCGCCTCGGTGTCGCCTTCTTGCAAGAAGCGGGTCCGCAGCTCGTCGTAGAGATTGGCGCGTTTGCGCCCAAGCTTTTTAATCGCTTCGCGTGCCTTGTCTTCAAAGCCCGGCTCGCGGCCATAGAGGTGATTGAAGCGGCGCGCGATCTCGCGGGTCAACTCAACGTGCGGGACCTGGTCTTCACCCACGGGCACCTTGTCGGCGCGGTAGATCAGGATGTCGGCCGACTGCAACAAGGGGTAACCGAGGAATCCGTAGGTGGACAAATCCTTGTCCGACAGCTTTTCCTGCTGATCTTTATAGGTCGGCACACGCTCCAGCCAGCCCAGCGGGCACATCATCGAGAGCAGCAAATGCAACTCGGCATGCTCGGGCACGCGCGACTGGATGAAGATGGTGGCCTGGGTCGGATCGACGCCAGCGGCCAGCCAGTCGATCACCATGTCCCACACACTTTCTTCGATCACCAACGGGCTGTCGTAGTTGGTGGTCAGGGCATGCCAGTCGGCAACGAAAAACAGACAGGGATACTCGGACTGCAGCTTGACCCAGTTTTTCAACACACCGTGATAGTGGCCGAGATGAAGTCGGCCGGTCGGCCGCATACCTGAAAGAACGCGCTCTGCGTACATGTGAGAACTCAGAATCCAAAAATGACAGCAAGAAAGTAACTGAAAACACCGATCAAGGGGCCAAGAATTCGACCCAGCACACCGGAGATCAGCAACACGATAAGGAGGGGAAAACCGTACGGCTCAAGCCGGGCAAACTTCCATGCCAGGTTGGCCGGCAGCAGGCTCACCGCAATTCGCCCGCCGTCGAGTGGCGGGATCGGCAGCAGGTTGAGCAACATCAGAATCAGGTTGATCTGGATGCCGGCGTCGGCCATTTGCGCCATCGGCAAGGTGTAGGCCGAGGCCGGGGCGACCAGCGCCACTTTCAGCAAGGCCGCCCAGGCCAGTGCCATGAGCAGGTTGGCGCCCGGCCCGGCCGCGGCTACCCACAACATGTCGGCCTTGGGATTGCGCAGGCGGCCGAAGCTCACCGGCACCGGCTTGGCCCAGCCAAACAGCATGCCACCGGCACCGGCCAGGGTGCTCATCAACAGAATCGCGCCCGGCACGAGGATGGTTCCGACCGGGTCGATATGACGCAAGGGGTTCAGGCTGATACGGCCGGCGAGATCCGCCGTCGGGTCGCCAAAATAGCGGGCGACATAACCGTGCGCGGCTTCGTGCAAGGTGATGGCCAGAATCACGGGCAGCGCCCAGATGGCCACAGTGGAGATCAGCTCTTGCATGCGCTCACGGCGTCAGAAAACGGGCGATTGTAACAGAGCGCACCGCCTCAGCCGGCATCCAGGCCAAACGGTGACAGGTCGCCGCGACCGGCGCGCACCAGTTCAGGCGAGCCGCTGCTCAGGTCAATCACCGAGGTCGGGTCGCCCGGACAGCCACCGCTGTCGATCACCAGATCGACCACTTTGCTCAGACGGTCGCGGATGTCTTCGGCGTCGGTCATCGGCAGATCATCGCCGGGCAAAATCAGCGTCGACGACAGAATCGGCTCGCCCAGCGCTTCGAGCAACGCAGCCACCACGGGATGCTCCGGCACGCGCAGACCGATGGTCTTGCGCTTGGGGTGCAGCAAGCGACGCGGCAGTTCTTTGGTCGCCTCAAGAATGAAGGTGTAGGGGCCCGGCGTGGTGGCCTTGAGCAGACGGTATTGCGCGTTGTCGACACGTGCATAGGTGCCGATCTCGGACAGATCGCGGCACAACAGCGTGAAGTGATGGCGCTCGTCCACATTCCGGATACGGCGAATACGATCGAGCAAACCGGCGTCGCCCGTGTGCCCGCCAAGCGCGTAGGCCGAATCGGTCGGGAAGGCCACCAGGCCGCCACGACGCATGATCTCCGCGGCCTGGTGCATCAGGCGCGGCTGTGGTTGTTCAGGGTGTACGGTAAAAAACTGAGCCATGACATTCCATTAAAAACGATCAATCAAGCTCGACCAGACCGGCACCACGCCGTCTGGCAATAGTGCGCAGCGCCCGAGATCGACCCGGCTTTCCTGCTCGCCGTGAAAATCCGACGCGCGCGATGCCAGCAGATTGAACCGCCGTGCATAGCGGGCGAATTTACTCACTTTCGCGTCCGAATGCGACCCCGACACCACCTCGATGCCCTGCCCGCCGGCATCGACAAAGCGCGCCAGCAGACGCTCCATCTCGATATCCGAGAGCCGATAGCGTCCCGGATGTGCCACCACCGGCACGCCACCGGCGGCCCGAATCCACTGTACGGCATCGGCCAGATCGGCCCATCGGGTTTCAACAAACCCGGGTTTTCCGCGCACCAGATAATGCTTGAACACCGCATCCACATTAGGCATCAAGCCGATCGCCACCAGATGCCGCGCAAAGTGTGCGCGACTCACCAGCGCGGGGTTGCGCGCAAATGTCAGCGCGCCATCGAGCACGCCGCGAATGCCCAGCGCGGCCAACGCGTCACTCATCTGCTGCGCCCGGATATGGCGCCCGGCTCGCAGCCCAGACAGTCCAGTTTGCAGCACCGGATTGTCTGCATCGACGCCCAGGCCCACGACATGAATCGTCTCGCCACCCCAGGACACCGACACCTCCACGCCCGGCACCAGACGGATACCGGCCTCAGCCGCGGCGATCTGTGCCTCGGCCAGACCACCGGTTTCGTCGTGATCGGTCAGCGCCAGAAAATCGACGCCATTGGCGGCGGCGCGGCGAACCACATCGGTCGGCGACAACCAGCCGTCCGAGACCGTGGAATGGCAATGCAGATCGGGGTTCTTGGGCATCGCATGCATCAGACAGGGCTCCTGTTCTGCGCCGCAAGCACAAAGCTTTCAATCAATTGCGCGACCTGCTCGGGCACATCGTGATGCAGGTTATGACCCGCTTTCGGGATCAAATGCTCCCTAAAATCTGAAAAACAGGCTTTTGCGTTGGCAATCTGCGCCGCATCCACACCCAATTCCTGACGCAGCGTCTCGTCTTCCGGCTCGATCCACATCACCGGCGCCTTCGCCCGCCGCCAGCAAGCTTCCGCCTCGGCGCGACGATACAACACCGGATTGACGCGCTGATGCGCCGGATCGGCCGCCAGACTCACTTGGCCATCGTCACAGGTCCGCCCCAGTACGCCCGCCAAGAACCTCGCCTTGCCCGCATCCAGACGTGGATTACGCCGACGCAAGCGCTCGGCCAGCGCATCAAAACTGTCATACAGACGCCACGGCGAGGTGACCGCAAGTCCGTTCAGCCACTTTTCGTAACGCCCAGGCGCCTCGTCGGACGGCCGGTCGGCCAAGCCAAACGCGTCAATCGCCACCACGCTCGCCACCCGCCGCGGGCGGATGCCCGCGTACAAACACGCGATGTTGCCGCCCATGCTGTGCCCTACCAGATGCACCGGCGCCTCGGGTGAGAGCGCGCTCACCAGCGCATCCAGATCCGCCAGATAATCGGGAAACCAGTAACCGCCCGATGCCCACTCACTGCCACCAAAGCCCCGCCAGTCGGGCGCCACCACATGCCAGTCGCCCTTCAATGCATCGACCACAAACTGGAAGCTCGCCCCCGCATCGCCCCAACCATGCAACATGATCAACAAGGGCGCATCGTCACGCCCCCAGTGGGTGCAATGCATGCGCAGGCCGCGCAGCGTTGGGCGAGTGAATCGACTGGGTTTCATGGGCGGCATCATAGCAAAGCCTTGCACCGCTTTCGGTCGGGTGATAACGTTGCGCCGTCGTGCGGGAGAGTGCTCGGTCAGCCGAGCCGCCGAAGGCGTAACCCCCCGGAATCGCTCAGGCAACATGGACCGCCGACAATTCAAGAATCTGGAGAGCGATGTGGGCCGACAAGCCAGCACATCCACCGAAGGGGCACCCGCCAGACGCGCGGAATCTCTCAGGTAGAACGGACAGATGGGGACGCCACACCTTGTGTGCCGTCCCTTTTTTGTCGCCTACACTGTGGTAAAGAGGAGTTCCGTCATGGCCCGAGTCACCCCGCTTCACGCTGTTCACGTCGCCGCTGGCGCCCGCATGGTCGATTTCGCCGGCTGGGACATGCCGGTCAATTACGGCTCCCAGATCGAAGAGCACCACGCTGTGCGCAGCGATGCCGGCATGTTCGATGTCTCGCACATGCTCGCACTCGATCTCACCGGCGCCGACGCCACCCCTTTCTTGCGCACCCTGCTGGCCAACGACGTGGCCAAGCTCACCGTGCCTGGCAAAGCGCTCTACAGCTGCATGCTCAACGCCGAAGGCGGCGTGATTGACGACCTCATCGTCTATTACTTTGCCGCCGACCACTTCCGCATCGTGGTCAACGCCGGCACCGCCGACAAGGACGTGGCCTGGATGCGCAAGCAGATCGCCCGTATCGGCGCCAATGTCACGCTCGACGCCCATCGCGACCTTGCCATGATCGCCGTCCAAGGCCCCAACGCCCGCACCAAGACCTGGCATGCCATTCCGGGTTCCGAGTCGGCCAGCGCCGGACTCAAGCCCTTCTTCGCCGCCCAGGTCGGCGACATGCTGATCGCCCGCACCGGCTACACCGGCGAAGACGGCTTTGAGATCACCCTGCCCGCCAGCCAGGCCGCCGATCTCTGGAATGCACTTGCCGCCGCCGGCGTCGCACCCTGCGGGCTTGGCGCGCGGGACACCCTGCGCCTCGAAGCCGGCATGAACCTCTACGGCCAGGACATGGACGACGCCACCTCGCCGCTCAACGCCGGCCTGAGCTGGACCGTCGACATGAAAGACATCGACCGCAACTTCATCGGCCGCGCGGCGCTCGAAACCCACCCCGCCAGCCAGAAGATGGTCGGCCTGGTGCTGCTCGAACGTGGCGTGCTGCGCGCCCACCAGACGGTGTTCACCGACGCCGGCGAGGGCGAGACCACCAGCGGCACCTTCTCGCCCACCCTGCAGCAAGCCATCGCCTTTGCCCGCCTGCCGCTCGACGTGGCTGAGGGCAGCACGGTCGAAGTCGACATCCGCGGCAAGCGCCTCAAGGCGCGCACCGTCAAGCTGCCCTTTGTCCGCAACGGCCAGGCTCTCATCTGATTTGTTTTCCCGGCCCCTGCGGGGGCCACGACCCCATCCAACTCTCCGGAGCGCATTCCCATGAACATCCCCGCCGAGCTGAAGTACACCAAGAGCCACGAATGGATTCGCCGCGAAGATGACGGCACCGTCACCATCGGCATCACCGACCACGCCCAGGAAGCGCTCGGTGACATCGTCTTCCTCGACCTGCCCGAAGCCGGTCGCGTGGTTGCCGCGGGCGAAGAGTGCGCCGTGGTCGAGTCGGTCAAGGCCGCCTCCGACATCTACGCACCGGTCGCGGGCGAAATCGTCGCCGCCAACGACGAAGCGCTCGACGCGCCCGAGTCGGTCAATGCTGACGCCTACGCCAACTGGCTGTTCAAGCTCAAGCCCGCCAACGCTGCGGATGTCGACGCCCTGCTCGACGCTGCCGCCTACGCCGAAGTCGCTGCCGACTAAGCCCGGCACTCCCCGGGTGTGGCACGCCAGCGCGTCGCCACGCCCGCAGTCCTGATGGACTCCTGCGCCCCCCAAAACAGCGAAGCCAGCCCCATGTCGATCACACCGTTCTCTGCCCCCCTGTCCACGCTCGAGCAGCGCGACGCCTTCATTCACCGCCACATCGGCCCGAGCGAGGCTGAAACCCAGTCCATGCTTGACGCCGTCGGCGCCGCCAGCGTCGACGCGCTCATCGGCCAGACCGTGCCGCCGGCCATCCGCCTGGCCGCGCCCCTGCCGCTGGCCAGCGCCAAGCCGGAACATGTTGCCCTGGCCGAGCTCAAGGCCATTGCCGACAAGAACGTAATCAAGAAATCGCTGATCGGCATGGGTTACTACGGCACGCTGACGCCCAACGTCATCCTGCGCAACGTGCTCGAAAACCCGGGCTGGTACACCGCCTACACGCCCTACCAGGCCGAGATCGCCCAAGGCCGCCTCGAAGCCCTGCTCAACTACCAGCAGATGGTCATCGACCTCACCGGGCTTGAACTGGCAAACGCCTCGCTGCTCGACGAAGCCACCGCCGCCGCCGAAGCCATGGCCATGGCGCGCCGTGTGTCGCGCAGCAAGAGCAACGCCTTCTTTGTCGACACCAACACCTGGCCGCAGACAGTCGACGTGGTGCGCACCCGCGCCGCGCTGTTCGGCTTCGAGCTGGTCTTCGGCACCGCGGCCGACGCCGCCCAGGCCGACGTCTTCGGCGCGCTGCTGCAAAACCCCGGCCAGAACGGCGAAGTCGTCGACCTGACCGACATCATCAGCGCGCTCAAGGCCAATGGCGCCGTGGTCGCCGTGGCCTGCGATCTGATGGCCCAGGTACTGGTCAAGTCGCCCGGCGAAATGGGTGCCGACATCGCCCTCGGTTCGGCCCAACGTCTCGGCGTACCCATGGGCTTCGGTGGCCCGCACGCCGCCTTCTTTGCCACCCGCGACGCGCACAAGCGCTCGGTGCCCGGCCGCATCATCGGCGTGTCGGTCGACGCCCGTGGCAAGACCGCGCTGCGCATGGCCCTGCAAACCCGCGAGCAACACATCCGCCGCGAAAAGGCCAACTCCAACATCTGCACCTCGCAGGTCCTGCTGGCCAACATGGCCGGCTTCTACGCCGTGTATCACGGCCCGGACGGCCTGCGCACCATCGCCGGGCGCATCCACCGCCTCGCCGCGATCATGGCCGAAGGGCTGACCCAGGCCGGCATGGCGCCGCTCAACCGTGCCTTCTTCGACACGCTGACCGTCAACACCGGCGAGGCCACCGCCGGGGTGCTGTCCGCCGCCATCGCCGCGGGTTACAACCTGCGCTTTGTCGACGCCAACACCATCGGCCTGGCCTTTGACGAAACCCACACCGCCGCCGATGTCGCCGCCCTGCTGCAACTGCTCACCGGCCAAGCCGCCGACGTGGCCGCGCTCGACGCCGTCGTGGCCGCCCGTGCCGGTGCCCTGCCCGATGCGCTGCGCCGCACCGACGCGATTCTGTCGCACCCGGTATTCAACAGCCACCACACCGAACACGAGATGCTGCGCTACCTCAAGCGCCTGCAAAACAAGGACCTCGCGCTCGATCACTCGATGATCTCGCTCGGCTCGTGCACCATGAAACTCAACGCCACCGCCGAGATGATCCCGGTCACCTGGCCCGAGTTTGGCAACATCCATCCCTTCGCACCCATCGACCAGGCGCAGGGCTATCTGGAAATGATTGGCTCGCTCGACGCCTACCTGCGCGCCATCACCGGCTTTGCCGCCATCTCCATGCAGCCCAACTCCGGTGCGCAGGGCGAATACGCCGGCCTGCTCGCCATCCGCCGCTACCACGACAGCCGAGGCGAGCAGCACCGCGACATCTGCCTGATCCCCAAATCAGCCCACGGCACCAACCCCGCCACGGCACAGATGTGCCGTATGAAAGTGGTCGCCGTCGAGTGTGACGACAATGGCAACGTCGACGTCGCCGACCTCAAGGCCAAGGCCGAGCAGCACAGCGCCAACCTCGCCTGCCTGATGATCACCTACCCCTCGACCCACGGCGTCTTCGAAGCCGGCATCCGCGATATCTGCGATGCCGTGCATGCCAACGGCGGCCAGGTGTACATGGACGGCGCCAACATGAACGCCCAGGTCGGCCTGACCTCGCCCGCCACCATCGGCGCCGACGTCAGCCACATGAACCTGCACAAGACCTTCTGCATCCCGCACGGCGGCGGCGGCCCGGGCATGGGCCCCATCGGTCTGGCCGCGCACCTGGCGCCCTTCATGGCCAACCATGTGGTGCAGCCAATCGACGGCCCGCACGCCGGCCAGAGCGCCGTCAGCGCTGCGCCCTACGGCTCGGCCAGCATCCTGCCGATCAGCTGGATGTACATCGCCATGATGGGCGGCGACGGCCTCAAGCGCGCCACCGAAATCGCCATCCTCAACGCCAACTACATCGCCACCCGCCTCAAGGGCCACTACCCGGTGGTGTACAGCGGCGAGAACGGCCGCGTGGCGCACGAGTGCATCATCGACATCCGCCCCATCAAGGCCGCCTGCGGCGTGAGCGAGGTGGACATCGCCAAGCGGCTGATGGACTACGGCTTCCACGCCCCGACCATGAGCTTCCCGGTGGCCGGCACGATCATGATCGAGCCGACCGAATCCGAGAGCCAGGCCGAGCTGGACCGTTTCATCGACGCCATGATCAGCATCCGCGCCGAAATCGCCAAGATCGAAGCTGGCCAGTGGGATGCGGAAAACAACCCGCTCAAGCACGCCCCGCACAGCCAGGCCGACCTCATCGGCGACTGGGACCGCCCCTACACCCGCGAGGTGGCCGCCTTCCCGCTGCCCTGGGTCGGCGACAACAAGTTCTGGCCGAGCGTCAATCGCATTGACGATGTATACGGCGACCGCAACCTGTTCTGCTCATGCGTACCGATGGACGCCTACGAGAGCTGATACCCACAGCGCATTGCCCATGAAAAACGCCCTTCGGGGCGTTTTTCATTAGGCGCGCCGCGTCGAAAGATTGACGTACGCACCCGTGCGTAGGTTGGGTTGAGCGCAGCGAAGCCCAACACAACATCCGCGCGTCTCGGGACATCGTATGTTGGGCTTCGCGTTGCTCAACCCAACCTACATCCCTGAATCCATCCGCAGTACGGTCGCTAATAACGCCCCCCGCACCAGGGGACGTTTCTATTGGCTGCTATCCCGCCATAGCCAAACCCAATAGGACATATTGCTATTTATCCTAGACGCAGAAGCCTAAGCTGAAGACATGACTGAATGGCATGGTTTGCGAGCATGCACGCCATCCAAGCACCTCTAACAACAACGCGCGACAGGAGATGAACATGAGTGCAAACAACACGACATCAACCGGCAAATGCCCGGTCATGCACGGCGGCCAAACAGCCGCCGGGGCTTCCAACACGGCCTGGTGGCCGAATGCGCTGAACCTCGACATTCTTCACCAGCACGACACCAAAACCAATCCGCTCGGCGCGGACTTCAACTACCGCGAAGCGGTCAAAACGCTCGATTTCGACGCGCTCAAGCGCGACCTCACCGCGCTGATGACCGACAGCCAGGACTGGTGGCCGGCCGACTGGGGCCACTACGGCGGCCTGATGATCCGCATGGCCTGGCACTCGGCCGGCTCCTACCGCACGGCGGACGGCCGTGGGGGCGGTGGCACCGGCAACCAGCGCTTCGCCCCGCTCAACTCCTGGCCCGACAACGGCAACCTCGACAAGGCCCGCCGCCTGCTCTGGCCGATCAAGAAAAAGTACGGCAACAAGCTCAGCTGGGCGGACCTCATCCTGCTCGCCGGCAACGTGGCCTACGAGTCGATGGGGTTCAAGACCTTCGGTTTCGGCTTTGGCCGCGAGGACATCTGGCATCCGGAAATGGACACCTACTGGGGCGCCGAAAAGGAATGGCTCGCCCCCAGCGACAACCCCAACAGCCGCTACTCTGGCGAGCGCGACCTCGAAAACCCGCTGGCCGCGGTGATGATGGGCCTCATCTATGTGAACCCCGAAGGCGTCGACGGCAAGCCCGACCCGCTCAAGACCGCACACGACGTGCGCGTGACCTTCGCCCGCATGGCCATGAACGATGAAGAAACCGTCGCCCTCACCGCCGGCGGTCACACGGTCGGTAAGGCCCACGGTAACGGCGACGCCGCGCTGCTCGGCCCCGCCCCGGAAGGTGCCGACGTCGAGGAGCAAGGCTTCGGCTGGATGAACCACAGCACCCGCGGCGTCGGCCGCGACGCGGTCACCAGCGGCCTTGAAGGCGCATGGACCACCCACCCGACCCAGTGGGACAACGGCTACTTCGACATGCTGCTCAACCACGAGTGGGAGCTGAAAAAGAGCCCCGCCGGTGCCTGGCAGTGGGAGCCGGTCGACCTCGCCGAAGGCGACATACCGCCCGACGCCGAAGACCCCGCGCAGCACAGCCGCGTGATCATGACCGACGCCGACATGGCCATGAAGATGGACCCGGCCTACCGCGCCATCTCCGAGCGCTTCCATAAAGACCCGGCCTACTTCAACGACGTGTTCGCCCGTGCCTGGTTCAAGCTCACCCACCGCGACATGGGCCCCAAGGCACGCTACATCGGCCCCGAAGTGCCGGCTGAAGACCTGATCTGGCAAGACCCGGTGCCGGTCGGGAGCACGGATTACGACGTGGCCGCCGTCAAGGCCAAAATCGCCGCCAGCGGCCTGAGCATCAGCGACATGGTTGCCACCGCCTGGGACAGCGCGCGCACCTATCGCGGCTCTGACATGCGCGGCGGGGCCAACGGCGCACGCATCCGCCTCGCCCCGCAGAAGGACTGGGCAGGCAACGAACCGGCGCGGCTGGCCAAAGTGCTGGCCGTACTCGAACCCATCGCCAAGAGCAGCGGCGCCAGCGTGGCCGACGTGATCGTGCTGGCAGGCAATGTGGGCATCGAGCAGGCCGCCAAGGCTGCCGGCGTAAGCGTCAGCGTGCCCTTCTCTCCGGGCCGCGGCGACGCCACCGACGCGCAGACCGACGCCGAATCCTTCGACGTGCTCGAACCCCTGCACGACGGCTACCGCAACTGGCTCAAGAGTGACTACGTCGTCAGCGCCGAAGAGCTGCTGCTCGACCGCACACAGCTCATGGGCCTCACCGCGGTTGAAATGACCGCGCTGGTCGGCGGCATGCGCGTGCTCGGCACCAACCACGGCGGCAGTCAGCACGGCGTCTTCACCGACCGCGTCGGCACACTGACGAACGACTTCTTCGTCAATCTCACCGACATGGCCAACACCTGGAAGCCGACCGGCAAGAATCAGTATGAGATTCGTGACCGCAATACCGGCGCCGTCAAATGGACGGCCACCCGGGTCGACCTCGTCTTCGGCTCCAACTCGATCCTGCGCGCCTACGCCGAGGTGTATGCCCAGGACGACAACAAGGCGAAGTTCGTGCAGGACTTTGTCGCCGCCTGGACCAAGGTGATGAACGCCGACCGTTTCGATCTGGCCTGATTCACCTGAGCCTGACGCAACAACCCCACGCCGCCCGCCAAGGGCGCGTGGGGTTTTTCATGCCGGCGATGCGTCTCACGCCTTTGCCACCAGTGCCCCGACCATCCGCCGCGCCACCGGCGACACCAGCATCACCGCCGGAAAGGCAAACAGCCACGCGGTGAGCCACGCGCCAACCCACAGGCCGAGAAAGTCGGGCGAAAAGCCCGTCGCGCGAAATGTCGCGATGCCAGACACCATAAGCGACATCAAGCCCGACAGAATCAAGCTGAACAGGGCCGATCCGAATTTTGCGGGAATCATGCGCACACCTCCTGTTCCGAACGCACGCCAACCGTGCCCCCCAGGCGCTGCAGCGCCTGCGCAAAATGCACCCCGAACAGCCGTGCCGATTTGATGTCGCCGGGCACGAAGGCATCAGCCGCCGCCCCATGCCCGGCCTGCGCCATCAAGCCCGACCACGACCCCAGCCGATTCGCCGCCTCGTCATAGGGCACCCCATCGTGCTGCTCGGGCAGCACCGGGTTTCCCGCCCACAGCATGCCGTGCTGCATGCAGAACACGAACATCGACATCAGCGTCGACTGCTTGTCGCCCGCCGGCAGCGACGACACCGTAAAGCCAGCGGCGAGCTTGCCGCGCAGCCGTTGCGTGCGCCACAGGCGGCCGGTCGCGTCCATGAAGGACTTGAAGGGCCCCGATACGCCGCCCAGATAGGTGGGCGAGCCGAGGATCACGCCGTCGTAGCCGGTCAGCACATCCGGCGCGGCGGTCAGCGCCTCCGCCTGGAGCAGATCGGCCCGGATGCACGCCAGCGTGCGGGCGCCGTCGGCAATGTGCCGGGCAATATGCTCGGTATGGCCGTGGGCACTGTGATAGGCAATGGCAATCGTATGCATGTTGGAAACTCCCAAAACGTCAGAAGAACACCGGCTCAGCGCGCAAGCGCGACCACGAGCACGGCGGAAAGGTACAAGCCCAGGCCAAACACCGCATGGTTCACCACGCTGCGCGCGCAGTTCTTCAGCGGCGTGGGGGTTTTCGACGCGGCAAACCCCGCGCCCATGGCCGGCTGCATCACAAACAGCGGCGCCACCACCGTCGCCACGCCAAACAGCAACGCCGGCAACAGGGTTGGGCGCAGCAGCCACGCCATGCCGAAGGCCGCCACCAGCACCGCGGCAAACACCACGCCCACGGCGTAGTGCACCGCCCAGCCCAGCGCACGCTCGCCCGCAATGGGCGCCGACTTGGCAATGGCCGGATGCACCAGCGTGCCGCGCCCCAGATGCCCCGCCCAACGCCCCAGCAGGGCAAAGTTCAGCCCCTGGATGCCAAAGCGGCGCAACAGCGCGAGCCACAGGTCCATGACCACGGTCGCGCCGGCACCAATGAAAACCACCTTGATAATGTCTTGAAGCAGTGACATGAGAACCTCCTTGATCGTTGACTAACTGGCTTGTAGAGAACACTCTAAAAGTTGAAGTCAACTTCAAGTCAAGGGGTCTTGAATGGACATTGCAGAAGTCGCCAAACGCACCGGCGTGCCCGCCTCGACGCTGCGCTATTACGAAAAGCGCGGGCTCATCCATTCGGTCGGGCGCGACGGCCTGCGCCGCCGCTTTGCGCCCGGCGTGCTCGACCAGCTCGCGCTCATCGCCCTCGGCCAGGCCGCCGGCCTATCGCTCGACGAAGTGCACGCCATGCTCTCGCCGGACGGCGAGCCCAACATCGACCGACAATTACTGTCGGCCAAGGCGGACGAGATCGACGCCCTCATCAAGCGCCTGCGCGCCGTCAGCAACGGCCTGCGCCACGCCGCCGCCTGCCCCGCCCCCAGCCACGCCGCCTGCCCCAGCTTCCAGAAACTCCTCAAGGCCGCCGCGCAGGGCATTTTCAACACACAAGCCGAGCCAACCCGCAAAGCCCCGCGCCGCACTCGCGCGTAGCGTTACCGCCTCCGCTTCGCTCATGCTGTAGGGCGGATGAGCGCAGCGTCATCCGCCGCCACCGCCCCACCACCCAAAGCACGGCCCTACCTCTGATACGCCCCGGCCGCATACGTCAGCTCATAGCTGTGGCTGTAGATCTCCAGGATGTTGCCGAACGGGTCTTCCATGTACACCATGCGGTAGGGCTTCTCGCCCGGAAAGTACTCGCGCACCGGCATGCGCTGCTTTCCGCCGGCCGCCACCACTTTCGCGGCCAAGCCTTCCACGTCCGGGTCCTGCACGCAGAAGTGGAAGACGCCGCTCTTCCAGTACTCAAAATTGTTGTCCGGCTTCTGCGCGTTGCGGAATTCGAAAATCTCCACCCCGATGCGATCGCCCGTCGACAGATGCGCGATGCGGAACGAACCCCAATCGGCGCCGAACACATCGGTGCACATCACGCCGATGGCCGAATCGTCTTCGGTGATGGTGGTCGGCGGCATGATCAGGTACCAGCCCATCACCTCAGTGTAGAACTTCACGGCGGCGTCGAGATCCGTCACCGACAGGCCAATGTGGGAAAAACTGCGCGGATACGTGTGCGACATGATGGCAACTCCGTTTGAATGAACAGTAGCCAGTCTAGGTGTGCACAGCGATAATCAACAATGAGTCATAACTGATAATTTCGATAACTGTTCATTATGCTAAATCCGCAATGGCTGCGCAGCTTCAGCACCCTCGCCGAATTGGGCAACTTCACCCGAACCGCCGAGCGCCTCGACCTCACCCAGGCCGCCGTCAGCCAGCATGTACAGCGGCTCGAAGCGCAGCTCGGTCCGCTGCTCATCCGCCGCCCCCGCCAGATCGAACTCACCCCCGCCGGCCGTGCCCTGCTCGACTACTGCACCGACGTCGGCGCCGCCGACGCGCGCCTGCACCGGCGCCTCAGCGACAACGACCCCACCCGCGGCGAGATCAGCCTCATCACCCCCGGCAGCATCGGCCTCGCCCTCTACCCCCATTTACTCGACCTCCAGCAACGCCACCCCGGCCTCAGTATTCGCCACCGCTTCGCCCCCGACCACGACGTGCTCACCGCGGTGCTCGACAACCACTTCGAGCTCGGCCTCGTCACGCTCAAGCCCGACGACCCACGCCTCACCGTCACCCGCTTCGCCGAAGAGCCGCTCGAACTCATCGCCCCCGCTGGCGTGCCCGCCCGCACCTGGACCGACCTCGACGCCCTCGGCTTCATCAACCACCCCGACGGCCACGCCATGGCCAGCCGCCTGCTCACCCGCCGCTTCCCCGGCGCCCCCGGCATTCGCACGCTACGCTGCACCGGCTTCACCAACCAGATCGCCCTCATCCCCGAACCCGTTGCTCTCGGGCTGGGTTTCACCGTACTCCCGCGCTACGCACGGCAGGCTTTCGCACGGCCGGAGGCGATCCAGGTCATCGCAGGCGAACCGACGGTGGTCGATACCTTGTGGTTGATTCATCGGGCCGAGTGGCCGCTGTCGGCGCGTGCGCAACACGCGGCCGACGAACTACGATCGCGGATACAGGCGGCGGGGGACAATGCACCGGATCCGCGTGCGCGGCCTGCAGCCGCCACTCCAGGACGCCCGTCAGCCGCCGACACAAAGCGCAAAAACTGACATTGATTTCACCGAAGGTCCGTCACCGCGGTCCACTTGATTGTCGGCGGCAGCGCCCACCCAACCCGCCGCACAGATGCCAGCGGCGGTCGTGACCCGGAAAAGACCCGCAGCGCCGCCACCCGGACCTGTCGGAATCAAGCGCCAACCCAGGATTGCGCATCGCCGCATCCGGGAGACGGCAGCCAAAGTGTTAGTCTGCTTGCTCACAAGGAGCGCCGCACCGCCGTGACTCGAATACAAATCAGCCATACAACGGTCTATCACTACCGCACGCCGGTCAGCCTGAATCCGCACCGGCTGATGCTGCGCCCCAGAGAAAGCCGCGAACTGCAACTCATGTCGCACGCCGTGCAGGTGTCTCCCGACGCGACAATCGCCTGGGCGCACGATGTCTCGGGCAATGCTGTCGCGACGGCATCGTTCACCGGCAAGACCGACGCATTGCGGATTGAAAGCAATCTCGCGCTGGATCTCACCGCCAACCCCTGGCCGATCTTCAATATCGCGGCGACTGCCCTCAGCTACCCCTTCTTCTATTCCAACGATGATCGCGCAGATCTGGGCGGCCTCGCGATCCAGCAATACCTTGACCCGATGGGCCGCGTCCAGAAGTGGGCCCGATCATTCGTGCACGGCGCCGCGCCCGACACGCTCGAATTGCTGAAAGCGATCAGCCACGGCGTGTCGGAATCATTGCTCTACGAAGTGCGTGAAAGCGAAGGCACCCAGACGCCGATCGAATCGCTCGATCGCGGGCGGGGTTCGTGCCGCGACTTCGCCGTTCTGTTCGCCGAAGCCGTGCGCAGTCTGGACATGGGCGCCCGGATCGTCTCCGGCTATCTGTACGACCCGCAAAATACGGCGACCGGTTCCGCGGGCTCCGGATCCACCCACGCATGGGCAGAGGTGTATGTACCTGGCGCGGGCTGGATCAACTTCGACCCCACCAATCGCAGCATCGGCGGATTCAATCTGGTGCCGGTCGCCGTGGCCCGCGACATCCGTCAATTGATGCCGGTGTCTGGCAGCTACGTGGGCGCAGCAGATGCGTTCGCGGGGATGGAGGTCGAAGTCCGGGTGAGCTGACGGATCGGGGCGTGCTCGCCGCACTGCGCGACAAGCGCTTCTCACCTGACCTCGTCACCCGCACACTCGACGATCTGCAACTTTCGATCACCCACGCCGCGGAACACGCCCTGGCATTCATCGCTCTCCGGCGCCATCGTCAGCACCAGGGCCAATCTCGACGCCCGCGCCATCACTCACCGACCCGATGGCCACCGCCGTCAATTCATTCAGAATTCCACAGGCCTCCACCGCGCGATGTTCGCCGCAGCGGCTTCGCAGTGCCTGTAATTGCTGCTCCAGCGCTTGCATGCTGGCGATGCGCTGGCGGAGCGTGTCGAGGTGGTTGTCGATCAAGGCATTGATGTCGCCGCAGTCGGCATCGGGGTGGCTGCCGGCGTCGAGCAGGCGCTGGATCTCGGCCAGCGACATGTCGAGCGCGCGGCAATGGCGGATGAAGGCGAGGCGTTCAACGTGCTGGGTGTCAAAGCTACGGTAGCCGTTGCTTTGCCTTTGAGGCGGTGGCAACAGGCCCCGTTTCTCATAGAAGCGGATGGTGTCTGCATCCACGCAGCAGGACTGGGCGAGTTCTCCGATGCGCATCGGGCTGTCCTCTGATTTGTTTGGCTTGCGACGGTTGACCCTGGAGTGGCTTCAGGGTTTCAAATAGGCATATTGAAACACTGGAGTGAAGGCAATGGCGGGCTGTTGCAACGATGGGTGTGGGTCACCGGCGCCGATGGTGGGGCCGCGTTACCGGCGGGCCTTGTGGATTGCGCTGGTGATCAACGCGCTGATGTTCATCGTTGAGATCGTTGGCGGAATGCGCTCGGGCTCGGTGTCGCTGCTGGCCGATGCGGTGGACTTTGCCGGCGATGCCGCCAACTACGGAATCTCGCTCGCCGTGCTGTCGATGGGCCTGCTGTGGCGGGCGCGGGCGGCGCTGGTGAAGGGATTCACCATGGGCGCCTACGGGCTGTTCGTGCTGGGCAAGACGCTGTGGGCGGCGATGGCAGGCGTGCCGCCCGAGGCGATCACCATGGGCGTGATCGGGTTGGTGGCGCTGGCGGCCAACGTATTGGTGGCGATCATGCTTTACGCCTACCGCGATGGCGACGCGAACATGCGCTCGGTGTGGCTGTGCAGCCGCAATGACGCGATCGTGAACGTGGCCATCGTGCTGGCCGCATTCGGCGTGTTCGGCACCGGCTCGGCCTGGCCCGATTTGCTGGTGGCGGCCGTGGTGGCCGGATTGGCACTGACCGCGTCCACCAGTGTGGTGCGACAGGCGCGCGCGGAGATTGATCAGGAGAAGCTGGCCGCCGGCATGGTGAACTGAAACGGCGTAAGGTCTGCGGTATGACAGGCGTGCCGCACGACACGCACGCAGACACAGGAGACTGAGCATGGCAAGCAATACCCGACCCATCGCGCTCATCGTCGGCGCGGGTGACCACCTCGGCGCGGCGATAGCCAAGCGCTTTGCGCGCGAGGGCTACGACATTGTGGCGACTCGCCGTCGGGGCGACATGGAATCACTGGTGCGCGACGTTCAGGCGCTCGGCGCGGACGCCACCGCCATACACTCCGACGCGCGCGACGAGCAGCAGGTGATTGAGCTCATCGAACACGTGGAGGCCACTCTGGGGCCCATTACGGTGACCGTTTTCAACGTGGGCGGCAACGTGCGCTTCGGTATTGCCGAGACCACGGCGCAGGTCTATCGCAAGGTGTGGGAGATGTGCGCCTTTGCCGGTTTTCTGGTCGGGCGCGAAGTGGCCAAGCGCATGCTGAGCCGCCAGCGCGGCACGATTCTTTTTACCGGCGCCTCGGCCAGCCTGCGCGGCGGCATTGGGTTTGCGGCCTTTGCCGGCGGCAAGCACGCCTTGCGCGCGCTGGCACAGAGCATGGCGCGTGAGTTGGGGCCGCAAGGCATTCATGTCGCGCATGTGGTGGTCGATGGCTTGATTGAAAACGCCAACACCGCCCAACTCATGCCGGCGCTCTACGCCAGCAAGGGCGAGGACGGCGTCGTCAAGCCGGACGATCTGGCCGAGGTTTACTGGCAGCTCCACCGGCAGCCGCGCAGCGCCTGGACTTTTGAACAGGATGTGCGGCCATCGGCCGAGCCGTGGTAGCGCAACGTAAACCGGCGCCCACCCGCGACGGGATGAACGCACATCGACACCGCAGGTCCATACACGCTCCAACGAGCCCCCCGTGTGAGCAGGAAAACGCCCCATGAAGACACGCTTCAAACTCCGCACCTGGCAGTTGATCGCCCTCGCGATCGTCGTGGCCTGGGCGGTCGACTGGTTCATCCAGCGCCCCGACAGCCAGGCACGCACGCTCAACGCGGCGATTGCGGCCGAAGGCAGCGCCGCGCTCAAGGCCTACCCCTATCCCTTCCGCGTGCTGCGGGTTGAGGACGGCAAAGCCGTGATGAGCACGCCGCGCAGCCGCGATGTGTCAGTGACCCGCGTCATCAAGGTGCTTTACCCCAACATCAACGTGCTCGACACCAACGACGCCGCCTTCATCGCGGCGCAAAAGGAACTGGCAAGCCTGCAGTTCGAGGCGCGCGACATTGTGATGAAGCAGCCGGGCGTCAAGACCGTGGCATGGGAGATCGACCGGCACTGGCTGGGGGCGCGGGGGATCGACGTCCCGGCGAATTGATGCAAGGCAGATAAGCGCGGGGCGTCCGCCCGACTCGGCACCGACGCGGCACCGATGGCGGATGCGCTTCGCTTATCCGCCCTACCCTCGCGTTTGGCAAACGCTTGACGAATTCCGCCGCTAGTTCACTTTTACCGCGCCGACATGCCGTCTGCCCTCGTGACGCAGGCGGCTTATCCGCGGGTTTTCTTCCCGGCCACCGCTTCGGCGTGGGCGTCAGACATGCCGCTGACTCGCGCAAAGCAGCCTTCAAGCGGGCAGTCCCGCCCCGGTGGGCAGCCGTGCTCGTAAGCGCATTCCTGCTGAGTCTCGTCGAGCAAGACCATTTCGCGCACCTTCTCGCAGCGGCCGATCGGTGAATCGATGAAGCTCATGACAGTCTCCTTACGGGGGCGCGGTGGTGGCTGGCCCCCCTCCTGCAAAGTGATTCCTTCATCTATATTTTTAGCGCCGAATGCGCCGGTTCGCAGGCTTATCTGGTGGTGGCACAGGCACAGGCACACGCGACATAATGTCGCCATCACCCACGCCCTCGTCCCGCCATGACTTCGCTGCGCACCCTCTACCCCGCCATCGAACCCTATGCCACCGGCCACCTCGACGTGGGCGATGGCCACCGCATCTACTACGAGCGCGTGGGCACGCCGGGCGCGAAGCCGGCGGTGTTTCTGCACGGGGGCCCAGGCGGGGGGATGTCGGCGGATCATCGCCGGCTGTTCGACCCCGCGCGCTACGACGTGCTGCTGTTTGATCAGCGCGGTTGCGGGCAGTCGACGCCGCATGCCTGCCTTGAGGCGAACACCACCTGGCATCTGGTGGCCGACATCGAAGGTTTGCGCGAATTGGCGGGCGTCGAAAAATGGCTGGTGTTCGGTGGATCGTGGGGCTCGTCGCTGGCGCTGGCCTATGCCGAGACCCATCCGGATCGCGTCAGCGAGCTGGTGTTGCGCGGCGTCTACACGGTGACTCAGGCCGAGCTCGACTGGTACTACCACTTCGGCGTCTCGGAGATGTATCCGGACAAGTGGGAGGCGTTTATCGCCCCGATTCCCGAACCGGAGCGTGACAACCTGATGGCGGCCTATCGCAAGCGGCTGACGGGGAACGACCCCGTGGCGCAGATTGCCGCCGCACGCGCGTGGAGCACCTGGGAGGGCAGCACGATCAAACTGCTGCCCGATGCGGACTTTGCCGCTGGCTTTGGCGAAGACCACTTTGCGCTCGCCTTTGCGCGCATCGAAAACCACTATTTCTCGCACCTGGCCTGGCTAGAAGACGGCCAGTTGCTGCGCGACGCGCACATGCTGCACGGTATCCCCGGCACCATCGTGCACGGCCGATACGACATGCCTTGCCCGCTGCGCACTGCCTGGGCGCTGCACAAGGCGTGGCCGGCAGCCGATTTTCACCTCATTGAAGGCGCCGGTCATGCCTATTCGGAGCCGGGCATTCTGGATCAGCTCATTCGCGCGACTGACCGCTACGCCGCTTAGCGCCGACGCGCTTCGAGTCAATCGTCCGCCACGACGACCCGGTTCCGGCCGGCGGCCTTGGCGGCGTACAGCGCGTTGTCGGCCAGTTTGAGCAATGCGGTGGCATCGATGTCGTCCCCGGAGTCGACTGCCACACCCACTGAGAAGGTGCAGCGCGTAAAGCGCCGTGAGCCGGCGTGGAACACCTCGTCGGCAAAGTGCACCTGCAGTGCCTGCATGCGTTCACTGATTGTGTCACCCGACTGCTCGGGCATGATCACCACAAACTCTTCGCCGCCATAGCGGCACACCGTATCGCTACTTCGGAACCAGCGATTGAGCGCGTCGGCCATGCGCCGTAGCACTTCGTCGCCCACGTCGTGGCCGTAGGCGTCATTGATGGCCTTGAAGTGGTCGAGGTCGATCACGGTGCAAGCAAGCAAACTGCCATTGCGCCGCGCCCGTTTGACCTCGCGCGACAAGGCCTCTTCCATGTAGCGCCGGTTGTAGAGCTGGGTGAGCGGATCGCGCACCACCTGATCGCGCAAAATCTCACGCAAATTGAGGTTTGACAGCGCCAGGTTCACGCTCTCGGCCACCGCCCCCAACAGGCGCCGGATGTTGCGTCGCTGCAGCTCACTCATGTTTCCAAACGCCAGCGTGACCAAAGCGTGGGCACGCCCCTGAACCATGAGCGGAACGCACATGTACGGCCCGAGGGCCGGGTCGAGATGGGTGCACTTCACCAAGGCCTCGGTCGCCACTACTTCGTAGCTGCGACCCTGCCGAACGGCCCAGCACTCGTTGGGATGCACCAGACTGGCCATATCGGCGGCATCGCCCCAGCTCACCCAGTCCGCCAAATGACCATCGCGCTGACCAGGCACATGCGCCACGATGCGCCCCGAGGTCCCCGAAAAGATGCGCGCCATCGCCAGGCGCACCACCTCGGCCGCCTCATTGCGGTCATTGCAGGCCATCAACTGCTCATTGATTCGGTTCAGCTCAGTCAGTTCGCCGTCACGACGCTCGAGCGCGCCGACCATGTCCTGAAGCTGCTCATTGAACTGCCGCGCCTGTTCTGCCGACGCCACGCGATCGGTGATGTCGCGCAACAAGCCGACAAACAGCTTGCGATCGGCGAGCACCAGCTCGGACACGGTGAGCTCGACAGGAAACCGGCTGCCATCCTTCCTCAAGCCTTCAACCGTGCGATGAAAACCAATGGTATTTTTGCGCCCGGTGCGCCGATAGGTGTCGAGGTAGCCGTCGTGTGCGCTCTGAAAAGGTTCCGGCATCAACATGCTGACATTCCGGCCAACGAGCTCCAGCGGCGTCCAGCCGAAAATCCCGGTGACCGCCGGATTGGCCGAATCGATCACGCCAGACTCGTCGATAATCACGATGCCATCGACCACCGCCTGAAAAACCCCGCTCATTCGGGCATCGCTCTGACGCAGGATGGCTTCAATGCGCCGCCGCTCTTCGACCTCTCGCGTGAGTCTGGCCGTGGCTTCACCAATCTGGCGGGCCACTTCGACGCGCTGGCCACTGACCGTCAGCAAAAAACCATGCAGCAGTGCGAAAAAAATCGCGCTGCCGATCATAGCGATCCACAGCAAAGGCAGGCCATCGGCCGCATCAAACCTGGCATCGGAGGCCAGGCGCAGTTGCCATACCCGGTCGCCGACGGCAATGGTGTCGGTCAAGACAAAGCCATCGCTGACCGGTCGCAGTGCCGCTGGATACAAGCGGCCATTGCCCGCACCGTCGCTGGCGTCCGACAAGGACACGAACAGACCGGTCAGATCAAAATCGGCCACCACCGATGTCATCAAAGGCGTCAAACCCAGCACGCCCACGATCAAGCCCCCAAACACCGGGCCGCCCGCCGCGCCGGTGTCCTGGAAAACGGGCGACATCAGCAACATGACTTCTTCCGCCACGCGCGCATTGCTTGAAACCGGCATGGCCACGGGGCCAAGCACACGCAGCCCGGCGTCGGGTGCTTTCGAGATGGCATGCTCAAGCGTCGGAATCGAGGCCAGATCCACGCCAAGACGATAGGGACTGCGCTGCCGGGGCACCGAGAAATACACCGGGAAATGCACCTCGCGCGCACGCGCCGGCGTCACACTGCCCCCCACCTCATACTCACGAAATACAAACCCTGCCAACCCGTCGGCCTCGGCCAAGGTCTCGTAAGTCCGCCTGTCCTGACCCGCCACTTGCGGCACCCATTGCAAGGCCACCAGTCCCGGCGCGCGTTGCACGGCGGCGTCGGCCAAGCGATGGAAAGTACGCCGTGTCGGCGTCGCATCCACTTCGAGAAAACGATCCACTCCGTCGAGCGCAGCCATGACCTCGCCCACGCGATCCTGAAACCGGTGGCTGATCGCGGCCCCCACGGCCTCGAATCGCGCGGCTTGCCGCTGGTGCTCTACATCAAAGGCCACGCGATACAAAGCCAGCACCGCGAGCAGCACCGCGCCGGCCGGAATCACCAGCGACGCCAAGCGCGTGCGCAACGGCGCATCGCCGCGCCAGCTCAGGCTGAGCACGATCGGCAACACGGCGATCACCGCAAGCACTTGCGACAACCAGGCCGCGCCAAACGCGGCGGCGGGACTCACAAACAGCGGAAAATCGCCCAAATAGCGCAGCGCAAGGCGAAGCACCGCCCACGGCAAGGCGGCCAGTGCGCCGGCGAAAAAGAACACGCGCAGTGCATCGAATACATGGGTGAGCTGTTTCCAGCCGGGCACGAAACGTCGGGTCAATACCGCCCCGAGCAGGGCCTGAACATTGGCGCCAACAAGCCCGAACAGCGCGCCCACAAAGGCGTCCGAGCGAGGCAGCGAGCCGAGCAACGGGTCGCTGATCATGCCAAAAAACAGCGCGCCGACGGACACGCCGATAAGCGCCCAGGGGCCGCAGGCCAGCCAGCCGAGCAAGGCCACGACAGCGGGGAAGGCAATGGTGAGTTCGCCGGCCACCGGTCCGGGGAACATGCTCGCCAAGACGCCGGCCAACGCATAGACCATGGCCAACACCGGCTGTCGGATCCACTGAGACTCGATCACTGACCCTCCCTGGCAGTGCGCTCCCGAGTCGATTCTATCGCCAAAACGGGCCGTATTCGCACCCCAGCCACGGATGAAACAACAATGCGCTATGGCACAAAGGGGATGTCGATCGCGTCGCTACGCCCGGCATTCGCCGTCATGGCGCGGCACAGGGCCAGAAATTCGCGCATACCCGCGCTCTGGTATTTCTGCCGATGCCACACAAACTGAAAGCTACGCATCAAGTCCAGATCCGGCACCGCCAGCGGCACCAGCGAGCCCCGACGGAAGGCGTCGCGTAGCGCCAGTCGAGACAAACAGCCCACGCCCAAACCGAACTCAACGGCCCGTTTGATCGCCTCCGTGTGCTCCAGCGACAAGCGCACCCGCGGCGAATGCGGGGCGCGACGAAAGGCCTGCTCAAAGGTCGCCCGCGTGCCGCTGCCCGCCTCGCGCACGATCCACTCCACATCCCGCAGGTCATCCAGGCTCAGATCACCACGCCCCGCCAAGGGGTGCGTCGGCGCGCAGAACACCGCCAATTCATCCGCCACCCAAGTCTCTACCTCGAGATCCGGATGGCTACACGTGCCCTCGATCAAGCCCAGATCGAGTTCAAAAGCGGCCAGACGCTCGATGATTGAGGCCGTGTTGTGCACCTTCAGATCCACCCGGCTGTCTGGGTGATTCTGTAAGAAACGCGCCACCAGCAGCGTCGCAAGATAGTTACCGATCGTCAGCGTCGCCCCGATGCGCAGCCGGCCGTAGCCCTGCCGCCCTGCCAGCACATCTTCAATCGCCTGGCTGCGATCGAGCAGATCGGCCACCTGCGGCACCAACTGCTCACCCATGGTGTTCAGCCGCAACACCCGGCCGACGCGGTCGAACAGCAAGGTATCGAACTGCCGCTCCAGCTCACCGAGCGCCGAGCTGACGGCCGACTGCGACATCGACAGCCGCACGGCCGCGCGCGACACGCTGTCGGCCCGGGCCACCTCTAAAAACACCTGCAACTGACGGAGCGTGATTTTCATATCGACTCAATCGAACACATTCATCCAAATTATTCGCTTTATCGAACATAAACACCACCGTAAAGTCACATCAACCCAACGTGTCTGGAGTAAAAACATGAGCAACCTGGCCACCGAACGCGTCCTCAGCGTCCATCACTGGAACGAGAACCTGTTCAGCTTCCGCACCACCCGCGACCGCGGCCTGCGCTTCGAGAACGGCCAGTTCGTCATGATCGGCCTCGAAACCGAATCCCGCCCGCTGATCCGCGCCTACAGCATCGCCAGCCCCAACTATGAAGAGCACCTCGAGTTCTTCAGCATCAAGGTGCCCGACGGCCCGCTCACCTCGCGCCTGCAACACCTGCAGCCCGGCGACCCCATCGTGGTCAGCCGCAAGCCCACCGGCACCCTGGTGCTGCGCGACCTGCGCCCCGGTCGCAACCTGTATCTGCTGTCCACCGGCACCGGTCTGGCCCCGTTCATGAGCGTGATCCAGGACCCGGAAACCTACGAGCGCTTCGAAAAGGTGGTGCTGCTGCACGGCGTGCGCTGGACCTCTGAACTGGCCTACAGCGACTTCATCGAGAAAACGCTGCCAGCCAACGAATTCATCGGCGACGCGGTGCGCGAACAACTGGTGTACTACCCCACCGTCACCCGCGAGCCCTTCCGCAACAACGGCCGCATCACCGAGGTGATCCCCTCCGGCAAGCTTTTCACCGACACCGGCCTGCCGATCATCGACCCGGCCGTCGACCGCGCCATGATCTGCGGCAGCCCCGCCATGCTCGACGACTGCAGCAAGATGCTCGACCGCCTGGGCTTCGATATCTCGCCACGCACCGGAGAAACCGGCGACTACGTGATTGAACGGGCGTTTGTGGAGAAATAAAACGACGCAGCCGCGGTGTCCGGTTTGATCCGGACGCCGCGGCCGATTAACGGCGATTCGTAGCCCGGATGCAGCGAAGCGAAATCCGGGAGCGGTGCCTCGTTCAACCGTTGTCCCCAGATTCCGGCCTTGCAGGCCTGCATCCGGGCTACGCTTCCTTCGAGTGGCAGCACACCAGCATCAGTCAGGCACTGAAGTCCTAAACCTTCGAAGCGTCTGACGAAGCCGATACGCCTTGAATCCGCTCCAGCCGAACATCAGCACACCAATCCCGGAAACCAAGCGCAAGACAGTAAGACCCCAGCCGTCCCGCAGCAAAAGCGAGACTAGAAACAACGCGATCAGCATTGCGCAAAGCAACGCCTCTTGACGCGGTGATCTACCGGCAAACTCAAGGCTCCGACAGTTCAGAAAGGCAACCAGACTCTGCCAGTCGCCATGCCGCCGCATGGCAGCAACGATTTCCATGCCGTCAGCCATCGCGGGCTGCCCTTCCACTGACACGCCAAACTGGCGCGTCGGGCCGGACTCGAAGGAAAACAACGTCCGCAGGCGAGCGCCCCTGCCATGCTGGATTAATTGAACATCAAACACGCGATCCAACCGGATACGTTCCAAATACATTGTCACCTTCGTCTACCCGAGCCCCGACACCCGAGAAATCGCCTCCTCGACCCGATCCACCGCAATCACCTCGATCCCCTTCACCCCGCCTTTCGGCGCATTAGCCTTGGGCACGATGGCGTGGGTAAAACCGAGTTTGGCGGCTTCCTTGAGGCGCTCTTGCCCGCGCGGTGCGGGGCGGATTTCGCCGGCGAGGCCGACTTCGCCGAAGACGGCGAGTTGGGCGGGGAGCGGTTTGTTCTTGAGTGAGGAGACGATGGCCAGCAGCACCGCGAGGTCGGCGGCGGGCTCGGTGATCTTGACACCGCCGACGGCGTTGACGAACACGTCCTGGTCGGCGCACTGGATGCCAGCGTGGCGATGGGCAACGGCGAGGAGCATGGCGAGGCGGTTTTGCTCCAGGCCAACACTCAGACGGCGCGGGCTGGGCGCGTGGCTGTTGTCGACCAGGGCTTGCACTTCAACCAGCAGCGGGCGCGTGCCTTCTTGCGTGACCAGCACACAGGCGCCGGCGACGGGCTGGCTGTGCTGGGAGAGGAAAATGGCCGAGGGGTTGGAGACCGGGCGCAGGCCGCGGTCGGTCATGGCGAAGACGCCAAGTTCGTTGACCGCGCCGAAGCGGTTCTTGAAGGCGCGCACCAAGCGGAAGCTGGAGTGGGTGTCGCCTTCGAAATAGAGCACGGTGTCGACCATGTGTTCGAGCACGCGCGGGCCGGCGAGGCTGCCGTCTTTGGTGACATGCCCCACAAGGATGAGGCTGGTGCCGCTCTGTTTGGCGAAGCGGGTGAGCTGAGCGGCGCATTCGCGCACTTGGGTGACCGAGCCGGGGGCGGAGCTGTAGGCGTCGGAGTACAGCGTCTGGATCGAGTCGATGACGGCGATGCGCGGGCGGGCGGCGGCGAGCGTGCCGAGGATGGCTTCGAGGCCGATCTCGGGCAGTAACTGCAGGCCTTCGGTGGGCAGTTGCAGGCGCTGGGCGCGCAGGGCGACCTGATCGGCGGATTCTTCACCGCTCACGTAAATCACTTTGTGATGCGGCGCGAGCACGGCCAAGGCCTGCAGCAAGAGCGTGGATTTTCCGATGCCGGGGTCGCCGCCGATCAGCACCACCCCGCCCGCCACCAGCCCGCCGCCGAGCACGCGATCGAACTCGCCGATGCCGGTGGCGATGCGCGGCTCTTCGCGCGGTTCGATCTCTGATAACGCACGCAAGCCGCTGGTGGTGCCGGCCAGCGCAGCGAAGCGGTTCGGGCCGCTGCTCGATTCGGCGACGGTCTCGACGATGGTGTTCCACTGGCCGCAGTGCGGACACTGCCCCTGCCAGCGCGGGGTACTGCCGCCGCACTCGTTGCAGACGAAGCTGCTGCGTGATTTTGCTTTGGTGGCCATGTTTAGCGTTGCGCGCCGGCGGCGAGTTGCTCGGCGGCGAATTCGGCAAAAGTGGTGATCAGGCGCGAACGGAATTTGTCTTTGGGGAAGATGACTTCCAGCGGCGTGTAGAGCTTGGGCACCAGCGGCACGGCGGCAATACGGCCGTCACCGATGTCACGCTGAATGGCAGCATGCGAGGCGATACCGAAACCAAAACCTTCGGCAGCGAGCTGTTTGACCGCGGCCAGCGAGCCCAACTCGGCAGCAATACTCACCTCTTCCATAGCGATGCCTGCGGCTTCAAAGTATTGGTCGGCCAGGTCGCGGATGGCGTTGCCCGGTTCGCGCGTAATGAAGGGATGCGGCAGCAACTGGGAGGCCGTCAGCGAGGTCTCGCGGGCGAGCGGATGGTTTGGGCTGCAGATGACCATCAGCTCGTCCTGCGCGGCACCTCGTCGCTCGAGCGACGGATCATCAGTGACGATTTCGATCAGCCCGAGGTCGAGATCGCGGTTGGCCACTCGCCCTGCCACCGTGCTGGAGTTGCCGACGCTGACGCGCGGAATCACGCGCGGAAACTGGCGCTTGAAGCCTTCGAGAATTTTCGGCAGCCAGTAGGCGGCAATGGTGGTGCTGGTGCCGATATTGAGCGTGCCGGACAACTCGTCGGTCAGCTCCGCCACGCGGGATTCCATCTCTTCATTGAGGCCGAGGATTTTTTCGGCGTAGTTGTGCACGATTTCGCCGGCCGGCGTCAGCGTCGCGTAGCCGTGACCGCGCTCGAGCAAGCGGGTATTGAAGTGCTCTTCGAGCTGCTTGATCTGGAAGGTCACCGCGGGTTGCGTCATGAAAAGACGCTCCGCGGCGCGGGTGAAGGAGCCGTGTTTCACAACGGCATTGAAAACTTGCAGGCGACGATCGGCCATGATTGATAAACCGCGTTTATTGACATCCGCATTTCACCACAGATTCGGCCTCGCTGCTCTGCCATGCCCGATTCGTCACAGCCTTGATCTGACCCGGTCACGCCGTCACCGCGGTCATGGTATAAACCGACCTTCGTCAATCCTGCGCCCCGCCAAAATAAAACGATGAATCGCGGCTTCTATATCATCATGGCGGCACAGTTTTTTTCGGCGCTGGCCGACAATGCACTGTTGATTGCGTCCATCGGCCTGCTCCGCGACATGCAGGCACCGCAGGAATACGAACCGCTACTCAAGCTGTTCTTCACCGTCTCATACGTCGCTCTGGCCGCCTTTGTGGGTGCCTTTGCTGACTCCATGCCCAAGTGGCGGGTCATGCTCGTCGCCAACACCATCAAGATCGGCGGCTGCGCCATGATGGTGCTCGGTGCCCATCCGCTGTTTGCCTACGCCGTGGTCGGACTCGGCGCCGCGGCCTACTCACCCGCCAAATACGGCATCCTCACCGAATACCTGCCCCACCGCTTGCTGGTGGTGGCCAACGGCTGGATCGAAGGGCTCACCGTGGGGGCCATCATCCTCGGCACGGTCATCGGTGGCGCGCTGATCCGGGATGATGTCAGCCTGTTTCTCCAAAGCCTGCCGCTGCCCTTCGGCAATGGCCCCTTCCAGGCAGCGCTGATGATCGTCGGTGTGATCTACCTGATCGCGGCCATTTTCAATCTGTTCATTCCCGACACCGGCGTCGACCACAAGACGCTCAAGAAGAACCCGATCTACCTGCTGCACGACTTCAATCACTGCCTCAAGCTGCTGTGGCGCGACAAGCTCGGCCAGATTTCGCTGGCGGTCACCACACTGTTCTGGGGTGCCGGCGCGACGCTGCAGTTCATTGTGTACAAGTGGGCCGAGCACGCACTGGGGATGGATCTGTCCAGCGCCACCATGCTGCAAGGCGTGGTCGCCATCGGTGTGGCGGTGGGCGCTGTGCTGGCGGCGCGCTATGTGACGCTGCGCAAATCGGTGCGGGTGATTCCGATGGGGATCGGCATGGGTTTGATGGTGCTGGTGATGACCCTGGTCACCAACGAGACCATCGCCATTGTGCTGCTCATTCTGATTGGTGGACTGGCGGGCTTCTTTGTTGTGCCGATGAACGCCCTGCTCCAGCACCGCGGGCACATCCTGATGGGCGCCGGCCACTCGATCGCAGTGCAGAACTTCAATGAAAACCTGTCGATTCTGGTCATGACCGGCGTCTACGCCCTGCTGATCATGTGGGGCGTATCGATCAACACCGTGATCATCCTGTTCGGTCTGTTCGTGGCCGGCACCATGTATCTGGTGCAAAAAGCCCACCACGCCAATCAGCGCATCTCCGACGACGTGGCGCACCTGGACGATTCGACGACGCATTGATTGCCGGCCGGCCGAGCCGCATCGACCTCGGAGTTTCGTAGGGTGGTCAGCTTTGCTGCCCACCATCATCGTTTCCGACTCGCATCGCTTGGTGGGCAGCAAGCTGACCACCCTACGCCTGACGCCAAGGCCGCGCTACAAGATCACCGGTCGATTCGGCAGTTCGTTCGGATTGCCATCGGTCTTCGGAAAATGCGTGGCGATCAAGTCACCAATGGCTGATACCGCCGCCGCGCAACCGGTCGCGTAGTCGCCCTCGCGAAAGCGTGCTTCGAGTGTCCGGCAGATCGCTTGCCATTGTTCCGGCGGTACATGCCGGGAAATGCCGCGGTCGGCGACGATCTCGACCGCGTGATCGGCGTACTGGATGTACACCAGCACCCCGGTATTTTCCTCGGTATCCCAGATCCCCAGCGACGCAAACGCGTCCAGCGCTCGCTGGCGTGGGCTGACGCCACGCCACAGATCGGCCAGGTCCAGCCCGCCCTCAATGGCAAAACCGATCTCACCCCGATGCGCCGATTCAGAGGCGCGAATCGCCGACTCGACCTGCGCCAGCAAGGGCTCGGGGAAGCGACGTTTCACCTGCCAGGTCGGAATCATCAGATGGCGAAGCATGCGTTTAAAATCCATCACCAGCCTCCCGAGGCGCCGCCGCCGCTGAATCCACCGCCGCCGCCGCTAAAGCCACCGCCGCCCGACGACCAACCGCCGCCACGACTGCCGAAGCCGCCACCGTGGCCGGAGCCGGTCGTCCAGGGTCCGCCGCCGCGACCACTGCCCAGCAGAATCACCGCAAGCGCGGCGATGATCGCGCCCACGCCACCGAGGGTCAGCGCGCTGGTGCTCAAAAACCACCAGAGCCCACCGCCCACCGCGCCAACGCCAGCCCCCACGAGGCGACCAAAGATAGAGCGCAGGATCGGCGCGGCAATGAACGCGACAAAGACCGTCTGCACCAGCAAATCGAGCACACCGTCCACGCTGACGGGGGCTTGACGGGGTGGCGGCAGGGGTTCGCCCTGAATGCGCGCCAGAATCGCGTCGACACCATCGGAGAGGCCATCGGCAAATCGACCTTCGCGAAAGGCGGGTGAAATGCGTTCGGCGATGATGCGTTTGGCGATGGCGTCGGGAATCACACCCTCCAGCCCGCGGCCGACTTCAATGCGCAGTTTGCGATCATTCTTGGCGACCAGCAGCAGCACGCCGTCATCAATGTCATCGCGCCCGAGTTGCCAGGCATCGACCACCCGGATGCTGTATTGCTCGATGGCTTCAGGCTGCGTGGTCGGCACGATCAGTACCGCAATCTGGCTGCCCTTGGTCTGTTCAAATGCCGCCAGACGCTGCTCGAGCGTGTCGCGCTCGGTGCCGGTGAGTGAATCGGTCAGGTCGGTGACGCGGGCTTCGAGCGCCGGGATCGCTTGCAAGGCCTGCGCCATACCAAGGCGCGGCAGCATGGCAAAGCACAGCAGGCATAGCCACAGCGCGAGCGCAACGCGCCCGCCCGTTCGCCTCTGCATTACTGCTTGCCGTTACCGAACTGGACCGCGGGCGGTTGGGCGATGGCCTCGGGGTTCTCAACCGCGAAACTGGCTTTGGGCGAATAGCCCATCACCATGGCGGTGAGGTTGTTCGGGAAGGTCCGCACCGAGATGTTGTAGGTCTGCACCGATTCGATGAAGCGGTTGCGCGCGACGGTCACACGGTTTTCGGTGCCTTCGAGCTGGGCCTGCAAATCGCGGAAGCTGGCGTCCGCCTTGAGGTCGGGGTAACGCTCGACGACCACCATCAGCCGCGACAGCGCACCACTGAGACCGGCCTGTGCCTGTTGGAAGTTGGCCATGGCGGCCGGATCGTTCAGCAGCTCCGGCGTGGCCTTGATGCTGCCCACGCCCGCGCGGGCCTCGGTCACCTGGGTGAGGACTTCCTTTTCGTGGTCGGCATAGCCCTTGACCACATTCACCAGATTGGGAATCAGGTCGGCGCGACGCTTGTACTGGTTGAGCACTTCGGCCCAGGCCGCGGTCACCTTCTCGTCATTGATCTGAATCTGGTTGTAGCCACAGCCCGACAGCAGGCTGGCTGACACGGCAAGAAGGGCCAACAGGCGAACGAATTTCATCAAGCGTCTCCATTTCCGGATGAGCGATCCCGCATCTGGCGACGGGCAAAGCACAGGTCTTCCCAGGCTTTGGCTTTGTCGAGGGGGTTTCGCAGCAAATAGGCCGGGTGGTAGGTCACCACCACCGGGATACCGTGGTAATCAAAACATCGCCCGCGCGCTGAAGCAATACGAATGTCGGTATTTAACAAAGCTTGTGCCGCCGGCCGGCCCAGCACGACAATCAGCCGCGGCTTGATCAGCGCGATCTGACGGGCAAGATACGGCGCGCATGCGGCCAGCTCTGACGCGTCGATCGGTCGGTTCATGGGCGGACGGCATTTCACGGCGTTGGTGAGATAGACGTTCTCACCGCGCGCCAGGCCAATCGCGCTGAGCATGGCGTCGAGCAGCTTGCCCGCCTTGCCCACAAACGGCTCACCCCGCGCGTCTTCTTCTGCGCCCGGGCCTTCGCCCACAATCAGCCAGTCCGCCTGGCGATCGCCGACGCCTGGCACGGCTTGTGTGCGCTGCTCGCACAAGCTGCAATCGCGGCAGCTCTGGATGGTTTGAGTCAGCGCGTCCCAGTCGAGATCGCCAGCACGTGCCGTGTTCTCACGCGACGCCGCCGGCACGGATGCGGGCGTTGCGTCCGTGGCGGCGTTGGCTTCTCTCGCCATCGACAACATCTCGGACGAAAGACGACGAGGCGCAGCATCGGGTGCAGCGCTGGGCGCGGCCTTGGGCGTGCTGTGTTCGGGGGGCGCGTCGACCTCGACCTCAGGCAGCTCGACCTCAGGCAGCTCAGCCTCCGGCGCGTCGCGCAGCCGCCAGATCGGCCCCAGGCCCATCTCGCGGAGAATCGACTCGCGCACACTCATGGCGCCACCCGCATCACCAGCGCGTCTTCCCGACCATTTTCAGCCGGGTAATAGCCCTTGCGACGACCGATGCTGGCAAAGCCCGCCTTCTCGTACACCGCGCGCGCGGCCAGATTGGAGGGGCGGACTTCGAGAAAAAACTGGGTCACGCCACGGTGACGCAACGCGTGGCGCAGAAAGTCGAGCAGCGCCGCCCCAACGCCGCGCCCCTGTGCCGAGCGCACTACGCTGAAATTGAGCAAGTGCGCCTCATCCACAATTTGCATCACGACGGCGTAGGCAATGGGTACATCGCCTTCCGCCATGATCCAGCAGCTATAGCCGGCGCTGAGCGAATCTTCGAAATTGCCCCGCGTCCAGGGAAACGGATAAAGCGCCGGCTCGTGCCGCAGCACCCAGTCCAGATCGTCCTCGGCCATGGGCCGATACGAGAACGCCGCCGCACTCATGCCTTGCCGCCTTGGGCGAGGCGCTCGGCGACGGTCTGCGCAACCTTGTCGCGCACATAGCGCGGCCCCACCTGAGCGGCGTCCATGGCCGGCGTGTGCGCCAATGACTGCGCCGCCAGACGAACCAGCGCACCCGCCTCGGGCACTGCCATCGCGTTCAGCACCGTCAGGCGCGCTTCATTCGGCAGCAGTTTTTCCGCGTAGCTGCCGAACGCGCTGCCGACACCGGCCCATTCGCCATGCTCGGGCAGCGTCACCGCCTCGGGGGGCAAACACGCCGGTTCGGTCACCGCGACATAGCCGGCGTCACCGCGTTCATAGGCCGCAAAATAGGTTTCGCCCATGCGTGCATCGGTCGCCACCAGTACACGCGCGGCGGTCTGCGCGGCGGCAATCAGGTCGAGACTGCACACCGGCACGATGCCCAGATTGGCTGCCAGCGCGAAGCCCTGCGCCACGCTGCAGCCAAGGCGCAAACTGGTGAAAGCGCCCGGCCCGACGCCCAGCGCGATGGCGTCGAGCGATGACAGCGACAGCCCGTGCTCGGCCAGCAGCTCGAGCACCGCGGGAATGATCTGATCCGATGGGGTCGCGCCGCCCTCGACCCACCGCTGGTGGACCTGGTCGTCGATCAGGACGGCGACGCTGACGCGTTCGCAAGAAGATTCAATGCCGAGGAGTTTCATCGAGACCGGATTGTACCCGCGCCGTCGGCAAGGGGCAGCATCGATCGGCACGAACCGGCATGCTTCGGGGCGGAAAAACGGAAAGTCGTCGAGGACCGGGGGCGCCCGCCCTCACGGACAATCAGGGACGCTGACGCTGGCGCTTGCCGTAGGCCTTGCGGATGGCCTCGTCGATATCGCGCCGCATTTCGAGGCGCTCGGCATCACTCAACTGGCGACGCTCGGGGCGATCAGCATCGGCAGAGATGTGCGCGAACTGGCTCACGGACGCACGGATGTCCGCCCGCCAGGCGCGATTCTGGTCGTTCAGTATTTGACGCGAAGAAATACCATTGTCATCACTCTGAGCCATCGCGATGCCGCTCATTGCCAACACGGCAACAAACAACGAACACTGGCGCAACCGGTTCATGAATGAATGATCAGGCATGGGAGACATGGCACACATTGAACGACACTGTCTAGATAGCCGGATTTTATCCAGCAACCAAGCGACATGTAAGGCAATATTGCGCACAATGGTAGAACTTACGAACGGTTACGCTTGTTTCCCCGCCAAGTGGGCCACCACGCTGGTTTCGAATCGCGGGTGCCGATACGATTCACGCCATGACAACACTCAATGCTTCCAAACAGCGCTGCCGGGTATTGGTGGTCGACGATGATGCCCGCCTGCGTGACCTGCTTTCACGTTATTTATCCGAACAAGGCTATGCCGTCAAAGCCGTCGTTGACAGCGCCGGCCTCGACCGGGCACTGCACCGCGAACACTACGACCTGATCGTGCTCGACCTGATGCTGCCGGGCGAAGACGGGCTGTCGATCTGCCGGCGTTTGCGCTCGGCCGAAAACAACACGCCCATCATCATGCTCACTGCCAAGGGCGATGATGTCGACCGCATTCTCGGCCTTGAAATGGGCGCTGACGATTACCTGCCCAAACCCTTCAATCCGCGCGAACTGGTGGCCCGCATTCAAGCCGTGATGCGCCGCCAGCCCCAGCAACTGCCGGGCGCCCCCGCGCTGGACGACGAAACCGTCAGCTTCGGATCGGTCACCATCGACTTGTCGACCCGCACGCTGACCCGAGACGGCGAAGAAATCGCCCTCACCACGGGCGAGTTTTCCCTGCTCAAGGTGCTGGTGCAACACCCGCGCCAGCCGCTGTCGCGCGACAAACTGATGGAACTGGCGCGCGGGCGCGAATACGGCGTGTTTGATCGCGCCATTGACGTCCAGATATCCCGACTGCGAAAACTGGTCGAAGAAGACGCCGGCAAGCCGCGTTACATCCAGACGGTGTGGGGCTTCGGCTACGTCTTTGTGCCGGACGGCGCCAAGTCCGCCAACTAGGGATCCCACCATTTCCCGCGTTCACAACGGCTCGAGCGAGAAAAAACAGGGGCCGGCCCGCACGAACACGGCCGCAACCCCGGCGTCGCAGCGATGGTTTTTGCCCCGCTCACTGCTTTGGCAAACCTTCGCCTTGCTGGCCGTCATGCTGGTGCTCGCCTTCGCAGCCTGGTCACAGATCGTCCGCCATTTCGAACAAGAACCCCGCGCGCGCGACCTGGCTCAGATGGTCGTCAGCATCGTCAATCTGACCCGCACCGCCCTGGTTAACGCCGAGTCTGCGCGTCGCCTCGAAATGCTCATCGATCTCACCGCGCTCGAAGGCATCCGAGTCTATCCGGCCGAGGACGACGACACACTGACGCCCTTGCCGGACACCCGCCCGATCACGCTTCTGACGAGCGAAATCCGCCGGCAGCTCGGCCCGGGCACCCGCTTTGCAGGCAGCTGGGAAGGGCTCACCGGTTTCTGGGTAAGTTTTCGACTCGACCCGCAAGACCCCGACGAATACTGGGTGATGCTGCCACGCGAGCGCATTCAACGGCCCCGCGCACTCGAATGGCTGGGCTGGGGCGGCGTGATCATGGGCATCGCCCTGCTCGGCGCCTATTTGATCGTGTTCCGTATCGGCCGGCCCCTGCGCCTGATTGCGCAGGCCGCACGCACGGTCGGTCAAGGCAAGTATCCGCCGCCGCTGCCAGCCGGCGGCCCAGGCGAAATTGCCGAAGTCGCGGTCGCCTTCAACCAGATGTCCGGCGATCTGGCCCGGCTCGAGAGCGACCGCGCGATCATTCTCGCCGGCGTCTCGCACGATCTGCGCACCCCGCTGGCCCGCTTGCGCCTCGGCGTCGAGATGAGTGGCGCACCCAACGACGAGGTGCGGGCCATGGTCAGCGACATCGAAGAAATGGACCGCGTGATCGGCCAGTTCGTCGACTACGGCCGCAGCGAGCCTCAGCCGCCCGAAACCGTCAAACTTGCCCAACTGATTTCCGACATCACCGAGGCCTATCGATTGCGCGGTCTGGACATCCAGCTCGATCTCGACAGCGCCGCGGCAATCCGTGTTCGGCCCATTGCCTTCCGGCGCGCCCTGCGCAACCTGATCGACAACGCAGAGCGTTATGGCGGAAAAGCACAAACGATCACCGTCTCCACGCACTCAGCGGGCGATCACTGGAAAATCTCCGTCACCGACCAAGGCCCCGGCGTGCCGGAATCGGCCTTCGAAACCCTCAAGCGCCCTTTCGTCCGGCTCGACGAAGCGCGCAGCAACCCGCAAGGCGCCGGCCTGGGCCTGGCCATTGTCGACCGCTTTGCCCGCGCGCACGACGGACGGCTTGACTTGTCCAATCACCCGGACGGAGGCCTGATTGCCACCCTCACCCTGCCGGGGACCAACGCGCCTGTCATGACTTCGGGCTAGAATCAGAGTTCGCGTATTCGAGGGTCGATCTCATGAGCATCGTATTCCGCCAGCTCTTCGATGAAGACAGCTGCACCTACACCTATCTGCTAGCCGACGCGCTCACGGCCGACGCCGTCCTGATCGACACGGTGCGCGAACATGTCGGCGGTTACCTGTCGCTGCTGCAGGAGCATGGCCTGCAACTTCGCTGGGTGCTCGAAACCCATGTCCACGCCGACCACATCACCGGCGCCGCCGCGCTCAAGGAACACACCGGCGCGCGCACGGTCACCAGCGCAGAAGGCGGCGCAGAATGTGCCGACGTCCGGGCAACCGAAAACACCCTCATCGCCTTTGGCGAAGAGCTGATTCGCGTCATTCCCACGCCCGGGCACACCCCGGGCTGCGTGACCTACCGCTGGCGCGATCGCATCTTTACCGGCGACGCCCTGCTGATCGGAGGGTGTGGTCGCACCGACTTCCAGGGCGGCGACGCTGGCACCCTCTACGACAGCGTGACTGGCCGCCTGTTTACGCTGCCCGCTGAAACACTGGTCTATCCGGGGCATGACTACAAAGGCCAGCGCGTCTCCTGCATTGGCCAGGAGCGCGACACCAACCCGCGCCTCGCCAACACCTCGCGCGACGCTTTTCTGGACACCATGGCCAATCTCAAATTACCGCCACCGCGCCAGATCGACACCGCACTGCCTGCCAACGAAGCCTGCGGTCGAACGACGGAACTGATTGATCTTCAGGGCGTCTGAACACTTTGCAAAGCCCCTGCGCCCAGACGGCGCCAGACCGAAACCGATATAATCGCCGCCCATGAAAGTACTTTTTGACCTTCTCCCCGTTCTGCTGTTCTTCGCGGCCTACAAAATCGCCGGCATGAACGAGATGGCCGCGGCCGACTTGGCCACTGCCATGCTCGGCACCGAGATCGGCATCAAGCAAGCGCCCATCCTGCTCGCCACCGCAGTGACCATTCTCGCCACCTTCGGCCAGATCGGATGGCTCAAGCTACGTCGCCGGAAAGTCGACACCATGCTGTGGGTGACGCTGGGCCTGGTCACGCTGCTGGGCGGCGCCACACTGGTCTTCCACGACCCGGTGTTCATCAAATGGAAACCCACCGCGGTGTACTGGCTATTCGCCATCTCCCTGCTGGCATCGGCCATGCTGTTTGGCAAAAATCTGATCCGATCTGTTCTCGAAGCGCAAATGAGCTTGCCCGACCGCATCTGGAGCCGTCTCAACGCCGCCTGGGCGGGCTTCTTTGTCCTGATGGGCGTGCTGAACCTGTATGTCGCTTTCAGTTTCACCGAAGAAACCTGGGTCAATTTCAAACTGTTTGGCGGCATGGGTTTAATGCTGCTGTTTGTCATCGGGCAGGGCATGTACCTGTCCCGCCATGTTGAAGAGGAACCCCAACAATGATGTTCTACGCCCTGATCGGCGAAGACGCCCCGGGCACGCTTGACACCCGCCTGGCCGTGCGTGCGGCCCACCTCGCGCGTCTCAATGCACTCAAGGATGAAGGCCGTCTGCTGCTGGCCGGCCCCTGCCCCGCCATCGACTCGCCCGACCCCGGCCCCGCGGGTTTCTCCGGCAGCCTGATCGTCGCCGAATTTGCCTCACTGGCCGACGCCGAAGCCTGGATGGCCGCCGACCCCTATGTCACCGAAGGCGTGTTTGCGCGCACCACCGCCAAACCCTTCAAGAAGGTGCTGCCGTGAGCAACACGCTGGCCCAGATCGAAACACGCCTCACCGACGCCCTCGCGCCGATGTCATTGCATATCGACGATGAATCAGCGCAACATGCCGGCCACGCTGGCGCCCGCGACGGCGGCGGCCACTACCGTGTCGACATCGTCTCGGCGGCGTTTACCGGTAAAAACACCGTGGCTCGCCACCGACTCATCTACTCGGCGCTGGGCGACCTGATGCCGCGTGCCATTCACGCGCTGGCCATTCGCGCCAGCGCACCCGAAGAACTCTGACTCCCGCCAACAAGGAAATTTCTGCATGAACCTGTTTTCCAAGAAGCTGCTCGTCGTGCTGATTGCCGGCGCAGCTGCCCAAGTCGCCCTCGCTGCCGGCCCGGTCGCCACCGTCAACGGCACGGCCATCCCCCAGGGACACGCCGACGCACTGATCACCGAGCAAACCGCCAAAGGCACGCCGGACAACGAACAACTGCGCGGTGCCGTGCGCGAAGAACTGGTTCGCCGCGAAATTCTGTTCCAGGCTGCCCAGAAAGATGGTCTGGACAAGACCCCCGAGGTCACCACCCAGATCGAGCTGGCCCGCAAGGCCGTCGTGATTCGTGCCTACCTGCAAGACTTCGTGGCCAAGAACCCGGTCACTGATGCCGACGTACGCAAGGCCTATGACGAAATCAAGGGCCGTCTGGGCGACACCGAGTACCACGCACGTCACATCCTGGTTGACGACGAAGCCGAAGCCCGCGCCATCATCGCCAAGATCAACAAGGGCGAAAAGTTCGACGACCTGGCCAAAGCCCACTCGAAGGACCCCGGCTCCAAAGACAAGGGCGGCGATCTGGGCTGGAACAACCCCGCCACCTTCGTTCCCCAGTTCTCGGACGCCATGGTCAAGCTCGAAAAGGGCAAGATGACGCCCGCACCGATCAAGACCAACTTCGGCTATCACATCATCAAGCTGGACGACACCCGCAAGATGGCCGCCCCCGAGTTTGATCAGGTCTCGCCGCAGCTCAAGCAACGCCTGCAGGCTCAGACGCTGGAGCAGCACATCCTGCAACTGCGCACCTCCGCCGACGTCAAGTAAGGCAGCGAGAGTAAAAAAATGGGGAGCCTCGGCTCCCCATTTTCATTGCCCCTAGGCGCGCCGCAATCGCTGCCGCGCGATCTGACCCGACAGAATAATGACGGGCACCAGCCCGACCGCGACAATCGTCAGCGCGGCCGTCGAGGCTTCGGCCAATCGCTCGTCGGAGGCCAGATTGAAGGCCTGGGTTGCCAACGTATCGAGGTTGAAGGGGCGCATCACCAGCGTGGCGGGCAGCTCTTTCATCACATCCACGAACACCATCAAGCCCGCCGTCAGCAAGCTACCTTTAAGCATGGGCATATGCACCCGCCGCAAACTGGCCCAGGCACCCGCGCCCAGGCTGCGCGCGGCTTCATCCATGGACGGGGTGATCTTGCCCAGCCCGGTGTCGACGGCATGCAGCGCCACGCTGAGAAAGCGCGTCAGGTAGGCATACACCAGCGCCACCATGCCACCGGTGAGCATCAAGCCGACACTGAGATCGAAATGCGTCTTGAACTGCCCGGCCAGCCAGTTGTCTAGTTGCGTGACCGGGATCAGCACCCCCACCGCAATCACCGTCCCGGGCACGGCATAACCGAGCCCGACCAGGCGGTTCAGGCCGCGCGTAAACGGGCCACGAGACAGCCGGTTGGCGTAGGCCAGCAGCATCGCCAGTGCCACACCGAGCACCGCGGTCACCGAGGCGAGCATGAAACTATTGCCCGCCAACGTGAAGAAGCGCGGGCCGAAATGTGCATCGCCTTCGGTCAGCGCCATCTCAAGCAGCAAGCCGGCCGGCAGCAGGAAGCCAAACAACAAGGGCAAAAAACACGCGGTCGCGGCGATGGCCCCCGCCAGCGGCGACAGCTTTCGCCCCAGCGGCGGGCGCTGCTGACGCGAAGTGTCGTTAAAGCGTGCCCGACCACGACTGATGTGTTCGAGCACCAGCACCAGCACCACGACCGACAGCAGCGCCGCCGATAGCTGCGCCGCCGCCGCCCGGTCGCCCAGCGAGAACCAGGCGCGGTAGATGCCGGTGGTGAAGGTCTGCACACCGAAATACGACACCGTACCGAAGTCGGCCAGGGTTTCCATCAACGCCAGCGCGGTGCCGGCGACGATGGCCGGGCGCGCCATGGGCAAGGACACCCGAAAAAAACAGGCCCACGGGCCGAGGCCGAGCGAGCGTCCGGCTTCCATCGCACCGGTGGCGCGCTCGAGAAACGCGGTGCGCGCCAGCATGTAAACATAGGGATAGAACACAAAGGCGAACATGCCCACCGCGCCACCGACGGTTCGGACGTCCGGAAACCAGTAGTCGCCGTACTGCCAGCCAAACCACTCGCGCAGCATGCTCTGCAGGGGGCCGACGAACTGCAGGAAGTCGGTGTATACATAGGCCATCACGTAGGCCGGTACCGCCAGGGGCAAGATGAGCGCCCACTCGAAGAAACGGCGACCGGGGAAGTCGTGCATCACGGTCAGCCAGGCGGTGGTCACGCCAATGCTGGACACGCCGAGCCCCACACCAACGCACAAAATGACCGTGTTGAGCATGTAGTCGGGCAGCACCGTCGACGCCAGATGCGCCCACGTATCGAGGGTACTGAAATCGGCCAGGCTGGCAAAAACCGCCAGAATTGGCACCGCGGCCAAGGCCGCAATGCCTAGCGCGGCAAGCGTTAACCAGGGGTACTGGCCAAGCAGAGTCAGACGACGATGCATCCTGTTCCCGAAAAAAGCCCGACGGCCGACGCGCCTCGGGCAGGAACGAAATTATAATGGATCGCATTCACTCATCCCGCAACACCACCGAACTTTCTGCCATGACGCTTCTCGATGTTCGCCAGATCACACTCGCCTACGGAACACAGCCGGTCGTCGACCGGCTGGATTTCTCGCTGGCCGAAGGCGAGATCGGCTGCCTGCTCGGGCCGTCGGGTTGCGGCAAGACCACCGTGCTGCGGGCGATTGCCGGCTTCGAGCGGGTACGCGATGGCGAGATCCTGATTGACGGGCAATGTGTCAGCAGTGTGCACACCCACCTGCCCCCCGAGCGTCGGCGCATCGGCATGGTGTTTCAGGACTACGCACTGTTTCCGCATCTCGATGTGAGCGAGAACATCGCCTTCGGCCTCGGCAAACAGAACGCCGACGCCCAGCGAAAGCGGGTCGATGCCCTGCTCGATCTGGTCGGGCTCGGCCAACAGGCCAGGCGCTACCCACACGAACTCTCAGGCGGTCAGCAGCAACGGGTTGCACTGGCACGGGCCCTGGCGCCGGCGCCCAGCCTGCTGCTGATGGACGAGCCCTTCTCCAACCTCGACGTGGAATTGCGCGAGCGCCTCTCGCTGGAAGTGCGCCGGATTCTCAAGGAAACCGGCACCACCGCCATTCTGGTGACTCACGATCAGAACGAAGCCTTTGCCGTGGCCGACGTGATCGCCCTGATGCACGGCGGCCGCATTCAGCAGCGCGCCACGCCATACGACCTCTACCACCGGCCGATCAATCGCTTTGTGGCCGATTTTGTGGGTCAGGGCGTGCTGGTGCCGGGCCGGGTGATTGGCGACGACCGGGTCGAGATCGCGCTGGGCACGCTGCGCAGCGACACCCCGCTCGATTGCGGCCCGCTCGGCGTGTGCCCGATCAACGCCACGGTCGATGTGCTGCTGCGCCCCGACGATATCGTGCATGACGATGCCAGCCCCGACACCGCCACCGTGCTGATGAAAGCCTTTCGCGGCGCCGACATCCTCTACACGCTCAAGCTCGACAACGGCGTCAAGCTCTTGTCACTGGTGCCCAGCCACCACAACCATGCCATCGGCGAGCGCATCGGCATTCGCCTTGATGTCGACCATGTGGTGACCTTCTATGAGCCGGTCCCGCCACCGACGCACGCCACCCAGCCATGATTCCCTGGCTGGAAGCACCCGACTTTCCGCCACTGACCCGCGCGCTGGCCGAGCCCAACGGTCTACTCGCAGCAGGTGGTCAGCTCACCCCCGCCTGGTTGCTCGCCGCCTATCGCCGCGGCATCTTTCCGTGGTTCAGCGAAGGCGAGCCGATCATGTGGTGGAGCCCCGACCCGCGCATGGTCTTACTGCCCAGCCAGGTCCGAATCACCCGCTCCCTCGCAAAAACCCTGCGCAGCGATCGCTTCGAAGTGCGTTTTGATACCGTCTTTGCCCAAGTCATGGCCGGCTGCGCCGCACCGCGCGCCGACGGCCACGGCACCTGGATCACCGCGCACATGCAGGCTGCCTACCTGCGACTGCATGAACTGGGCTACGCCCACAGTGTCGAATGCTTCATCGATAACGAACTGGTGGGCGGACTGTACGGCATCGCGCTGGACAAGGCGTTTTTTGGCGAATCCATGTTCTCGCGGGTCAGCGACGCCTCCAAGGTCGCGCTGGCGCATCTGGCGCGATTTCTGGATCAACGGGGTGTGGGTCTGATTGACTGCCAGATGACCACGTCACACCTGAGCAACATGGGCGGGGTCGAAATCCCGCGCGCCGCATTCAGCCAGGCGCTGTCGCAACTGATCGGCCCGGCCCCTGAGCCGCAACATTGGCCAAAGCAGTCAGAAACCGGGCAGACTTGGACCCGCACACCGGAGTAAGCCATGCAAAAGGACTACCCCTACGCGCTGATTCAGTTCTACGTCACCGGGCCCTACGACTGCTCCTATCTCCCCGCGGAGCGCGCCCGCTCGCAGGTGGCCACACCCAATCATGTGATCGACACGCCGATCTACTCAGAGCTCGTGCGCAATGGCTTTCGCCGCAGCGGCGTGTTCACCTACCGCCCCTACTGCGATCAATGTCAGGCCTGCGTGCCGGTGCGCATTCCGGTCGATCAGTTCGTCGCCAACCGCAGCCAGCGGCGCACCGCCGCACGGCTCGGCCGTTTGTCGGTCACCGAACGCCCGCTGGGCTTTGACGACGAACATTACGCGCTCTACAAGCGCTACCAGGAGCAACGCCACGCCGGCGGCGGCATGGATCAGGACAGCCGCGAGCAGTACGCCCACTTTCTGCTGCAAAGCCATGTCGACACCCGCCTGATCGAATTTCGTGACGCGGGTGTGCTGCGCATGGTGTGCATCATCGACCGCCTGACCGACGGGCTGTCGAGCGTCTACACCTATTTCGACCCCAACATCCCCGGCGCCAGCTATGGCACCTGGGGTGTGCTGTGGCAGATCGAGGTGTGCCGGGCACTGGATCTGCCCTATCTCTATCTGGGCTACTGGATTCGCGACAGCCGCAAGATGGCCTACAAGGCACACTTCAAACCGCTCGAAGGCCGCATCGGCGGGCAATGGCAGACGCTGAGCCCCGACACCTTGGCCTGACGCGGCGCACAAAACGCAGCGGCGGTAGAGTAAAATCCGCCGATGCTCTACGACCTGATCCGATCTGTATTCTTCTCGATGGATGCCGAGCAGGCCCACGGCCTCGGCATGAATGCCCTGCGCCTCGGCGGCCGGCTGCTGCCACCCGCCGAGCCCCTGCCCGCCGTGCCCACCGAGGTGATGGGCATCGCCTTTCCCAACCGGGTCGGCCTGGCCGCCGGGCTGGACAAGAACGGTGAGGCCATCGACGGTCTGGCGCGCATCGGCTTCGGCTTTCTCGAAATCGGCACCATCACGCCGCGCCCCCAGCCGGGCAACCCCAAGCCCCGCCTGTTCCGCCTGCCGGAAGTCGAAGGCATCATCAACCGCATGGGCTTCAACAACCATGGCGTCGACGCCCTGATCGCCAATGTACGCGCGGCCAAATACCGCGGCGTGCTGGGCATCAACATCGGTAAAAACGCCGACACGCCGATCGAGCGCGCAGTCGATGACTACCTCGCCTGCCTCGACAAGGTCTATCCGCTGGCCAGCTACGTCACGATCAACATCTCCTCGCCGAACACCAAGAACCTGCGCGCCCTGCAAGGCGCCACCGAACTCGACGCCCTGCTCGGGCCGCTCAAGGCCGCGCAGGAGCGCCTGGCCGACCAGCACGGCAAACTCGTGCCGCTGGCACTCAAGATTGCCCCCGACCTCGACGACGAACAGATCACCCAGATCGCCGACGCCGTGCGCAAGCACCGCTTCGAGGCGGTCATCGCCACCAACACCACCATTGCCCGCGATGCCGTCCAGGGCCTGCGCCACGGTGACGAAACCGGCGGCCTGTCCGGCGGGCCGGTGCGCGACGCCAGCACCCGCGTGATCCGCGCGCTGTCGGGCAAACTCGGCGGCGAAGTGCCGATCATTGGTGCAGGCGGCATTCTGAATGGCGAGCACGCGCGCGAAAAAATCGACGCCGGTGCCGCCCTGGTGCAGATCTACAGCGGCCTCATCTACCACGGCCCGCGCCTGATCCGCGACTGCGTCGCCGCCACCGATCGGCACTACTGACGCGATCGGAATGCATATACCTATAACCGCAGCGGGGTTGAGCGGCACCTCCGCTCAGGGGATAATCCACCGCTTCAATAAGAACGGCTTGGCATGAGCAGTTATCTCTTCGTGATTCTTGGTGCGGTTCTGGTCAACAACGTGGTGCTGGTGCGCATCCTTGGCCTGTGCCCCTTCATGGGCGTCTCCAAGAAACTCGAGACGGCTATTGGCATGGGCGCAGCCACCACCTTTGTGCTCACCCTCGGCAGCGGCACCAGCTGGCTGATCGACCACTACCTGCTGGTCCCCAACGATCTGGTGTATCTGCGCACCCTGTCGTTCATCGTCGTCATTGCCGCTATCGTCCAGCTCACCGAACTGGTCATCCACAAGACCAGCCCGCTGCTGCATCAGGTGCTCGGCATCTATCTGCCGCTGATCACCACCAACTGTGCGGTGCTCGGCGTGCCGCTGCTCAACGTGGGTCTGCGTCACGACCTGTTCGAATCCCTGCTCTTCGGCTTCGGCAGTTCGGTCGGCTTCACGCTGGCGCTGGTGCTGTTCGCCGGTATCCGCGAGCGGCTCGACGGCGCCGACATCCCCGGCCCCTTCAAAGGCACGGCGATCGCCATGATTACCGCTGGCCTGATGAGCCTCGCCTTCATGGGCTTTGCCGGACTGGACCGCTTCCAGTGACCGCAGCCCGCCAATTGCCCGTGCCCAAACACGCCCAGCCATGCTGACCGCCATTCTCGTCATGACCGGCATCGCCCTGGTGCTCGGCGCTGCGCTCGGCTTTGCCGCCATCTTCTTCAAGGTCGAAGGCGACCCGCTGGTCGACAACATCGACGCCATCCTGCCCCAAACCCAATGCGGCCAGTGCGGCTTTCCCGGCTGCCGGCCCTATGCCGAAGCCATCGCCAACGGCGAGGCCGACATCAACCAGTGCCCGCCGGGCGGCGAGGAAGGCATCCGACATCTGGCCGACCTGCTCGGCCGCGAATTCAAACCGCTCGACGAAGAACACGGCGTCGAGAAGCCCAAATCGGTTGCCGTCATCGACGAGCAAACCTGCATCGGCTGCACGCTGTGCATCCAGGCCTGCCCGGTCGATGCCATCGTTGGCGCGGCCAAACAGATGCACACCATTGTCGAAGCCGAATGCACCGGCTGCGAGCTGTGCATCGCGCCCTGTCCGGTGGACTGCATCACCATGGAGCCGCTGAAAGAAACCGTGAAGACCTGGAAATGGAAGTACCCGGTCATCCAGATCAAGGACGTCGCATGATCGCCGGTCTGTTCCGTTTCAAGGGCGGCATCAAACCCGAGACCCACAAAAACGCCTCGGCCGGCTCGCCCATCCAGATCGCGCCGCTGCCCAAACAGCTGATCGTGCCGCTGCGCCAAAGCCCGCGCGCGACCGCCGAGTGCATTGTCGTGCCGGGTCAGAAAGTGCTCAAGGGCGAGCGCATCGGCCTGCCCGACAGCCCGCTGAGCACCGCCGTCCATGCGCCCACCTCGGGCACCGTGGTCGAGATCACACCCCACGCCATGGCCCACGCCTCCGGCTTGCAGACACGTTGCGTGGTCATCGAACCCGACGGCGACGAACGCTGGATTGATCGCCCCACGCTCGACTACGCGTCCGCCAGCCCCAAAGAAGCCCTCGCCTGGCTGCGCGACCACGGCATCGTCGGTCTGGGCGGCGCGACTTTTCCCAGCCACATCAAGGCCGGCGTCGACGGCGGCATCGAAACCCTGATCCTCAACGGCGCCGAGTGCGAGCCCTGGATCACCTGTGACGACCGCCTCATGCGCGAACGCGCCGACGGCATCGTGGCCGGCGCGCTCATTCTCAAGCACCTCACCGGTGCACGCGAGATCGTCTTCGGCGTCGAAGACAACAAGCCGCAGGCCATCGAAGCCTTGCGCACGGCCATCCATGGTCTGAGCGGCGACATCACCGTCATTCCCGTGCCCTCGCTCTATCCGGCCGGCGGCGAAAAACAGCTGATCCGTGTGCTCACCGGCGTCGAGATTCCGCACGGCAAGCTGGGCGGCGATTTTGGCGTGCAGTGCTTCAACGTCGGCACCGCGTATGCGGTCAATCGCGCTATCAACCATGGCGAACCGCTGGTCTCGCGCGTGATGACGGTCACCGGCAACGTCGAAAAGCCCGGCAATTTCGAAGTCCTCATCGGCACCCCCGTCGAGGCCTTGCTCGCCCTGGGTCAGCCCAAGCCCGACACCGGCCGCATCCTGATGGGCGGCCCGATGATGGGCTTCGAGCTGCCCCGCCTCGACGTGCCGGCCACCAAAGCCACCAACTGCCTGATCGCCACCTCGCCGACGCTGTTCCCGCCGCCGCCGCCGGAAATGAACTGCATCCGCTGCGGCGCCTGCGCCGCGGCCTGCCCGGCCGAGCTGCAACCCTTCGAACTGTACTGGTTCTCGCGCGCCCGCAACTTCGGCAAGGCGCAGGAATATCACCTCTTCGACTGCATCGAATGCGGCTGCTGCTCCTACGTGTGCCCCTCGCACATCCGGTTGGTCGACTACTACCGGTTTGCCAAGGGCGAGATCTGGGCGCGCGAGCGTGAAAAGAGTGCGGCCGATGCCGCGCGCGAACGCTTTGAATTCCGCAACGAGCGCCAGGCCCGCGAAAAACGCGAAAAAGCCGAGAAGCTCGCCGCCAAGGCCGCCGCCACCAAAGCCAAGCTCGCCGCAAGCTCGGCTGATGCCCCGGCGGCTGCAGCCGCAAGCAGCGATGCCCCGGCCGGCCCAGACGATGCCAAGCGCGCCCTGATCGCCGCGGCACTCGAACGCGCCAAAGCCCAGAAAGCCGCCATCGAACCCAAAAACACCGACGCACTCACCCCCGACCAGGCTGCCCAAGTGGCCGAAGCCGATGAACGCCGTGCCGCCAAAGCCGCGACCGACACTGCCGCCGACGCGCCGGAATCGAACTGATGCTGACCTCACCTTTCGTTCGCAAACCCACCAGCGTGCAGCAGGTGATGTTCACGGTGCTGGTCGCGCTGCTCCCGGCCATTGCGCTGTACGTCTGGCAATTCGGCCCCGGCATCGTGGTCAATATCCTCATCGCCACCGTCAGCGCCGTGGGTGCCGAGGCCGCGATTCTCAAATTGCGCAAGAAGCCCGTCGGGCTGTATGTGTCCGACCTCTCGGCCGTGGTCACCGCCTGGCTGATCGCGCTCACCTTCCCGACCATCCTGCCGGCCTGGATCCTGATCCTCGCCACGGTGCTGTCCATCGTGGCGGTCAAGCAGCTCTACGGCGGCCTCGGGCAGAACCCGTTCAACCCGGCCATGGCCGCCTACTGCCTGATGATCGTCGCCTACCCCTCGGCCATGTCGCAGTGGCCCGCGGCAGGCTGGATGGATCTGTCCACACATTTGCAATTGATTGGCGGCGCCAGTTTCGATGCCGTCACCGGCGCCACGCCGCTGGATGCGCTACGCACCGGTCTGCGCTCAGGCGCTGCCGTCGACAGCATTCTGGGCAATGGTGCCTTTGGCGCGCTGGGCGGACGCGGTTGGGAGTGGATCGGGCTCGGTTACCTGGCCGGTGGCCTGTTCCTGATCCAGCGCCGCGTCATCACCTGGCATCTGCCCACGGCCTTCCTCGTCGGCCTGATCGTCGTCTCCGGCCTGTTCTGGATGGCCAATCCGACGCACTACGCTTCGCCAATGTTTCATCTGGCCAGTGGCGGCACGCTCCTGGCGGCGTTCTTCATCGTCACCGATCCGGTCTCCGGCGCGACCACGCCGCGCGGCAAACTCATTTTTGCCGCCAGCATCGCGCTGATCACCTATCTGATCCGCAACTTTGGCGCCTACCCTGACGGCATCGCCTTCGCCGTGCTGCTGATGAACCTGTGCGTGCCGCTCATCGACATGAAGACCCAACCGCGCGTATTCGGCCACAAGGGAGAATGAGCCCATGAGCACCGAATACACCGCCGCCCGCACCTCGATCCGCACCGCGCTGATCCTCACGCTGTTTGCCTCGCTGTTCACCGCCGCGATGGCACTGACCTATCGCTACACCAAGCCCGACATCGACGCCGCCGTGGCCGAGGTCAAGCGCAAGCTGATTGCCGAGGTGCTGGCCCCCGACCGCTACGATAACAGCCTGCTCACCGACACCATCACTGTCCTTGCCCCCGTCGCACTTGGCGTTGAAGAAGGCAGTGTGGTCTATCGCGCCCGCAAAAACGGTGAGCCGGTCGCGCTGATCGTCGAAGCCCGCGCGCCCGACGGCTACGGTGGCAGCATCGACCTGGTGGTGGCGGTTGACGCCGATGGCCGCCTGACCGGCGTGCGCGCCACCGCCCACAAAGAAACACCGGGTCTGGGGGACTATATCGATCCGCGCAAGGATCAGAACAAAACACAGCCCTGGATCGACCAGTTCGTCGGCCGCGCCCTCGATGGCGGGGATAAGGCACGCTGGAAGGTACGCAAGGACGGCGGCGAATTCGACGCCCGTGCCGGCGCCACCATCAGCGCCCGTGCCGTCGTGGCCGCTACCGCCCGCGCACTGGCGTATGCCGATGCCAACCAGCACCGCCTGTTCGACGCAAAAACCGGCGAGCGAATCACCGCCGCCGTCACTGCAGGAGCGAAGCCATGAGCGCCTTCAGCAAAGACACCTGGATCAATGGCCTGTGGAAGCAGAACCCCGGCCTGGTTCAACTGCTCGGCCTGTGCCCCATCCTCGCGGTGAGCACCACCATGGTCAACGCGGTCAGCCTTGGCATTGCGACCATTGTGGTGATGGCGCTGGCCAACCTGTCGGTCGCCACCTTGCGCAACTTCATCCCCTACGAGATCCGCATCCCGGTGTTCATCCTGATCATCGCCTCGCTGGTGACCGTGGTTGATCTACTGTTCAACGCCTATCTGCACGAAATGTATCTGGTGCTCGGCATCTTCATTCCGCTGATCGTCACCAACTGCATCGTGCTCGCACGTATCGAAGCCTTTGCCGCCAAGAACGATCCGCTGATTTCTACCTTTGATGGCATCGCTCAAGGTGTTGGCCTGCTGCTGGTGCTGGCGGTGCTTGGCACCATGCGCGAGCTGATCGGCGCCGGCACGCTGTTTGGCGGCATCGACCTGATCATCGAAGGCGCATCGGCCATCAAGGTGCTGGGCGCGGACTATCCCGGTTTCCTGATTGCCATCCTGCCGCCCGGCGCCTTCTTTGCGCTCGGCTGCCTGATCGCCGCCTTCAACTGGATCAACAGCCGCGCCACCGCGCGCAAACACGCCGCGCCGGCAAAGCCTGACCTGCCTGCCGACGCCGTACCGGAGAGCTGAGCCTGGCATGGCCCGCCCGATGAGCAAGGCTGCCATCGCCGAGATGTTCGCGCGATTCCAGGCGGCCAACCCGAATCCGGAAACCGAGCTCGAATACGCCTCGCCCTATCAGTTGCTGGTGGCTGTCGTCCTGTCGGCACAAGCCACCGACAAGGGGGTGAATATTGCCACCCGCAAACTGTTTGCAGAGGCGCCGACACCCGAGGCCATGATTACTTTGGGTGAGGCGGGCGTCACTGAGCACATCAAGACCATTGGCCTGTTCCGCAACAAGGCCAAGAACGTCGTCGCCCTGTCCTACCTGCTGCTGGAGCGCCATGGTGGCGAGGTGCCCGCCGATCGCGACGCGCTAACCGCCCTACCCGGCGTCGGCCGCAAGACCGCCAACGTGGTGCTGAACACCATCTTTCGTCAGCCAACCATGGCCGTCGACACCCACATTTTCCGGCTCGCCAACCGCACAGGTCTGGCCGCCGGCAAAGATGTCGACGCGGTCGAAGCTGCGCTGTTGCGGCGTGTGCCCAAGCCCTATTTGCTCGATGCCCACCACTGGCTGATTTTGCACGGCCGCTATGTGTGCACCGCACGCAAGCCGGCCTGCGACCGCTGCCTGGTGCGCGACCTGTGCAACTCACGCGACAAGACCGATCTCCCGCCACCCGGAAGCCCAGACCATGTTTGATCCCAGCCGCGACCAAGCCCGCCAGTTCTTCATCGAGGCCTGGCGCAAGCAACGCGATGGCAACATCCTCACGCCGCTCGAATCCATGGTGGTCGATATTGTCCAACTGCACCCGGAATACCAGCCCTTGCTGGAAGATCCGGACGCCATCGATCATGACTTCTCGCCGGAAGACGGCCAGGTGAATCCGTTTTTGCACCTGTCACTGCATCTGGCCATCGAGGAGCAGCTCTCGATCAACCAGCCACCCGGACTCAAGCCGGCCTTCGCGCAACTGCAACTGCGCAAGGGCGATCGGCACGACGCCTTGCACGAGGTGCTCGAATGTCTCGGTGAAGTGATCTGGAAAGCCCAGCGCGACCGGCAACCGCCCGACGGCGCGGCCTATGTCGAGGCCGTACGCAAACGCGCCGGCCTCGCGTGACGGCAAGCACCGGCGTGTCGATCGAGGCAGGCTTCAGCGTTTGACCGAGAGCCCCGACTGCGCGGCAAAGTAGGCGGCAAGATCGGCCATGTCCTCCCGACTCAGGCTCTCAACCTGCGCTGCCATGATCGGGTTCTTGCGATGCCCGGCCTTGTAGTCGAGCATCGCACGGAACAAATAGTCCGCGTGCTGACCGCCCAAGTTGGGAAAATCGGGCGACACGCTCTGCCCGGTCTGCCCATGACAGGCCGCACACACCGTGGACTTTTCCTTGCCAGCGGCCACATTGCCGGCCAGCGCCGACATCGGCATGATGAAGGCCGCCAGACAGCCCGCGATCAGCAATCGTTTGGTCTTCATTTCGCCCCTCCGTAATACGCAGCCAGATCGGCCATGTCCTGCTCACTCAGACTGGCCGCAATGGCCTGCATGGACGGATGGTCTCGATCCCCGCGCTGGTAGGCCTGAAGCGCCTGAACAATATAGGCCGGATGCTGACCGCCCAGCTTGGGCACGTGGTACACCGAGGGAAATGCTGTCCGGTATCCGGGGATACCGTGACATCCGACGCACATGGATATTTTGTCTTTTGCGGCGTCGGCGTTACCTTCTACAGCCCATGCGGGGACACAGGCAGCGACCATGGCAGTCGCAATAATGAGACGTCGTCCCTTCATGGAGACTCCTCTGTTGGGTTGGGGGGTGTGCGGAAACGACGGACTGATTCTACGGGCAGGCTTCGGCCCGATGCAAACCATTCTCGTTTCGCTGCGGCGCACAAAAACTCACGAAAAATCAAAAACTTCCCGCATCACCCCGGCAAAACTGGAGTCGCCGCGCCCGAGATCCGCACGCGGCGACACCATTGCTCAGGCGTTTCTGCGCCCGCGCACCCAGCCCAACATGCCTAACACGCCAAACACCAGCCACGCCGTTGACGGCTCGGGCACCGATCGCACAAAGGCCAGCCCCAGCAGTCCATGGGCGGTCGTCGTTGGGTGCACGCCGTCCCAGAACAAGGTCGTCATTTGCTCCGTCGGCGAGGTCAGACACGCCAAACTGTCGATACACGCACCAGTAACATTCGTCATGCCGAAGTCCCCGGGCCGCGCCAGCACCTCAGAGAAAAAATTGAAGGTATCGAACTGAATGAAGCTGGCGTCAGGCAAGGCCAGGCCCAGGCTCATGACCTCGGCGTCAAGCAGCGCGTTGAACGCCAGGGTCGCCCCGGTCATGGTGCCGGCCAGCGCCGTGCCGAGGAACTCCGGCGTACGGCCAAGATCCGGCATGTTCGGCACAAAGAAACTGCGTGCCCCCAAGCCATACAAGCCCGAAATCACTGACCCGATATTCGCCGCCGACATGGCCGGTGTCATGGTCGGCTCAAAGAAATCATTCGGCCCGCCCCACACCATGTACAGCGCATTGGCGTCCGCCGCTGCGCCGCCGAGACTCGCCGCGAACATCCCCACCTGAGCGCCCATGCCGGTGCCGTTCAGGCCGAGGCTCCACAGATAACTGTCATTGCCGACGAGATCCACGCCCGTCTTGGCGCCGCCGTGAGCGAAGTCCTGCAAACCAATCCCCAGCGAGGCGGCCATGTACTCTGCCGCCACCGGGCCATTGCTGAACCGGCCGCCCACATACGGTGGGGGTGGAAGCGCACCGCCGGTCAACGCCGATACATTGCCGTTGTCCGAGAGGCTGTCGCCAATCACCACTAGCGACGACCACCCGGCGTTCGCCATGGTGCAAGCTGCCGACAACACCAGCGCCGCGCCAACGTGACGAATTTCGATCATAAAATGTCTCCTTGTCGTTATTTTTTGATGAGCGCACCGGCGGCCCCCGCGGTGCCAGCACATGAGCAACTTAGTCTTCGGCGAGCAAATAATCAAACACTCGTTCGATTCTGACAAGCTCTGGTGCGGCGCATATAATCAGCGCTTTGACGATCCCAAACCGGCAGGACACGCCATGCGATTCGAAGGCAGCGACAGCTATGTCGCCACAGACGACCTGAAACTGGCAGTGAACGCGGCCATCACGCTGCAGCGCCCGCTCCTCATCAAGGGCGAACCCGGCACCGGCAAGACCATGCTGGCCGAGGAAGTGGCCGCCGCGCTCGGCCTGCCCTTGCTGCAATGGCACATCAAGTCGACCACCAAGGCGCAGCACGGTCTATACGAATACGACGCCGTCTCACGCCTGCGCGATTCGCAACTGGGCGACGACAAGGTCAAGGACATCGCCAACTACATCGTCAAGGGCGTGCTGTGGCAGGCTTTTGAGCAGGACACGCCTTGCGTGGTGCTGATCGACGAGATCGACAAGGCCGACATCGAGTTCCCCAACGATCTGCTGCGTGAGCTCGATCGCATGGAATTCCATGTCTATGAAACACGGCAGACCATCGCCGCCAAGCGCCGCCCGATCGTCGTCATTACCTCCAACAACGAAAAAGAGCTGCCCGACGCCTTCTTGCGTCGCTGTTTCTTTCACTACATCCAGTTTCCCGACGCCGACACCATGCAGCGCATCGTCGACGTCCACTACCCCGGCATCAAGCCGGCGCTGCTCAAGGAAGCCATGGAGGTGTTCTTCGGCCTGCGCAGCATTCCCGGCCTCAAGAAGAAGCCCTCCACCTCCGAGCTGATTGACTGGCTCAAGCTGCTCATGGCCGAAGACCTCCCGCCCGAAGCCCTGCATAGCCGCGACGACCAATCCGTGCTGCCGCCCCTGCACGGCGCCCTGCTCAAAAACGAGCAAGACGTCCACCTCTTCGAACGCCTCGCCTACATGGCGAAGCGCAACCGCTAACCCACGCCATTTCTGTGCACTATCGAGACACCGTATGAAAGTCATTCTCTTCGCGATCGGCACCGCCGTGATGCCCATTCTCATGGTTTTCGGCTTCGGCATTTATGTGGCCGCCAGCCAACCCACGCCCCCGCCGCTGATCATCTCCGGTAGCGCCGGCATGCTGCTCGGGCTGGTCACGCTCGTCGGCTTCCTACTCTGCATCGCCGGGCTGCACCGCGCCTACATGGCGCGCCAGCGCGCCAGCATCGAAGCCGAAGAAGACTAATCGGCGCCACACCGGCAGCGCGCCACTGCTATGCTTGCAGTACGAAGGCATGAGGGCTGCGAGTGTGGATGGCATCTTCATAAGCTATCGTCGGGACGATTCGGCCGGCTACGCCGGCCGCCTCTATGACCGGCTGGCTGGCCACTTTGGCGCGGGCCGGGTGTTCATGGACGTGGAAGGCATTGAGCCTGGCACGGACTTCGTCGACGCGATCGAAAACGCCGTTGCGTCCTGCCGCGTCCTGATAGTCCTGATCGGCGATGAATGGTTGTCGACCACCGACGCCAACGGCCGACGGCGGCTCGACGACCCGCACGATTTCATCCGCCTCGAAACCCGTGCCGCGCTGGCGCGCGACATCCGTGTTGTACCGGTCCTGCTCGACCGCGCGCCCATGCCGGCCTACGAGGCGCTGCCCGAAGACCTCCGCCCCCTGGTGCGTCGGCAGGCCGTTGAGCTCAATCACAAACAATGGGACGCGACCTCCGGCGAACTCATCCGCACGCTCGAAAAGATTCTTGGCGCAAACGATGCGCCCACGCCCGCCCCGTCGGCGGACCCCGAACCCGCCGCCCCACCGCCCATCATTCCTGCCCCCCCCGCTGCCACGCCCACCTCGCCGGCCAAGCACTGGGGCCGCTGGGGCGCCCTCGCCGCCCTGATCGTCGCGGCCGTCGGCGCGTGGCTCTGGCTCAATCGCGGCACCCCGCACCCACCTGCCACGCCAGCCTCTGCGCCCCCTGCGGCCGAAGCCCCCGCTCGCAATGCCCCCGCCGCCGAAGCCCCGCCCCCCGTGGCACATCTGGTTGCCGAGCACAAAGAGGCCCGGTTCGACGCCATCGCGCTCGGAAAAACCGCGACGCTCGAACTGAAGCTCCGAAACACCGGTCAGGCGCCCGCCGCGCTGAAGAGCACCCTGACTGACAACGCGCACGGCAGCTTCCGGATCATCGTCGACACCTGTGGTGACTCACTGCGCGCCGGTGGGAGCTGCAGCTACACCGTGGCCTTCTCTCCCGCTCAAGCCGGCAACTATCTGGCGGCGCTGCATGTCAGTCAACTTGAGGGCGAACCACTGCAATGGCAACTGTCCGGCGAGGCAGAGGCGCCGCCTGCGCCCACACCGTCAGCCCCGGTGGCTGTGCCGACACCCGCGCCTGCTCCGGCGCCCCAACCGCCCCCCGCGCCCGCCGCACCGCGCATTCTCAGCCTCGACGCCCGCGCCGAATCCGATGGCGCCACCATCTGCTATCGGGTCGAGAACAGTACACAGCTACGCCTGACGCCGCGCCCGGGCGACCTCCCCAGCACCGCCCGCAACTGCATCAAGGTGCCACTGTCCGCACCCGCCACGCTGACACTCACCGCAACCGGCCCCGGCGGCAGCACGCGTCAGAAAGTCCTCGCGACCCCGACACCACCGCCGCCGGCGCCGGTCGTCTCTGCCCACCCCCAGCCCGGCGAGACCTGGATCTACCGCACCCGCGGCAAGTGGCCTACCAGCCCGGCACGCACGCTCCAATTCACCACGGACCGGGTGGACGGCAACACGGTGTACGAAAACATGAGCGTCCTGGCCCCCAAGCCCGCCCGCGCCGTGCTTCGGCGCTCACCCGGTACGCAAGCGACACTGGTCGACTGGGGCGACATCGGCTGGGAGTTCAGCCCCTGGATGGGCGCATTTGACCCGCCCACCAATTCCGGGCGCTGGCGCAGCATCAGCACACCAAAACTCGAAGGCCGCTGGGGCGACTGGAACACAGTGGCAAAAGTCGATGGCCGTGAGCGCGTACGTGTGCCGGCGGGCAGCTTCGACACCGTTCGCATCGAAGTGTGGAGCACCCGCTTGGCGACCGGCGGCTCCGCCATGCGCGATATTGAACCGACAACGGTTCACTTCGATGTGTGGTACGCGCCCGAAGCCAAACGCTATGTCAAAATGGTGCGCACAACCAAGGCCGCAAGCAACGCCGAAATTGAAGAAGACATTTTTGAACTGGTCGAAATCCGCGCACGCTGATCACTCGACGGCCGACGTCGTGGGCGGCATCATGACTCGCCAAACCGCTGGAAGCGCACCACCGTGTTGATCCCGTTTTTCCTTCATCTTCGGCAGCACAAGCTCCCGGTCTCCACCAAGGAGTTCCTGACCTTGCTCGAAGGCCTGTCGCAGCGTGTGTGCGGACACTCGATCGACGATTTTTATGTGTTCTCACGCACCTGTCTGGTCAAGGACGAGAGCCACTACGATCGCTTCGACAAAGCCTTCGGCAGCTATTTTTCGGGTGTCACTGAAATCCCCGGTCTCAATGTCGACCTGCCAGAAGACTGGCTCAAGGCGCTGGCGACCAAGCATCTGAGCGCCGCAGAAAAAGCGGCCCTCGAAAAACTCGGCTGGGACAGTTTGATGGACGAATTCCGCAAGCGCCTCGAAGAGCAAAAGGGACGCCACCAGGGCGGCAGCAAGTGGGTGGGCACCGGCGGCACCTCACCTTTCGGCAACAACGGCTACCACCCCGAAGGCATTCGCGTTGGCGGCGAATCAGCGGGCCATCGCACGGCCGTCAAGGTGTGGGAGAAGCGCGAGTTTCGCAATCTCGACGACAGCGTCGAGATCGGCACCCGCAACATCAAGGTCGCACTGCGCCGCTTGCGACGCTTTGCCCGCGAGGGTGCCGTCGAAGAGCTGGACCTCGACAAAACCATCTCCGCCACCGCCCGCAACGCCGGCTGGCTGGATCTGCACATGCGGCCGGAACGCCACAACGCAGTAAAAGTGCTGATGTTTTTCGATGTTGGCGGCTCGATGGACGACCACATCAAGGTCTGCGAAGAACTGTTCTCCGCCAGCCGGACCGAGTTCAAGCACCTGGAGTATTTCTACTTCCACAATTGCGTGTACGACTACGTGTGGCGCGACGGCCACCGCCGGCACTCGGAGCGGACGCCGACCATGGACGTGATCCACACCTACGGGCCAGATTACAAACTGATCTTTGTCGGCGACGCGACCATGAGCCCGTATGAAATCGTCCAGCCCGGCGGTGCCATTGAGTACATGAACGAGGAGCCCGGCGCGGACTGGCTGCGCCGCCTGCTCGAAACCTACCCCTCGGCGGCCTGGCTCAACCCCGAGCCCGAGCGGCTGTGGGAGTACCGCCAGTCGATCCGCATCATTCGCGATATCGTCGGCGAGGAGCGCATGTATCCGCTGACGCTCGACGGGCTCAGCCGCGCCATCAGCGCGCTATCGAAAAAACGCTGATTCCGGCTTCACACGGCTTTCAGCCTGTCGCCCCGTGGGTCGGCTGAAGACCGCCTAGCGCCCCAACCAAGCACGCCGCAATCGACGCACCGGCGTGGTCGGGCGCTCAAGCAGCGCGAGACGGGTGGAGACGTCGCCACGGTCGAGTACGGCATCAAAACACATCAATTCATCGCGGCGGAAGGCATGGATGCGCACCGCACTACCTGCGGCGCGGCGCGCCAACATCGGCACCAGTGTCTCTGCCGAAACTTTCAGATCATCGATGGCGATCAAAGTATCGCCAGCAGACAAGCCAGCCCGATGCGCGGCTGAACCTTCATGCACCACCGAAAGCACCGCTGGCCCCGACGTCGCGCCAAGGCGCGCGCCGAGCGATGGGGTGCCGGCCACATCGATCTGCACCTGCACGCCAATCTTTTTCAACCAGCGCGCCAGCGGCACATCCTCGGCTGCGCTGACCGATTTGCGCAGCCAGCGGGCGATCGTCGCGCCACCAACGGTTTTGACGATTGAAAACACCGCCTCTTCCGTCACCCCGACATCGGTTTGCCCGTGCGCTTGCCACAAGGCTCGCATCACATCATCCAGACTCTGCGCCCCTTCGCTGTGCAGCCGGATCTGCAGATCCAGCGCCAAGGCAATCAATGCGCCCTTGCTGTAATAACTGACGATCGCGTTGGCGGCGTTCTCGTCCTGACGGTAGTACTTGGTCCAGGCGTCGAAGGAGGACGCGGCCACGCTCTGCTTGAGACGCCCGGCGCCACGTTGCACCTGAGTGATCGTCTTGCCCAGCTGATTGAGGTAGTCCTCAACCGCCAGCACCCCGCTGCGCACCAGCGCCAGATCATCGTAGTAAGACGTGAAGCCTTCAAACAACCACAGCAAGGGCGTGTGGGTTTCGCGGGACAAGTCGTAGGGGATGAAAGCCGCCGGCCGGATACGCTTGACGTTCCAGCTATGAAAATACTCATGGCTGCACAGCCCGAGAAAGCGCTGGTAGCCCTCGGTCTGTTTATCCATGCCATGGAAGGGCAGATCGTCGCGACGCGTGAGCAAGGCGGTGGACGCGCGATGTTCCAGCCCGCCATAGCCATCACCCACCACCATGGTCAAAAACACATAACGCGACATGGGTGGCGGCGCGCCGAACAGATCGATCTGCCACTGGCAGACCTGTGCCAAGTCTTCGCACAGCCGCGTCAGATCGCAGTCGTGCCGACCAGTCAGCACGATCTCGTGCACCACGCCGCCGGCGTCGAAGCTCGCCAGCGTAAAATCGCCCATCTCGACCGGGTGGTCGATCAATTCGTCGTAGTTGTCGGCTTCGTACCATCCAAAACCATGTCGGTGCGCCGCCCCGTCGACACCCACCGCCTCGCGCATGGCCGTGGCAACGCGCCAGTGGCCGACGGCGTCGGCCGGTGGCGGCAAGATGTCGACCTGGCAGGGTTGATCGGTTTGCCCATCAACGGCCAGAAAGACACTCGTCCCGTTGAAGAAGCCGTGTGTTTGATCCAGGTGCGCCGTGCGTACCGACAAGTCCCACGCATAGACGGTATAGACAATCCGCAGCGCCGCGCCATCAGCCACCGGCTCAGCCTGCCAGGTGTGTTTGTCACGCTTTTCCAATCCAAGCGGTTTCCCCGCCGATTCGGCGGCGATGCTGACAATGTTTCGCGCAAAATCGCGAATCATGTAGCTACCAGGGATCCAGGCGGGCAAAGACAGACACTGCCCCGCCGGTGCCGGTGCGCTGATCTCGCAACTCACTGAAAACAGATGGCCTGCAAGATCAATGGGCTGAATGGAATAGCGAATCGGAGCAGCAGTCATGCGTCAGTCCTGATGGCAGTGCGAAAAATCGAGAATGAACGGAAAAATGGCCGGCATAGGCCGGCCATTCGTTCTACACAACTACGATCACGCCGCCGGCGCGGGCGCCGTTGGCGCAGCACCTGGTGAATCATCACCCGGTCGGGTCGGCGGCATCGAGGCCGGCTTGGGCGTACGCGGCGCGCGGCCGTCCATGATGTCGTCGAGCTGGTCGGCGTCCAGGGTTTCCCACTCAAGCAAGGCCTGCGTCATTGCCTCAACCTTGTCGGAATTGGCCTCGATCAGCTTGCGTGCAATCGCGTACTGCTGATCAAGAATGCGACGAATCTCGGCATCGACTTTCTGCATCGTCGATTCAGACACATTCTTGTGCGTGGTGACCTGACGGCCGAGGAAAATCTCGCCGTCTTCTTCGCCATACACCATCGGGCCGAGCACGTCGGACATGCCCCACTGCGTCACCATGCGGCGCGCCATGTCGGTCGCGCGCTGGAAGTCGTTCGATGCGCCTGTGGTCATCTGCTTCATGAAGATTTCTTCGGCAATACGGCCACCGAACAGCACGGCAATGGTCTGCAACAGACGTTCGCGATCCTGGCTGTAACGATCTTCTGCCGGCAACTGCATGGTCACACCAAGCGCGCGGCCACGCGGAATGATCGTGACTTTGTGCACCGGATCGGTCTTGTCGAGCAGCTTGGCTACCACGGCATGACCTGACTCGTGGTAGGCCGTATTACGGCGCTCTTCTTCAGGCATCACCACCGAGCGACGGGCTGCACCCATCATGATCTTGTCTTTGGCGTTCTCGAAGTCATCCATATCGACGAGGCGCTTACTTGCCCGCGCTGCGAACAAGGCCGCTTCGTTGACCAGGTTGGCCAGGTCGGCACCGGCAAAGCCCGGCGTGCCGCGCGCCAGCACCATCGGCTCAACGTCGGGCGCGATCGGCACCTTGCGCATGTGCACCCGCAGGATCTGCTCGCGGCCACGAATATCGGGCAGGGGTACGACCACCTGACGGTCGAAACGACCCGGACGCAGCAGCGCCGGGTCGAGCACGTCGGGACGGTTGGTTGCGGCGATGACGATCACGCCCGCCGACCCCTCAAAGCCGTCCATTTCGACCAGCAACTGGTTGAGGGTTTGTTCGCGTTCGTCGTTGCCGCCGCCCAGGCCAGCGCCACGCTGACGGCCGACCGCGTCGATCTCGTCGATGAAGATGATGCACGGCGCCTGCTTCTTGGCCTGCTCGAACATGTCGCGCACGCGGGCGGCACCGACACCGACGAACATCTCGACGAAGTCGGAACCGGAAATGCTGAAGAACGGCACCTTCGCCTCGCCGGCAATCGCCTTGGCGAGCAGCGTTTTACCCGTACCCGGCGAGCCGACCATCAGCACGCCACGCGGAATACGGCCGCCCAGCTTCTGGAATTTGGAGGGGTCACGCAGGAAGTCGACCAGTTCGGACACTTCTTCCTTGGCTTCATCGCAGCCGGCCACATCCGCGAAATTCACCGTATTGGCGCTCTCGTCGAGCATCCGCGCTTTCGATTTGCCAAAGGAGAAGGCGCCACCACGTCCGCCGCCCTGCATCTGCCGCATGAAGAAGATCCACACGCCGATCAGCAGCAGCATCGGGAACCAGGACACGAAAATGCTGGCCAGGAAGGACTGCTCTTCTTCCGGCTTGCCTGCCGTGACATTGACGCCATAGCGCATCAGGTCGGAGACCATCCACAGGTCTTGCGTACCCGGCGTATAGACGACGATGTTCCGCCCTTCCTGGGTCGTGGCGCGCACCACACGTCCATCGATCAGGACCTTGGTGATCTTGCCGGCTTTCGCTTCCTGCATGAACTGCGAATACTCCATCGTATTCTGCGAAAGCTGCTGTTTATTGAACTGGTTGAAGACCGTCATCAAAACGACGCCGATCACCATCCAGATCGCCAGATTCTTGAAAAGATTATTCAACGCGACTTCCTTGAACGCCCGGCAGGGGCACTAGTGATGCAGACCCATTCTATGGGTGAACGTTCCCGCAGGCAAAACAAACACCACTTGCCTGCCTCTAATCGGCCGATTTGACACCCAGCCCCAACAAATAGACTTCGGAACTGCGGTCCCGCGAGGCGGCGGGCTTTCGAACAACCACCGATCGAAAAGCGGCCTGCATGGCGCGCCGGAACGCATCGAAGCCACTGCCCTGAAACACCTTCACCAGGAAATTACCCCCCGGCGTCAGGTTTTGAACCGCGAAATCAAGCGCCAACTCGCACAGGCCAATCGATCGTGCCTGATCCGCCGCACCGATACCGGATACATTGGGGGCCATGTCCGATAAAACAAGATCGACCGGCCGGCCATCGAGTGTCGCCTCCAATTGGCGCAGCACCGCGAGATCCTGAAAATCGCCCTGAATGAAGGTCACACGCGGCATACCCAGCACTTCAAGCAGGTCGAGCGCGATCACCCGCCCGTTGTCACCGACCTTCTGCGCCGCCACCTGACTCCAGGACCCGGGCGCGGCGCCCAGATCGACCACGACCATGCCGGGCCGGATCAGTTTGTCTTTTTCGTCGATCTCAAGCAGCTTGTAGGCCGCACGGGCGCGATAACCGGCGGCCCGCGCCTGCTGTACATAGGTGTCGTTGAGATGCTCGCGCATCCACGCCTTGCTGGTCTTGCTACGCTTCATAGGAGTAGAATCGCGTCCTTTTCCCCAAATGGATCAACAACATGACTGACCTCACGCCCGTCCAGCGACGTGCTCTTCGCGCCCGCGCCCACCATCTGAATCCGGTGGTCAGTGTTGCGGGCAACGGGTTGAGCCCCTCGGTGCTGGCAGAAATCAATCACAACCTGGCTGCCCACGAACTGATCAAGGTCCGCGTCTATGGTGAAGACCGCGATGCCCGAGAGCAGCTCATGGCCGACATTTGCGAGCAGACCGGCGCCGCCAGCATTCAGCATATCGGCAATATTCTCGTACTCTGGCGTGAAGCGCCGGCCGAAGAAAAACCGGCGGTCGAGGTCAAGAAACGCAGCCCCCGCCCGTCTGCCGACAAACCGAAGGCACGCACAGCTTACACCCGCGACACCACCGCAAGCCGCGGCAAACCGGCGTCCCGCACGGCGCGCACCAGCGCACCGCGTCGTCAGTCACGTGGCTGAACGCGCTGACGCGTCCGCGATCGTGCCTTCGGGCACCGCGGCGCGCCAGACGGCCAAGGCACCCAGCAGGCTCTGACACAGATAGAGCACGCTGGCGATGCCATGCCACATGGCAAAGCGATCTTGTTGGGCACCGGCCATGACGCCCGCCGCACCGGCTTCGGCCTTGATGGCGGCGATCATCGGGTCAATCACGAACTGCCCGACACACACCAGCGCCACCATGCCGATGATACAAATCACCACAACGCGCGGTAACGGCGAGGCGTGACCCCGTGAAAACTGCAGAACGAGCAGGCCGGCGCCACACACCAGCCCGAGCCATGCCACGTTTTCAAACAACTTGCCGGCCAGCGACCCCGCCAACACCGGGTTGTCGAGCGCGCTGAACAGCACCGGCACCACCAGATACGCCACCGCCCACATCGCACCGACCCAAAGTGTGAGGATCAGGCGCTGCAGGCGGGCGACGGTAAATGTCATCGAATGACTCAGATGTACCGAACGTCGATGATTTCGTACTCGCGTACGCCACCGGGTGCCTGCACTTCGGCCACGTCGCCGGCGTATTTACCAATCAGGGCACGCGCGATCGGTGAGCTGATCGAAATCTTGCCCAGCTTGATGTCGGCCTCATCGTCGCCGACGATCTGGTAGGTCACAACGCTTTCGGTCTCAAGGTCTTCGAGTTCGATGGTGGCGCCAAACACGCAACGGCCGTCGGCATCGAGCACGCTCGGATCGATGATCTGCGCCATCGACAACTTGCCTTCGACTTCCTTGATTCGCCCCTCGACGAATCCCTGGCGCTCTTTGGCGGCATCGTACTCGGCATTCTCCGACAGATCGCCATGCGAACGCGCTTCGGCAATCGCCGCGATAACACTCGGGCGCTCGACAGTTTTGAGTTGATGCAGTTCTTGGCGGAGCAGTTCGGCTCCGTTCACGGTCAAAGGAATCTTGTTCATTGTCTTAGTTCAGTTCCGCGTGCAGCGCCTGCAGCGCGTACACCTCCAGTTGATTCAGGTGACGCAAGCCCATGCAGGCAGCGCGGGCGCCTTCTGCAGTGGTATAGACCGTCACTTTGGCAGCCAGCGCACTGGTACGAATCGAGCGCGAGTCAGTCACTGCCTGACGACGCTCTTCGACCGTATTGATGACCAGCGAGATTTCGTTGTTCTTGATCATGTCCACAATGTGCGGACGACCTTCGTTGACCTTGTTCACCGCGGCGACCGGAATCCCCGCCGCCTCGATGGCCGATGCCGTACCACGCGTTGCCACCAGACCAAAACCCAGGTCGTGCAATTGACGCGCCACATCCACGGCAGCGGGGCGATCGGTCGGCTTGACGCTGATGAAGGCGGTGCCGCCTTGCGGGAGCTTGACGCCGGCTGCGATCTGCGACTTGACGAAGGCTTCGGCAAAGGTGTGACCAACGCCCATCACTTCGCCGGTGGACTTCATTTCGGGGCCGAGAATGGTGTCAACACCCGGGAATTTATTGAACGGGAAAACAGCCTCTTTGACCGAGAAGTACGGCGGTACGATCTCACCGACGATGCCTTGATCGGCCAGCGAACGCCCGGCCATGCAGCGCGCCGCAATCTTGGCCAGCTGAAGTGAGCAAGCCTTGGATACGAAGGGCACGGTGCGCGATGCGCGCGGGTTCACTTCCAGCACATACACCACGGCAGCCTCGCCCTCACCCTGGATGGCGAACTGAACGTTCATCAGGCCGCACACCTTGAGCGCCTTGGCCATGGCCGCGGTCTGGCGACGCAGTTCGTCCTGCAGGTCGGCGGGAAGCGAATACGGCGGCAGCGAGCAGGCCGAGTCACCGGAGTGCACGCCAGCCTGTTCGATGTGTTCCATGATGCCGCCGATGATCACCTGATCTCCGTCGGACAAAGCATCGACGTCGACTTCGGTCGCATCATTCAGGAAACGATCGAGCAGCACGGGCGACTCGTTGGAGACCTTGACGGCCTCGCGCATGTAGCGCTCGAGGTCTTTCTGCTCGTGCACGATTTCCATCGCGCGGCCACCGAGCACATAGCTGGGCCGCACCACCAGCGGATAGCCGATTTCGGCCGCCAGACGCACCGCCGCTTCCGGCGTACGCGCCGTGCGGTTGGGCGGCTGCTTCAGGCCGAGGTCGTTGAGCAGCTTCTGGAAACGCTCCCGGTCTTCTGCGGCGTCGATCATGTCGGGGCTGGTGCCGATGATCGGCACGCCGTTGGCTTCGAGCGCGCGCGCCCGCTTGAGCGGCGTCTGGCCGCCGAACTGGACGATGACGCCCTCGGGCTGCTCGATATGCACGATTTCGAGCACGTCTTCGAGCGTGATCGGCTCAAAGTAGAGGCGATCGGAGGTGTCGTAGTCGGTGGACACGGTCTCCGGGTTGCAGTTGACCATGATGGTCTCGTAGCCGTCTTCGCGCAGCGCCAGCGCGGCATGCACGCAGCAGTAGTCGAACTCGATACCCTGGCCGATGCGGTTCGGACCGCCTCCAAGCACCATGATCTTGCGACGACTGGTCGGTGCGGCTTCGCACTCTTCCTCGTAGGTCGAGTACATGTAGGCGGTCGAGGTCGCGAACTCTGCGGCGCAGGTATCAACGCGCTTGTACACCGGGCGCACGCCGAGGGCATGACGGTGCAGGCGCACGGCGGTTTCGTCGGTGGCCAGCAGTTTGGAGAGGCGGCGATCAGAGAAGCCCTTGCGCTTGAGCGCACGGATCTGATCGGCGTCGAGACGCTTGAGCGAACGGCCGGAAAGCGACTTCTCGGTCAGCACGATGTCTTCGATCTGAGCCAGGAACCACGGGTCGATCTTGGTGAGCTTGAACACCTCGTCCAGCGTCATCCCTTCGCGGAAGCCCTGACCCACGTACCAGATGCGCTCTGCGCCCGGATAGGCCAGTTCGCGCTCGAGCTCGTCCTGGTCGGCTTCGATCTCATCGAGACCATAGACGCCAACTTCCAGACCACGCAGGGCCTTCTGGAACGATTCCTGGAAGCTGCGACCGATTGCCATCACCTCGCCCACCGACTTCATCTGGGTGGTCAGGCGACCATTGGCGGTCGGGAATTTTTCAAATGCAAAACGCGGGATCTTGGTGACCACGTAGTCGATCGACGGCTCGAAAGACGCCGGGGTGGCGCCGCCGGTGATGTCGTTCTTCAGCTCGTCGAGCGTAAAACCAACGGCCAGCTTGGCCGCGACCTTGGCGATCGGGAAGCCGGTGGCCTTGGACGCCAGCGCCGAGGAGCGCGACACGCGCGGGTTCATTTCGATGACGATCATGCGGCCATCGTCGGGGTTGATGGCGAACTGTACGTTCGAGCCACCGGTATCAACGCCGATCTCGCGCAGCACGGCAACGGAGGCGTTCCGCAGGATCTGGTATTCCTTGTCGGTCAGCGTCTGCGCCGGCGCCACGGTGATGGAGTCACCGGTGTGCACGCCCATCGGATCAAGGTTTTCGATCGAGCACACGATGATGCAGTTGTCCGCATGGTCGCGAACCACCTCCATCTCGAACTCTTTCCAGCCGATCAGCGACTCTTCGATCAGCAGCTCATTGGTCGGGCTGGCCTCGAGGCCGCCTTTGCAGATATCGATGAATTCTTCGTTGTTGTAGGCAATACCGCCGCCGCTGCCCCCCATGGTGAAGGACGGCCGGATGATGACCGGGAAACCGATGCCAGCCTGGACCTGGTAAGCCTCTTCAATCGAGTGGGCGATACCCGAGCGCGCCGAGCCGAGACCGATCTTGGTCATCGCCTGCTTGAACTTCTCGCGATCTTCGGCCTTGTCGATGGCCTCGCGCTTGGCGCCGATCAGCTCAACATTGTACTTTTCGAGCACGCCGTGCTTGGCCAGATCGAGCGCGCAATTCAGCGCGGTCTGCCCGCCCATGGTCGGCAGGATCGCGTCGGGGCGCTCTTTTTCGATGATGCGCTCGACCACCTGCCAGGTGATCGGCTCGATATAGGTGACGTCGGCCGTTTCCGGGTCGGTCATGATCGTGGCGGGGTTGGAATTCACCAGCACCACGCGATAGCCTTCCTCGCGCAAGGCCTTGCAGGCTTGCGCGCCGGAATAGTCGAATTCGCAGGCCTGGCCGATGATGATCGGACCCGCGCCAATGATCAGGATGGTGTTTAAGTCGGTACGCTTGGGCATGTGCTTGCCTCGATAACTCGGTAAATGTGATGTGTCGAAAAGAAGGCGATCCCGCTTGTGCCGGGATCGATCACATCACTAACGCGCATCCATCAGTTTGATGAAGCGGTCGAACAGGTAGGCGACGTCGTGCGGGCCGGGGCTCGCCTCGGGGTGTCCCTGGAAGCTGAAGGCTGGTGCATCGGTGCGCGCAATGCCCTGCAAACTGCCGTCAAACAAGGACACATGCGTGGCGCGCAGATTAGCCGGCAGGCTGTCGGCATCAACCGCAAAGCCGTGGTTCTGGCTGGTGATCATCACCTGACCGGAATCCAGGTCTTTCACCGGGTGGTTGGCACCGTGGTGGCCGAACTTCATCTTTGCTGTGCGCCCGCCGGAGGCCAGCGCCAGCAGCTGATGCCCGAGGCAGATGCCAAAAGTCGGCACGCCTTTGTCGACGATGGTCTTGATCGCGCTGATGGCGTAGTCACACGGCTCCGGATCGCCCGGTCCGTTCGACAGGAACACGCCATCCGGATTCATGGCCAGCACCTCGTCGGCAGGCGTTTGTGCCGGCACAACGGTCAGGCGGCAGCCGCGCGACGCGAGCATGCGAAGGATGTTGCGCTTGACGCCGAAATCGTAGGCCACCACGTGGTGCTTCGGTGCGTCGAGCGCGCCGTAGCCGTCCGCGAGATCCCACTCGGTCTCAGCCCACTGCTGAGTCGCCTCGGCCGTGACTTCCTTCGCCAGATCCATACCAGCGAGGCCCGGAAAGGCGCGGGCAGCGGCCAGCGCCGCCTGGGTGTCGATCACACCATCTTCGCCCGCGGTCACGATGCACCCGGCCTGGGCGCCCTTCTCGCGCAACACACGAGTCAGACGACGCGTGTCGATATCGGCAATGGCCACCACGCCTTCGTCACGAAGGTAGGCGTCCAGTGTTTTGGACATACGCCAGTTGGAGGCGCGCAAAGGCAGGTCACGAATCACCAGACCGGCAGCGTGGATCCGGCCGGATTCCACGTCCTCGGCGTTCACACCGGTGTTACCGATGTGCGGGTAAGTCAGCGTGACGATCTGCCGTGAATAGCTCGGATCGGTGAGGATCTCCTGATAGCCCGACATGGCGGTATTGAAAACAACCTCGCCCACGGTCTGGCCAACTGCACCGATGCCTTTGCCGCTAAAAACCGTCCCGTCAGCGAGGACGAGGATGGCGCGCGGAAATTGAGTCACGACGAAACTCCTGGTTCAACCGTTGATAGGATTTCAGCGCAACCGCGCGCTGCTCCACACGTGAAAAACGGGACAAGCCTAGCCGGCCCATCCCGCTCAGCAATCAACAAGAAAATTCGCCGAATTCTAGCTAAATTCGGCCTCGCCGGCAACGTCGGTAAAAACGCACGGACTCAAAAATGGCCTCGCCGCTCTGTCAAATCGGTGCCGACGCTACGTCTGGCTCGACACTTGCCCAGATGGTGCCTCAGCGCGCTGGCCGCGCCAGCACTGAACGGCGCAGGGCATTGCCCAGCTGATTCAGGGCATCCAGCAATCCGGGCAGCGCTTCGCGGGCGCGCTCGATACTGCCTTCCCGTGCCGCGTGCTCGACCGCCTCTGCCGCTTCGAGCGACGGTGTCGCGCCAAAAACGCCAACCGACCCCTTGACGGTGTGTGCAATGGCGGCGAGCGCTGTCAGGTCTCCCGCGCCGGCCGAGGCCTTGAGCTTTTGAAGGCTGCTCGGAAAATCCGCAAAAAAGATATCGACCAATTGCTTCAAGGCATCTTCATCGCCGTCGAGCAATTGCCGGGTCTGATCCAGGTCCATCACACTGACGCCACTGCTGCGCGTGGACATTTCCAGCAAGGACAAATCGGGGTCGATCGTTTCCAGATCGGCCTCTCCAGACACCCGGGCAATGGCCGCGAACAGATCGGCCGGCTTGATCGGTTTGGTCACGTAGTCGTCCATGCCGGCCTCCAGGCAGCGCTGGCGATCGCCCGCCATGGCATGTGCCGTCATGGCAATGATCGGCAGCGACTTCCATTGACCCGCCATCGCCCAGCTTCGCCGCGCCTCGCGCGCGCGGATCGCCTGTGTCGCTTCGATCCCCCCCATCACCGGCATCTGCACGTCCATCAGGATCAGATCGAACTCGCACGCCTCCAGCGCCTCAATGGCCTCCTGGCCGTTGCCGGCCACGGTCACACGGTGCCCGGCCTTTTCCAGCATCTTGGTCGCCACCGCCTGATTGATCGGGTTGTCTTCGACCAGCAAGATCGTGCAACTATCGTCCCGGCCGTGGCTCAACTGGGTGAGCGTCAGCTCCGGGTCGAACTCGAACAGCTCTTCGCCCACGGTGCTCTGACCACTCAACGCCGCGGAGAGCACCTCGCACACCTCGTCGGCGGAAAACGGCTTGATCAGGCGCGACGACAAGCCCAGATCCTTGCAGCGCGCCAGATCCTTCCGCTGGGTATGTGTGGTGAGCATCATCACGATCCGGTCGAGCCAGACCGTCTCGCCCTTGAGTCGCTCAGCCAGCGCGAAGCCCCCCGGCGACGCCATGCCGGAATCGGCCATCACAAAATCAAAGGGCACGCCGCTATCGCTCGCCACCTGCAGCGCTTTTGCCATGCCGTCGCCCGTCTGGACGAGCTCGCAACGCACGCCCCATCGGCCAAGCATCGTTGAGAGCATCTGGCCGAGCACCAAATTGCGGTCGGCGATCAGGGCGCGCCGGCCCCGCATCAGGCTGGCATCGGGCTGCGTGGCGGCGGCCACTTCGGGCAAACACATCGTAAAGCGAAACTCGCTGCCAGCGCCCTCCTCGCTTTGCGCGCTCAACACGCCCCCCATCAAGCTCACCAGGCGCTGGCAAATCGCCAGCCCGAGGCCGGTGCCGCCGAATTTACGCGTGGTTGAGGTATCCGCTTGGGAGAAGGCCTCAAAGATCGACGCCAGCTTGGTTTGCGGGATCCCGATACCGGAGTCCTTGACCGTCACGGCAAGCGTCGTGCCTGCCCCGCCACGCTCGACCCGCGTCACGCGGATCATGACCTGTCCGCGCGGCGTGAACTTGAGCGCATTGCCAACCAGATTGAGAAGGATCTGCCGGATCCGCCCAGGATCACCCTTCAGCACCGAGGGCACTTCCGGGGCGATTTCATAGGCCAGCTCCAGGCCTTGCTGATGCGCCCTCAGTGCCAGGGTTTTGGCCGTATCGGAGACCACGGAGCGCATCGAAAAATCGATGGCCTCCAGGCCCATCTTGCCGGCCTCGATTTTCGAGAAATCAAGAATATCGTTCAGGATCGTCAGCAGCGCGTCGCCAGAGGCCTTGACGTTGTTGAGGTACTCGCGCTGCTCGCTGTCGAGCGGCGTATCGAGCGCCAACTCGGTCATGCCGATAATGCCGTTCATCGGCGTGCGAATTTCATGGCTCATGTTGGCCAGAAATTCGCTTTTGGCGCGATTGGCGTCTTCGGCGGCGTCACGCGCTTCGCGGAGCGCCTGCGCGTCGATGTGCTCCTGCGTCACGTCTCGGTAGGTGCCAAGCATGCGCGACCAGCGCCCGTCCGCACCTTTCTCGAAGGCGCGACCACGCCCCTGCACCCATCGCCAGTCATCCTTGCTGTCGCGGGCGCGGAAGGTGATCTCGAACGAATGTTTTTCGCCCCGCAGGTGCGCCAGTAGCGCCTCGCGGAAGCTCGCCACATCGTCGGCGTTCATTCGCGAAAAGAAGGCGGGGAAATCGCTAACGCTCTCATCCTCGTCAAGTCCGAGCATCCGCTGCCAGCTCGTATCCACCTGAACGGCGTCCGTACGAAGATCCCACTCCCACAGGCCCATGTCGGTATTGCGCAAGGCCAGGCCCAGCCGCTCCTGCGCCCCCGCCAAACGGTCGGCGGTCAGCGCACAGTTTTTTTCGCAGGCCGTCATGAACGCTGACAACAATGCGACCTGTTCGGCCGAGAAGCCCTGACGCGTCAAGCACGCATCGACCGTTTCGCCCGACTGCAGCGAAAGATGTTCTTCAAGAAGCGCCTGAAAAGCTGGAGAGGCCACGCGGATAGATTTCCCGGATCACAATGGCGGCCCAAGCAGAAAAGCGGGCCATCACAAGCGCTATCGGCCTGACGCATCGCTACTTGAGTGCGATGCATCAGGTCGCCACCCTCATCAACGCAGGCCGAGAACGTCCTGCATGTCGAACAATCCCTTCTCTCGCCCGGCCAGGAAACGCGCGCCGCGCAAGGCGCCCAGCGCGTAAGGCATGCGACTGCCCGATTTGTGCGTGATCTCGATGCGCTCGCCGATGCCCGCGAACAGCACCGTGTGATCACCCACCACATCACCACCGCGGATCGTCGAAAAGCCGATGGTCTCGTCTTTGCGCTTGCCGGTCACGCCTTCACGACCGTAGATCGCGCATTGCTCAAGATCCCGACCCAGCTCAGCGGCCACAATTTCGCCCATGCGCAGCGCGGTGCCGGAAGGCGCATCGACCTTCAAGCGGTGATGCGCCTCGATGACTTCGATGTCGTAGCCCTGATCGAGAATGCGCGCAGCCACTTCAAGCAACTTGAAAACGGCATTTACGCCGACCGCCATGTTCGGCGCGAACACGACGGGAATACGCTCGGCGGCACGCTGGATCTGGCCTTTTTGCTCGGCATTGAAACCGGTGGTGCCGATCACCATGGCTTTACCCAGCTGGCGCGCCACCTCAAGATGCCCGAGCGAGCCTTCCGGCAGGGTGAAGTCGATGACACAATCGGCCGCCGCAATGGCTGCGGCCACGTCGTCAGTCATGATCACGCCGCAAGGCTGGGCCACCAGCTCACCGGCATCACGGCCGATGAACGGGCTGCCGACGCGGTCGAATACCGACGCCAGCACCAGATCGTCTGACTGCTGCACGGCCTCGATCAGCATCCGGCCCATGCGGCCGCTGCCCCCGGCAACGGCAATTTTGATTGGCTGAGGTGCGCTCACTTCTTCGCTTCCTGTGCGTCGGTCGAGGCCTCTGCCGCGGCTGTCGCCTCCGGGCCACTCAAGGACAGCGTGCGAATCCGGTTCTCGGTCGATTCAGGTTGCCCAGCGGCATCGCCGGCCACCACATCGCCTTCGACGCGCACCAGTTGATCGCCCTCGAAGAACACCGTCAGCACGCGCTGATCCGCTTCACCTTTGCCGGGCGCAAAGCGATAAACATAGTCCCAGCGGTCAGCATGGAAGGCATCCGACAGCAAGGGCGTACCGAGCGCGAAGCGCACTTGATCGCGGGTCATGCCTTTTTTCAGATGCGACACCATGTCCTGAGTCACATAGTTTCCTTGGCGCACGTCGATGCGATAGGGGCTGAGATACTCAGTCACGCTGCAGCCGGCGATCAGCAGTGCCGCCGCCATTGCGGTCATCAATTTGGTTTTGGAGTGCATGGTCTGCTCAAGGAACGGCGTGGAATAACGCCCGAATTCTCAGGAAAAGACAAAAAATATATCATACTGTCTCGCCCAACTTTTCGTGTTCCCCAACATCTGGCGGGCCGACACCGACATGCCATCAAATTCGCAGAGCCTCAAGAGCATGGGTCTGAAAGCCACTTTACCGCGGCTGAAGATCCTCGAACTGTTCCAGCACACCGATCAGCGCCACCTGACCGCAGAGGATGTCTATCGTCTGTTGATGAATGACGACATGGACATTGGCCTGGCCACGGTCTATCGGGTACTCACCCAATTCGAGCAGGCCGGGCTGCTCGAACGCCATCACTTCGAGTCCGGCAAAGCCGTGTTCGAACTGAACGAAGGCGCGCACCACGACCATCTGGTGTGCGTCGAATGCGGCGCGGTGGAAGAATTTTTTGACCCCGAGATCGAAAAACGCCAGGTCGCCGTCGCCAAAGAACGCGGCTTTGCGGTGAAAGAGCATGCGCTGTATCTCTACGTCGAATGCCTGCGCAAGAACTGCCCCAACCGAAACAACAACGAAAAATAATCAAAGCAGGCGTACTTGGAAACCTTTCTGACGGCGACCGCTCTGGTCGCTGTCGCCGAAATCGGCGACAAAACCCAACTCCTCTCCTTCATGCTGGCCGCGCGATTGAAGCATCGCAGCGCCATCATCTGGGGCATCCTCATCGCCACCGTGCTCAACCATGCGCTGGCCGCTGCGGCGGGCGCCTGGCTGGCCCAGTGGCTGCCGGAGGGCTGGCTGAAGTGGGCGCTGGTCATCAGCTTTGTCGCATTCGGGCTGTGGGCGCTTCTCCCCGACACGCTGGACGACACCACCACCCCGCCCGCGCACACCGCGTGGCGGGTGTTCATGATCGCGCTGGTGGCGTTTTTTGTGGCGGAGATTGGTGACAAAACCCAGTTCGCGACCGTGGCGCTGGGCGCACGCTTTGATGGATTGACCTGGGTCGTGCTGGGCACCACGCTGGGCATGATGATTGCTAACATACCGGCAGTGCTGGTTGGCGAACGCCTGGCCCAGCGCCTGCCCGGTCACATCATGCGACGCGTCGCTGCGGCGGGGTTCATGCTCACCGCGCTGATCACCGCCCTCAACTGACTCAGGCGGTTGGCGTCAGGCCGAGGATTTCCGAGGCGTGCTGGCGGGTGGTGTCGGTGATGTTGACGCCGCCGAGCATGCGGGCAATCTCATCGATACGGGCTGCGTCATCCAGCACGGCCACGGTGCTCACCGTTTCGCCATCGCGCTGCGTCTTGGCGATGGACCACTGCCAGTTGGCCTGCGCCGCCACCTGCGGCAAGTGGGTCACGCACATCACCTGGCGCTGCACACCCAGCTCGCGCAGCATGCGGCCGACAATCTCGGCCACCCGACCGCCAATACCGACATCCACTTCGTCAAAAATCAGGGTCGGCACCGCCGCGGCGCGACTGGTAATGACCTGAATCGCCAGCCCGATACGCGACAACTCGCCGCCGGACGCCACTTTGGCCAAAGGCCGCACCGGCTGACTGGGGTTGGCGGCCACCTGAAATTCCACACTCTCGTTGCCGTGAGCGCTGCCCTCCGGCATCGGCAGCAAGGCAATGTCGAATTGCCCCCCGGTCATCGCCAGCGTTTGCATCGCGGCAGTCACCTGCTCAGACAAGGCCTTGGCCACCGGCGCACGCGCCGTACTCAAATCGGCCGCCAGTGTTGCGTAGGCGCGCTGCGCGGCCTCGGCTTTCTCTTGCAGTGCGACCGGATCGGCATCCGATAGCAAGGCGTCCAGCCGGGCACGGCGCTCGGCGAGCACATCCGCCAAAGCCTCGGGGCTAACCCGGTGTTTGCGCGCCATGTCGGTCACGGCCGCAATACGGGCTTCAATATCGGCCAGGCGTTCGGGGTCCGCCTCGACACGATCCCGATAGCGCCGCAGGCCATGAACCGCCTCGTCCGCCTGAATGGCCGCACTGCTGAGAAGCTCTTGCAGTTCTTGAAGTGTTGGGTCGATCGCCGCCAGTTCGGCAATCCGTACGGCCATGCGCTCGATCTCGCCAATCAGCGGCTGCTCGCCTTCGTCCAGCACATCCACCGCGGCCGACACGCCTTCGAGCAGCCCGGTGGCGTGACCCAATCGGGCGTGTTCGGCTTCGAGTTCGCGCCAGGCGTCGGCATTGAAATCGAGCGCGTCGAGCTCCTTCACCTGCCATTCGAGCAGTTCGCGCTCCTGCGCCACACCGGCGGCGTCAGCCTCAGCCCGCTGGCAGGCCTGACGCGCCTTTTGACACTGCTGCCAGGCGGCAGCAACAGCCTTTGCCTGGTCTTCGAGGCCTGCGTAGGTGTCAAGCAAATTGCGCTGCGCATCAGCGCGCAGCAAGGCGTGGTGTGCGTGCTGCCCGTGGATATCGGCCAGCCAGGCGCCGACCTCGCGCAATTGCGTGAGCGTGACACTCACACCGTTGATCCAGGCGCGCGAGCGGCCGGTCTGGTCGACTACGCGACGCAGCAGCAAGCTGTCGTCATCCACGTCGATGGCTTGCTCGTCCAGCCACTGCATCAGATCGTCGGCTACCGGCAGGTCGAATTCGGCACTCATCTCGGCCCGCGCCTGCCCCGCTCTAACCACCCCGCTTTCGGCACGATCGCCCATCACCAAGCCGAGCGCGTCGAGCAGGATGGACTTGCCCGCACCGGTCTCGCCGGTGAGCGCGCCAAAGCCTGCATCGAAATGCAGTTCGAGCGCATCAACAATGACGAAATCGCGGATATGAAGACGACGCAGCATGGATGGACCGTAGGGACGAAAAAACCGGTGTCAGGGCGTGCGCGGCGAGGCGCTCCAGTGGAGCTTCTCGCGCAGCATGGCGAAATAGCTGTAGCCGGGCGGATGAATGAGGCGGAGGTAATGCGGCGAACGGGTCACACGAATACTGTCGCCCGCCCGTGCATCGAAGCGTTCCTGACCATCGAAGTGCACCCGCGCGTCATGCGGCGCGAGCAGTGTGATATCGATGGTGCAGCTATCAGGCAAGGTGATCGGGCGCGCCGTGAGCGTATGCGGACACAAGGGCACGAGCGCGATACCGACCATGTCGGGATGCAGGATCGGGCCGTTGGCTGACAGCGCGTAGGCCGTAGAGCCCGTCGGGGTGGACACGATCATGCCGTCGGAGCGCTGCGTATAGACAAATTCGTCGTCGATGCGCACATCGAATTCAATCATGCGGCCAATGTCGCCTTTGTTGACCACAACGTCGTTAAGGGCAACCGTATGAAACACGCTACGGGGCCCACGCTTGACGACCACATCAAGCATGAACCGGTGGGCCTCAACGCCTTCGCCGTCAAGAATTGCCCCCAGGCTGACGTCCATGACCTCACGCGCGATGTCCGTCAGAAAGCCCAGCCGCCCTTTGTTGACGCCAACCAATGGCACACCATGCGCGGCCAGGCGACGCGCGGCATTGAGCATCGTGCCATCACCACCCAGCACCACGGCCAGATCGGCGCCAGCGCCGATTTCTTCGTAAGTCGCCACGGCAAAGCCCGAACCGAGACGGGTGGAACTTGCCGTGCCTTGCTCGATCAACACATGCAGCCCGCGAGCACGCAGAAAATCGCCGATTTGCAGCACGGCGGCGGCCACATCGGGGCTTTGGTATTTGCCGATCAGAGCGATCGTCTTGAACGCAGGATTCATAGGGCAAAGATTAAACCACAAGAATCCGGGCGATTCGACGGTGCAAAGCATGACGCCGCCGACACTGCGCTAGGCACACGTGGCAGACTTACTTAAAATCCATGGCCGATCCGGACTACGAACACTATGGCTGAACTCGACGAACGCTCCAGAATCCTGCTCAAGACGCTGATCGAACGCTATATCGCGGACGGCCAGCCGATTGGATCGCGCGCGCTGTCGAAGCAATCCGGGCTGGAGCTGTCACCGGCCACCATCCGCAATGTCATGTCGGATCTCGAAGAGGCGGGCTTCATTTCGAGCCCGCACACCTCGGCCGGCCGGATTCCGACCTCGCGCGGCTACCGCCTGTTCGTCGACAACCTGCTCACCGTCCGGCCCATGCACAAGGCGCAGATGCTCGAACTCAAGGAGCAACTGCAACCTGACCAGCCGCAGCGCCTGATCAGCGCGGCGTCGAACCTGCTGTCGCAACTCACCCACTTTGCCGGCGTGGTGGTGTCGCCGCGACGGGAGGTCGTGCGCATTCGTCAGATTGAGTTTCTGTCGCTGTCAGAGACACGCATTCTGCTGATCATCGTCACCACGCGTGGTGATGTCCAAAACCGCATCCTGATCACCAACCGCAAATATTCGCCGTCGGAGCTGGTCACCGCAGCCAATTACCTCAACCAGCAGTACGCTGGCCTCGACTTCGAAGACATCCGCATCCGGCTCAAGGCCGAGCTTGAGCAGCTGCATTCAGACATGTCCGAGCTGATGACCGCGGCGGTCGATGTCGGCTCGAAAGCGGTCGAGGAATCCTCCCAGTACATCCTGTCGGGCGAAACCAATCTGCTCGACGTGGAAGACCTGTCGTCCAACATGGTTCGCCTGCGCGAACTGTTCAAGCTGTTCGACCAGAAAACCGGTCTGCTGCAATTGCTCAACGTGTCCAACCGGGCCGAAGGCGTGCAGATTTTCATCGGCGGCGAGTCGGGGCTCGCGCCGCTCGACGAATGCAGCGTGATCACCGCACCTTACGAAGTCGATGGCCAGGTGGTTGGCTCGCTAGGCGTGATCGGTCCGACCCGCATGGCCTACGAGCGCGTCATCCCCATCGTCGACATCACCGCGCGCCTGCTCTCGAGCGCGCTGTCGTCAAACAATTGAACCCGCTTTTCCGGAGACATCTTGATGGCCCGTTACCGGCCTGAACCGACGCATGCTCACGGCAGCACACCGCGCATTGGTGTCTTGCTGGTCAACCTCGGCTCGCCCGAGGCACCCACCGCAGCCGCCGTCCGCCCCTACCTCAAACAGTTTCTGTCCGACCCTCGCGTGGTCGAGATCCCCCGGCTGGCGTGGTGGCCGATCCTCAACCTGATCATCCTCAACACCCGCCCTGCCAAGTCTGCCGAAAAGTACGCCTCCATCTGGACCGACGAAGGCTCGCCACTGCGCGTGTACACCGAACGTCAGGCCAAGTTGCTGGCCGGTTTCCTGACCGAGGCGGGACATCACGACGTGAAAGTGGACTGGGCCATGCGTTACGGCCAGCCGTCCATTCCCGACCGGCTCGATGCGCTGCGCGCTGCGGGCTGCGACCGCATCCTGGTCGTGCCGCTCTACCCGCAATACGCCGGCAGCACGGTGGGCAGCGTGATGGACGAGGTCGCCAGCAGTATTCACGCCTGGCGCAATCTGCCCGAACTGCGCTTCATTCGCAGCTACCATGACGACCCCGGCTACATCGCGGCGCTGGCCGCCAGCGTGACCGAGCACTGGGCCAGAAATGGCCAGGCCGACCGCCTGATCCTGAGCTTTCACGGCGTGCCGCGCTACACGCTCGACAAAGGCGACCCCTATCACTGCGAATGCCACAAGACCGCGCGCCTGCTCGCTGACGCGCTCGACATCGCGCCCGAGCGCGTGATGCTCACCTTCCAGTCACGCTTCGGCAAGGCCGAGTGGCTCAAGCCCTACACCCAACCCACACTCGAAGCCCTGCCCAAGCAAGGCGTACGCTCGGTCGACGTCATGTGCCCCGGCTTCTCCTCGGACTGCCTTGAAACGCTCGAAGAGATCGCCATGGAGTGCAAGGAGGCCTTCCTCACCCACGGCGGCGAGCGCTTCCACTACATCCCCTGCCTGAACACCCGCAACGACTGGATGCATGCGCTCACCGCACTGGTGATCCGCCACGCCGGCCACTGGCTTGAAGCGGACCCCCGCCGAAGCACGGCGGATCGTCAGATCGGCAAGGCGCGCGCCGTCGCCCTGGGCGCCAAGAACGGAGACGCGAAGTGAATGTGACGCTGATCGCGCGCTGGGCGCTCAATGCGGTGGCCTTGATGCTGGTGCCCGAGTTGGTGGACGGGCTGGAGGTGACGTCCTACACCACGGCGCTGATCAGCGCCCTGCTGCTCGGCCTGGTCAACGCCCTGATCCGCCCGGTGCTGATCTTGATCACGCTGCCGATCACGGTGCTGACCCTGGGCATCTTCACCCTGGTCATCAACGGGCTGCTGTTCTGGCTGGTTTCCGGGCTTGTCGCAGGATTGCTGGTGCCGGATTTTTCCACGGCATTCTGGGGGGCGCTGGTCTACAGCCTGCTCACCTGGGTAGTCAGCATGGCCTTGTCGGACGGCAACAAAACGGTGCGCGTCAGCGTCAATCGCTGGCCGCCCGATGGGCGGGGCTGAGTCAGCCCGGCCCCTTCCAGACCATCAGAGTCGGGCCGACTTGTCTGCGCCGTTGTGTGACGGCGATTTGCGCGCCGGCCGCCGACGCACGGCACCCGGGTCGAAATCGCCATCGAGTTTGTTCAGCGCCTCATTGCGCGCCTCGAGCGCCAGTTTGAACGCGCCATCTTCGCCGTATTTATTCACCGAAAACTTGACACGCTTGCGCCGACCGTCCGGCAAGGGCCACGACGCCACCCAGAACCAGCGCTGCCTGTCCTCGGGCAGGTCTCGCGTTTCCGAGGCGCAGTAGCGGCACACGCCGACCACGCCAGAACGATTGTTCTTTTTTCGGATCGACGAATACTCCTGCATCGACAAGGGCGGATGCGCGGCAATCACCTCGTCCCGATAGCTCTTGGCGGCCGAGAAGGCTTTGCGCTTGCCACTGAACACGCCGTCGCTGAAGTGCTTCCGGTAGATCACCCCCCGGCGCTGGATCGTGACCAGCCAGCCATGGGTGCGGCTCGCTTCATTATCGACACGGCTGATGCCATATACGCTGCTTTGGCTCACTCGAACGTCCTCCGGCCCGGATTCATGTGGGGCATAAGGACGCTTTCGGCCGCAGACCGAAAAACTTTACCGGTAGCGGAAGAACGGTCTTGAAAGCCGACAAGCGGCCACCATGTATCAGCCATCGCTAATCATCAGGAACGCCCCATGCCCGCCGACACACCGCAGGTCGTCTGCCCGCACTGCCAAGCCGTCAATCGTGTTCCCGCTCACCGCCTCGGCGACGGCGCGCGCTGCGGTAAGTGTCGCGAGCCACTCATCGAAGGCAAAGCCATCCCGACCGGCGCACCGGTCTTCGAGCGCCATCTGGCCAACGATGATCTGCCGGTGCTGGTGGACTTCTGGGCGCCCTGGTGCGGCCCCTGTCGCTCGATGGCGCCGGCGTTTGAGGCCACGGCGAAGGCGCTGATGACCGAAGCCCGTCTGCTGAAGGTCAACACCGAGGATGAACAGGCGCTCGCCGGCCGCTACAACATTCGCAGCATTCCGACTTTGGTGCTGTTTCGTGGGGGACGGGAAGTCGCGCGCATCAGCGGCGCCATGGACGCGACCCGACTGGCCGCCTGGACGCGTGAAAACCTCTGAGCCGCGGCTCAGTCGTCCATCAGTTGCAAATCAATACCCGCGGCCAGCGCCTGGCCTTTGGCGGCCGACGGGGCGTGTTTCGCGACATCCGCCGAGAGCAGGCTCAAGCGCTTGACCATGGTCGTTGTCAGGCGCCGGCGGAACAGGTCCTGACTCTCGTCAGTCGACAAGGCCAGCGCCGCCGGGTTGATCTCAAGGAAAGTCGCGTCGGTCAGCGACACCACCGAGAACACGTGCTTGTGGCCAAGTTCATCGAGAAATGCGGTTTCACCGAATACCTCGTCTTCACCCAACTCGATGATCCGTTTGTTGGCCACCGACAGCTCGACCTTGCCTTCAATCACCAAACCAAAGCGCTGGTCCTGATCGCCCTCGCGAATCAGGGTGGTATTCGGTTTCACGGTGCGCCAGGTGGAGATGCGTAGCGCTTCCCAGACATCGATGTCGTCAAACTCGGTGAAAAAGCTCAGCTTGCGCAAGGTCGAGAAGCGACTGGTGTCTGGCGGCAGAAGCTTGTCATCGACCAGCTGGTAGCGGACGGCCGACAGATCCTTGGCAAACTCGGCGCCGTTCTTGTAGCGCGAGTACAGATCCTTTTCGAGCGACTTGCGTATCACGCGATCCATCAGCTCCGGCAGATCCGGCAATAGCTGCGTCACGGCAGGCGGATCGGCATTGATGATCTTGTAGATCAATTGCGCGGGATTCTTGGCGCGAAACGGCAAACGCCCCGTGAGCATGTGAAAAAGCACCACACCCAGCGAGTAGAGATCGGTTTTCTGATTGAGCGGATAGCTCTTGATCTGCTCCGGCGACATGTAGGCCGGCGAGCCGACGCCCATGATGAAGGTCGAATCGGTATCCACCTTCTTGTTGATGTTCATGGCCAAGCCAAAATCGGTGATCTTGACGTTGTCCTTTTCATCCACAAGGATGTTTGCCGGCTTGATGTCCCGGTGTACCACGCCCTGACGATAGGCATAGTCGAGCGCCATGCAGCACTTGAATACGATGCCGATGGTTCGATGCACCGGCAGCAAGTGGGCGAAAGTACAGAAGCGCTCGAGCGATTCGCCGGCGAAATACTCCATCACCACATAGGCTTCTTTGTGGGCGACCACGCCTTCGAAGATACGGATGATGTGCGGATGGTTGAGTCGACTGGCGACCGCCCGCTCCGCCTTGAGCAGTTTCAGCAGCCGCCGGTTCCACTTGGCTTCGTCCTTGGACTTGTCTTCGAAGCGGATGTACTTCAGGGCCACCGGCTCCGGATAGTCCGGGCTCTCGGCCAGGTAGACGGTGGCCGTCGCGCCCTTGCCAAGCTCCTTGATGATCCGGAAATTCCCGATCTGTGCCGGGAGATCGCTCATTGAAATCCTCCACCCAAGCCGTGACGGCACACACGCGCGGCCGTATTTGATACGCATCATTATGCCCCCGCCTCCCCGGCTTGATGCAAATCACACCATTACTGGGCACAACAAATTTCGCTTTTTCGGCTTGAAATCCGCGACCCAGCCCCAAGTTAGGCCTGCATCGCCCAACTCAAACCGCATCAGGACCGATCCATGCAAGAGAAACAGACGCCCGAAGCCCCCGAGCAAACGCCGGTTATCGACGTCAATGCGACCGACACCGACGCCACAGAAAACACCATTGAAGCTGCCCAGGACACCGCGCAAGCCGACGTGATGCCGAGCCTGGAAGAAACCCTGCGCCAGGCCGAACTCAAAGCCAGCGAACATCACGACGCCTGGCTGCGTGCCAAAGCGGAGACCGAAAACGTGCGTCGCCGCGCGCAGGAAGACATCGGCAAGGCCAGTAAATTTGCCGCCGAAAAATTCGCGCAGGCCATGCTGCCGGTCAAGGACAGCCTTGAGGCCGCCCTCGCCGCCGAGAACAGCACGGTCGAAAACCTGCGTGATGGTGTTGAGCTGACACTCAAGCAACTGACCGCCGCCTTCGACGGCGCCGGCCTCGCCGTCATCGACCCGATGGGCGAAAAATTCGACCCCAACCTGCACCAGGCGATCAGCGCCCAGCCGGACGACGGCGAGCCGAACCGTGTCATCAACGTGCTCCAGCGCGGCTACAGCCTGCACGAGCGGGTGATCCGTCCGGCGCTGGTGATCGTTTCTGCGCCCAAAGCGGGTTGAAATTTCGCACCACGCCCCCACTTCTGAATTCAACAACGGACCGGATGCCTGGTCCGGCCAGACAAGCATCTCGTTAAAGGAACCATCATGGGAAAGATCATCGGTATCGACCTGGGCACCACCAACAGCTGTGTGTCCGTCATGGAAGGCGGCAAGCCCAAGGTCATTGAAAACTCCGAAGGCGCGCGCACCACGCCGTCCGTCGTCGCTTACGCCGAAGACGGCGAGATCCTGTGCGGCGCCCCGGCCAAGCGTCAGGCGGTGACCAACGCCAAGAACACGCTGTTCGCCATCAAGCGTCTGATCGGCCGTCGCTTCGAAGAAAAAGAAGTGCAAAAAGACATCGCGATGATGCCCTACACCATCGCCAAGGCCGACAACGGCGACGCCTGGGTGGAAGTGCGCGGCAAAAAAATCGCCCCGCCGCAGGTGTCTGCCGAAGTGCTGCGCAAGATGAAGAAAACCGCCGAAGACTACCTCGGTGAAGAAGTCACCGAAGCGGTCATCACCGTGCCGGCCTACTTCAACGACAGCCAGCGTCAGGCCACCAAGGACGCCGGCAAGATCGCCGGTCTGGACGTCAAGCGCATCATCAACGAGCCGACCGCAGCCGCGCTCGCTTTCGGCATGGACAAGAAGCCGGGCGACTCCAAGATTGCGGTGTATGACCTGGGCGGCGGCACCTTCGACATCTCGATCATCGAGATCGCCGACCTCGACGGCGAGCACCAGTTCGAAGTGCTGGCCACCAACGGCGACACCTTCCTGGGCGGCGAAGACTTCGACCAGCGCATCATTGACTACATCGTCACCGAGTTCCAAAAAGACCAGGGCGTCGATCTGAAGAAAGACGTGCTGGCCCTGCAGCGCCTGAAAGAAGCCGCTGAAAAAGCCAAGATCGAGCTCTCTTCCGGCAGCCAGACCGAAGTCAACCTGCCCTACATCACTGCTGACGCCTCCGGCCCCAAGCACCTGGCCGTGAAGATCACCCGCGCCAAGTTCGAGTCGCTGGTCGAAGAGCTGGTGAGCCGCACGATCGAGCCCTGCCGCGTGGCGCTCAAGGATGCCGGCCTGAAAGTGACCGACATCGACGACGTGATCCTGGTCGGCGGTCAAAGCCGCATGCCCATGGTGCAAGCCAAGGTCAAGGAGTTCTTCGGCAAGGAAGCCCGCCGCGATGTGAACCCGGACGAAGCCGTCGCCATCGGCGCCTCGATTCAGGGTGGCGTGCTGCAAGGTGAAGTCAAGGATGTGCTGCTGCTCGACGTCAGCCCGCTGAGCCTCGGTATCGAGACCATGGGCGGCGTGATGACCAAGCTGATCCAGAAGAACACCACCATCCCGACCAAGGCCAGCCAGGTGTTCTCGACGGCCGAAGACAACCAGAACGCAGTCACCATCCATGTGTTGCAGGGTGAGCGCGAGATGGCCGTCGGCAACAAGAGCCTGGGCCAGTTCAACCTGTCCGACATCCCGCCGGCACCGCGCGGCATGCCGCAGATCGAAGTCACCTTCGACATCGACGCCAACGGCATCCTGCATGTGTCGGCCAAGGACAAGGCCACCGGCAAGGAAAACAAGATCACCATCAAGGCCAACTCCGGCCTGAGCGACGAGGAAGTCGAGCGCATGGTGCGCGACGCCGAGGCGCACGCCGAAGATGACAAGAAGGCGCATGAACTGGTCGATGCCCGCAACGCCTGCGACACGCTGGTGCACTCAATCAAGAAAGCGCTGACCGAGCACGGCGACAAGATCGAAGCGGAGGAAAAAGCGCAGATCGAAGCGGCCGTTGTCGAAGCCGAAGAAGCGATGAAGTCCAACGACAAGGACACCATCGTCGCCAAGACCGAGGCTCTCGGTCAGGTCAGCCAGAAGCTGGGCGAGAAGATGTACGCCGACGCACAGGCCCAAACCGGTGCGGCGGGTGCGGCTGAAGGCGCCCAGGGTGGCAAGGCCGAAGACGCCGATGTCGTCGATGCCGAGTTCACCGAAGTGCAGGACGAGAAGAAGTAATTCGCTCCCTCGCAACACCCGGCCGGGCCGTACTGCACCTCGTGCAGCGCGGTCCGGCCTTTCCACGACAGAGCTGATACAAGACCATGGCCAAGCGCGACTTCTACGAAATTCTCGGCGTCAATCGTGACGTCTCCGACGCCGACCTAAAAAAGGCTTATCGCAAGCTGGCGATGAAGTTTCACCCCGACCGCAACCCGGACAGCAAGGATGCGGAGGAACACTTCAAAGAGGTGAAAGAAGCCTACGAGGTGCTGTCCGAGCCCGACAAGCGTGCCGCCTACGACCGCTACGGCCATGCCGGCGTCGATCCGAGCATGGGCGCCGGTGCGGGCGGCCAGGGCTTCGAGGGCTTCGGCGACGCCTTTGGCGACATCTTTGGCGATATTTTTGGTGGTGGCGGCGGTGGTCGCGGCGGACGCTCCAACGTCTATCGCGGCGCAGATTTGCGCTACAACCTCGAAATCTCGCTCGAAGAAGCCGCCCGCGGCGCCGAGAAAACCATCCGCATTCCCACCCAGGAACGCTGCGACACCTGCGGCGGCAGTGGCGCCAAAGCTGGCTCACACGCCAAGCCCTGCCCGACCTGCGGCGGCGCGGGTCAGGTGCGCATCCAGCAAGGTTTCTTCTCGATCCAGCAGACCTGCCCGAAATGCCACGGCTCGGGCTCGTACATTCCCGACCCCTGCGCCACCTGCCATGGCGCGGGCCGCGTCAAGAAGCAAAAGACGCTGGAAGTGAAGATTCCCGCCGGTATCGACGAAGGCATGCGCCTGCGTCACGGCGGTCATGGCGAGCCTGGCATCAACGGCGGCCCGTCAGGCGACCTCTATGTCGAAATCCATATCAAACCGCACGCCGTCTTCCAGCGTGAGGGGGACGATCTGCACTGCGAAATGCCCATCAGCTTCGCCACCGCAGCCCTGGGCGGCGACATCGAGATCCCGACACTGGACGGCATGGCCCGCATCAAGGTGCCCGCCGAGACCCAGACCGGCAAGGTCTTCCGCCTGCGCGGCAAGGGGATTCGCAATGTCCGCTCACATGTTCAGGGTGACCTGATGTGCCATGTGCTGGTCGAAACGCCGGTCAAATTGACTGATCGTCAGAAGGAGCTTCTTGAGGAATTTCAAAGTATTGGCTCCGAGAATGCCGACCGACAAAACCCAAAAGCCAAGTCCTGGATGGACAAGGTAAAAGACTTCTTCCAGTAACACCCCTTACCCGGAGTGGCCATTCGTGCCACTCCGATTGCTTCGCGGCCAGCATCGACCGCACATCCGCCCGTACCCCCGTTTCGTCAGCCATCGTCAAACGAACGTTTACGTTCGCGGAAGCTTCGCTATACTCGACCCGCAGGAGACATTTTTTTACAAAAGACATAAATACAATGCCATATCTCACTCTAGGCGGCTCGCCACGAGGGCCCTCGGCCGCGACTGCCACGCGTCCGCACCACACGATCGCTCCCGTCGTACCCGCATGGCTCGGACACTCCGGCCACGGAACATCCAACCGCACTGCCCACCTCCGCCAAAAGCGCGGCCCCCACCCAGCACATCCGCCGCGTGTCACCGCGCGATGCCTGCCCGTGCACGCCGCCTGACCCGAACATCCGCCGAGACTCCGCGCTCCAACGCCCCCCTTACATAGAGGACGCCCATGCGACCACTCAAATCCTGGATCGCCGCAGTGCTGCTCGCGGCCACCCCCCTGGTTCATGCCGAAATCGGCGTCACCGCCGAGCGCATCCTGATCGGCCAGACGGGCGCCGCAAGCGGTCCGCTGGCCACGCTCAACAGTGAGTACCTTGGCGGCGCCGGCCTGTATTTCGACACGGTCAATCGCGGCGGTGGCGTTCATGGGCGCAAGATCGAATTGATCACGCTCGATGACGCCTACGATGCTGAACGTGCAGAACAGAACACACGAGCCCTCATTCAAGACAAGCAGGTGTTTGCCTTGTTCGGATGCTTCGGCACCGGCCCCAGCCTGCGCACGATTCCGGTCGCCACCGAAGCCCGGGTGCCGTTCTTTGCACCCTACACCGGCGCAGACATGCTGCGAGGCATGAAGCCCGAGGTGTTCCACATGCGCGCCTCGTATGGCCAGGAAATCGAAAAGATCGTCAGCCATCTGGTGAGCGCCGGCATCACCAGCATTGGGGTCGTTCACCACGCGGACAGCTTTGGCACCGCGGGCTTGGACGTGGCGCGCAAGGCGCTCGCCGGACGAGGCTTGACGGCAGTCGTCGAGGTTGCGGTCAAAGCCTCGGCCGAAGACGCCGAGCAGGCCGCCGACACGATCGCGCAAGCCAACCCCGCCGCCTTGATCATGGTCACCGCGGGCAAAAGCTCGATCGGAATCATGCAGGGACTGCGCGCCCGCGATGCGCGTCCGATGCTCTACGGCTTGTCAGTCATCAGCGCCAATCAGCTGATCAAGACCTTGGGCGAAAACGCGCACGGCCTGGTGATTGCGCAGGTGGTGCCCTCCCCCTTCCGCTTTGACCATGAGGTGGCTCAGGCCTACCGGAAAGCGGCAGAAGCGGCGAAAGTCGAGATGTCCTACACCTCGCTGGAAGGCTATATGGCGGCCAAGGTGCTGACGGAAGGCCTGACGCGCGCGAGCGCGGAGCTGACACGCGACAAGCTAATCAAGGCGCTGGAAAGTCTGAACGGTTGGGATGCGGGTGGGGTCAAGATCGGCTTTTCGCCCCGCGATCACGTGGCCTCGAAATTTGTCGATCTGGCGATTATCAGCCGCGGGAAATATCTGCGCTGAGAGCACACCAAGCGACGGAGCGCGGGTCGTCGGAGCGCGGCCAAGACACCCGCGTTTGCAGCACCGCGCCGCATCTGGACGCGGCGGCACGACAACCGGCACGACTCAGTCCGCGCGGCTTTCGGCTTCCTGCATCAAGCGATCTGAATCGGCCGTCATGACATAACTGCCTGCCGCCGGCGGCGTCAAAACACCGCTGCGCTTGAAGGCCGCGATCACCCGACTCGCGGTTTCAACGGTGATCCCCAGGATGGCCGCGATATCCGACGAGGCCAGGCGAAACACCTCAGTGCTGCCCGGCTTGGTCTTCAAGCGCAGCAGCAGGCGCGCGACGCGCACACGCGCCGGGGCGCTACCTGCGGTGAGTTCAGCCAGCCACAACTGGGCTTCGGCCAACGCGTCGCCGGCTTTCTCCAGCATGCGCTGACCAAGACCCGAATCGATGGTCCGCAAACGATCGAGCGTAGCCAGCGGCAAGCGACACACCCTCACCGGACCAATGGCGATGGCCGACGCATCGTATTCGCGCCCGCTGAGCACCTCGAGACCGGCCAGATCGCCCGGCTTGATGATGCGCACAATACGCGCCGAGCCATCGGCGCCATGGCGCACCAGCTTGATCGCACCTTCTCGCACCGTATAGAGCGCGTCGCTTCGAGCGCCCTGGTGATAAAGCACCCGCTTTGCCTCGATTTTCAGATCATCGAGACTGCCCTGAACCAGCGCGATCTGCTCAGGTGCCAAGGACGAGAACAAGGCCGAGTCGCGCACCGGGCATTTGGCACAATCGGTGTGCCCGGACCACTGGGAAAGAAGGTGCACTCGCGTCATGAACGAAGTGTGCCCGAATCCAGCCCCGCGTGCCGCGCATGCATGTTCAACATGTCACGCTCGACGCCACAGCGTGCCTTCGGCCGTATCTTCAAGCACGATGCCGGCCGTCTGGAGCTCGGCGCGAATGCGGTCAGCGGCCGCGTAATCCTTCGCTCGCTTGGCGGCCACGCGCTCGGCAATCGCCGCTTCAATGGCGGCTTCATCCAGACCATCGGCGTCACCGCCCCCCTGCAAGAAGCTCGTCGCCGAACGCTCAAGCAAACCGAGCACATTCCCCAGCGCCTGCAACTGCGAGGCCAGCGACGCGTTTGCGGTGCGATTGACCTCGGCGGCCATTTCAAACAACACCGCCATGGCTTCGGCGGTATTGAAATCGTCATCCATCGCGGCGCGGAACCGAAGCGCAAACTCGCCCGTCCAATCCACCACCTCGATTGCCTCGGGCGCGTGCTTGAGTGCCGTGTACAGACGCGTCAAGGCCGTGCGGGCATCATCGAGATGGGCATCGCTGTAATTCAAGGGGCTGCGATAGTGCGCACGCAAGATGAAGAAGCGCACGACTTCGGCGTCGTACTGCTTGAGTACCTCGCGAATGGTGAAGAAATTGCCCAGGCTCTTCGACATTTTTTCGTTGTCGACCCGCACGAATCCGTTGTGCATCCAGTAATTCACATACTGGCAATCATGCGCGCCTTCGCTCTGGGCGATTTCATTTTCGTGGTGTGGAAACTGCAGATCCTGGCCGCCGCCGTGAATATCGAACTGTTTGCCGAGCAAGGCCGAGCCCATGGCCGAGCACTCGATGTGCCATCCCGGACGCCCTTCGCCCCACGGCGACGCCCAGCGTGCGTCGCGCGGGTCATCTTCCTTGGCGCGCTTCCAGAGCACAAAATCGAGCGGATCGCGCTTGCCGTCGGCCACATCCACGCGCTCGCCCGCCCGCAATTCGTCCAGCGTTTTGCCCGACAGACGACCATAGGGTGCGAACTTGCGCACGGCGTAGCAAACATCGGCGTTGTCGGCCACATAGGCCAGGCCGCGGGTTTCGAGTTGGCCGATCATGCCGAGCATGCCCTCGACGTACTCGGTCGCGCGCGGCTCATGATCGGGCGGCAAGACGCCCAGTTTGGCCGCGTCTTCGTGCATGGCAGCGACGAATCGATCGGTCAGGGCGCGAATCGATTCGCCATTTTCGCCCGCTCGTCGGATGATTTTGTCATCGATGTCGGTAATATTGCGCACATAGGTCACATCGTAGTCACTGGCCCGCAGCCAACGCGTCACCATGTCGAACACCACCATCACCCGGGCGTGCCCCAGATGGCAATAGTCATAGACCGTCATCCCGCACACATACATCCGCACTTTTCCGGCCTCTATCGGGCGGAACGGCTCTTTTTCACGCGAAAGGGAATTGTGAATCATCAACATGGGACAAGTGCCTGTTCAGATGGGAGCTTCGTGCCAACGCCCGCGCCAATCGCAAAAAAGGCGGGCCCCACAAGGGGAACCCGCCTTTTTCGACGGCAAGTCGGCAACCGGCAAAGCGCCCCGGGTGAGACTCGACTGATGTTTATTGGTAGAATGCCCCGTTGTTTTTCGAGCTATCAACGGCGACAAATTTGGTGCCGAAGTATATCACAATGAAAAAACGCGACTCCTCCGTCCTGCACGCCGCATCCGCTGCGCTGTTCCTCACTTTCGGGCAGAGCGCCATCGCGTCTGTTCAGGAAATCCAGGCCCTGGTCGCACGTGGCCAATTCCCTGAAGCGATCCGTGTTGCTGACGTCGATTTGACCAGCAATCCCACGGATCCACAGACCCGCTTCCTGAAAGCCGTCGCTCTCACCGAACTGAACAAGGTCGAAGAGGCGATCGGTGTCTTCCGCAAGCTGACCGAGGACTATCCGGAGCTGCCCGAGCCGTACAACAATCTGGCCGTGCTCTACGCCCAGCAAAAGTCCTTCGACAAAGCCAAGGCGGCGCTCGAAATGGCGATTCGCACGCATCCGAGCTACGCCACGGCACACGAAAATCTCGGCGATGTCTACGCCCGCATGGCCAGCCAGGCCTACGACAAGGCCTTGCAGCTCGACTCCAGCAATACCGTCGCGCAATCCAAGCTGGCCTTGATTCGCGAGCTCATGACCGCTTCGGGCGGGCACACACCGCCAGTGGTCATGGCTCAGGCCGCCCCTGCACCAGCCAAGCCCATCGCCCAACCCGTCGCACCGGTCGCCGTTGCCAAGCCCGCGCAGACGCCCTTGCCGTCACCCGTGGTCACACCGGCGCCTGCCCCGGCACCCGCCCCCGTTGCTGCGCCTGCCCCGGCACCCACGCCAGTCGCTGCGGCACCAACACCACCGGCGCCAGTCGCCGTGGCCACACCGACGCCTGCCCCGACACCCGCCCCCGTTGCTGCGCCTGCCCCGGCACCCACACCAGTCGTTGCGGCACCAACACCGGCGCCAGTCGCCGTGGCCGCACCGGCCGCGCCCGTCAAGGCGCCTGCCAAAGTCGACGCCACCGATCCAGTCCGCGAGGCACTCAGCGGCTGGGCGCGCGACTGGGCCCGCAAAGACGTCAAGGCCTACCTGTCGCACTACGCCAAAGACTTCCGCGTACCGGGCGGCCGAAGCCGATCGCAATGGGAAAATGAACGTCAGGCGCGCGTGGGTGACAAACCCGGTGAGATTTCAGTCGTGCTCGAAAATATCGACGTCACGATCAAGGGCCAAACGGCCAAAGCCACATTCCGCCAACACTATGATTCATCCGGCTTTAGCGGCTCCACCAACAAAACACTGGTCTTTGTTCAGCAAGATGGCCGGTGGCGCATTCAGCAGGAATTGATCGGTCTCCAATGAACGTATTCAATACCCTCCGCCTCGGTGTCATCGGGGCGCTCGCAACGGTCGCACTTGGCGCATCCGCGGCAACACTGTCGGACAGCGGCCCGGACGCCGATCTGTTGCGGGTGTTTCAAGCCATTGAATCAAAGCGTCTTGACGAGGCACTCGCGCAGACCGAGGCCATCATCAAGGTGTATCCGAATTTCCGGCTGGCCCACCTGATCAAGGGCGATCTCCTGCTCGCGCGCGGGGGCGCACTCAAAGGCTTCGGTAATACCGGCAGCAGCAGTGGCGCGATCAACGATCTGCGTGACGAAGCGCTGGCCCGGCTGAGCGCCTACCGTGACAAACCGCAGACCCATTACGTACCGCGCTATTTGCTGCAAATGGGCGCAGAGCAGAAGTACGCAGTGGTGGTCGATACCCGCCGCGCCCGACTCTACGTTTACAAGAACGAGAACGGTACGCCGCGTTTCGTGGCCGACTTCTATGCCAGTCACGGCAAGGCTGGCGCTGAAAAAATCCGCGAAGGCGACAACAAGACGCCAGTGGGTGTCTATCACGTCATCTCGCAAATTGATCGCAGCAAGCTCCCCGACCTCTACGGCGACGGCGCCTTCCCGATCAACTACCCCAACGAGTGGGACAAACGGGTCGGCCGCACCGGCTACGGCATCTGGCTGCATGGCGTGCCGCAAGACACCTATGCTCGCCCGCCGCGCGCTTCAGAGGGCTGCGTGGTGCTCGCCAATCAGGACTTCAACACCCTGTCCAATTACGTCCAGGTCGGCATGACGCCGGTCATCATCAGCAACCAGATCGAATGGCTGTCGATGGACGACTGGCAGGCCGAGCGCGGTTCGCTCAATGCGGCTATTGAATCCTGGCGCAAAGACTGGGAGAGCCGGGATGTTGCCCGCTATCTCAAGCACTACGCCAAAAACTTCAAGAGCGGCAGCGCCGATCTGGCGAGCTGGTCGAAGCACAAAAGCAAAGTGGCCGGCGGCAAGACCTGGATCAAAGTGGGCCTGGATCGCATCAGCATGCTGCGCAGCCCCGGCAAGGACGAATTGGTCGAAGTGAGCTTCGATCAGCGTTATGAAAGCAACAACCACGACGATCAGCGGCGCAAGAAGCAATACTGGATCAAGGAAGACGGCCAGTGGCGAATTGCCTATGAAGGCAACGCCTGATTCGCTGATCTCTCGCAATTGACGTGCCGGGGCACACCACCCCGCTCACCCCAAAAACCGACACAGGTAAACACCATGAAAGCACTGTTGCTCGCGCTGAGCTTTGCATTGTCCACAGGCGCCGCCTACGCTGGCCCCAAGGTCGCACTCGAAACCAACAAAGGCCAGATCGTCATCGAACTCGATGACAAAGCCGCACCGGTGACAACCCAAAATTTTCTCAAATACGTCAATGACGGCTTCTACGATGGCGTGATCTTTCACCGCGTCATTCCCGGCTTCATGATCCAGGGCGGCGGCTTTGAGCCCGGCATGAAGCAGAAGAGCACCCGCGAGCCCATCAAGAACGAAGCCAAGAACGGCCTCAGCAACGTCCCCGGCAGCATCGCCATGGCACGTACCAGCGATCCGCACTCGGCCAGCGCCCAGTTTTTCATCAACCTCGTCGACAACAGCAAGCTCGACTACCCCTCGTTTGATGGTTGGGGTTACGCCGTATTCGGCAAAGTCGTAGAAGGCATGGACGTGGTCAAAGCCATCGGCGCCGCGCCGACCGGCATCGCTGGCGGTCATCGCGATGTCCCCACCGAGGACATCACCATTCGCAGCGCCCGTGAAATCACCGGCAGCAAATAATCTCACCCGAACACGCAAGGAGCATCACATGGCAGTCAAACTGCACACCAATCACGGCACCATGACCCTCGAACTCGACGCTGAAAAAGCGCCCGAGACGGTCAAGAACTTTCTGGCCTATGTCGAGGCCGGCCACTACAACAACACCATTTTTCACCGTGTGATCGACGGCTTCATGATTCAGGGCGGCGGATTCGAGCCCGGCATGAAGCAAAAGCCGACCAACGAACCGGTCAAGAATGAAGCCGACAACGGCCTGAAGAACGACAAAGGCACGATTGCCATGGCGCGCACCCAGGATCCGCACTCAGCCTCCGCCCAGTTCTTCATCAACGTGTCTGACAACGACTTCCTGAACCACCGCTCGCCGTCGCCGCAGGGCTGGGGCTACTGCGTCTTCGGGCGTGTGACCGAAGGCCTGGAAACCGTTGACGCTATCCGCGCGGTCAAGACCGGCTCGTCCGGCTTCCACCAGGACGTGCCGACCGAAGACGTCATCATCGAGCGCGCCGAGATCATCTGATCGCGCCCATGGGCACACAGGTGGACGGACCGGTTCTCTTCATTGCCGACCTGCACCTGTGTGCGGCCGAGGCCGCGACCACGCGCGCCTTCGAAGCTTTTTTGGCCGGACCCGCGCGCCAGGCCAAAACGCTGTACATCCTCGGCGATCTCTTCGAGTACTGGGCTGGCGACGACGACCTCGCCGCCCCGTATCACCGCCACATTGCCGATCACCTCACCGATCTCACAGCCAGCGGCACCACCGTCATCTTCGTGGCCGGCAACCGCGATTTTCTGATCGGCGCAGACTTCTGCGCGGCGACCGGCATCGCGCTCGCCATCGAACCTGTCGCCATTTCGCTTGGCGGACGCGACGCGGTCCTTCTACACGGTGACGTCTTGTGCACCGACGATCACGCCTACCAGGCCTTCCGACAACAAGTCCGAAACCCTGACTGGCAAGCCGCATTTCTCGCCCGCCCGCTCGACGAGCGCCGAGCCATCATCGAAGGCATCCGCGCGCAAAGCGAAGCTGGCAAGCAGCAAAAAGCGGCCGACATCATGGACGTCAACGAATCCGCGGTTGTTTCAGCCTTCCAGAGCGCCGAATGCGGCCTGATGATCCACGGACACACCCACCGCCCGGCGACCCATATTCACGACATCGAGAATCAGCCATGCGAGCGCTGGGTCTTGGCTGACTGGCATGGTAGTGCCCCCTATCTAGAGTGCTTGGACGGCGTCTTGCGTCGTAAAGAACTACGCATCTAGCCGACACAACCAACAAACACACCTACTTATAAAACCTCAGCGTCTTGTACGGCTCACCGGAAATCAACGGAATGCCGTCTGCAGTCACCGTGTCGCCAAGCACAAGCGCGCTGCCCTCCAGGGCGCCACCATCCCAAGACCAACGAATCCGCTCCCCTTCGTGCAGGCGGAAATGCGCTGACCGACGCGGCGTCACACTGACGGTGATGCGCGCCGGCTGATCGGGCACCTCCGCGCCGATACCGGTCCGCCGTTTATAGCGAATCGGGAACACAAGTTGTGAGGCCGTATCCACGATTTTCGCGTGATCCCACAACAAGCCCATGTTGTAGTGCCCGCGCGGAAAGCGTGCTTCATCAACCCGATCCTCCGCCAACAACGGGTGGTTTCCGGTAGACCGTGTAAATGCGGGATGCGCCCGGTCCAGTGTGACGTCCTGCTCCGGGGCCTCGAACTCCGACAGCGCGGGCAGGCTCACCCCCGGTTCGGATGAATTGTGCCCGTTCCGAAACCAGGAAAACGCCCCGCCAATACGGTGTTTCTCTACCAGATTCACGAATTCCAGCTGTGTATTACCATCCGGTCCGGCGCTGAATCCGTCATCCGTGGAGAACACGTGGCGATAGTGAATCCCTCGCACGACCGGATCACGCTCAGCCTGAATGGCGAAATCGATGCGATCCCAAGAGACCCTGCCGCCCCCCCGGTCGGGCGGCCAGCCAGCGTACATGCCGGGGTTACGCTGCGCGATCCGGCGCGGCATGATCAGGCCAATAGCCCCGGTCACGTAGGCAATTCGCGCGCGCCACGGGTCGGGCAGAATCATGCTCTGACTCACTGCACCCCCACCGCCCATTGAGCCGCCTTTGAGCACGATACCCAATTTATCAACATCAATCTGGGGGTAGCGCTGCAACAAGTATTCAATAGACCCGGCCAACCTCCGGCCCGCATAAATCTGCCCGTCCGCACCGTATGCCCAAGACTCCCGCCAGGCGCCCTGATGCGCTTCGGCGTCCTGGTTGCGCAATTCGATCTGACCCGCCCGTGCAAGCGGTGGCGCGAAGACTTGCGTCATGCCGGCGCCATTTCCTGCGGACGAGCCATGCAGGTGCACAAACAGACGCATGCGGGGCGGCACCGGATCCGTGCGTGAATACGCCCATTGAAAATCCACGCCATGAGGATCGAAATACCGTTCATTGGCAATCTGCCACACGCCCGGGAACCACGCCCACTTACCCGCCGGCCCGCCACCCGTCTTTGCCGGTCGCTCGGGCGCCGACAGATAGCCAACGGGCTGCCGGTCAACCCCACCGCCACCACCGCCCTTGGCACCCGCCTGACCGCCTCCGCTGACGCCCGGTGATGGCGGCACACGCCTGGTGCCCTCCCCATCATAACGTGGCGCAGGAACGGTCGGATCGACAAACGCACCGGTATCGATCCAGTTCCGCACCACCGTCACCTCCTCGGCACTGGCACCGACGTCCGGATGTGCTGCATTGAAATCAATGTCATTACTCGTGCTTGCATTCGTTCGATAGTCCGCCCGGCGCCCTTTGAAATACCAGTAGAAGGCGGAGCCGGCGGCGTAGTTTCCGTTGATCAGCCAGGAGATGTGCGGTCGATCGAGGCGATACACAGCCTTCTCGGAATAACCCTCCGAGCGCTGATGCACTTGCACAGGGCGCGGATTTACCTTTTGCTCAAAGTCGTTGATGAGCATCTTTACCGTCGTCATTCCATCAGAGGCATCACGGTCGTCAAAATCAATGCCCCCCGCGGCTTGCGATCCACGGTGGCAGCTGACACAACGACGGTTGAGAATCGGCACGATATCCGCGTTGTATTCGGGCTGACGGGTCGCGACGAGCAGGCGCGTCGGCGGCTGCATTGCGGCGAGGCTGCCAGAAAACTCGGGGGACGCATCAATATCATTGTGGTTGTGGCAACCGCCGCAACTAAGTACAGTGCCCGGGCGCAAGGACTGCGGCATCATGTCTCGACGAATCACTTCGTGATCGGCGTTCAGACCAGACAGCACCCAAGGCACATCGCAGGGCACCTCGATGTTTGCCGAGCCATCCGACTCGACGGGCGCGTCGCCAAGAATCGCCCCACGATACCCCCACACCGACCACCACTGCCGACCTTCCCCGGCGAAATTGCGCACTCGCTCGGTATTCGGCAGCACCTGGGTAATCCGGATGTACTTCACATCGGCATCTTTGACTCCGACCAGTTCCTTGCCAAGCAAGGGCGACAACTCCTGATGCCCCCAGCGGTAGTTGCCATGCAGCACCGGATAGGCCTTCGTCTCAGACTGCTGGGACGCGATATGCAAATAGCACTTTCCATCTTCTGAGCGTGGCTGTGCGACGTTGTCGGGTGTGGCTTGACCGTGAACATCGATATACGGCCCGCCGTAAATCGCTCCGTATTCAGCCACTCCCGGTCGATCAATCAAACGCACCGGGTCGCGCTGGTAATCATCCGACGGGATCTTGTCCGCCGGCAATTTGTAGATACCGATCTCGATCCCGACTGGATTGACGATATTTGCGGGGCGCCGGCTGGGGTCGGGGCCTTGTTCCACAAAACGGTCGTTGCCATCCGGCTTCAGGCCCATCTGCTTGTTGCACATGCCCTGGCACCACACAAAACCCAAGGCGTTCCCAGGCAAGCCAAACGGATCGCGGATCTTGCCCTTGTAGCGTGCATTGGAAAAATCGAAGTGTGCCTTTTCATCGTTGCCGTTCGCCCAACTCGCAACATCAAGTAGATCGCGAGGGTTGAGCGCGGCGAAGCGGCCCTTCGCTTCACGAACCGGGACTCCCTCGACGGTGAACGGCTTGGGCGACCACAGAAAAATCTTGCCCGCCCCCTGATTATTATTGCCTCGGTAGTACTCCCCAACCGCCAGCCTGCCGTCCTGGAGCTGGCTGACCCAGTGCAAGGCACGGCCACGATAATGCGCACCGAACGACGACTCCTGAGAGCCGCCCCAAGGATCGGTCGCGCATATCCACCATTGATTCAGAAGGGTTCCCGGGTAATTGGTGTAAACCGGGCCATAACCGATATAGGCCAGATCATGGCCCCACTGGGCGCACGAGCCAATCAATCGGCCATCCCGAATTTGAGTCGCACCGTAAAAACTGGCCATGTCGTGATAACCCGTCTTGACGACATTCGCGCCATCGAGATCGGCGAAATAGGTTTGCAGGTTTGCATAGCCCTGAACAGACATTCGCGGCAACAATGGCTCGTACTCGCGATCGCGATCCGATGAAAACGTCACCCGCAAACGACCGTTCTGATTCACGAATGCCGGCGTCAGGTCATGCTGCCCTGGCTTATAGGGCCAAGCGGTAGTGGACCCAGTGACCAAATCATGAATAGCGACGCTGGCGCCAGACACCCCGGCCAGCACCCTGTTCCTTGAACCACACACCGGCTCCCACTGACTACCGTGATAAAGCGTGAACGCCACTTTCGTGCCATCAAACGACAGGCGAGGATCCGTAGGCATACAGATCTTCCCGGCAGCGGCACAGTCGTAGAGAACAGTCACCCGCCCGGTCTTGTCACGACGCATGAGACGGCCGGGGCCGCTGATACCGTTGGGTGCATTGCCGGCGGATTTCTGGTTGTGCACCCGATTGTTCACTTCAGGTAACGAGATGCATACATCCGGGTGATCGAACTGCATCCCCTGGTACTGCGAAGGCGTGCGATCAATATCGAATTCGACCCAGATCAATGGCGTCGTCGTGTCGTCGTCGGCCAAAGCAATGCTTGCAAGCGCGACTAAAAGCAAAGCCAGCATCCAGCGCATGTGCAACCTCCATGTCAGCGACGAGCTCTTCAGTGCAACACGACAAGAGCACGGCAGAACAGTGACTGGACGACGAGGCGGACACACCGGATCAGTTGGAGCGAACGCGCGCAGCCAGTCAGCGCGACGTTACGGTTCATCGTCAGAAATAGACGCGTTTCCCAATCTTGCGCCATGCAAACTCACAGTGAAACGCTGACGCCATGGGCTTAAAGCACACGCCAGAAGTGCACTTCCATGCTCGATCCGGCGAGTAGCAAGGCAAAGCCGGCCACTGAAGAAAGTGATCCGCAGGAATCTTTGCTACAGACTCTTACATACTGACTTCCAAAATAAAAAGGCGCGGACTTTCGTCAGCGCCTTTCGAGATGTCTCACGACAATGTCAGCGAGTCAGTCCCGCCAAGTCCGCCCGCAAATCAGCCACCGACTCCAGCCCGACGGCCACACGAATCAGACCTTCGCCAATCCCGCTCGCCGCGCGCGCTTCCGCCGAAATGCGACCGTGCGTGGTCGAAGCCGGATGGGTGATGGTGGTCTTGGTATCGCCCAGGTTGGCCGTGATTGATATCAGGCGCGTCGCGTCAATCAGTTGCCACGCTGCAGCACGACCGCCGACGACATCGAAACTGACGATCGCCCCACCCGAGCCCTGCTGGCGTAATGCCAGTTGATGTTGCGGATGCGACGGCAGGCCCGGGTAATACACCCGTTCGACTTGCGGTTGCGCTTCGAGCCACTGCGCCAGCGCGAGCGCACTGGCGCTTTGCGCTTCCATGCGGATACGCAGCGTTTCCAGGCCTTTGAGAATCACCCATGCGTTGAAGGGCGACAGGCACGGTCCGGCAGTGCGCAGGAAGCGGAAGACTTCTTCGGTCAGCGATGCGGCGCCGACCACGGCGCCGCCGAGTACCCTGCCCTGTCCGTCGAGATACTTGGTGGCCGAATGAATGACCAGATCGGCACCCAGCGCCAAAGGTTTTTGCAGCGCAGGCGTACAGAAACAGTTATCGACAGCCAGCAATGCACCGTGACGATGGGCGACTTCGGCCACGGCAGCGATATCGACCAGTTCGGTGAGCGGGTTGGACGGGGTTTCGACGAAGAACAGCCGGGTGTTCGGACGCGCCGCCGCATCATACGCCGCGATGTCCGCAGCGGGCACGAAGGTGGTTTCGATCCCGAAACGCGAAAAGACATTCCCGAACAACTGCTGCGTCGATCCGAACAGTCCCTGCGAGGCAACGATGTGATCGCCGCTCTTGAGCAAGGCCATCACGGTCGACAGGATGGCCGCCATCCCGGACGCCGTGGCCACGCAGGCCTCGCCGCCTTCGAGCGCGGCCAGACGGGTCTGCAAGGCCGAGACCGTCGGGTTGGTGAAGCGCGCGTACACATTGCCAGGCTCTTCGCCGGAAAAACGCGCCGCCGCTTGCGCTGCGCTGTCGAACACGAAGCTTGAGGTGAGGTACATCGCCTCGCTGTGCTCGTTGAACTGGCTGCGCTCAATGCCTGCGCGCACTGCCAGGGTATCGAAATCGAGCGAGAGCCCGGAATGATCTGCCACGCGAAAGTCCTTGCTAGTCCGAGTTGTCCGACGCCAGATTCAGGTCGAGCTGATTGGCGACCGGATCGCTGTCGGTGTCTTCCAGCGTCACCGGCGGCGAGCTACGACGATTCTCAATGCCAAAGAGATAGTCCGGCGTCACATCGCCGGTCACATACTTGCCGTCAAAACAGGAAGTTTCGAAGTATTGGAGCGACGGATTGATGGCCCGCACTGACGCGCGCAAGTCTTCAAGATCCTGATACAGCAGGCCATCGGCGCCGATGGCTGCACAAATTTCGGCCTCGTCCCGGTCTGAGCCGATCAATTCGGCGCGGGTGGGCATATCGATGCCATACACGTTGGCATGACGCACCGGAGGCGCCGCCGAGGCGAAATACACCTTGGTCGCTCCCGCATCGCGGGCCATGCTCACGATCTCCTGGCTGGTGGTGCCACGCACGATCGAATCATCGACGAGCAGCACCCGCTTGCCTTTGAATTCCTGATGGATCGTATTGAGCTTCTGGCGCACTGACTTCCGTCGTACCGCCTGACCAGGCATGATGAAAGTCCGACCGATATAGCGATTCTTGACGAAGCCCTCGCGGTACGGCACCCCCATCTGGTTGGCCATTTCAAGCGCGGCGGGCCGGCTCGAGTCGGGGATGGGAATCACCACATCGACCTCGACATGCGGCATGGTGCGTCGAAACTTGGCTGCCAGATACTCGCCCATTTTCAGGCGGGCTTCATACACCGACACGCCATCGATAAGCGAATCCGGCCGTGCCAGGTACACATACTCGAACATGCACGGTGCGTGCACCGTTGACTCGGCACAGGCGTGGCTGCGGAAGTTGCCTTCCATGTCGATGACGATCGCCTCGCCAGGTTCGACGTCGCGCAACAGTTTGAAACCGAGCGCATCGACGGCAACACTCTCCGAAGAGACAATCCACTCTGTGCCAGCCGGTGCGTCATTGCGACCAATCACCAGCGGCCGGATCCCGTAGGGGTCGCGAAACGCCAGCAGACCATACCCGGCAATCATCACGACCGCGGCATACGCGCCGCGACAACGACGATGCACCGCCGCGACGGCCTGGAAAATGGCCTTCTCGTCCAGTTTGCATCCATTGGAGGCAGCCTGCAGCTCGTGCGCGAGCACGTTGAGCAGCACCTCGGAGTCGGAGTTGGTGTTGATGTGGCGCAGGTCTGCGAGAAACATCTCGCGCTTGAGCTCTTCCGAATTGGTGAGATTGCCGTTATGAGCGAGCATCAGCCCGAACGGCGAATTCACATAAAACGGTTGCGCCTCAGCCGGGTTATACGCCGAACCCGCCGTCGGATAGCGCACATGGCCGATCCCCCAGTTGCCCTGAAGGTTGCGCATATTGCGCGTACGGAACACATCACGAACCAGACCCGAGCCTTTGTGCATCAGGAAGCGCCCACCCTCGGTGGTCGCGATCCCGGCCGCATCCTGGCCGCGGTGCTGCAGCACCTGCAGTCCGTCGTAGAGCAACTGATTGACCGCCGTTGTAGCGACAACCCCTAGAATCCCGCACATGCCATCACCTATCGAAAACTCACCCGTTCCGCCACCACATTGGGCATCCAGGGTTTCGCCGCAACCACGGCTGTCTCAAGCAGCGGCGAGAACATCGCCGCCTCCCACCACGGGGCCCGAGACAGACCGCTCGCACCCCCAAAAGCTACCAGCAGACACGCAATCGCAACCGCCTTGGCCGTTCCGAACAGCGCACCAAATCCTCGATCAACAAAGCCCAGACCGACCGCGTGAATCAGCGCACGCAGGGCATACCGGACAACCGCCACCAACACAAGCACCGCCAGGAAGATCAACGCGAACGCGGCAAGATAGGCAAACGCGGGCTCACTGATCCAGTCGGCAAACAAAAACGCGACCTGACCGGCAAACATGCGCGCCACGATAAAGCCGAGAATCCAACCCGCCAGGGCCAGGACTTCACTGATCAATCCGCGCCAAAAGCCGAGAATCGCCATGACGCAGAGCAAACCCAGAAACGCATAGTCGAAAACTGTCATTACGGTGCCCGGCCACTCAGCCGCGGGCCATTACCACGCCTTTGAAACCGGCTTTTTCCAATTGATCTGCGGCCTTTTCCGCGGCGTCCCGACTGCCGTACGGCCCCACACGCACACGCGTGCTGGTCCCAACCTTCTGGGTAAATACCTTGAATCCCTTTTCGCGCACCTTGTTCGCCTGATTCGTCGCGCTATCCGCATTACTGTAGGCACCCAGCTGCACCACAAAGGCCTCACCCGTCGCTGGGGCTTCGGGTTTCAGCAATTTGCCGGCCAGAATCGCCTCGACGCGGGCACGCTCGTCAGTCGTAGTCGTGGTCGTCGCAGTCGTCGGCGCCGGTTTCTGGTCCTCGGGCGTTTTCTGTGTGACAGGCTTCGGTTCTGGCTTGTCGACAGCGGCCGGCTTGACCGGCGCAGCCGCCACAGGTTCAGGCGGCGGCTCGATCTTCGGCGCATCGGCAGGCACCGCCATCGGCGACACCACGGGTGGCGATGGCAACTCGATCTTTCGTTGCGCGAAGTTTTCGCCATCCTGGCTGGGAATGCGGACCTGAATATCCTCACCCAAGGGCTTGGGCGCCGGATCCATCACCATCGGCAAAATGATGATGGCAAGCAGCGCCAACGCAGCGGCGCCTACCAGGCGGCGGCGTGCGCGCTTTTTCAGATCGGTCTGGGCGTCGTCGGTCGCCATGGCAAGCTCAGCGTTCAGCGCGAATGGCGACCAATGCGTCGGCCACCGTAAGGAAAGAACCAAAGACGATGATTCTATCACCGTCCTGTGCCGCCGCCCGAGCAGCCCGATAGGCGTCGGCGGGCGACGCATGGCGATGATCACCGACGTCGATGCCAGCAGCCGTCATGCGCGCCGCGAGATCATCGGCGGACAATCCCCGCGGTCCGGGCAAACTGGCCGGCAGCCAGTGATCAACACGATGCTTGATTCGCGCCAGCGATGCCTCAACGGCTTTATCGGCCATCATGCCGACCACCGCCCAGGTTTCCGGGTAGTAACCCATGTTGGCAAGGTTCTCGGCCAGCACGCCGACCGCCTGCGGATTGTGGGCCACATCCAGCACGACGGCGGGCTGCCCCGGCAAGGTCTGGAAACGCCCCGGCAAGTCGACCAGCATCATGCCTTCGCGGATGGCTTGCATCGACACAGGCAGCCGGTCGCGAATCGCTTCGAGCGCCGCCATGACCGCGCTGGCATTGAGCAACTGATTGGCGCCACGCAGCGCCGGATAGGCCAGTCCGCCACGGCGGACGCCAGGCCCCCAGAATTTCCACTGCGTGCGATCGCCAGAAAAACCAAAATCGCGCCCACTGATCTGCAACTGCGCGCCCACTTCTGCAGCGACCGCTTCGATTGTCGCCGGTGGCTGCGGATCAGCGCAGATCGCGGGGCGCCCGGGCCGGAAAACGCCGGCCTTCTCGCGTCCGATCGCTTCAAGGGTATCGCCGAGGTATTCCATGTGATCCATGGCGATACTGGTGACGATGGCGCAATCCGATTCGAACACGTTGGTCGCGTCCAGCCGGCCGCCCAATCCGACCTCAAGGATGATTACATCCAGCGCGGCATCGGCGAAACAAGCCCAGGCGGCCAGCGTGCCATGCTCGAAATAGGTCAGATAGGTGTCGCCGCGGGCCTGCTCGACCTGTGCGAACGCGGCGGCAAGCGTGGCATCGTCGGTATCGAAACCGTTGATACGAACCCGCTCGTTGTAGCGCATCAGATGAGGCGAGGTGTACAGCCCGACCCGATAGCCTGCGGCCAGGCAGATCGCTTCGAGCATTGCACAGCTCGAGCCCTTGCCATTGGTGCCGGCAACGGTGATGACAATCGCGTCAGAAGACAGCCCCATGGCGTCGCGCACCGCGGCAACACGCTCAAGGCCGAGCTCAATACGTTGGCCATGTCGGGCTTCGATCAGGGCCAACCATCCGGCGAGATCGCCGGGCAAAACGGAATCAGGCATTCGTAGCGGGCTGGCGTGTCAAAAGAGTCATCAGGTCGGCAAGGCGGCGACGCATTTCACGACGGTCGACGATCATGTCAATGGCGCCTTTTTCAAGCAGGAATTCGGCGCGCTGGAAGCCCTCGGGCAGTTTCTCGCGTACGGTTTGCTCGATCACCCGCGGGCCGGCAAAGCCAATGAGCGCATTCGGCTCGGCAACGACCACGTCGCCCATAAAGGCAAAGCTTGCGGACACCCCGCCCATTGTCGGATCGGTCAGAATCGAAATGAAGGGCAGCTTGCGCACGGCCAGTTGATTGATGGCCGCCGTGGTCTTGGCCATCTGCATGAGCGAAAACAACCCTTCCTGCATGCGCGCCCCGCCCGTGGCGGTGATGCAGATAAACGGCACGCGCTGTTCGATGGCTGCGTGAACACCTCGCACGAAGCGCTCGCCCACCACCGAGCCCATCGAGCCGCCAAGGAAGTCGAATTCAAAGCAGGCCACCACCACCGGCACACTCAAAATGGCACCTTGCAGCACAACCATCGCGTCCTGCTCGCCCGTCTCACGTGCAGCGGCCTTGAGCCGATCAGGGTAACGTTTCGAATCCTTGAACTTGAGCAAGTCCATCGGCGTCACGTCGGCGCCGATCTCGAATCGGCCTTCGGGATCGAGCAGCAGATTCAGGCGTTCGCGCGCACGAATGCGCTGATGATGGCTGCACTTGGGGCAAACGCTGTGGTTGCTTTCCAGGTCGGAGCGATAGAGCACCGCTTCGCAGGCCGGGCACTTGCTCCACAATCCCTCGGGAATCGACTTGCGGGCGGCGCTGTCATCACGCTTGATCTTCGGGGGCAGCAGTTTCTGAAGCCAACTCATGAGCGGGGTTCTCCAAGACTGTCTAGCGCCTCGCGAATCGAGCGCAGAAAAGCCGTCACGCGCGCGACCGCGGCGTCGGGGCCAGCGTGTTCAATTTCTTCGATAATCCGGCTGCCAATCACAACCGCGTCAGCCACGGCGCCGACCGCCTTGGCCGTTTCGGCGTCACGAATGCCGAAGCCAACGCCGACCGGCATGCCAACACGCTCGCGGATCAACGGAATCCGCTGGGCGACCTCGTCGAGATCCAGCTTGGCTGAGCCGGTCACCCCTTTCAGGGAAACATAGTAGATATAGCCACTACCGGCCTTCGCCACATCGTCAAAACGCGACTCGAGCGAGGTTGGCGCCAACAGAAAGATGGGATCGATCCCCGCGCTCTTGGCGATGCCGGCGAAAGCAACGCACTCCTGCGGCGGGTAATCCACCACCAGTACGCCATCGACGCCCACGGCAGCAGCCGCAGCAACGAAGGCTTCGGCCCCCATGGCTTCGATGGGGTTGGCGTAGCCCATGAGCACCACCGGCGTGGTGGTGTTGGTCTTGCGGAACGCCTCGACCAGTGCAAGCACTTTGCGCAGGGACATGCCTGCGGCGAGCGCCCGCTCGGAGGCACGTTGAATGGTTGGGCCATCAGCCATCGGGTCTGAAAACGGTACACCCAGTTCGATGATATCGGCGCCGCCATCGACCAGCGCATGCATCAGCGGCAAGGACGCCTCGGGCGACGGGTCGCCTGCGGTGATAAAAGGAATCAGTCCGCGCCGACCGGCCGCACGCAACTGTTCAAAACAAGATTGAATTCGTGACATAAACACCTACACGCCGGGCTGAGTGCACCCGGCCAAAAATCAGAACTGGATGCCGGACTTTTCGGCCACCGTATGCATGTCTTTGTCGCCACGTCCGGACAAATTCACCAGCAGCACCTTGTCCTTGCCCAGCGTCGGCGCGAGCTTTGCCGCGTATGCCAGGGCATGCGAGGACTCGAGGGCCGGGATAATACCTTCGTAGCGGCACAAATCGTGAAACGCCTGCAGTGCTTCGGCGTCGGTCACCCCGACATACTCGGCGCGGCTGCAGTCTTTAAGCCAGGCGTGCTCGGGCCCAACCCCCGGATAGTCCAGGCCAGCGGAGATCGAGTGGGTTTCGATGATCTGCCCGTCCTCGTTCTGCAGCAGATAGGTGCGGTTGCCGTGCAGCACCCCAGGACGCCCGGCACTCAAAGAGGCCGCATGCCGCCCGGAATCAAGACCATCACCGGCGGCCTCAACACCAATCAATCGCACATCCGCATGCGGGATATACGGGTAGAAAATACCCATTGCATTCGACCCGCCGCCAACGCACGCAATGACAGCATCAGGCTGACGCCCGGTCATCTCCGGCATCTGAGTCAGGCATTCTTCACCGATGACCTTCTGGAAATCACGCACCATTTGCGGATAGGGGTGCGGGCCGGCCACCGTGCCAATGATGTAGAAGGTGTCATGGATGTTGGTCACCCAATCGCGCATGGCTTCATTCAGGGCGTCCTTGAGCGTGCGCGAGCCCGACTCGACCGGCACAACGCTGGCGCCCAGCAACTTCATGCGATAGACGTTCGCGGCTTGCCGGCGGATGTCTTCGGAGCCCATGTACACCACGCACTCCAGCCCATAGCGTGCCGCAACGGTTGCCGTTGCCACGCCGTGCTGGCCGGCGCCGGTTTCGGCGATCACGCGCGGTTTGCCCATATGACGAGCCAAAAGCGCCTGACCGATACAGTTGTTGATCTTGTGCGCGCCAGTGTGGTTGAGATCTTCGCGCTTGAGGTAGATCTGCGCGCCGCCCAGCAATTCGGACCAACGCTGGGCATGGTAAATCGGGCTCGGTCGGCCAACAAAGTGGCGCAACTCGTAGCGATACTCCTCCATGAAGGCCGGATCCTTCTGGCAGGCAGCATAGGCCTCACGAAGACTGTCCAGGGCGGGGATCAGCGTCTCGGCCACAAACACGCCACCATACGGCCCAAAATGGCCTTGCGCGTCGGGCATCTGATACGGCGTGTCAGCCATCTGCATCTTTAACTCCGGAAATAAACCGGGCGATCGCCTCGGCATCCTTGATTCCCTTGCCCGCTTCGACACCGCTGGACACGTCCACCGCCCATGGGCGAACGCGCCGCATGGCATCGATAACGTTGTCCGCCGACAAGCCGCCCGACAGAATCAGGGGCCGATCAAAATCCGGGGGGATCAAGGACCAATCAAACACTTTTCCACCGCCGCCGTAGCCTTCGACAAAGGCGTCCAGCAACAGGCCACGCGCCGACGGAAAACCAGCTGCGTATTCTACCAGATCGACCCCCGCCCGCATCCGCGCGGCGCGGATGTAGGGGCGGCCGTACTGCAGGCAGTCCGCTTCGGTTTCATCGCCGTGAAACTGCAACAACTGAATCGGCAACCGCGCCAGCGCCTCGCGGACCCAGGCCGGATCAGCATTGACAAACAAGGCCACGATGGTCACGAAAGGCGGCACCCGCGCCATCAAGACCGCCGCCTGTTCGATCGTGACATTGCGCGGACTGGGGGGATAAAAAACAAAACCCACAGCATCGGCGCCCGACGCGACAGCCGCGTCAACGTCTTGTGTGCGGGTCAGTCCACAAATTTTGATTCGGGTTCGATGCACGATTCAGGCAGGGCAAGTTGCGGAGTGCAAATGATACGCCCCTGCCCCGGCAAGGACCATTGATCCGGATACTCGACACCACACAGATACAAGCCCGACGCCGAGAAGGTCGGCGCCGCGAGCGTGCGATCGCGCCCGCACAACAGCACCGTCAGCCAGTCCAAGGGCTGAGCACCCTTGCCGACATACACCAGGGCACCCACCAGATTTCGGATCATGTGGTGCAGGAAGGCGTCGGCGCAAAAATCGAAAATAACATACTCGCCATGGCGCTGAACCCGGGCGTGTCGCATGGTACGCACCGGCGAATGCGCCTGACAGCTCGCCGCGCGGAAAGCGGTGAAATCGTGCTTGCCAACCAGGGCCAGCGCCGCTTTTGCCATTGCGCCTGCATCTAGCGGGCGATGGAACCAGCCCACGCGGGCATGCAGCAAGGCCGGGCGTACAGGGCCGTTGAACAGCACGTAGCGATAGTGACGGGCCGTGGCGCTGAAGCGTGCATGAAAATCATCGGCCACCCCTTGCGCCCATCGTACCGACACGCCATCCGGCAAATGGCTGTTGACACCCCTCACCCACGCGCTGAGGGGTCGTGCCACCGGGGCATCGAAGTGAGCAATCTGCGTCGTGGCGTGAACCCCCGTATCCGTGCGGCCGGCACACACTGTCGGCACAGGTGCATCGGCGATCCGCGCCAACGCCAGTTCCAGTGCGTCCTGCACCGTCCTGCCATGCGGCTGCGTCTGCCAGCCCTCAAAGGACTCGCCAGCGTATTCGACACTCAGTACGGTACGCATCAAACCCACCACCAAACAAGACCCACAAAAAAAACAAGGGCAACAGCGCCGTGATCTTGCACACGCCAAGGCAAGGCCTCGAGCGTCAGCGCGCCTTGTGTTGCGGGCGCCTCCACTGTTTCAAGCCAGTCGCGCCACCGCATGCGCGGACCGTCAAGCTCGGCCAGCACCAGGCTCAACCGCACGGCGGCGCGCTCCGGGCTCACGCCCAAAGGCCGCAGTGCCGACGCCAGCACATGCAAGGCAAGAACAAGATGAGCCACCGGCATTTTCGATAACAAAATGGACACCAGCGACACCATGGCAAGCAGCCGCGCCGCATGTGTTGCACCGAGCGCCACCCCATCGTAGGTCGGACTCCACGAGGCCCCATCGGCGAATACGGCTGTCCCGGGCGTCGCGAAGGCGAACATCAGCGCAATCATCACCAGCAAAATGCGGATGCGGCGAATCAGCTTTATCGTCCGCGTACGATCCACCCACAGCGCGACCGCCAACACACCCAAGGCCGCGACCCACAGCGTCGGCGCCGGCAAGGTCTGAACGAAAACGGCGACGCCCGCCCAAAGGGTGAGCATCGCCGCCGGATGCAAGACCATCACGTCAGCCAGCACGTGTCATGCAGGCTTACCCCAATCGTGCAAACACCGCACGCGCCTGCTCCTGTTGAGCGTCATTGCCATCGCGAATGACCTCGTCAAGCAGTTCCCGGGCGCCTTCAGCGTCACCCATTTCTTCATAGGCCCGCGCCAGTTCGAGCTTGGTGTCGACTTCCTGATTCAGATCCTCGTCATCGGGAAGGTCCGGCATGCTGCGGCTATCGGTGAGCGAGGTTACAACGCTCTTGGACAGCGATGCCATCATGTCGTCTTCCTGAGCCTGCTCATCGGCTTCGGCAGCCGCGGGGGCAGGTTCGTCAAATACCGGCGCTTCATCGTCCAACTCGTCGCCAACATCGATATCGAGTTTGTCGCCGACTGCATCATCAGCAACTTCGGCCGGCGGTTCAGCGGCTGCATTTTCTGGCCCGGCGTCAGCCGGCTTGACCTCATCGTCGGCACCTTCCAGGTCCAGGCTGATATCCGACAAGTCGAGAGATGTTGCCATCATCCGTTCATCGTCGCCCGCGCCAGGTTGGCCTTCATCAAGATCAAAATCGAAATCCAGCAAACTGCCATCGAAATTTGTTTTCTCGAGATCAACTACCGACACACCCGCGGCGTCTGCAGACGCCTTGGTCTCATCTTCTTTTGGCAGATCCAGGTCCAGATCCGCCTCGGCTTCTGCTTCCGGTTCTGCCGCGGTCTCGGCCTCAGGCGCGACCTTCACACCGGCATCGACGTCAGGCTCGGCGTCTGCATCCACTTCCGGCAGGGTGATCTCGGCATCGAAATCCAGATCGCTGGCTTGGCCGACATCGGCATCCGCAGTTGGCTCGACGCCATCGACACGCGTCACATCCAGCGATGCGTCTGCAACCTCGTCGCCATCTGCCAGATCGAGGTTGAACTCAAGCCCTGTATCGGTCGTGGTGAAACTCTCGTCCAGACGTCGGCCCGCCACTTCGGTGGCTTCCATGGAGGCTGCGTCCGCCGTGGGTAGCGCTTCGGCCTCATCGAGATCCAGGTTGAAGTCAAGATCGCCCGAATCAAGCGCGTCTGGCGCCTCAGCGGCATCAGACGCCGCCTCCTCTTCGATCTGAGCCACCGCCGCTGCTTCAAGATCGGAGTCGGTGTATTGGTTCAGGTCGCCGGGGATTGCCCAAGTATCTTTCAGCTGTGACGGAGAAGGCGCATCGGGATTCGGCACGGACGAGGAGAAGTCGAGCGGCATCTCGGCTGACTCGTCACCGTCAATGGCCGCATCGATATCCGAAGGCGCCGCTTCCACGGCTGCCTCGGCGACTGGCGCAGAAAATGCTGCCTTGTCATCCGTCGTGTCGTCATCCGCCTTGAAGCCAGCCGCGTCCGGAAGCGCTTCGTCAAGCGGCAGATCGATTTCGCTCTGCGGTCCGCGCAGGAACAGCGGGTTCTCCGGGTCGAGCTTGCGGCCCATTTCGGCCGCTTTCGCCCAGTCCGGGCCATTGCCACCGGTCACCGAATACAACTCGGTCGCCGTGGTTTCAAACTGCTTCATGTTCTTGCGCTGGCCGTAGATTTCGAGCAGCTTGACATGAACCGCCGAACGGTTCGGATCGCCCTTGAGCGCATCCAGAAGAATCTCTTCAGCCTGCGCGTCGCGGCCGTAGGCCATATAGACATCGGCCTCGGCCACCGGATCAACCCCCTCGTCGGCATCAATGGCCGACAAGCCGGATTGACTGAAATCGGTCTGAATCAGACTACTGCTACCGGTATCGACACTCTGGCCACCCGTTTCACCGAACACCGAATTCTGGTCAGGCGGGAAAACCGATGCCATCGCGGTTGCCTCGGGCGATGCGGCGCGATTCTTGCGGCTGCGAAGCAGGCCGTAGCCGAGCAACAAGGCGAGAATGCCGCCGCCACCGTATAGGGTAGTCGGATTGGCGATCAATGAATCGAGGAAGCTGGGCTCCGCCGGTGGCGGCGCCGTCGGTGCAGGAGCGGGAGCTGGCGTCGGCGCCGGCTCCGCTGCGACGGGGGCTGGTGCCTCAACGGGCGGCGCCGGCGCCACGGCCGGTTCGGCTGCAGGCTCGGGCGCCACCAGCGCCTTGAGTTCTTTGTCGATCGCGTCCTGCTCAGCAGCGCTGGCAGGCGGCGTCTCGGTTTTTGGCGCTGCCATGGGCGCGGACGCCTCAGGCGCGGGCGCTACAGGTTCAGGTGCCGGCGCCGCCGCGGTGGGTGCCGGTGCAGGCGTGCTCGCTTGCGTCTGAAGTGCGGCGAGATTCTCGTTCTTCAGCGCGATGAGTTTTTGCAACTCAGCGATATTGGCTTCAAGCGCAGCCAGACGATCCGTGGCCTCGCGCAGGGCCTTGTCGCGTGCGACCAGATCTTCTTCGAGTGACTTCAAACGCTCGGTGGCGGCGGCCATTGCCGTGCCATTGTCGGCGACCGCAGGTGTGGCGTCGTCGACTGTTTTGGAAACCTTGACCTGATCCTTGCTCGCGGCGCTTGGCAAGGTGGGCTCTTCCACCTTGGCGGTAATCTTGCCGCTGCTGGTCTGACCCGACGGCGCAGTTTCTGGCTCGGGTGCGGTCTGCGCAACGCGCGCCGCAACGCGGCGACGGTAGTCGGCGAAGTCGGCTGCATGAGCAACAACTTCGCGGCGCGCTTCGGCGCGCGGAATTGCGCTGACCTCGGCGGCATCGGGCACGTTAAGAATCACGCCCGAGCGCAGCCGGTTCACGTTGTTGCCAACAAAGGCATCGGGGTTCGCGCGGTAGAGCGCCACCAGCATCTGGTCGACCGCAACGCCTTGCGGCAGATGCTGTTCGGCGATCTTGCCCAGGGTGTCGCCACGGCGAACGTTGTAAGTCCCGCCGGTTTGTCCGCCGATGGGACGCGCGCTTGCTGCCTGCGGCTTGACGATCGGCGCTGCGGCCACACCGGCAGACGCTTTGGGCGCCGGCATGGACGGCGGATCGAGCAGGAAGGTGTATTCGCGCAAGAGCCGCCCCGACTGCCAGTTGAGCTCAACGAGCAAACTGACAAACGGATCATTGACGGGTTTGACGCTGCTCAGGCGAACGTAGGATTTACCTCCGCGCTGCTCAACGGCCATTCGCACGCTGGTCAGTGCCGGCGCGTAACTGAGCTTGGCTGCCTTGAACGCGTCTGGCGCGGCGACGGCAGCCGTCATTGACTTGACTTCGTCGGCGGTCGCATTCAGTTCGATCTCTGCCCTGAGTGGCTGCCCGAGCGCACTGAGTACGGAAATGCGGCCCAGACCGGCGGCCTGAGCACTGAACGGCATCGCCGCGATCGTGGCCGCAATAACGGTGGCCCTGAGAGAGGTCTTCTGGAAGGTATTCAAAACCGCATCCTCGCGCTGGAGCAATACAGGATTGCGAACATATCATTATGGATAGGGTGTATCAAGCAAGTATCCACATTAAGTATTATCCGCAAAACCTTAAAACGGAAGGAAAATTTCCTTCTCCGGTCTGCCAGCCAATGACAATCGCGGTCTTACAAGCGTCATATTCCGCATTCGACGGTCATGACATGACCCGGCACCTGAGCACCGGGCCATCGCAAATTACTGCTCGAGCAAGATGCGCAACATACGACGCAAGGGCTCGGCAGCACCCCACAGCAGTTGGTCGCCGACGGTAAAGGCGGAAAGATACTCCCCGCCCATGCCCATCTTGCGCAGACGCCCCACCGGAACCGTCAATGTTCCCGTGACGGCGGCCGGCGTGAGATCCCGCATCGAGAGCTCGCGCTCGTTGGGCACCACTTTGACCGAACCGTTTGCCTTGGCCAGCATGTCGTTTACTTCGTCAAGCGGGACGTCTTTCTTTAGCTTGATTGTTAAAGCTTGCGAATGACAGCGCATGGCGCCCATGCGAACGCACAGTCCATCGATCACGATCGGGCTGCCGCTGCGACCAAGAATCTTGTTGGTTTCGGCCTGGCCCTTCCACTCTTCCTTGCTCTGACCGTTACCCAGATCCTTGTCGATCCAGGGAATCAGCGATCCAGCCAGCGGCACGCCAAACTGCGCCGTCGGGCAGTCGCTGTTGCGCAGCGCAGCCGCGACATTGCGGTCGATATCAAGAATGGCACCTGCCGGATCCTTGAGCGCATCACCGGCGGCAGCGTTCAAATAGCCCATCTGGTTGAGCAGTTCGCGCATGTGCTGCGCACCGCCACCCGACGCGGCCTGATAGGTCATGGACGTGGCCCACTCGATCAGATCGTTCTGAAACAGGCCGCCCAGCGCCATCAGCATCAGGCTGACCGTGCAGTTGCCGCCGATGTAATCCTTCACGCCGCGGTGCAGACCGTTGCGGATGACATCCATGTTGACCGGATCGAGAACGATGATTGCCTCATCCTTCATGCGCAGCGCCGAAGCCGCGTCAATCCAGTAGCCCTTCCAGCCCGCCGCACGCAGTTTGGGGAAGACCTCATTGGTGTAATCACCGCCCTGGCAGGTCAGGATCACATCCATGGCCTTGAGCGCGTCAATACTGTTTGCGTCCTGCAACGGGGGCGCATCTTTGCCCACGTCAGGCGCAGCACCACCGGCGTTGGAGGTGCTGAAAAACACCGGGTCGATCAGCGCAAAATCGTTTTCTTCGCGCATGCGCTGCATCAGCACGGAGCCGACCATGCCGCGCCACCCCACCAGACCTACTCGCATCGTTGCCATCGTCTTGATTCCTGGTTTCAAAGATTTCCGGATCAGAGCGCCGCGATCACCGCGTCGCCCATTTCAATCGTGCCCACCTTGCGCGTGCCGGCCTCGTAAATATCGCCGGTGCGATAGCCCTGCGCCAACACCGACTTGACCGCCGTCTCGATACGCTGCGCGGCCGCTTCCTGATTAAAGGTGTAACGCAGCATCATCGCAACCGACAGGATCGTTGCCAAGGGGTTGGCCAGGCCTTTGCCGGCGATATCGGGCGCCGAACCGTGACAAGGCTCGTACATGCCCTTGTTGTTCTCGTCGAGCGAGGCCGACGGCAGCATGCCGATCGAGCCGGTCAGCATCGCCGCTTCGTCCGACAGGATGTCGCCAAAGATATTGCCGGTGACCACCACGTCGAACTGCTTCGGGTTCTTCACCAGTTGCATCGCGGCGTTGTCGACCAGCATGTGGCTCAGGGTTACATCGGGGTAATCCGGCGCCATCTCGATCATGACGTCGCGCCACAGCTGGGTGCATTCGAGGACGTTCATTTTGTCCACCGAGCACAGCTTGCCGCCGCGCTTGCGGGCAATCTCATAGGCCACCTTGCCGATGCGGCGAATCTCGGATTCGCTGTAGATCATCGTGTTGTAGCCCACGCGCTCGCCATTGCGCACCTCGATGCCGCGCGGCTGACCGAAGTAGATGTCGCCGGTCAGTTCGCGCACGATCATGATGTCCAGCCCGGCCACCAGCTCGGGCTTGAGCGAAGAGGCGTTGGCCAGTTCGGGATACAGAATCGCCGGTCGCAGGTTGGCAAACAGATTCAGTTCCTTGCGGATGCCCAGCAGCCCGCGTTCTGGACGCTGTTCGCGCGGCAGCGCATCCCACTGCGGGCCGCCCACGGCACCGAGCAGCACCGCATCAGCCGCCTTGGCCAACTTGAGCGTTTCCTCGGGCAGCGGCACGCCGGTCGCATCGACGGCGCAACCGCCCAGATGTGCGGTTTCGGTTTCAAACGGCAAACCGTCAGCGCGCAATGCGTCCAGCACGCGCAGCGCCTGGGCCATGATCTCGGGACCGATTCCGTCGCCGGGCAGCACACAGATTTTCATTCAATTCTCCGGCCGGCGCGCCACGCACGCCGACAGCAAATGGGTTCGCGATTAGCGGAAGTAGTAAGGATGCTCGGCCTTGCGGCTCGCCTCGAATGCGCGGATCTCGTCAGCATGGCGCAGCGTCAGCCCGATCTCGTCCCAGCCATTGAGCAGGCATTCCTTGCGAAAGGCGTCCACATCAAAATGGTGAGCGGTTCCGTCGGATTCGATCACTTGCTGCGCGGCCAGATCGATCTTCAGGCGATAGCCCTCGTTCGCCAGGCAAGTGGCAAACAGGCGATCAACAACATCTGCTGGCAGACAAATCGGCAGTACGCCGTTCTTGAAGCAGTTGTTGAAGAAGATGTCGGCATAGCTGGTGCCGATCAGCGCGCGGAACCCGTAGTCGTCAAGCGCCCACGGCGCGTGCTCACGCGAACTGCCGCAGCCGAAGTTGTCACGAGTCAGCAGAATCTGCGCGCCGGTGTACCGCGACTGATTGAGCACGAAGTTCGTATTCAGCTTGCGGGTGCTGTTGTCCATGCCCGGCTCGCCGTGGTCCAGATAGCGCCATTCGTCGAACAGGTTAGGGCCGAAGCCACTGCGCTGAATCGACTTCAGGAATTGCTTCGGGATGATCGCGTCGGTATCGACATTCGCACGGTCGAGTGGCGCGACCAATCCATCGAGAGTTGTAAAAGCTCGCATTACTTTTTCGCCGCCTTCTGGATGGCTTCGCCACCCTTTTCAATATCCTGACCCACGCCGCGCACCGTATTGCATGCCGACAGGCTCACCAAGGCCATCGTGGCCACGATCAAAGCGATCAGTCGTTTCATCTCACGCTCCTCAGTTCAACTCGGCCACATCGGCAAAGTGACCGGCAATCGCCGCCGCAGCCGCCAGCGCCGGACTCACCAGATGGGTCCGGCCACCGGCGCCCTGGCGCCCTTCAAAGTTGCGGTTCGAGGTCGACGCGCAACGCTCGCCCGACTCGAGACGATCGGCGTTCATGGCCAGGCACATCGAACAGCCCGGCTCACGCCACTCAAAACCGGCCGCAACAAAGACCTTGTCCAGCCCTTCCGACTCCGCCTGGCGCTTGACCAGTCCGGAACCCGGCACCACCAGCACCTGCTTGACCGAATCGGCCTTCTGGCGCCCCTTGGCCACCGCGGCCGCTGCACGCAGATCTTCAATCCGCGAGTTGGTACACGAGCCAATGAACACACGATCGACCGGAATGCGCTTGATCGGCGTGCCGGCTTCCAGGCCCATGTAGGCCAGCGCACGGGTCATGCCCTCGCGCTTGACCGGGTCCTTCTCGGCCGCCGGATCAGGCACCACACCGCTGATGTCGGACACCATTTCGGGGGACGTGCCCCAGGTCACCTGCGGGCGAATCGCCGCGGCGTCCATCTCGACGACCTTGTCGTACACCGCGCCGGCGTCAGAGGTGAGCGTGCGCCAGTAGGTGGCCGCTTGCTCAAACGCATCGCCCGCGGGCGCATACGGACGCCCTTTCAGGTACTCGATCGTGGTCTCGTCCACAGCAATCAGGCCCGCGCGTGCGCCGGCTTCGATCGCCATGTTGCAGATCGTCATTCGACCTTCCATCGACAGCCCACGAATCGCGCTGCCGCCGAATTCCATCGCGTAGCCCGTCCCGCCGGCCGTGCCGATACGGCCGATGATGGCCAGCACCACGTCCTTGGCGGTCACACCCGGAGCCAGATCGCCATCGACCTGAATCAGCAGCGTCTTCGATTTCTTTTGCATCAGGCACTGCGTGGCCAGCACATGCTCGACCTCGGAGGTGCCGATGCCATGCGCCAGACAGGCGAACGCGCCATGCGTCGAAGTGTGCGAATCGCCGCAGACTACGGTCATGCCCGGCAGCGTGGCGCCGTTTTCCGGTCCGATCACGTGCACGATGCCCTGACGCTCATCCTTGAACGGGAAATAGGCCAGCGACCCGACTTCGCGGATGTTGGCGTCCAGCGTCTCGACCTGCTGGCGAGAGATCGGATCCTTGATCCCCTCCTCCCAGTGATCGGTCGGCGTGTTGTGATCGGCCGTGGCCACGATGGAACTCACCCGCCACGGCTTGCGCCCGGCCAGCTTGAGCCCTTCGAAGGCCTGCGGACTGGTGACTTCGTGCACCAGATGACGATCGATATAGATCAGCGCCGTGCCGTCCGCATCCTGGCGAACCACATGGCTGGACCACAACTTTTCGTAAAGTGTTTGTGCTTGTTGCATCTTGTCTTCCAACACACCGTGAACGTTTGATTAAACCACAGCTATTCCCTGCTGGATAGCCGATATGCTGCAGTGCGCCATCCGCATTTTCAACGGCGCCGGGTGGCCTCGTAGATCGGCATCACCCGCGCGGCATCGCGTGCCAGTTCGGCCTTGCGGGTCGCATGCGAGGGGTGGGTGGACAGCCATTCCGGCTGCGCACCATTGCTCTGGCTCGCCATCTTGTCCCACAGCCCCACCGCCGCGCGCGGATCGTAGCCGGCGCGAGCGGCCAGCTCGACCCCCATGCTGTCGGCTTCGGTCTCGTGCAGGCGCGAGTTGGGGAGCTCAAAGCTGACCTTGGCGACCGTGCCCATCAACTCCGCGCCCGGCTGCCCGAGCCCGACTGCCGCGCTCAATACCGATACTCCAATATTGGTGACCATGGCTTGCGACACGCGCTCGCGGGCGTGCTCACGCAGTGCGTGAGCAATTTCGTGCCCCATCACCGCCGCGATTTCGTCGTCAGTCAGTTTCAAGCGGTCAATCAAACCACGATAGAACGCAATCTTGCCGCCCGCCATACACCAGGCGTTGAGCTCGTTTGACTCGATCACGTTGACCTCCCAACGCCAACCCGGCGCGTCGGCACGGAAAGCGGATGTCTGCGGAATCAGCCGGTTGGCGATGCCACGCACCCGCGTCAGCATGCGTCGGTCACGATTGAGCTGACCTTTCTTCTGCGCCGCGGCGATCACCTGCTGATATTGCTGCGCCGAGGCTTGCTCCACTTCCGAGGCCGAGACCAGCATCGACTGGCCGCGATCCACACCGACCGCGCCGCCTTGCGTTGTCTGAATCGTCTGACACCCCGCCAGCACCAGCGCGGCCAATGCCATGCCACACCAGCGACTCCAAGTTTTACGCATGTTACACCTCCTGATGCGAGTCATTCCGCCAGCCCCGCCAGATCAACAACCAGCCCATCAGCCCAAACACGGAGCCGAGGGTAAATGTCCAGCCAGAGCCCATCCAGTCCCAAGTGTAACCGCTGATCAAACCGCCCAGCATCCCACCCGCGCCAAAACTCAAACTGCCGTAGATCGCTTGCCCACGCGCCTGTAGCCGCCCCGGGAACCACTGATTCACCGCCGCAATCGAGGCCGCATGATAAGCACCAAACGTTGCCCCATGGAGCAACTGGGCAAGTACCAGCACCACCAGCGAAGCCACACCCCAGCCAATCATTGCAAAACGCAGCACCGCCGCGGCAAACGCAACGAGCAGAATCTGACGCAGACCAAAGCGTCGGGTCAGCTGCGGCATGACCATGAAGACCCCGATTTCCGCCACCACGCCGAGCGTCCACATCCAGCCCACAAAGGCTTTCGAGTAGCCCGCATCAACCAGCAGGATTGAGTAGAAAATATACAGGGCGCCATGCGCCGCCGACATAAAGAACGCGCCCCCGAGCATGGCGCGCACATCGCGCCGCCGAAGCACCGCCGACAGCCCGGGCGTGTCGTGATGATGCGGCGGCCGCGGCGCCTCGGGCACGCATAGCGCAAACGCCGCAATCCCCGCCAGCAGGGCGGCGGTCATCCACAACTGACTATCGACGGGCAGCCAACTCAAGGCATGACCGATGCCGAGCACGGCGACAATGAATCCGACCGAGCCCCACAGCCGGATGTTGCCATAGCGCCCCGATTGCCCCGCGAGGTGGCTGAACGTGAGGCTCTCGACCAGCGGCAAGGCCGCGCTCCAGAAGAAGGCCATGATCGCCATGCCGACAAAGATGCCTTCGAAGCTGGTGGTCTGAAAGAACACCGCGAAGCCCGCCAGCGACGCAAAAGCCGACAAGCGCACGATGGGCATCCGCGCACCGAGGCGATCAGCCAACCAGCCCCACAGATTGGGCGCCACCACCCGCATGACCTGCATGAGCGACATCAGAATGGCGATATCCGTGGCCGAAAAGCTGAGCGACTGCAGGTAGAGCGTGAAGTACGGCGAAAAAGCGCCAATGAACGCGAAATAGAAGAAGTAGTAGCCCGACAGGCGCCAGTAAGGAAGCATGGCCGGCATTGTACCGACAGCCCGCCACCGCAAACGACGCATGCACGGCAGACATGAAAAAAGCGCCCGCAGGCGCTTTCGTCATGTCGCGAACCGGTTCAGGCCGGGCTGAAGCGTTGCAGCAGACCAAACAACTCATCCTTGAGTTTGAGCCGTTCTTTTTTCAGATCCTCAAGCTCCGGATCGGTCGCCACCTCGGCTTCCACCTCGATACGCACCACATGGCGATTGACTTCATGGTAGCGATCAAACAGGCGCGAGAAGTGGTTGTCGGACACTTTCAGTGCATGAATCGCGTCGCGGTATTCGGGGAATTCAGTATGCAGATCATGGGCTTGCAAGCTCATCTTTCGTCCTCTCTTTGTTGCCGTTTCGTTGACTTCAGCCTACGCCCCGCCCTGCGGCATTGAGTTGATTCAGGTCAATCGCCCCGTGCACCGAGTGTCGGCGACGGCACCGCCTGCGTGCCCTCCGGCGCCAGACCGGCGATCTTCGGCGTCGCGCAGACCACATCGGCATTCTGAGCACGATGGCGCAATGCGTGATCCATCAGCACCAGTGCCAGCATGGACTCGGCGATCGGCGTGGCGCGGATGCCCACACAGGGATCGTGCCGGCCATGCGTATTGACGATCACCGGCTCACCCGCCTTGTTGATCGAGCGGCGATCCAGCCGGATGCTGGAGGTCGGCTTGATCGCCATGCTGACCATCACATCCTGCCCGCTGGAGATGCCACCCAGCACACCGCCGGCGTGGTTGGTGAGATAGCCCGCAGGCGTCATTTCGTCCGAATGCTCCGTCCCGCGCTGCACGACACTGTCAAAACCGGCGCCGATCTCGACGCCCTTGACCGCATTGATGCTCATCATCGCGTGGGCAATATCGGCGTCGAGGCGGTCATACACTGGCTCGCCCCAGCCCACGGGCACGCCGGTGGCGACCACATTGATCCGCGCGCCGATCGAATCACCCGACTTGCGCAGCTCGTCCATATAGGCATCCAGCTCGGGGACCATCGCGAGATTGGGCGCAAAGAAGGCATTGCCTTCGGCGTCGAGGTCTTCCCAGGCTTTGAACGGGATCTCGATCGGGCCGAGCTGCGCCATGTAGCCGCGAATCACGATGCCGTAGCGCTCGGTCAGCCACTTGCGCGCAATCGCACCCGCCGCCACACGCACCGCCGTCTCGCGCGCCGACGAGCGACCGCCACCGCGCGGGTCGCGAATGCCGTATTTCTGCCAGTAGCCGTAGTCGGCGTGACCGGGACGGAAGGTCTCGGCAATATTGGAGTAGTCCTTGCTGCGCTGGTCCTGATTGCGGATCAACAGCGCGATCGGCGTGCCGGTGGTCAGGCCTTCATACACGCCTGAGAGAATCTCGACCGTGTCGGGCTCGCGGCGTTGCGTCACATGGCGCGAGGTGCCCGGCTTGCGCCGATCCAGTTCGGCCTGAATATCCGCCTCGGTAATCGCCAGCCCCGGCGGACAACCGTCAACCACACAGCCGATCGCCGGCCCATGCGACTCGCCAAAGGACGACACGCAAAACAACTTGCCTAAACGATTACCGGACATGGGATCTACCGCGAGCGAGGAAAGCTTGCGAGTTTATCAAATGGCGGGGCCGCCGCCCAATGGCCGGCGCAGCCCTCAATGACAGGCGTCGTGCTTGAGCCCATAAAAGAAGCAATTGATCAGCCCGCCCGCCAGATCCAGCGAGTAGACGTCGGGCTGGAGACTCCAGCTGGCGATCAGTCCATCGATCATGACGGACAACGACAAGGCCGCGCGATGCGGGTCAACCGAGGCCGGCAAATCGCCCCGCGCTCTGGCCACCGCAAAGGCTTGCTCCTGACGCAGCAGATGGCGGTCACAGCACTCCATGCACTGATCCACCACCGGCACCATCTCGTCCACGTATTCACTTTTGTGCATTGCGATGGCAAACACCCGGATGTAACGCGGATCGGAATTGATACGCTCAATCACGCCCAGCACCCGTTCACGCAGCTCTTCCAGCGGACGCTCGCTGGTCGAGTAGTCGACCTCGGAGATCGCCTCGAGTGGGTCGATGGCGCGGCGCATCATGGCCTCGAACACCTCGCCCTTGTTGGCAAAATGCCAATAGATCGCCCCGCGCGTGACACTGGCCGCTTCCGCGATATCCGCCAAGGTCGTCCTCGCCATACCCTTGCGGTAGAACACCGCTTCGGCCGCATCGAGAATCGTATGTCGCGTCTCGAGCGCCTCTTCTTTGGTCTTTCTTACCATCGCTCTCGCAGTCCTTGCTGACATCTGTTGCCACGGATTGAAGCACACAAAATCGAAAATGTCACTTTACATACATTCATGAATGTTTCTACAATTGCGCCCATACCAATAACGATCGGAACACGCCCCAATGCCAGCCCTCATCCCTTTCACGCGAACGGCATCACACCCCGTCGTCGCCCTGATTGCTGCCGCCGCCCTGGTGGTCAGCGCTTGCGGCAGCGACGCCCCCGCATCCCAGAACGCCGCGCCGCCGCCCGCCTCAGTCAGCGTCATGACCGCAATGCCAACCTCGATTGAGGTGAGCTTCGAATACCCCGCCCGCCTGCACGGCGCCCGCGAGGTCGAAATCCGCCCCCGCGTCAGCGGCATCCTGCTCAAGCGGAAGTACGAGGAAGGCGCCCGCGTCAAAGCCGGCCAGTCGCTCTTCCAGATCGACCCGGTGCCCAGCGAGACCGCCGTCGCCCGCGCCAAAGCCGATCTGGCCGCCGCCGATGCCCGCCTGGCGCAAGCCCGCCGCGAAGCCGAGCGCCTCAAGCCGCTGGTCGCCTCCAAGGCCGTGGCGCAGCGCGACTTTGACGACGCCACCTCCAACCAGGCAATCGCCGCCGCCGATGTGCTGGCCGCGCGCGCCCGCCTGACCGAAGCGCGTCTGTCGCTCAAATACACCCGCGTCGAATCGCCCATCGACGGCATCACCTCACGCGCACTGCAATCCGAAGGCAGCTTGCTGGCTGGGCCCGAAACCCTGCTCGCGGTAGTCACCCAGACCGACCCGATTCAGGTGCGCTTTGGCCTGCCGGACTCTGATCGCACGCGCATCGACAATGACATCGCCGCGGGCCGCCTGAGCCTGGCCGACGGCCGCTTCCGGGTACGACTGATCGGCGCCGCCCACCAAGCCACGAACACCACCGGCAGCCTCGACTTCACCGATGTGCGCATCGACCCGACAACCGGTAGCAGCGAAGCGCAAGCCGATCTGCCGAACGCCGACCGTCGCCTGCGGCCCGGCGAATTCGTGCGTGTACGCCTCGAAGGCGCGACCCGCCCCAACGCCATCGCCGTGCCGCAGCGCGCGGTGCTCGAAGGGCCGAGTGGCCGCTTCGTGTATATCGTGAGCGAGGGCAAGGCCGCCGTACGCCCCGTCACGCCGCTGGACTGGAGCGGCAACACGATGGTCGTCGATGGACTGACTGCCGGCGACCAGGTGATTACCGATGGCGTACTCAAGATCGGCCCGGGCGCCCCGGTGTCGGTCACGCCGCCGGCTGATGCCGCCGCCAAGCCGGGAGCCTAAGCATGTTCTCGCGCTTCTTTATTGACCGTCCGATCTTCGCGACGGTCCTCTCGGTGTTCATCATGATCGCCGGTCTGGCCGCCATGCGCGGCCTGCCGATTGCGCAATACCCCGAAATCGCACCGCCGGTGGTCACCGTCGCCGCAACCTACCCCGGCGCCTCGGCCGACGTGATCGAAAAGACCGTCGCCGCGCCGCTCGAGACCCAGATCATCGGTGTCGAGAACATGCTCTACATGAGTTCGACCTCGGCCTCGAATGGCCGCGTCGAGATTCAGGTCACCTTCGACATCGGCACCGATGTCGACCAAGCGGTGATCAACGTCAACAACCGCGTCAAGCAGGCCGAGCCGCGCCTGCCGCTGGAGGTACGCCGCCAGGGCATCAGCGTCGAGAAAGGCTCGTCCGCCTTCTTGCAGGTGGTGGCCTTCAACTCGCCGGATGGTCGTTTCGATGACGTCTACACCAGCAACTATGTGACGCTCAACGTACTCGATGTGCTCAAGCGCGTGCCGGGCACCACCAACGTCCAGATCTTCGGCGCCAAGGACTACGCAATGCGGGTCTGGCTCAATCCGGATCGTCTGCGCCACCACAATCTCGCCACCACTGACGTGATCCGCGCCATCGAGGAGCAGAACGCGCAGTACGCCGTGGGTCGCATCGGCCAGCCGCCGGTCGCCACCGGTCAGGCCCTGTCACTGACGGTGAATACCCGCGGCCGTCTGGCCGAGGCCAGCGAGTTCGAAAACATCATCCTGCGTGCCGACGCCAATGGCGCCCAGCTGCGCCTCAAGGATGTGGCACGCGTCGAACTCGGCGCCCGCGACTACGACTTCATCGGCCGCATCAACGGCCAGCCGGCTACCCTGGTCGGCATCTTCCTCAAGCCGGGCGCCAACGCGCTGGATGTCGCGCAGGATGTCAAAACCACGCTGGCGGACCTGGGCACGCGTTTCCCCGACGGCCTGAGCTACACCATTCCCTACGACACCACCGACTTCGTCAACGTGTCGATCCGCGAGGTCATCAAAACGCTGGCTGAGGCCATGGCGCTGGTGTTCCTGGTGGTGTACCTGTTCCTGCAGAACTGGCGCGCCACGCTGATTCCGACCCTGGCCGTGCCGGTGTCGTTGATCGGCACCTTCGCCGGCCTGATGATGCTCGGCTACTCAATCAACACGCTGACCCTGTTCGGCATGGTGCTGGCCATCGGTATCGTGGTGGACGACGCCATCGTAGTGCTCGAGAACGTCGAGCGCATCATGCACGAGGAAGGCCTGACGGTTCGCCAGGCGGCCATTCAGGCCATGCGCGAAGTCACCGGCCCGGTGATCGCCATCGTGCTGGTGCTGTGCGCGGTGTTTGTGCCGATTGCCTTCCTCGGCGGACTCACTGGCGAGTTGTACCGGCAGTTCGCGGTCACCATCGCCATCGCGGTGAGCATTTCGGGCGTCGTTGCGCTCACGCTGACGCCGGCACTATGCGTGCTCATCCTGCGTCATGAGCACAAGGCCACCAACTGGTTCTTCCGCGGCTTCAACCGCGCCTTCGATGTCGTCACGCGCCAATACACCCATGGTGTTGCGTGGCTCATCCGCCGCGGCATGGTCGGCCTGCTGTTGTTTGTCGGCATGGTCGCCATCACCGCGCAGCTGTGGCAATCCACGCCCGGCAGCCTGGTGCCGGACGAAGACCAGGGCTACTTCATCACCGCGGTCTTCCTGCCCGACGGCGCCTCGCTGGAGCGCACCGACAAGGTCGTGGCCGAGGTCGAAAAGATCATCCGCAGCGATCCGAACGTCGCCTACACCATCGCCTTTACCGGCTTCGACTTCCTCGGCGGCAGCTTCAAGAACAGCGCGGCGACCTTCTTCGTCACGCTCAAGCATTGGGACGAGCGGACCACCACGGCGGCTGAACTGGTCGGCAAGACCTACGCCACCACCGGCCACATTCAGGAGGCGCTGATCCTGTCCTTCAACCCGCCGGCGATCTTTGGTCTGGGCAACGCGGGTGGCTTCGAGTTCTACCTGCAAAACCGGGGCGACAACGACCCGAAAGTCATGGCCGCCACCAAGGACCTGTTCCTCGGTGCGGTCAACCAGGACCCGATGTTTGCCATGGCGCAAACCCTCTGGCGCGCGTCGACGCCGCAGCTGTTTGTCGATGTCGACCGCGAAAAGGCCAAGAGCCTCGGCGTACCGCTCGACGGCCTGTTTGCCACGCTGGGCGCCAATCTCGGCAGCTACTATGTGAACGACTTCAACAAGTATGGCCGCACCTGGCAGGTGCTGATGTCGGCCGATCCGGCCTTCCGCAACGAACCGCAGGACATCGCGGCCGCGTATGTGCGGGCCGACGGCGGCGCGCTGGTGCCCATTTCGTCACTCGCCACCATTCGCAACGAAGCCGGCCCCGACACGCTGGAGCGCTTCAACAACCTGCCGGCCGTCAAGATCCTGGGTAGCGCGGCACCGGGCTTTTCGACCGGCCAGGCCATCGCCCGGCTGGAAGAAATCGCCGCCAAGACTCTGCCGCCGGGCTTCAGCCTCGACTGGAGCGGCGCGGCCTACCAGGAGCGTCGATCCAGCGGTTCGTCCGGCTTGGCGCTGGTGCTCGGCGCGGTGATGGTCTTCCTCATTCTCGCAGCGCAATACGAGCGCTGGTCGCTGCCACTGGCGGTGCTGCTGGCCCTGCCCTTTGGCACCTTCGGCGCGCTCGCTGCGGTGTGGCTGACCGGCATGACCAACGATGTGTATTTCCAGATCGGTCTGGTCACCCTGCTCGGCCTCGCCGCCAAGAACGCGATTCTGATCGTCGAGTACGCCATCTATAAACACCGCGAAGGCATGAGCGCTGCAGCCGCCGCGATCGAAGCAGCCCGCCTGCGCTTCCGTCCGATTTTGATGACCTCGCTGGCCTTCATCCTCGGCGTCACACCGCTGGTGCTGTCGAGCGGTGCGGGCGCTGGTGCACGGCATGCGGTGGGCACCGGGGTGGTCGGCGGCATGCTCGCGGCGACCTTCCTGGCGGTGTTCTTTGTGCCCTTGTTCTATCGTTTCATCACCGAACACAAACTCTCGGAGCAACGCTCCCGCGATGAGATGTTCGAGGAAATCCGTATTCACCATGACATCACCCACGAAAAACTGGTCGCCCAAGCGGAAGCCAACGGCAAGGGGCACGGCCATGACTAAGCCCCTGACGCGCCTCGCCCCCCTCCTCGCCGCGCTGGTGCTCAGCGCCTGCGCCGTCGGCCCGGTGTATGAAGCACCGACCATCGCGCTGCCCGGCCAGTTTGAGGCGGTACCGGCCAGCGCCACGCTCGCCACCCAGCTCGGCGACGCCTGGTGGTTGCACTACCAGGACCCGGTGCTCGACCAACTGATGGCCGAAGCGCTGACCCACAACGCCGACGTGCAACTGGCCGCAGCCCGGCTCGAAGAAGCCCGCGCCCGCGCTGGCATCGCCGACGCCGACCGCTACCCGACCGTCAGCGCCAGCGCCGGCAGCAATCGCATTCGCAGCAGCGAACAAGGCATCGCCACCGACCCCCGCACCTACAACCTTCATACGCTGGGCCTGAGCGCCAGCTACGAGCTCGATCTGTGGGGGCGCTACCGCCAGGCCAGCGAGGCCGCACGCGCCGACTTGCTCGGCGCGGTGGCGGCGCGGCGCACGGTGGCGCTGTCGCTCAGCGCCGAGTTGGCCACGCGCTACTTCGACCTGCAAGCGGCCGACGAACGCCTGCGTGTGCTGCAGCAAACGCTGAGCGCCCGCAAGAACACCGCCGCGTTGTTGCGCCAACGCATGGACGCCGGCAGCGCCTCGCAGTTCGACGTATTGCAAGCCGATGCCGCCGTGGCCCAAGTCGAATCGGATCTGGCCACGACGCTGAGCGCGCAGCAAAGCACCGAAGCGGCGCTGGCCGTGCTGCTCGGGCGCTCGCCGCGGGCGATCTTCGAAGAGACGCTGGCGCGCGGCGCCAAGACCGACACCGCCGTGGTGGTGCCGGCCGGCCTGCCCGCCGAACTCCTCCGCCGTCGCCCCGATCTGATCGAGGCCGAGCAGGCGCTTGTCGCCGCCACCGCACGCATTGGCGAAGCGCAGGCGCAACGCCTGCCGGCGATCGCGCTGACCGCCGCGCTGGGGCGCGAATCGACCGACCTCTCCAATCTGCTCGATGCCAACGCCGGCGTGTTCTCGCTGGCCGCAAGCCTCACCCAGCCGATCTGGGACGCCGGTCGCCTGAAGCGCAATGTCGACATCGCCGAGGCCCGCGCCACGCAAGCCCGCCTGCGCTACACCCAGGCCGTGGCCGGCGCCTTTGCCGATGTGCGTCGCGCCTTGGCGGCCCAACGCGGCGCGACTGACAGCCGCGCAGCACAGGCCACGCGGGTCGAAGCCTTGCACACCGCGCTGGACCAGTCGCAACAGCGCTTTGATGCCGGGCTGGTGAGCCGGCTTGAGGTGCTCGACACCGAACGCAGCCTGCTCGACGCGCAAGTGGCGCTGGCCAACGCATCGGCGGCACAAAAGACCGCAATTGCCGATCTGTTCCGCGCGCTCGGCGGCGGCTGGCAAACCCCCACCGAAGCTGGCGCCACGGCACAGTAAACGGCAAACGGCCGGCGCAATGCCGGCCGTTTTCTTCAACCGCTCGCTTTAGCGGAAGAAGGTTTCCAGACGCTCGAACACGGCGTGCTCGGCGCCATGCCGAACCACGCTGATCACATCTTCGAGCTTTTCGACCTGCTTGATCATCTGCTCCAGACGCTCATCTTCAAACACCAGCAGCCAGATGCGGCTGCGCGAGGCGTCGGCCAGCGGCATGCACAAGATGCCTTCCACGTTGAAGGCACGGCGCGCAAACAGGCCGCAAATGTGTGACATCACCCCGGCGTGGTTCGCCACTTCCAGTTCCAGCACGACCTTCGTCACTGCGGCCGTTTCGCGTTCAATAACCATAGACATGCGATTGACTCCTTAGCCGATCATTTCAGTGTTGGCGGCACCCGGCGGCACCATCGGATAGACAAACTCTTCCCGGTCGATCGAACAGTGGATCAGGCACGGGCCCGGACGCTGCAGCGCCTCGGCCAGCGTGGCCGCGGGATTCTCGGCGGTATCCAGATCCACCGCATCGAGACCGAAGCCCTCGGCGATCTTCAGGAAATTCACCGCGCGCTTGTACTTCGACGCCACCGGTCGCTTGCCGTAGAACATGCTCTGCTGCTGATACACCAGCCCGAGCGAGTTGTTGTTCATCAACACGATCTTGACGTTGAGATCTTCCTCGGCGAGCGTCGCCATTTCCTGAATGTTCATCTTCAGGCTGCCGTCACCGGTAAAGCACACCACCGTGCGCTCAGGCGCGGCCAGCGCAGCACCGATCGCGGTCGGCAGGCCGAAGCCCATGGTGCCCAGGCCGCCCGAAGTGAGCCACTGTCGCGGCCGTCGGAAAGGGTAAGCCTGCGCCACCCACATCTGGTGCTGGCCCACGTCGGTGGCGATGACCGCCTCGTCATCGAGCGCGTCGGCCACGGCCTGCACCAGTCCGTAGTGCGAGCGCGGGTTGTCGAGGTCGGGCTTTGCGAGCGGAAAACGTTGCTTCAGATCGGCCACTTGCGCCAGCCACGGCTCGCGCAGCTTGACCTGCACCAGCGGCAGCAGCGCTTCGACCACTTGCGTGACATCGCCAGTAATGCCGATATGGGCGGTCTTGATCTTGTGCAGCTCGGCCGGATCGATATCCACATGGATGATCTTCGCGCGGGGGCAGAACTCGGCCGCCTTGCCGATGGCACGGTCATCGAAACGCGCACCGACGCAGATCAGCAGATCCGCTTCTTCGAGCACGTAGTTGGTGTAGCGCGCGCCATGCATGCCGAGCATGCCGATCGACAGCGGGTGGTCGATCGGCATGGTGCCGAGCGCCATCAACGTCATGGTGGTCGGCAAGCCGCCCTGCTCGGCCAGCGTGACCGCGAGGTGCGAAGCGCCGGAATGAATCACGCCGCCGCCGAGGTAAAGCACAGGACGCTCCGACGCGTTGATCATTTCGGCGGCCTTTTCGATGGCCACCAGATCCACCTCGGGCAGCGCATTCGGCACGGCCACCGGCGGGTAGTCTTCGAAGCTCACCATCTGGCACTGCACGTCCTTGGGCACGTCGATCAGCACCGGACCGGGACGGCCCGACATGGCGATACGGAAGGCTTCGGGGATGACTTCAAGCAGATCATTGGCATCACGCACCAGAAAGTTGTGCTTGGTCAGCGGGATGGTCATCCCGTAGGTATCCACTTCCTGGAAGGCGTCGGTGCCGATCATGCCCAGCGGCACCTGACCGGTGATGGCGACCATCGGGATCGAATCGAGCTTGGCATCGGCGATGGCCGTCACCAGATTGGTTGCGCCCGGGCCTGACGAGGCGAGACACACTTCAGGCTTGCCCGACACGCGGGCCATGCCCTGCGCCATGAAGCCGCCGCCCTGCTCATGGCGCGCCAGCACATGGTGGATGGTGTCGCACTGACCAAGGGCATCGTAAAACGGCAGGATCGCGCCGCCGGGGATGCCGCACACGGTCTCAATGCCTTGTCGCTCAAGGAGGCGCAAGATCAATTCGGCGCCAGTCATCTGCATCATGTTTTTCTCCAGGTTTCAGTCCGGGTAAAAACCGGCGGGAGAAAAACAAAAACCCCCGCCAGCTTCGCGCCGGCGGGGGTTTCAGAATCTATTTTTCTGGGTGACCCGTTACGACGCGACCTTGCCTACGCTGACTACGCGTACTACGACAACTACGTCGAGGGCTAGGGCGAAACGGTTCATCGGGTCAACAGATCTTGGTTTCAAGCAACGAGGCGATAAAACCACGATCGAAATAAAAAGGCAAGCCCTGTTTTGTCATGAGGCCTTTCCATCCTCATCGCGCAAGGCCCGACGGAGGATCTTGCCGACGTTGGTCTTGGGCAATTCCTCGCGGAATTCGACCAGATGCGGCACCTTGTAACCGGTCAGGTTTTCACGGCAATAAGCGACCAAGGCCTCCTTGGTGAGATTCGGGTCCTTGCGCACCACAAACACCTTCACGGCCTCGCCCGAACGCTCGTCGGGCACACCAACCGCCGCCACTTCGATGACGCCCGGATGACTGGCCACGATGTCTTCGACTTCGTTCGGATACACATTGAAGCCCGACACCAGAATCATGTCTTTCTTGCGATCGACGATGCGCACGAAGCCATCGGGGTCGATGGTTGCCACATCGCCCGTGCGCAGAAAGCCGTCGGCAGTCATGACCTTGGCGGTTTCGTCCGGTCGCTTCCAGTAGCCCGCCATGACCTGCGGCCCCTTCACGCACAGCTCGCCGGGCTGGCCCACCGCCAGTTCGACGCCGTCGTCGTCGCGAATGCTGACCTCGGTGGAACTGACCGGCAAACCAATCGCGTGGTTGAACTCAACCAGGTCCAGCGGGTTGATACACACCGCCGGCGAGGTTTCGGTCAGACCATAAGCCTCGATCAGCGGGCGTCCGGTGACTTTCTTCCAGCGCTCAGCCACCGCCTGCTGCACCGCCATGCCGCCACCGAGCGTGATGCGCAGGGACGAAAAATCGATTTTTTCAAACTCAGGGTTGTTCAGCAGCGCATTGAACAAGGTGTTCACACCCGTAATGGCAGAAAAACGTACCGAGCCCAACTCCTTGATGAAGCCGGGAATATCGCGCGGGTTGGTGATCAGGACGTTGGTGGCGCCCAGCTTGAAAAAGGTCAGGCAGTTCGCGGTGAGCGAGAAGATGTGATAGAGCGGCAACGCGGTGATGATCACCTCGGGCTTGTCGCCCAGGAAGGGCTTGATCCATGCGTGTGCCTGCTGCAGGTTGCCGATGATGTTGCGGTGGGTCAGCATCGCGCCCTTGGCCACGCCGGTTGTGCCGCCGGTGTATTGCAGGTAGGCGATGTCGTCATGGCCGACCTGAACGGGCTTGAGCGTGTGCCGCGCACCGACGGCAAGGATGTCGTTGAAGCGTTTGTGCCCGGGCAGATCCCAGGCCGGCACCATCTTCTTGATGTACTTGACCACGAAATTGACAATGCCGCCCTTGAGGCCGCCGAGCCGGTCACCCAGTCGGGTCACCACCACGTGCTTGATCCCGGTGTGCGCAAGCACGTCCTGAAGCGTATGGGCAAAGTTGTCGAGAATGACGATCGCCACCGCGCCGGAATCCTTGAGCTGATGCTCAAGCTCACGCGCTGTGTACAACGGATTGCAGTTGACCACCGTATAGCCGGCGCGCAAGGCGCCGTACATGGCGATCGGGTACTGCATGACGTTGGGCATCATCAGGGCGACGCGTGCGCCCTTGGGCAGCTTTAACTCGCCCTGAAGATAGGCAGCGAACTGCTCGCTGAGCTGCTCCAGTTCATCGAAGCGCATCGATTTGCCCATGTTGACATAGGCCGTGCGCTCGCCGAACTGCCGGCAGCTTTGAAGAAACATGTCACCGATCGAATCGAACTCGGACAGATCGATTTCAGCGGGAATGCCAGGGGGGTAGCTTTTGAGCCAGATTTTGTCCATGGTGTCTCCTTGTTTTGCGTCGGAATTTGATCCGGCCATAGCCGGACCCCGCCCTCCCAAGGCAAGTGCGCCGTCAATCGACGACGCGCATTTCCAACGACTCTTTACCGGCTCGCCGCCCCCCCTGAGGCGTCGAGCCGGTCACACTCGACTCAGGCCTCGTTGGATTCTTCGGGCCAGTTGCGAATGTAATTTTTCAGCATGCGATTCTCGAAACTCTGTTCTTCCAGCACGGCCTTGGCCACGTCGTGGAAAGAGATCACGCCCAACAGGGTGTCATCGTCCATGACCGGCAGATAGCGCTGATGATGGTCAACCATGTGGCGGCGCAACTCATCCATTTCCATGTTGGCACCGGCGGTCAGCGGATCGCGGACCATGACGTCGGCAATCGACAGATCCTGCCAGCTGCCGCCCGCGCCATGCACATGCTTGAGCACTTCACGGAAAGTGAGCATACCGGCCATCTTGCCGTGATCGAACACCACCAGCGAGCCGACGTCCTGCTCGGTCATGATGGCAACGGCTTCGGAAAGACTACGGTTCGGAGCGATCGTGTAGAGCACCTTGCCCTTGATCGCCAGGATTTCACTCACCTGCATGATTTACCCCTTGCCTGACGGATTGCACTCTTTGGGTGCGCTTGTTTGTCTCGGATGGTAGTCGATTGCGTGGCACGGGGGAAGCGGGAAACCCCCTATCCATCACGTTGCCAGCTCAACACGCTCGCGACTGCCGTCGGAAAACACGAGCATCGCCCTCGCCTCGCGCGCCGGGAACATGGCTGACACCGCACGGCAGTAGTCCTGCATTTGCTGTCGATACTTCGCCATCAGCTGCGGCTCGGGATGCCCGCTCTTGTAGTCGATGACCCAGGCGTCACCGCCGCGCAGTACCAGCCGGTCGATCCGGCCGAGACGCCCCGCGTCGTCGATGATCTCTACTTCGGTATAGGCCTGATCGAACTGCGCGGGGTCAAAAAAGCACTGCAGATCCGGCGCCTTGAGAATCGCCTCGGCGGCGCTGCGCACGGCCTCATCGACGGACTCCGGCAAGCTTGCGCCGGGCGTGGTGGCCGCCTCGATCAGCGCATGCATCGCGGTGCCAAAATCCATCGCCTGACTGGCCTCAGGCGCAAGAACCCGCTCACCCACTGGCGTCACCGCCAGCTCGGTCGGCGCCTCAACGGCATCCACCGAAGTCTCCACCATCGGCGCACGAATGCGCGCGATGTCGCCATACGCCTCGCCGGCGTCCAGATCGTCGAGCGCCCGGCGCAGCCGCCCGTAGTAGGTCTGCGACGCGTCGCCGCGTGCTTCGCTGCCACTGGCGACAAAAATCTGCTCGGCGCGGGTGATGGCGACATACAGCAGATTCAGGGTCTCACGCTCACGGGCCGCCGCTTCGGATTCAAAGATCGCCGCCCTCGCCCGCCCGGCCAGCGCCGTGGTGGCGTGCAACGAGAAGTGCGTCGGCCGCGGCGCGCCGGCCGGCCAGTCGATCAGCGGTTGATAACTGTCCGGCCGCACATGCGTGTTGTTGGCATCGATCAGCCACACCACCGGCGCTTCCAGCCCCTTGGCGCCGTGGATGGTCATGATGCGTACTCGCCCCTGCGACGCGCCATCAATCAGCGCGCCCTCATCCGGCGCCTCGTCGTCGCCGGCGCGGCCGAGTCGCTGGAGCTCATCGACAAAGCGCGGCAGGCTCGGGTAGCGCCCGCCATCCACGCTCAGCGCGAGCGCCAGAAAGGCCTCGAGGTTGGCGGCCACGCCCGCCCACATCGGCGGCGGCACACGGCGACGATAGGCGGCCATCACCTCGCCCTGATGGTAGATCCGGTCAAGCAGGTCGTGCACCGGCAAGTGCGCCGCCAAAGCCATCCAGTCCGACAGCAGCTCGACCACCGGTGCCAGCACGGCCGCGTGCGGCCCCGCGCCGGCCGCCACGGCGCGCAGCCGCGCCCACCAGTCGCCGTCCGGCTCGGCCGCCAGGGCCAGCAGCGTGTCGTCTGACAGATCAAAAAACGGCGCGCGCAGACAATGCGCCAGCGCGAGGTCATCGGACGGCGTGGTCAGGAAACGCAGCAGCGCGGTCAGATCGGCGGCCTCGAGCGTCGACAGCAGCTGGCCGCGGCTGACGCTCAGATACGGCACGCCCGACTCGCGTAGCGCCCGCTCGTACTCGGGCAGAATGCCACGCGTGCGGGTCAGGATCAGTACATCGCCCCACTGCATGGGGCGCGCGCCGGCGTTGCCGTCGATGGCGCGATCGCCCACCCAGTCGAACAAGGTCGACACCATCACCTGCGCTTCCTGGCGACGGGCAAGGTTCTCGCGCACGCGCCGGGCCACGCTCAGCGGGTCGCGCAGGGCGCCGTCATCGACCGCGTCGGCCGCCTCGGGCGCGCTCACCAGCGCGGGCAGACACACCATGCCCTCGCGCCCGGTGCGCCGCGCCGCCTGTTCGGCAAAGCCGACAAACGCCGGCTCTTTGACGAACAGCGCATTGACCACCTCGACCACCGCCGGGGCGTTTCGCCAGGTGTGGTTGTTGGGCAGACGAAGCGCGTCGAAGTCGGTTTCCAGCCAGGCCGCGGCGTGATTGAAAATGCGGTAATCGGCACGGCGAAAGCGGTAGATGGACTGCTTCGGGTCGCCCACCAGAAAAATCGACGGCCGATACGCATCCACCTCATAGGCTGCCAGCCAGGCCAGCAAAATGCGCCACTGCACCGGGTTGGTGTCCTGAAACTCATCGAGCAACAGATGCCGGTAGCGGGCGTCGAGTCGCGCTTGCAGATAGGGCGCGCGGTCCACGTCATCGAGCAGGCGGTCGACCTCGATCTCCAGATCGGCGTAATCCATCACCCGCCGCTGTCGCTTGAAGGCTTCAAACTCGGTCAGCAGCGCAGTGCCGGCGGTCAGTGCCGCCACATTGAATGCCAGCACGCGCAGTTCCAGTCGCGCGGCGACGCAATCGAGCACGGCCGCGGCCAGCGATTCGTGCAGCGTCAAGAGGTCGGCCTCGCCCGCCTCGCCCAACCGCCCCGCCTGCGCCTTGGATGCCTTGCGGGCACGCACCGTCCCTTTATCAGTCAGGAAGACCGGCATCAGCGCCTCGAAGCGCGCGGCGTCGTCGGCAATCGTCAGCGCATCGATCAGCGCGTTGGCCGACTTCTGGTCGGAGGCGGTGTTCTTGCCGAGATAGGCGGCGTAGCGCTGCAAACGCGGCACGAGATCCGGCGCGGCAAAGAACATCGCCAGCGCCTCGGCGTCGGACGACACGTCCGCCGCCGCGTGCATCTCGGCCAACACGGATTCGAGTGGCGCGCCGTTGGCGAACACCTGCCACTCGCCTCGGCGCGACACAAAGGCGTCGAGCAGGCTGCGGGTATTGTTGTTACCGAACAGCAGGTAGAGCTGCCCGAGCGCGGTAGCCGCCGGGCCGTCCGGCGCCTCGGCGCAGCGCCGCGCGAACAAGGCCCAGGCTTCGTCCATCAGCGGGCCTTCGGCCTCGGCGAGCGCAAAGCCGGCCAGACCGGCGTTGAGGCTGGCGCCTGACAGGATACGGCCGAACCAGCCGTGAAAAGTGGTGATGGTGATCGCCGGGCTGGCCTGCTCGACCGTTTCGATCAAGCCACGTGCCCGGGGCAAGGCTGCGCGCGCCTCGGCGGCGTCGAGCCCGCGTTCAACCAGAAACGCGCAAGCCGCCGTATCATCCAGCCGGGCCAAGTCACGCAACCACAGCCGTAGCCGCGCCTCGATCTCGCGCGCGGCCTTGCGGGTGTATGTGATGGCGAGAATGTCGCCCGGGCGGGCGCCAGCAAGCAGAATGCGCAAGATGCGCGACACCAGCAGCCAGGTCTTGCCGCTGCCGGCGCAGGCCTCGACGACCACGCTACGCGCCGGGTCCAACGCCTGACGGACGAAGAGATCAGTCATCGTGGTAATCCTTGCGGCACAGGCCACGAACGGAGCAGTAGTCGCAGGCACTGCCGACGCCGTTGGCGATCATCGCCGCGCCCTCGCCCATGCGTTCAAACAGATCGGTGAGCCGCGCCACATGAGCTGCGGCGGCCGCGGCCGGGTCGTCGAGCGCAAAGGTATCGACACGATCGCCGTCGAGCGCCACATAGCCGGCCTGTGCGACGGCGTCGTCCATCAAGGCGGCGTAGATCGCCAGCTGCCCGTCCTCCGGGTCTTTCACCGCCCGGCGCAGCGAGGCGGTGTCGCGGGCCTTGTAGTCGAGCACGGCCAGCGCGCCGTCGGTGCCACGGTCGATCCGGTCGAGCCGCCCTTTTAGCGTCACCATGTCGCCATCGGCCAGTGTCAGCGCACGGCGCACACTGCGTTCGGATTCGGCATGGCGCCAGCCGGCCTGCTCGCGCGTGCGCTGCCAGGCGAGGTAGTCGCCCATGCGTTTTCGCCAGCGCAGCAGCCAGGCGGTTTCGAGGAAGTTGGCCTTCACCCGCTCGCCGAAAACGGCCTGGGTCTCGGCCTCCAGCGCGGCGAGCAAAGTATCGTCATCAACATCTGAAATCACCGGAAAGCGCGTGTGAAAGCGTTCGAGCACCGCGTGCACAAACTGCCCGTAGTCACGCTTCTCCATGGCTTCGCTGACTTCGCCCGCCTCGTCGAGCCCAAGCACGCTGCGCGCGAAATACTGATAAGGGCAGCTCACCAGCGAGGCATAACCGTAGGCGGTAATCGACGCCGGGCGTTGCGCCCGCGGCACGACGGGCCCCGGCACGACCTGGCCCTGGTGTGTCGCATGGACCAGCGGCATGGGCGGCGCGGGTTGAATCAGCGGCCGGCCAAAACGCATCGCGTGCGCCAGATCGAGAATCTCCAGCTCGGCGGCCAGCGGCCCCGGGTCGCCATCGCGCAACTGCTGCCAGGTAAACACCACCCGCCCACAGCCGGCGATCAACATCGTCAGGTCGTCGCGCAAGCGTTGCAGGCCGTCGGCACGGCCGGGCAGGCCGAGCTCCTGGCGCACGCCGTCGTGCACGAAAATGGCGCGGCGATCTTCTGCCGCCAGTTGAACAGCGTCGGCGCCGACCACGATCGCCACGTCGAAATGCCGCAGCCGGCAGGCCGGCAAGTGGGTCATCACCACCGGGCTGCGGATGCTGCGATCGCGGAACAAGGCCGCGTCCAGTTCGCCGTCCAGCCAGTCACGCCACTCCTCGAAGCTCAGCTCGCAGCCTTCGTCGTGCAAGGCCTCGACATGGTCGGCGAAACTCTCCAGCAGGGTCTGACCGGCGGCATCCGCCAATAAAGCATCGGTGGCGTCGAGCGCCGTCAGCAAGGCGCGCAAGCGCTTCAACCACACTTGCGGCGCCGCCGGTTGCATGGAAAAGCCGCGGCAGGCGTCGCTCAAGGTGGAGATCAGCGCGAGCGCGTCAGGCTGTTCACTGAGCTTGGCGGCAATCGGCGCCAGGCCGGTGACGACGTGTTCATCGATGATCACCCGTTCGATCGCCAGCACGGCGCGCTGCCGTTGTTCGGCGGGCATGGCCGAGAACACAAAGGGCGATTTGCACAGGTCGAGCACATCGCGCCAATACGCCGAGCGTGCCAGCACTTCGAGGGCCACGTCGACCAGCGCGGCGGCGCGCGTGGTGGAGAGCTTCCAGCCGGATTCATCTTCGACCAGAATGCCGTCGCGTTCGAGCAGCGCACGCGCACGTCGCGCCGCCATGCGGTCGACGGCAACAAGCGCGATCGATTCGGCGCCGGCGCTCAGTGCGTGGCGCACGTGATGGGCAACGGTGTGCGCTTCATGCTCCAGCGCGTCGACGCCGATGATCTGCACCCGCGCGTCCAAGGCAGCATCGTCACTGACCGCAGCCACCCGTGTCTGCAACGCCGAGGCGCCGGTCGATGGCCAGGCAGCGTCGAGCATGCGCAACAGCGGCGACTCAGCCACCACGCTGCGATCGGCCTGACACAACACGACGCCGATACGCTCGGCATGGCGCTGAAGCCAGGCCTGAATGGGCGCAGACAAGGCGCCCTCCGCGATCACCAGCAAAGGCGTGGGTGAGGTGGCCGTCCATTGTGCCGCGCCGAGAAAACGCGCTGCTCGGCGCGATGGCGCGCCCTGGGTTTCGGCATACCAGAGCTGATGCACCACAGCCGCTTCAAAGCGCAGCGCCTCGGTATTGCGGGCGCCATACACCGCGGCAAGCTGCGCCGCCAGCGCATCCTCACTGGCGGCCAGGCCGGCGCCCTGTTCCGTCAGCTCATCAAAGAGCGCGATGAATTCTTCGCACAGCGCCCACAGGTTGCCGTTTTCAAACCAGCCCCGCGCGCGTAACTGCTGATACAGCGCGAACTGCCGGCGGGTGTCCGACAACGGCGAAAACGTCGCCGCCCACGGCGCCAGATGCACTTGCAGAGTTTCGACCGGCGGCAGCAACAGGCTGCGACCCGCCGCCCGGCGCAGCGCCTGCTTGAAGGCGGGCGCCATCATCAGATTGGGCACGACCACCCGCCAGCCGGTCAGATCCGGCCCCGGCGCCCGATCGATCAGGGCCGCAGCACAGCGGTCGATGAAATCCAGCCCCGGCGCAAAACGATGATGAGTGAGCCCGGGCCCGATCATGAGGCGAACTCAGCGCTCAAGCAGGTGGCGCTTTTCCTTCACCTTCGCCCATTCTTCGGCGTCGGACAACGCGTCCTTGCGCTCGATGATCGGCTTCCACTGCTTCGCCAGCTCGGCGTTGATGGCAATGAATTCCTGCTGATCGTCCGGCACATCATCTTCAGCGTAAATGGCCTCGACCGGGCACTCGGCGACACACAGTGTGCAGTCAATGCACTCGTCCGGATCGATCACCAGAAAGTTGGGGCCTTCGCAAAAACAATCGACCGGGCACACGTCCACGCAGTCGGTGTATTTGCATTTGACACAGGCTTCGGTCACTACATAAGTCATGATTCAAATCTCTCCATTGTTGCAATTGCGCCACAGCGAACGGCCGGGGGCTGCTATCCCGCAACGCGAACTATAGCGCGGCACATGCCCCCAGCGTCACGAAACGCGACGGACAATGCGGGCGGTTCGCTTGACGTTCGCCGTGGCTTGGCATAACTTTCCTCCCACAACCGCACTCGATACGCCATCCGCGCGTGTCGTTTCGTCTGAATCGGCCTGAATGGCCCTGTCTGATCAAACCAGTCATCACTCCCTGATGCGAGGAACCATGAGCGAGCATATCCATTACGTCACCGACGGCACTTTCGATGCCGAGGTCCTGCAATCCGCGACCCCCGTCCTGCTGGACTACTGGGCCGAATGGTGCGGCCCTTGCAAGATGATTGCGCCGATTCTTGACGAGGTGGCCAAGGAATACGAAGGCAAACTGAAAGTCGCCAAACTCAACATCGACGAAAACCAGGACACCCCCGCCAAATTCGGCATCCGGGGCATCCCGACGCTGATGCTGTTCAAGGGCGGCAATGTTGAAGCCACCAAGGTCGGCGCCCTGTCCAAGTCGCAATTGACGGCCTTCATTGACAGCAACCTCTGATCGGGCTAGATTCCGGTCACTTCCCGCGACGCCCTGAATTCGGGCGCCCAGCCCCTCCCCCGGCGTCGCGGTTGCACATTCCCTTCTGCGGTCCTCCGTTATCACGGCTTCCGGCCCGTCGTTTTTCTCCTTCCCCATCCAGTAGATCACCATGCAACTTTCGGAGCTCAAGAACCTCCACGTCAGCCAATTGCTTGAGATGGCTCAAGAGAATGGCATTGACGGCGCCAATCGCCTGCGCAAGCAGGAACTCGTATTCGCGCTACTGAAAAACCGCGCCAAGAAAGGCGAGCCGATTTTCGGTGATGGCGTGCTCGAAGTGCTGCCCGACGGCTTCGGCTTCCTGCGCTCACCGGAAGCCTCCTACCTGGCCGGGACGGACGATATCTACGTGTCGCCCTCGCAGGTACGCCGCTTCAATCTGCACACCGGCGATACCATCGAAGGCGAGATTCGCACCCCGAAGGATGGCGAGCGCTACTTTGCGATGGTGAAGGTCGACAAGATCAACGGCGAGCTGCCCGAGGCATGCAAGCACAAGATCCTGTTCGAAAACCTCACGCCGCTGCACCCGACGGCCTGCCTGCAGCTCGAACGCGACATGAAGGGCGGCGAAAACGTCACATCGCGCATCATCGACATGATCGCGCCCATCGGCAAAGGTCAGCGCGGCCTGCTGGTCGCCCCGCCGAAAACCGGTAAAACGGTGATGTTGCAGCACATCGCCCACGCCATCACCGCCAACCATCCTGACGTCGTCGTCATCGTGTTGCTCATCGACGAGCGCCCCGAAGAAGTGACCGAGATGCAGCGTTCGGTGAAGGGCGAAGTGGTCGCCTCCACCTTTGACGAACCCGCCTCGCGTCACGTGCAAGTGGCCGAGATGGTCATCGAAAAGGCCAAGCGCCTGGTCGAGCACAAGAAGGATGTAGTCATCCTGCTCGACTCCCTCACCCGCCTGGCCCGTGCCTACAACACCGTCGTGCCGGCCTCGGGCAAGGTGCTGACCGGTGGTGTGGATGCCAACGCCCTGCAAAAGCCCAAGCGCTTCTTCGGCGCTGCGCGCAACATCGAAGAAGGCGGCTCGCTGACCATCATCGCCACCGCCCTGATCGACACCGGCAGCCGCATGGACGACGTGATCTACGAAGAATTCAAAGGCACCGGCAACATGGAACTGCACCTCGACCGCCGCATGGCCGAGAAGCGCGTGTATCCGGCCATCAACGTCAACCGCTCCGGCACCCGCCGCGAAGAGTTGCTGATGAAAGCCGACGTGCTGCAAAAAATCTGGGTGCTGCGCAAACTGCTCTACGGCATGGACGACATCGACGCGATGGAATTCCTGCTCGACAAGGTGCGCCAGACCAAGAGCAACGGTGAGTTCTTCGACGCCATGCGTCGCTGATCTTTCGCTGCTATCGCCGCACGAAACGCCACCTTCGGGTGGCGTTTTTATTGGCCGCCAAGCCGATCACGCGCCTTCGCTGACCTGCGCCAACACCTCCAGAAAACCCGCCAGCAAGGGGCTGACCGGCCCCTCCGCCACCGCCACTGAGAGCGAAAACACCGCCGCCGGATCGCGAATCGGCACATAGCGGGCGCGCGGAATATGCACACATTCGAGCTGCGCCGGCAGCAAGGCGATGCCCAGCCCCGCCGCGGCCAGCCCGATCTGGGTGGTTGCCTCACGCGCGGTCTGGACAATGCGCGGCGCAAACCCTGCGTTGCGACACAGCTGCTGTAGCACCCCCGGCAGGCCGGTCCCGACATCCGGCGGAAAAACGATGAAGCCCTCGTCGCGCAGATCGGCCATATTCACCGCATCACCCGTCGCGGCCGGGTGCCCGGCATGCATCACCAGACGCAGCGGGTCACGCCCGATCTCTCTCAACACCACGCCATCACTCGCCATGCTTGCCGTGTGGCGCACAAAGCCCACATCCAGCCCGCCCTGACCGATCGCCACGAATTGCTCGCGGGTGAACATCTCACGCAATTGAAGATCCACCGCCGGAAAGCGCGCGCGATAGCTGCGCAGCACATCGCCCAGCACCGCGCTGAAAGGCATCGACGCGGTAAAGCCAACCCGGAGGCAGCCGGCCTCGCCGCGCGCGACCCGGCGCACTTCATCGACCGCGCTGTCGGCGTCATCGAGCAGACGCCGTGCGCGCACAAGCAGGCGTTGGCCGGCATCCGTCAGGCTGACCTTGCGCTTGCTGCGGATGAACAATGCCGTACCGAGTTCATCTTCCAATGCGCGGATCTGCATCGACAGCGGCGGCTGTGCCATATGCAGGCGCGCTGCCGCACGGGTGAAGTTCAGCTCTTCGGACACGGCCACGAAGTAGCGCAGGCGACGCAAATCCATCCATACCTCCAGCGTATCAATTAAGCCGTAAATATATATTGGACGCCGATATTTTGCCGACTTAGGATGCCAGCACTGCCCATACACCAGCAATCGCACCTTCATGCCCCCCAGCAATCACGCCGACACTTCAAGCTCCGACGGTTTCCTTCACGCCGGCACCCGCCCCTATCGCCTGGCAAATCTAGCCATGTTTCTGGGCGGGTTTGCGTGTTTTGCGATGCTCTATGGCACCCAGCCGCTGCTGCCCTTGCTGTCACAGGTTTTCGCTACCTCAGCCACCGAGGTCAGCCTGTCGGTGTCGGTCAGCACCGGCGCGCTGGCCCTCGCGCTGATCCCGGCCAGTCTCCTCTCCGACCGCTTTGGCCGCGGCACGATGATGACGCTTTCGCTGGTCCTTGCCGCGGTGCTGTCGCTGCTGTGCCCCTGGGTCAGCACCTTCAATGAGCTGCTTGTCCTGCGTGCATTGCTCGGCGTTGCGCTGGCCGGCCTGCCGGCCGCCGCCATGGCCTACCTGGGTGAAGAAGTGGCGCCGAACGCCCAAGGCCGCGCGATGGGGCTCTACATCGCCGGCAACGCGTTTGGTGGCATGAGCGGACGTTTCCTGACGGCCTGGGTCACCGACCACTTCGATTGGCAGACCGGCTTGCTGGTGCTCGGCGTGCTCGGCGCCATCGCCGCATTGGCCTTCTGGTTTGGCCTGCCCGCCTCTCGTCATTTCCGCCGCCGCTCCATCTCTCCGGCCAAAGTCCTGGCAGACGCCAAAAACCTGATGCGCGACGCCGGCCTGCCCTGGCTGTTTCTGAGCGCCTTTTTGTTGATGGGCTGCTTCGTCGGGCTCTACAACTTCGTCACCTTCCGCCTCGTCGCACCGCCCTTCGAACTGGGCCAGACCGCCATTGGCGGCATCTTTTTGTTGTACCTGGTTGGCACCTGGAGTTCGGCCTGGGTCGGGCAACTGGTGGACCGCATCGGCCGCCGCCAGGTGTTGTGGATGATGGCCGCGCTGATGCTGCTCGGTGTGCTCATCACGCTGCCCGTGAACCTGGCCACCGTCATCATCGGCATCGCGATCTTCACTTTCGGTTTTTTTGGCGCGCACACCACCACCAGCGGCTGGGTCAGCCGGCGCGCCGGGCCCAGCCGAGCACTCGCCGCGGCGGTCTATCTTTCCAGCTACTACCTCGGCAGCAGCCTGCTTGGCACCGCGGTGGGTTTTGCCTGGGACACCGGCCTGTGGATCGGCGTCGTCATCAGCCTGAGCCTGCTCTTGATCGCAATGCTCGCCGTCGCATTCCATCTGTCGCAGCTTCCGAGATCCGCTGCGGCATAGGACACGGCGACCCATCCGCCGACCGCAGTCATTGCGCGACAGCTACACCCGCCGCCACACAAATCCGCCCCGCCGGCCATACCCGATCAGGACGACGAGACACTGGTGGTGTACGCGTCGCACCACACCGCAAAACAACAGGCCGATGCCGCCGAAGAAATCTTCGAAATCAGTCACGGCCCAAACGCGCTGCAGGTCGCCAAGGCATCGCACGGCACCCATGAAGACCGCGGCAAGCCTCCCCCTGCCCGCCGACTAAGCCTACGCCCAGCGCATGGGTCGCAAGGAATCCGAAGCGGCCAAACAGGCGTTGCCGATCGAACTGCTCAAGGTGCCGAACTGGATCAAGAAGCGCGGGCAGAAAGTCGCGCTGTTGTTTGAAGGCCACGACGCGACCGGCAAGGGCGGCACGATCAAGCGCCTCATGGAGCATCTGAACCCGCGCGGCGCACGCGTTGTGGCACTGAAAAAGCCGACCGAAACCGAGCACCCCCGTGGTACTTCCCGCGCTACATCGAACGCCTGCCCACCGCCGGCGAAATGGTGTTCTTCGATCGCTCCTGGTACAACCGGGCCGGCGTTGAGTTCGTGATGAGCTTTTGCACGCCGGAGGAATATCTGGAATTCATGCGGCAGACGCCGCAGATGGAAGGCATGCTGGTGTGTGGGTGCAATAGCCGAAGGGCAATGCACCCAATGCTGGTCTCCCACGAAGACCCGGCACGCGACCACGAGACAAACCGGCGTCGTCAGGGGCTGTCTCCAGCATGCACTGCGTCACGCTGGTCCGGTGGCGCATCGCACTGCGCGCATCAGCGCCAAGGCCCACAATTACATGGGCGACATCCCTACCTATACTGCAATAAACAGCCGACCCATTCTGCGCCAACCGCAGCCTCGGCGCCGCTTGCACATGCTTGGCCCGTGCCATTTCGGAGGTAAAGAAGATGCGTCATTTGGTCTCAGCACGAACCATCGCGTCGTCCATCGCCGTCGCCTTCACCCTGGTCAGCACAACAGGCTGTGAAACGACCAACAAGCGTGATACGGGCACCATCATCGGCAGTGTTCTCGGCGGCATCCTCGGCAATCAAGTCGACGACGGCGGCGCCGGCGGCACGATCATCGGCGCCTTGGTCGGCGCTGCAGTCGGCCGCATGATCGGTCAATACATGGATGAGGCCGACAAAAAACGCTTCGCCGAGACCATTAACGAAGCGCCCACCGGGCAAACCGTGCGTTGGCACAACGATGACAGCAATCGCGACTTTGCGGTCACACCAACGTCCGACGTCTACGCCAAAGGCGAACAGCAGTGCCGGCGTTTTGATCAGGTCGTTTTTGTCGACGGCAAACGCGAGGTGATGGAGGGTGTGGCCTGCAAGTCGCCGGGTAGCGATGCGCTCGCCGTCGACGGTCAGCAGGTATAAGGAGGCCCGTCATGATGAGGCGACAATGGCAGCGCGGCCTTTGCGTCTTTCTTGGCTTCGTGCTGTGCGCGATCTCGCCGACATCGGCTTGGGCGCAGTCGCCGAACCCATATCCGCCACCCAATACACCTCCAGGCACTTCAGCACCGACACGCGTACCCTACCCTACCCCGCCGAGCAATTATGATAACGGCGACAAAGGCGGCGACGGCGGCAGCAACTGGGGCATCCCCGCGCTCATTGTCGGCGCGGTGGCGCTGTTTGCCATTAACCGTCACCTCAAGGCCGAGACGACCGAACAACGCAATGACGACAAAGGCATGCAGCAACTGCTGCAGACCGGACCGCAAGTCCCCACCCAGTTCAATACCAGCGCCTTCGGCATCCGCGCGCTGGTGCGCAGCGGCTGGCCGATCGTGGTCGATTATGCGCAGCATAAACCGGGGCGTGTGCTGCTCCGCATCAGCGTGCCCGGTGCCGAAATCGTCACCTATCGGCTCGACCAGTTCGGCCTCGGGCGTCATCTGCTGCGCTTCGATCTGCCCCCTTTTCTGGGCGATAGCGTCAGACCTGCCGTGTTCGCCGTCACCGCCGCCGATGCACAAACCGGCACCGAAACCATCGACGGATTCACCGTGTACGGCATCGGCTGCGGCCCGCGCGCCGTCGGCTCCATCGCCGTCGACCAGCTCGAATTCAACCCCGGCGAAGTGCGCGTACAAAACGGCGACACCGCCAGCTTCGCCTTCCGCTCGCGCTCCGATTTTGACAACTCCGCAGTCGAATACATGCGCATCACGCAAAGCCCGGACGGCGCACGCAAACGCTATGTCAATGGCCAGCGGATCGGCAGCGTACAGCGCAACAGTCGTGTGGAGAGCGCCCCGGCGCAACGCTGGAACGGTCAGGACGAACAAGCCCGCGTCTCACGGGGCCGCCACCAGTTGCAGGTGCGCGTCTGGGACGACGGCGGAGACTGGATCGGCGCGTGGTCTGATTCGCTGGTTCAGGTGCGATAAGCGCGCGGGCTGAAAAACGCATCGACTCCGGCACCGGCTATTTCGCGCAAGCCGCACGATCAGGCACCGCCCCCGCCAGTGCGCACCACGCCTCACGCGTCATCACCGACATTGCGCCCTGCGCGTCCATCTGCGTTGCACTCGTTACGGCCAACCACTGTTGCGCCGCCACGCCTGCGGTGTCGGGTACGGGCCAGCGCCATTGGCGCGCGCGATTGCCGTCGGAAGTCAGCAAGCCGCCATCGACGCGGGCGGATTCTGGATAGAGCACGTCGGAACGCAGTTGCGCGCTGAGCGGCTGGCCGGAGATGGCGTCCCAGAGTTGTACGCTGGTATTGCCCCACAGCACGATACGGCCGTCGGCCAACAGCGCGCCGCTGCTGACACCTTCGTTGAGGGTGAGCGGTGGCGAGAGCAGGCCGTCGGCGCCAAGGCGACGCGCTAGCGGTCCGGCTGCCACCAGCGTGGCGTCATCGCGTTGATCGAGCAATTCATAACCATGCAGACCAAGCGCGTCGAGGCGCGCCTTGAGGGCGGTGTCCGGCACTGTCGCCCTGGCCTTGCTTGATGCGCTGCTCGAAGCTGCGACCGGCGCGGTCAGCTCGGCCCCCGGGTGACGCCGCCACACCCGCAGATCGGCGTCGTTGGACCAGGTCACGATGCCCTCGCCGTCGTCGAAAAACGCGGCGCCGGTAATGCGTTCGCGGTGCCGCAGCGGAAGGCTGAGCGGCGTCATCGTGTTGGTGTCCCACAGGCGCGCGCCGGCCGTGGCGCTCCAGGCGAGCACGCGTGTGCCATCCGGGGCGATCGCGGTCGACACCGTCGCCTCGTTCTTGTCATGACGGCCTCGCGCCGCGGCAGCGCCTTCGGCAACATCCCACAGGTCGATGTTGCCCCCGCCTCCGCTGCTGATGATGCGCGCCCCCTGTGGCGCGACCAGCACGTGCGAGATGCTGTCGTCGCTGTCGCGTGCGAGCGGCTGATCGAAACGCGGCTGGCCGGTCGCGGCGTTCCATAGACGCAAACGCCCGCGCGCCGCGTTCCACGAAACAATGACGTCACCGCCCGGCACGATACGGGCACCGTCAACCGTTTCCGGCGACGCCCACGGCGGCACTTGCGCCCCGTCCGGCGTGAAATCGTGGCGCATCAATGTGGCGTCGCACCAGCTCAGCACACTGCCCGCGTCGACAGCGATGTCCACGCCGCGCACGGCGCAAGCCATTTGCCAGGTCGATGACGCCTCGGCCTCGCCAATGCGCCATTGCCAGAACTGGCCGTCCTTGCTCCACGCCAGCACGCCTTCACCGCCAAGGAAACGCGCGCCGGCAATCGACGCCGTGAGCGTGAGGCGGTGCACCACGTCGCCTTCCGGCAGCGACCATATCCGCACACCGCCCGCATGCCAGCCGAGCAGGCGCCGCCCATCCTCGTCGAGCGCAATACCGGCGATGGCGTCCGATGCCAACGCGCGCGCCGCTTGCCCGGGGCTCCACAACCACACGCCACCCGCCGCGTCACGCGAGACAACATGGCGTTGCGCTGCGATAAGCGCCTCCTGCAAGGGCGTGGCGTGTGCGGCTTGCGCCAGCGTGGCGCCGCTGTGCAAATCATGCAGCGTGGCGTCTCCTGCGGACCACGACACCAGCAGCGCATCGTCGGCGCGCACGCCCACACCGTCAGGTGCGGCGGGAAGCGCGATCATACGGTTCAGCGCCACCCCTCCGCTGAGCACGCCCACGCCAATGAGCGCACTTTCGCGGGCCTGGGTGAGCGGGGTGAGATCCGCGACGCGCGCGAAATAATGGGCGGCCTTGAGCGCGTCGCCGGTGGCGTCACGCGCCGACACGGCGCCGCTCCAGTAGCTGTTGACCAACTGAGTGTGGGTCTCCAGGCGCTGTTGCCACAGTTTGACGCCCAGCCAGCTCACCGCCACAAAGCCGATCGCGATGCCGGCTTCGAGCGCGCGCCAGCGTCGGCGCGCTCGACGAGCCGCCTGGGTGCTGGCGGCGATGAAGGCGCGCAGCGTGTCGTCGACTTCACGCTCGCGCTCGTTCAGCCAGCGGTGTGCTTCGGCCAGCGGACCGCCACGCAAGAGCAGCCCCTGATCCTTCGGCGCCGCCTGCCAGGCGTCGGCCTCGGGACGCAGATGCTGGCGCCACAGCAGGAACGCGCGGTCTTCGTCGAGCCAGCGTTTGAGCCGATCCCAGGCGCGGAACAGCGCCTCGTGCGCAACTTCCAGGGTGCGCGCGCCCTCGCTGCCCGCGCCTGGATCCTCCTGCCCCGACACCAGCAGGCGTGCCTTGACGAAGGCTTCCATGAGCGGATGAATCTCGGCGGGAATCTCCTGCCAGCGCATCGAGCGCCGGGTGTACTGCCCCTCCGGGTCGACCCGCACCATGTGGCGGAAGGCGCGGCGCAACTCGGAAATCTGCGGTCGCGTGGGTTTGAGCGCGGCGAGCACGGCGTCCGCCTCCTGCCGGATCGCGCCTTCGAGCCCGCCGACGCGCTCGGTGTATTCGTCGAGCGTGATCTTGCCGTCGGCGCCAAAGTCGCGCCACAGGCGGTTGAGCGTGAACGCGAGCAAGGGCAGCGCGTCGGCCGTGCCGGTATCCTGCACCATGGTTTCGACCAACCCGGGCTCGAGCTCGATGCCGGCAACCTGCGCCGGTTTGCTGATGATCTCGGCAAAATGGCGTGGTGTCATCGGACCGAGTGACATTTCGCGAAACGGCATCTGCCCCCAGGCGGCGTGCGACTGCAGCGCGGACAGATAATCCGCGCGCAGCGTGGCCAGGCAATACAGATCCCCTCCCTCGCCGACCAGCGCGGTACGCAACAGATCGACAAAGCGCGCCGCCGCGGCGGCGTCGCTAGTGGTGACGAGCTCTTCCAGTTGGTCAATGACGAGCAGCACCGCGCGCCGCTCGGCGCCCGGATTCGATGCGGCCGCCACCTCCGCCGCCGCAACGGCGAGCGCCCGTTCGCTGGTGTCTCCGATCAGCCGCACCCGCGGGGCCTCGGGCAAGGCGCGCGCCAGTTCGTCGACCGGTTGCTGGCGCGGTCGCATCGGCGCCAGCACGTGCCAGTCGGGCATGCGCGACAGTTTCGGGATCACCCCGGCGCGCACCAGCGAGGATTTTCCGCTGCCCGACGTACCGACCAGCACCAGCAGCCGGTCGCCGCCATACCGGCGCATCTGCGCCAACGTATCGAGACAGCACCGCTGGTCGTCATCGCGGCCGAAATACACCGCCGCATCGGCCATCTGAAACGGCGTCAGGCCAGGATACGGTGGACGATGCACATCCCAGTCAAAGCTGTCGGTCGGGTCCAGGCCGGCGCTGCGCATGCCGCGCCACAGACGTGCGTAGCCCGCCTCCGCGTCGGGGCGCAGATCGGTGCTCTGGGTATCGAGCAGCACGGAGCGCAACTCGCATGCGTCGATGATCAGCGGAAAAAGTTGTTTGCCGAGCGCGCGGGCATGAGTGATTTCGGCAAAGCACCAGTCGGAAGCCATCGAGTGCACGCTGCACAGCACCACCACGCCGCTGCAAGCGCGCAACTGCGCGTAGATTTCGCGCTCCCAATGGCGACCGACGGGAATACCGTCAGCCGGGTCGAAGTCGAGGAATAGCGACTGGTAGCCTTGCGCACGCAGCCGCGTGGCCAGATCGTCGGCCGCGGTGTTGTCACGACTGCTGTGGCTGATGAAGATCCCTGACACAGGCGCTCCCGCACGGGTGTTCCCGTTCAGGGGCCAGCATGCACTGCCCGGCACGCGTTGAAAAGCCCGCCGGGGCGCGAACAGCCGCTCAAGGAATGACCCTGAGACTGCGCAGGCTTGTCGCGCAGCAACGTTTCGGCCGCTCCAACGAAGGCATTGAAGTCGCGCGCTACGGCCGTCAGTCCATCCGCCGCTTGGTCGGCATCGCACCGGCGTGGGAGACCGCGCCGGACACGACGACCTGACTCAGGTTCCGGCACCTGCTCGAGCAGCACGCACTCACCCGCGCGATGTTCGGGACGATCAAGACCCCTCAGGCGGCCTCACGAAGTGCGGCGAACCGTCGCTGACATTTCCCGCGTCATGACAGGCGCACAAGATCTCAAGAAACCGGCGCGCGAGCCGCGACGGTGCCGGATTGCGCGGCACGAACGCATGCCAGTCGCAGTGGTAATGAAACACCGACGCACCGATACAACACAATGCGCCATCCGCCACAAAACGCTGCGCGTAATGCGCAGGTAAAAATCCGACGTAGCCGCCCGACAATATCAGCGCCACCGTCGCCTCCTGGTCAAACGCGCGCGCCGTCGGCTGGAGCCCGAGCCGCCAGAAGGTTTCCATATTGGGTGAGTGATACCCCAGCCCGACCAGCCGGGCCGCCCGAATGTCGGCATCATCCGGCGCACGCCCCCCGGCCACCAGCGGATGCGAGGCCGCGCAATAGAGCTGCATCGGCTCACCAAACAGCCACACGGCGTCGAAGCTGTCGCTCGCCCGGTGCATCGGCTGGATGCCGAGTTGAAAGCGCCCGTCGAGTAAACCGGGCTCGATCTCGCCGCTGTGCGCCACATGCAGATTGATGCGTACCGACGGCGCGACCGCATCAAATGCCGCAATGGCCTGGGGCAGACGGCAACCGGGATTCGTCACAAACTTGTCGAACACCGCCAGGTTCAGCTCACCACGCAAGCCCTCATTCAATTCACCGATCTCGGTACGAAAGGCATCGATCTGTGCCAGCAGACGCCGCGCGGCCGCCAGCACCGTGGCGCCCTCCTCAGTCAGCGCAAAGCCGGCCCGACCGCGCTCACACAGGCGCACACCCAGCCGCGACTCGAGTGCCTTGAGATGACGGCTGATCACCGACCGGCTGATGTTGAGTCGCAACTCGGCCGCCGCCAAACCCCCGGATTCGGCGATGGCAATAAACACCCGCAGCAAGCGCAGGTCGGCTTCGGCCAGATTGTTCAACAGCGCGCGCGGTTTCATTGTTTCATTTATCCGAAACTTTACTGACGTTGATTGTAGTTTTATGCATCGTTTTGCGCGACTAGGATGCATCAACGCTTTGTGGAGACCTTCATGAACCCGCTCGACGCCTACTGGATGCCCTTCACCATGAACCGCGCCTTCAAGCAGGCGCCGCGCATGATCACCCGCGCCCGCGGCCACTACTACACCACCGACGACGGCCGCGAATTGCTCGACGGTTTCTCCGGCCTGTGGACCTCGGGCCTCGGCCACTGCCATCCAAAGATTGTCGACGCGGTGCAAGCGCAAGTGGCCGAACTCGACTACGGCATGGGCTTTCAGATGGGGCACCCCAAAGTGTTCGAGCTGGCCACCCGGCTCACCGACATGGCGCCCGAAGGCTTCACCCGCTGCTTCTTCACCAACTCGGGTTCAGAGTCCGCCGACACCGCACTCAAGCTGGCGCTGGCCTATCACCGCGCCCGTGGCGAGGGGCATCGCACCCGGCTGATCGGCCGCGAGCGCGGCTACCACGGGGTGAACTTCGGCGGCATGTCAGTGGGTGGCATTCCCGGCAACCGCAAGGTGTTCAGCGCCGCCTTGCTGCCGGGCGTCGACCATATCCGCCACACCCACTCGCTGGCCGACATGGCATTCACACGCGGCCAGCCGAGCTGGGGCGTGCACCTGGCAGACGATCTGGAACGCCTCTGTGCGCTGCACGACGCGAGCAACATCGCCGCCCTCATCGTCGAGCCCGTGGCCGGCTCGACCGGCATTCTGGTGCCGCCCATCGGCTACCTGCAGCGCCTGCGTGACATCTGCGACCGCCATGGCATCTTGCTGATTTTCGACGAAGTCATCACCGCCTTCGGCCGCGTGGGCGCCCCCTTTGCCGCCGAACGCTTCGGCGTCACGCCCGACATCATCACCACCGCCAAGGGCCTGACCAACGGCGTGGTGCCGATGGGCGCGGTGCTGGTGCGCGAGGCGATCTACCAGGCGCTGATGCAAGGCCCGGCGCAGACCATCGAATTCCTGCATGGTTACACCTACTCGGGTCATCCGCTGGCCGCCGCCGCCGCGCTGGCGACGCTGGATGTCTATGCTGAGGAAAACACCTTTGCCACCGCCCGCACGCTGGAGCCGGTGTTTGAGGAAGCGATCCACGCCCTGCGCGACGCGCCGCACGTGGTCGACATCCGGAACATCGGCCTGATGGGCGGCATCGAACTGGCGCCACGCGAGGGCGCCCCCGGCGCGCGGGGTTACGAGGTGTTCCTCAAATGCTTCGAGGCCGGCGTGGTCGTTCGCAATGGCGGCGACACGCTGCAGCTCTCGCCCTTCCTCAACAGCACGCCGGACGAGCTGTCCCACATTTTCACCACGGTGCGTCAGGCGCTCGCCACCACCGCCTGATCACGACACCACAGGAATCCGACCATGCCCACACTCGGCCACTACATCAACGGCGAACGCATCGCTGACCGCAATCGCCCGCAAGACGTCTTCAACCCCGCCCTCGGCCGCCCGGCCCGACAGGTCGCCATGGCCAACCAGGCCACGGTGGAATCGGCCATCGCGGCCGCCGCCGAGGCCTTCCCGGCCTGGCGCAAGACGCCGCCGCTCAAGCGCGCGCGTGTGCTGTTCCGCTTCAAGGCGCTGCTCGAACAGCACGCCGACCGCATCGTCGCCGCCATCGTCGAAGAGCATGGCAAGGTGTGGGAAGACGCCCACGGCGAACTGGCGCGCGGCATTGAAGTGGTCGAGTACGCCTGCGGCGCGCCCGAACTGCTCAAGGGCGAGCACTCGCGTGATGTAGGCCCGGACATCGACTCGTGGTCCGAATTTCCGCCGCTCGGCGTGGTGGCCGGCATCACGCCCTTCAACTTTCCCGCCATGGTGCCCATGTGGATGTTCCCCATGGCCATCGCCTGCGGTAACACCTTTGTGCTCAAGCCGAGCGAAAAAGACCCGTCGGCGTCGATGATCCTCGCCGAACTGCTCACCGAAGCCGGCCTGCCGCCGGGCGTGTTCAACGTGGTCAATGGCGACAAGGAAGCAGTCGACACCCTGCTGACCGACCCGCGCGTGCAGGCGGTCAGCTTTGTCGGCTCGACACCGATTGCCGAATATATCTACGCCACCGGCACCGCCCACGGCAAGCGCATCCAGGCGCTCGGTGGCGCCAAGAATCACGCCATCGTGATGCCCGACGCCGATCTCGACGCCGCCACCAACGCCTTGATGGGCGCGGCCTACGGCTCCTGCGGCGAGCGCTGCATGGCGATCTCGGTGGTCGTTGCGGTGGGTGACGCGGTGGCCGACGCGCTGGTCGCCAAACTGGCGCCCAAGGTGCGCGAACTGAACATCGGCAACGGCAGCACCCGTGGGCTCGACATGGGCCCGCTGGTCACCGCCGCGCATCGCGACAAGGTGGTCGGTTATATCGACACCGGTGCCGCCGAGGGCGCTGATCTGGTGGTGGACGGGCGCGGCCTGAAAGTCGCTGGCGCTGAAGAAGGCTTCTTTGTCGGCGGCACGCTGTTCGACCGCGTCACGCCCGAGATGACCATCTACCGCGAAGAGATCTTCGGCCCGGTGCTCATCGTGGTTCGGGTCAGCACGCTGGAAGAGGGCATCGCCCTGACCAACGCGCACGAATTCGGAAACGGCACCTGCATCTTCACCCGCGACGGCGCCGCCGCGCGCTACTTCAGCGACGCGGTTCAGGTCGGCATGGTGGGCGTCAACGTGCCACTGCCGGTGCCGGTCGCCTGCCAGAGCTTCGGTGGCTGGAAGCGCTCGCTGTTTGGCGACCTGTGCGCCTACGGCCCGGATGCGATCCGCTTCTACACCCGGCGCAAAACACTGACCCAGCGCTGGGCGGTCGATACCGTCGGCAAGGCACAGTTCGCCTTTCCCAGCAACGGCTGATGGCTGACAGAACGCGCCGACGGCCGGCCCTCACCCCCCGGCCGCCGGCGCGCCCGTCAGCGCCCGAGAAACGCCGGACGGCGTTTTTCCTTGAACGCACGGATGCCCTCGGCGTAGTCGTAGCTGTCATACACCACGCGCCGCAGCCCCTGCACTTTTTCGAAGCCGCGGGGGCTGACCGGCTTGGCGCCGGCGAGCACCCGTAACTGCTCCTTCATCACCCGGATGCTCATCGGTGCGTTATCAGCGATGGTGGCGGCCATTGCCAGGGTGAAGGCCTCGAGTTCGTCGCTCGCCACCACATGGTTGATCATGCCCACCCGCTCGGCACGCACCGCGTCGACCGGCGCAGCGGTGAAGGCCAGCTCCTTGACGATGCGCAGGCTGGCGGCGCTCATGAAGGTCATCATGCCGCTCACGTTATAAGGCACGCCAAGGCGCGCCGGCGTGACGGCAAAGGTCGATTCCGGCACCGCGATGATGATATCGCAAGCCAGCACCAACTCGACCGCCCCACCCCAGACCGTGCCTTCGATCATCGCGATCACCGGCGTCGGATGACTCTCGATGCTGCGCACCAGATTGCGCAGCGGGTCATCCCAGCCCAGCGGATCACGCCGGCCTTCCGGCAGTTCGCCTACGTCGTGGCCGGCCGACCACACCTTGACTCCCGGCTGCGCACGGAGAATGACCACCCGCACATCGCGCTCGGCAAACTGGTTCAGCGCATGGATGAGAGACGTCACCAAGGCATGGCTGAGCGCGTTGAGCTTCTTTGGATTGTCGAGCGTGATGATGCCGATGTGGCCATCCTGACGGACTTCAATGCTATCCATGCGGCTTCTCCTGATTCGTCATGCAACGGAAATTCGATTCGCGTGACACAGTATTGGCGCACTGCAGCAGGCGCGACATTGTGAGCATCCACAGTTAACGCGCAGGGCATCCGTGATAACCGACACCTCTATGTTGCGTCGCCCGTGGCAAACCAGTCGGTCAGAAAACTCACCAGCGCCTGCACCTTGGCGGACAAATAGCGCCGGCTCGGATACACCGCATGGATCGGCAACTCGCGGTACGACCACTCGGGCAGCAAGGCCTCCAGCCGACCGCTATCGAGCAAGGGCCTCGCCAGAAAATCGGGCACATGCACGATGCCGTCACCACAGGCCGCCATCTCGGCGAGCAACATGCCGTTGTTGGCGCGCACCGCCCCATTGATACGCACCGCACAGGTCTCGCCCTGCGCGCCTTCGAACTGCCACAAGTTGCCGGTGGCGGCGTAGCTGTAACCCAGACAGTTGTGATCAGCCAGCGCCTCGGGGTGCATCGGCACGCCATGCGTTTTCAGATACGCCGGCGACGCCGCCAACACCAGGCGCGCTGTGTCGATCCGCCGGGCCACCAGATTGTCGCTCCCCAGTCGCCCGGCCCGGATCGCCAGATCCAGACCTTCGTCGACGAAGTCCGCCACGTTGTCCGACAAAGCCACATCCAGCGTTACCTCGGGGTAGCGTTGCTGAAACGCCGCCAAGGCCGGCGCCAGACGATGAATCGACAGCGCAATCGGCGCGGACAATCGCAATCGTCCGGTTGGCCGATGCGCCTCGCCAGCCACCGCGGCCTCCGTCTCGTCGAGATCGATCAGCAATTGCACGCAACGCTCAAAGTAAGCCTGCCCGGCATCGGTCGCGCTCACCTTGCGCGTCGTGCGATTGAGCAGGCGCACATTCAAATGCGTTTCAAGTTGCGCCACATGCCGCGACACCGCCGACGTGGACACCCCCAACTGCGTGGCTGCAGCGGCGAACCCGCCGGCCTCGACCACCGCACAGAACACCCGCATCGCCTCGATTCGATCCATTCGACTATCCCAATTTCTGCAACAGTGATTTGATGGTTAGCCAGTTTATCCAATATCAAGGGATGGATAGACTTCAGTTCATCGCATCCCCAACCCACGGAGCCTGTCATGCAAACCCAAACCAATACCACCGAACTGGGCATCGCCCTGCTACGCGTCACGCTGGGCGTGATGTTCATCGCCCACGCCTTGCTCAAACTTCTGGTCTACACCCTCCCGGGCACGGCCGGCTTCTTCGAGTCGGTCGGCCTGCCAGGCGTGCTGGCCTATGTGGTCACCCCGGTCGAACTCCTCGGCGGTATCGCGCTGGTTGCCGGCCTGAAGACCCGGTGGGTGAGCCTCGCCCTGTTGCCGGTTCTGATCGGCGCCGCCAGTGTTCACGCCGGCAACGGCTGGGTGTTCAGCGCACCGAACGGAGGATGGGAATACCCTGTCTATCTGGTCATCGCCGCGCTGGCTCAAGCCCTGCTCGGCAGCGGCGCCTTCGCGCTCGACAACTCCCGCCAAATCCAACTACCCCACCTCGGTCAGACCGCATAAAACGCCCCACCCCCACCCACGGAGAACCCCCATGAAGCTCTATTTCGCCCCTGGCACCTGCTCCCACTCCCCGCACATCGCCCTGCGCGAAGCGGGCCTGCCCTTCGAGCTGGTGCGTGTCGACCTCAAGACCAAGAAAACCGCTGACGGCCGCGACTACCTGGCCATCAGCCCCAACGGCTATGTGCCGGCACTTGAACTCGACGACGGCACCATCCTCACCGAAGGCCCGGCCATCGTGCAGTACATCGCCGACCAGGCGCCCGACAGCGGTCTTGCCCCGGCAAACGGCACCATCGCGCGCTACCAGCTGCAGTCGGTGCTCGGCCTGATCAACTCCGAAATCCACAAAGGCTTCTCGCCGCTGTTCAAGCCCGACACGCCGGAAGCCACCAAAACCGCTGCCAAAACCCATCTGGCCAACCGCATCGGCAGCATCGCCAAGCGACTCGAAGGCCAGGACTATCTGACCGGCAATCAATTCACCGTCGCCGACGGCTACCTCTACACCGTGCTCGGCTGGGGGCAGTTCGTCGATGTGGATGTCCATCGCTGGCCGGCGATCACCGCATTCCTGGAACGCGTTGCCGCCCGTCCGAGTATTCAGGCCGCGCGCGAAGCCGAAGGCCTCAACGCCTGAGCCCCCCTGCCCGCCCCACCCGGGGCGGGTTTAACGGAGACCGCAACATGCCTTATCTGCACCTGCGCCTCGCCGCAGCGGCATCGGACACGCTCGCCGAAAAGGCCAGTGCCGTGCTGCTCGAACACACCACCACGCTGCTCGGCAAAAAACCCGAGGTCACCGCCATCCGCGTCGAATTTGTCGATCCGCGACACTGGCGAATCGGCGGCGTCGCCCTCGCACACAGCGGTCGCGGCGCCTTTCATCTCGACATCAAGATCACCGAAGGCACCAACACCAAGGCGCAGAAGGCGAGCTACGTGCAGCGCGTGTTCAACGACCTCGCCGCGCTACTCCCGGACTGCGCCCCGACCAGCTACATCGTCATCGACGATGTGCGCGCCGACGCCTGGGGCTTCGGCGGACGCACGCAGGAAGCCCGTTTCATCCAGCGCCAGGCGCTGTAACGCGCACTCGCCAAACAAAGGCCACCCAGCGTCGGGTGGCCTCTTTCATGTCGCACGCCGCGCACCGAGCGGCGCTTTGCGCCCGCCGCAGCAAAACGCGAAAACAGGCATCATTCGGACATCACCCCGAACACAGAGAGTCCGTCCATGCTCGAAAAGCGCCAGTTCTATATCAACGGCCAATGGGTCGCTCCCAAGCACGCCAAGGATCTCGAGGTCATCAACCCGAGCACCGAGCAGGCCTGCGCCGTCATCTCGCTCGGCGACCAGGCCGACACCGATGCCGCCGTCGCCGCCGCCCGCGCCGCCTTCCCGGCCTGGCGCGACAAGACGCTGGACGAGCGACTGAGCTATATCGACGCGCTGCTGCGCATCTACACCGAGCGCGCCGACGAGATGGCCGCCACCATCTCGCTCGAAATGGGCGCCCCGATCGACCTCGCCAAAATGGCGCAGAGCGCCGCCGGCGCCGGCCATATCAAGACCTTCCTGCGCGCCGCGCGCAGCTTCGCCTTCGAGCGGCCGCTCGGCGAGCACGCGCCGAGCACCCGCATCCGCTACGAGCCGATTGGCGTCTGCGGTCTGATCACGCCGTGGAACTGGCCGATGAACCAGGTCACGCTCAAGGTCATCCCCGCGCTCGCCACCGGCTGCACCGTGGTGCTCAAGCCTTCGGAAATTGCCCCGCTGTCATCGATGCTGTTTGCCGACATGATCGATGCGGCCGGCTTTCCGGCGGGCGTGTTCAATCTGGTCAATGGTGACGGCCCCGGCGTCGGCACGCAGCTGTCGGGCCACCCGGAGGTGGACATGATCTCCTTCACTGGCTCGACCCGCGCCGGCGTCGCCATCTCCAAAAACGCCGCCGACACCGTCAAGCGCGTCAGCCTGGAACTCGGCGGCAAGGGCGCCAATCTGATCTTTGCCGATGCGGATGAAAAGGCGGTGGTGCGCGGTGTGCGCCGCTGCTTCGGCAACTCGGGGCAGTCCTGCAACGCGCCGACGCGCATGCTGGTCGAGCGGTCCATTTACGATCAAGCCGTCGCCACCGCCGCACAGGTTGCCCAAAGCACGGCGGTCGACCTCGCCGCGAACGAAGGCCCGCACATCGGCCCGGTCGTCTCCGCCGCCCAGTTCGACAAGATCCAGCGCCTCATCCAGACCGGCATCGACGAAGGCGCCCGCCTCGTCGCCGGGGGCCCCGGCAAACCCGAAGGCCGCGACACCGGCTACTTCGTGCGTCCAACCGTGTTCGCCGACGTCACCAACACCATGACCATCGCCCGTGAAGAAATCTTCGGCCCGGTGCTCAGCCTTATCCCCTTCGATACCGAAGAAGACGCCATCGCCATCGCCAACGACAGCCCCTACGGCCTCACCCACTATCTGCAAACGCAAGACCCGGCCCGCGTAAAACGCGTCGCCAGCGCCCTGCGCGCCGGCATGGTCGAGGTCAACGGCAAGCCGCTCGGCGCAGGCGCGCCCTTTGGCGGCTACAAGCAGTCAGGCAACGGGCGCGAAGGCGGGGTGTGGGGCCTGGAGGATTTTCTGGAGGTGAAGGCGGTCAGCGACTGGCAGTGAGCCGCTGACAATGTCGCCATGCCGGGTGCGTCACGTTACGCCGCCCCGGCCGCGATCGCCTCGGAACGACGTTCGCGCGCTGCCGCAGCGAGCGCTACGCAACGTCCAGCCAGAATAGCCGTCGGGTCGATCAACGGAAGACGCGACTCACCCGTCTGGTCCAGTTCAATCAGCGGCAGCTCCGTGCAGCCCAGCACGATAACTTCGGCGCCGCGCGCTTGCAGATGGGTGATCGCATCGGTCAGATGTGCGGTGCACTCACCGTTCGTGAAGCCAGCCTTGACACCGTTGGCGCCGTAGATGGATTCCATGACCCGCGCCTGCATGGCGTCGTCCGGCACCACCTGCTTGAGCCCGGCGGCTTCGATCACGCTTTTATAGACGCCGCTGGTCACCGTGCCCGAGGTGGCGAGCAAGCCCACCTGAGTGACGGCGGGCTGAGTCTCGCGAATGTGGCGCACGACTTCGGACAACATGTTGACGATGGGAATGTCGAGATACGGCTGGATCCGGTCGACATAGGCGTGCGCGGTGTTGCACGGGATGGCCACCGCGTCGGCGCCGTCGGCCTTGAGCCGCATGCAGGTGGCGAGCAGCGGAATGGTGGGGTCGTCGCCGCTGCCGATCAGGTTGGCGGTGCGGTCGGGAATCTGCGGATTCTGTTCGACGACCATCTTGATGTGGTCCTGGTCGCGGGCGGCGGCGGTGAGTTTGACGACCTTGCGCATGAAATCGACCGTCGCAGCCGGGCCAACGCCACCCACCACACCGAGCTTGAACTCCCGGCTCGGCGTGGCGGCATCGATGCCCAGCGCGTACTCGGCATACAGCAGATTGGAGTCGAGCAAGGGCACCGGCACCAGCGGGCGCAGCGAATCGATGAGCACCGGGATTTCGGTCATGCCGGGGACGATGACTTCGGCCCCCGCATCGATCAGTCGCAAGCAGGCTTCGAGCAGCAGGTGCTGACACTCGCCGCCGTGGTGACCGGCCCGCACGCCGTTTGGCCCGTAGATGGCCTGCATGACCGTATTGACCTGCGTCTCTTCATCCGGATAAATGATCTGCGCAAAGGGGCCGATCTCACGCTCGAACATGCCGGCGCGTTTGAGGAAGGTGGAGGTCAGCACACCGATCTTGCGCACGCCACTCAGTTCGGTGGTGACATGCCGGCGCAAGGCGTCAAACACACTGACCACCTGGAGATTGACCTCGGGCGTGATCTCGCGCAGGAAGGTGTGCGACAGGAAACACGGCACCAGGGCAGTGTCGATACCGCGCGCTTCCATGTCCTTGAGCGCGTTGTAGACATAGAACTTGCGACGCGTTGGATCGTAGTTGCCATCGGCCACGATCGCGCCCTCGCCAAAATGCCGCTGCTCGAAGGCGATGTCGGTGCCGGACAGGCTGGACATGCGCTGCGCCGTGCGAATCATCTTCAGCAAAACGTCGGCGCCACCGAGCGCGCCCAGGCCACCGACAATGCCGAAACGTCGTTTCTTGGGATCGAGAGATGCGTGATTCGCCACTGGCTTCATTCCATTCATGATGATCAAGGGCCGGTTGGGCATGTTCGATCAAAAATCAAACAAACACCAACCGGCCCTGACGAAACAACCGAACTTTCCGATTTTTTCTTACGAGGCTGCGCGCGCGGTCTCCGGTGCCGGTGCCACACCCGTCGGGCTCAGATCATCCGCCCGCAGTACATGGGCAGTGTCGTACACAGCCTGATCGAGCTGGCCTTCGCTGCGCGCCACGGTGACGCTCACCGCGGTATCGCCAGCGACGTTCAGTGCCGTGCGAGCCATATCGAGAATGCGGTCGATACCGGCAATGATCGCGATGCCTTCGAGCGGCAGGCCGACCGATGCGAGCACCAGCGACAGCATGATCAGGCCAGCACCCGGCACGCCGGCGGTGCCGATGGAAGCCAGCGTAGCGGTCAGCACGATGGTCAGGTACTGACCCGAGTTCAGATCCACGCCGTAAGCCTGAGCGATAAAGACCGCGCACACGCCTTGGTACAGCGCCGTGCCGTCCATGTTGATGGTCGCGCCCAGCGGCAGGACAAAGCTCGACACGCTGCGCGGCACGCCAAGATTGCGCTCTGCCGCCATCATGCTCACTGGCAAGGTGCCCGAGCTGGAGGTGCTGGTGAAAGCCACCATCACCGGCTCGATGCAGCCCTGGAAGTAGCGCACCGGATTCAGGCGCGCCAGCACACGAATCATGCCGCCATACACCACCACCGCATGGACCAGGCAGCCGAGGTAGACCATGGCAATCACTTTGGCCAAGGGGGCGAGCACATCCATGCCGTAAGTGCCGGCCACCCAGATCATCAGCGCAAACACACCATAGGGCGCGAAGGAAATGACCACCGAGGTCAGCTTGTAGATGACCTCTGCAGCGGATTCGAAAAACACGCGCACCGGCTTGGCTGCGTCGCCCGCCAGGGTGATGGACAGACCGAACAGGATCGCAAACACGATGATCTGCAGCACGTTGCCGGTGGCAAAGGCTTCGATCGGGTTGGTCGGTACGATACCGATGAGGATGTTGACCAGGCTCGGCGCCTCCTTGGCTGCCACTGCCTTGGCGGACCCCAGATCGACACCCACGCCCGGCTCAAACACCACGGCCAATGCGAGGCCAATGGTGATTGCCACGGCGGTTGTGCCCAGATAAAGCACCACGGTCTTGAGACTGAGCCGGCCCATGGTGGAGAGGTTCTGCAGCGAGGCCACCCCGGTCACCAGAGACACGAAGATCAGCGGCACGATCAGCATCTTGATGCCGCGAATGAACAGATCACCCAAGGGCTTGACGCTCTTGGCGATATCCGCATTGCCCGTCTGGTTCAGCAAGACACCGATAATCAGACCCGCGACCAGCGCGATGAAGATCTGCTTCCACAACTGCATGCCGGTCCAGAACGCGAATGGGCCGCGTGCTGCTGGCGTGTTTGGTTTTGTCATCCTTGTCTCCTGATCTGCTCACCCGAGCGTGGCGAACACTGTCTGTTGTCGAACGGCGCGACGACTTGCGGCGCCTTCTTCTTGTGGGGCAGTCGCACCATGTTGCCGATCTGCCGGTAGGAGTGGTTATACGGCGCCTCGCCGCCCTTGCCCAATTCTTCTTTTCGATGCGCCATGCTGAATTTGCATGGGTGCGCCCACCCGCGGATTCACACGGTGTAATCTGCTCCCTATCGAACTGCGCACCCCCCGGGAGATCCGCATGGAAATGAACTGGCTGGAGGACTTCCTCACCTTGTCGGTGACGCGCAACTTCTCGCGCGCGGCAGAGTTGCGCAACGTCACGCAGCCCGCCTTCAGCCGCCGCATCCGCAACCTGGAGTATTGGGTCGGCGCCGTGCTGATCGACCGCAGTCTCTTCCCCGTGGGGCTCACCCAGGCAGGCGAGGCCTTCCGCAAAACCGCGCAAGAGGTGCTCGACGTACTGCGCGTCGGACGCGAAGAAGCCCAGGGACTGGTGCCCCGCGCCGGCGAAGTCGTCTCGATTGCCGCCTCGCACACCATCGCCGTGAGCTTCTTTGGCGACTGGCATGCCGGATTACAGGCGCAGATCGGCGCGGTCCGGGCACGGGTGATCGCCGACCACGTCGCCGGCTGCGTCGAAGCCCTGATCTCCGGCTCCTGCGAATTGATGCTCTCGTACAGCAGCCCCGCCTTTCCCAGCCTCACCGAGATCGCCCGCTACCCGTCGGCCGTCCTGGCGTCGGAGCGCCTGATTCCGGTCAGCGCACCGGACGACAAGGGGCGCGCCCGGCACGATCTGCGCACCGGCGCGACCCTGCCCTACCTGTGCTATTCGAGCAACAGCTACCTCGGCCGGGTGACCGCGGCGGTAATCGAGCGCGAAGATCTGAGCAAGCAACTCGAGTTCAGTTACGAATGCTCGATGTCCGATGTGCTCAAGCGCGGCGCATTGGCTGGCGCCGGCATCGCGTGGATTCCCGAGCTCGCCGTGCGTGACGAACTGGCCGCCGGGCTGCTCGTTCAGGCCGGTGCCGACGCACACACCGCGCCGCTGACGATCACCCTGTTCCGGCAATCCGAACCTGCGCGCGGTGAGGTCGAGCGCATCTGGGCGGCCTGCAAGCCGGATGACCCGGCGCCCCATGCATCGCCGGCATAGCGAATTCGCAATCAGCATCAACTCCCTGTCGCGAAGTGCGCAGAATGTGCCGCTCCACCACTCGGCACACCACACCATGTCAAACACCACCCGCACTGAACACGACCTGCTTGGCGACCGTGACGTCCCCAATGACGTCTACTGGGGCATCCACACCCTGCGCGCCATCGAAAACTACCAGATCACCGGCCGCCACATCAGCTCCTACCCCGAGCTCGTCAAGGCGCTGGCCCTGGTTAAGCGCGCTGCCACAGTCGCCAACTGCCAGCTCGGCCATCTCGACCCGCAACACGCAGACGCCATCATCGCCGCCTGCCGCGACATCGAAGACGGCAAGCTGCACGACCAGTTCGTGGTTGACGTCATCCAGGGCGGTGCCGGCACCTCGACCAACATGAACGCCAACGAAGTGATCGCCAACCTGGCGCTCGAGAAGCTGGGCAAGGCCAAGGGCGACTACGCCGCCTTGCACCCGCTCAACCATGTCAACATGTCGCAGAGCACCAATGACGTCTATCCGACGACGCTGAAGCTCGCGATTGTCTTTGCCATCCAGGATCTGTTGAGCGCCATGGCTGCGCTGCATGACGCCTTCTCGGCCAAGGCAACCGAGTTTTCGACCGTGTTGAAGATGGGTCGCACCCAGCTGCAAGACGCCGTGCCGATGACGCTGGGTCAGGAGTTCATGACCTACGCCATCATGGTGCAGGAAGACATGGCCCGCCTGCAGGAAGCGATTGCGCTGATCCAGGAGGTCAACCTCGGCGCCACCGCGATTGGCACCGGCATCAACACCGACATCCGCTACGCCAAGCTCGCCACCGAGCTGCTGTCCGAGTTCTCCGGCGTGCGTCTGGTGCCCGCCCACAACCTCATCGAAGCCACGCAGGACACCGGCTCGTTTGTACAGCTCTCCGGCGTGCTAAAGCGCGTGGCCTGCAAGCTGTCGAAAGTCTGCAACGACCTGCGCCTGCTGTCGTCCGGCCCGCAGGCCGGCTTCAACGAAATCAACCTGCCCGAGCGCGCCGCCGGCTCGTCCATCATGCCGGGCAAGGTCAACCCGATCATCCCCGAAGTGGTCAATCAGATCGCCTACGAGGTCATCGGCAACGACATGACCATCACCATGGCTTCGGAAGCCGGTCAGCTCCAGCTCAATGCCTTCGAGCCGATCATTGCCCACTCGCTGTTCAAGAGCATCGAGCACCTGGCCGCCGGCTGCCGCACGCTGACCGACAACTGCGTGGTCGGCATTACCGCCAACGTCGAGATGCTCGCCGAACGCGTGCGCTGCTCGGCTGGCCTGGCCACCGCGCTGAACCCGCACATCGGTTACGAGCACTCCACCTGGGCGGCGCGTGAAGCACTGCGCAGCGGACGCAGCGTGGCCGAACTGGTGCTCGAAAAAGGACTGATGACGCAGGCAGAACTCGACGACGCGCTGCGCCCCGAGGTGCTGACCGCACCCCGCTCGCACTAAGTCCAACACACTAGCAACACGTCGGCGCGACGCAGTCGCGCCGACAACACCGACTTTCGAGCCGGCCTGACGGGGAGCGCCTCGTGCGTGTCCGGCCGGCTCACTTTCTTCAAACCGCGCCAGAAAGCCTCGCCGCGCGCATCATAAAAAAACGCCACCCGCAGTTCCCTGCCGGTGGCGTTTTTGGTGTTGCTACAGGTCAGCCGAAGCTGACCTGATCAGGCTTGCGGTTCAGGCATCAACCGTATCGGCCACTTCCTGGAAGGCTTCGATCTGGTCGAAGTTCATGTAGCGATACACTTCGCCGGCCTGGGCCTTGAGCGACTCGACCTGGGCCATATACTCCGACGGGGTCGGGATCTTGCCGGTCAGGGCGCACACCGCGGCCAGCTCGGCGGAACCGAGGAAGACCTGAGTGTCGATACCCAGACGGTTCGGGAAGTTACGCGTCGAGGTCGAGATGGCGGTCGAGCCCTTGCGGATCTGCGCCTGGTTACCCATGCACAGCGAGCAGCCCGGGGGCTCCATGCGCGCACCGGTCTTGCCGAGGGTGGAGTAGTAACCTTCCTCGGTCAGGATCATGGCGTCCATCTTGGTCGGCGGGGCCACCCACAGGCGGGTCGGGATGTCCGACTTGCCTTCGAGCACTTTGGCCGCAGCACGGAAGTGACCGATGTTGGTCATGCACGAACCGATGAACACTTCGTCGATCTTGGTGCCGGACACTTCCGACAGCAGCTTGACGTCGTCCGGGTCGTTCGGGCAGGCCACGATCGGCTCGGTGATGTCGGCCAGATCGATGTCGATCACGGCAGCGTATTCGGCATCGGCGTCGCCCGACAGCAGTTCGCCGTTGGCGATCCAGTCTTCCATCGAGGCGATGCGACGCTTGAGCGTGCGGGCATCTTCGTAGCCGTTGGCGATCATCCACTTCATCAGCGTGATGTTCGAGTTCATGTACTCGACGATCGGCGCCTTGTCGAGGTGCACCGTGCAACCGGCGGCGGAGCGCTCGGCGGAGGCGTCGGTCAGCTCGAATGCCTGCTCGACCTTGAGGTTCGGCAAGCCTTCGATTTCGAGGATGCGGCCAGAGAAGATGTTCTTCTTGCCCTTCTTCTCAACCGTCAGCAGACCCTGGCGGATGGCGTACAGCGGGATCGCGCTGACCAGGTCACGCAGGGTGACGCCCGGCTGCAGCTCGCCCTTGAAGCGCACCAGCACGGATTCGGGCATGTCCAGCGGCATCACGCCGGTGGCAGCCGCGAAGGCCACCAGACCGGAACCGGCCGGGAAGGAAATTCCGATCGGGAAACGGGTGTGCGAGTCGCCACCGGTACCGACGGTGTCGGGCAGCAGCAGACGGTTGAGCCAGGAGTGGATCACGCCGTCACCCGGACGCAGCGAGACGCCGCCACGGGTGGACATGAAGCTCGGCAGTTCACGGTGGGTCTTGACGTCGACCAGCTTCGGGTAGGCCGAGGTGTGGCAGAAGGACTGCATCACCAGATCCGCCGAGAAGCCCAGGCAGGCGAGGTCTTTGAGCTCGTCGCGAGTCATCGGGCCGGTGGTGTCCTGGGAGCCGACGGTGGTCATCTTCGGCTCGCAGTAAGTACCGGGACGCACGCCCTGGCCTTCCGGCAGGCCACATGCGCGGCCAACCATCTTCTGGCCCAGCGAGAAACCCTTGCCGGAATCGGCCGGATCTTGCGGCAGACGGAACAGCTTGGAAGCCGGCAGGCCCAGCGCTTCGCGTGCCTTGGCGGTGAGGCCACGACCGATGATCAACGGAATACGGCCACCGGCGCGCACTTCGTCGAGGATGACCGCGGTCTTGAGCTGCGATTCGGCGATTTGCGTGCCGTTCTTGAAGGCGGTGACCTTGGCCGTGGCCTGGTCAACCTTGAGCTCGACCTCGTCGCCCATGTTCATTTCGCCGCAATCGATTTCGATCGGCAGCGCGCCAGCGTCTTCCATGGTGTTGAAGAAGATCGGGGCGATCTTGGAGCCGAGGCACACACCTCCGAAACGCTTGTTCGGCACGAAGGGGATGTCTTCGCCGGTGAACCACAGCACCGAGTTGGTGGCGGACTTGCGGGACGAACCGGTACCGACCACGTCACCGACATAGGCGACCAGGTTGCCCTTGGCGCGCATGTCTTCGATGAACTTGACCGGGCCGCGTACACCGGCTTCTTCCGGCGTGATGCCTTCGCGCGGGTTCTTCAGCATGGCCAGCGCGTGCAGCGGGATGTCGGGGCGGGACCAGGCGTCCGGCGCCGGCGACAGGTCGTCGGTGTTGGTTTCGCCGGTGACCTTGAATACGGTGATCTTCATCGAGGCCGGCACTTCCGGGCGGCTGGTGAACCACTCGGCGTCGGCCCAGGACTGCATCACGGCCTTGGCGTTGGCGCTGCCCTTCTCGGCCAGCTCCTTGACGTCATGGAAGTAATCGAACATCAGCAGGGTCTTTTTCAGGCCCTCTGCGGCGATGCCACCGACGTCTGCATCGTCGAGCACGTCGATCATCGGCTTGATGTTGAAACCGCCGAGCATGGTGCCCAGCAGTTCGACGGCCTTGGCGCGCGAAATCAGGCCACAGGCGAGCTCGCCCTTGGCGACCTGGGCCAGGAACTCGGCCTTGACCTTGGCTGCGTCATCCACACCGGCAGGAACGCGGTAGGTCAGGAGCTCAACCAGGAACGCTTCTTCGCCGGCGGGCGGGTTCTGAAGCAGTTGAACCAGTTCTTCGGTCTGCTGCTTGTCCAGCGGCAGAGCGGGAATGCCAAGCGCTTCGCGCTCGGCGGCATGCTGACGGTAGGCTTGTAGCACGGCGATATCCTTCCTGTAACACAGTGGCAGGGAGCCCCAAGAAACGACCTTGGGGCAAACGATCGAATTATATATCTTTTATAAGACTCAGTTTGGACGAAGCGACTTACGGCACGCTTACGCACCTGCAGCAATTGTAGCGCGCTTGCCGCGCCGGCGTAACGCCTGCGGGAACACCGGGGCGTATCGCGGGTCCGACTTGCTCCAATGCTGCATCCGCCAACCGATCGGAGTCCGTCATGGCCACGCCGCTGCCCAACACCCTCTCGCGCTTTACCACCCCATCCGGCCAGACGGCCCGGTTCCACGACATTCGTGCCCTGGGCCCGGTCGATCGACTCCCCGTCTCGATCCGCATCGTGCTCGAAGCGGTGCTGCGCCACTGCGACGGGAAACGGATCACGTCGGAGCATGTGCAACACCTCGTCAACTGGCAGGCCACTGCCGAGCGCACCGACGAGATCCCGTTTGTGGTCGCTCGCGTGGTGCTGCAGGACTTCACCGGCGTGCCCCTGCTGGTCGACCTGGCCGCCATGCGCAATGTCGCCGAGGCCATGGGCAAGCCACCCAAGCGCATCGAACCCATGGTGCCGGTCGATCTGGTGGTCGACCACTCGGTCCAGGTCGACTACTACGGCACCCCCACCGCCCTGCGCCAGAACATGGACAAGGAGTTCGAGCGCAACGCCGAGCGCTACCAGTTCATGAAGTGGGGCATGCAGGCCTTCGATACGTTCAAGGTGGTGCCGCCGGGGATCGGCATCGTGCATCAGGTCAATCTGGAGCATCTCTTCCACGGCGTGCGCTCCAGCGGTGACGACCTGTATTACCCCGACACCCTGGTCGGCACCGACTCGCACACCACCATGATCAACGGCGTCGGCGTGGTCGGCTGGGGCGTGGGCGGCATCGAGGCTGAAGCCGCCATGCTGGGCCAGCCGGTGTACATCCTCACCCCGGACGTGATCGGGGTCGAACTGACCGGCGCGCTGCCCGAGGGCACCACCGCCACCGACCTGGTGCTGACCGTCACTGAAATGCTGCGGCGCGAAAAAGTGGTCGGCAAGTTCGTAGAGTTCTTCGGCGAGGGCACCGCCAGCCTGTCGGTCACCGACCGCGCCACCATCGCCAACATGGCACCCGAGTATGGCGCCACGATGGGCTTCTTCCCGGTGGACGAAAAGACCGTCGACTACATGCGCAAGACCGGTCGCAGCGACGACGACTGCGAACTGTTCGAAGCCTACTTCCGCGCGCAGGGCATGTTCGGCATTCCCGGCCATGGCGACATCGACTACACCCGCGCCCTGCACCTCGATCTGGCCAGCATCGTCCCCTCGCTCGCCGGCCCCAAGCGCCCGCAAGACCGCATCGCCATGCCCGCCATGCGCGAGCGCTTCGACGCACTGTTTGTTGCCCCGGCCGCCGAAAACGGCTTCAACCGCAGCGCAGAGGCGCTGGCCAAACGCTACCCGACCGCCCTGCCCGGCGTCGATCTGGGCCATGGCGACATCCTCATCGCCGCCATCACCTCCTGCACCAACACCTCCAACCCGGCGGTGATGATCGCTGCCGGTCTGCTGGCGCAAAAAGCGGTGGCGCGCGGCCTGCGCGTCAAGCCGCATATCAAGACCTCGCTGGCACCGGGCTCGCGCGTGGTGACCGACTACCTCACCCGCGCCGGCCTGATCGAACCGCTGGCCGAACTCGGCTTTGCCCTGGCCGGCTACGGCTGCACCACCTGCATCGGCAACTCGGGCGACCTGGCGCCAGAGCTGAACGCCGCCATCGCCGAGCACGACGTGGTGGCCGCCGCGGTGCTCTCGGGCAACCGCAATTTCGAAGCACGCATTCACCCCAACATCCGCGCCAACTACCTCGCCTCGCCGCCGCTGGTCGTGGCCTATGCATTGGCCGGGCGCGCCAACATCGACCTCACCTCCGAGGCGCTGGGCACCGCAGCCGACGGCAGCGCCGTATTCCTCAAAGACCTCTGGCCAACCTCGGACGAGATCAACACCGTGCTGCCCTTTGCGCTCGATCCGGCCACCTTCCGCAAGCGCTATGCCAACTTCTCCGGCGACGTCGATCTATGGACCGACATCCCCGCCCCGACCGGCGATGTCTATGCCTGGCCCGAGTCCACCTACATCGCCCAGCCGCCCTTCTTCGAGGGCTTCGACATGACCCCCCCGCCGCTCACCGACATCACCGGCGCCCGCGCCCTGATGCTGCTCGGCAACTCGGTCACCACCGACCACATCTCGCCCGCCGGCGCCTTCGGCGAGCCGACGCCGGCCGGTCAGTGGCTGCGCGCGCACGGCGTCGAGCGCGCCGACTTCAACTCCTATGGCTCGCGCCGCGGCAACCATGACGTGATGATGCGCGGCACTTTCGCCAACGTACGCATCAAGAACCTGATGCTGCCCGCCGACGCCGACGGTGGGCGGATCGAAGGCGGCTTCACGCTCTTCGACGGCGAACAGACCACGGTCTTCGATGCCGCCGAGCGCTACATGAAAGCCGGCACGCCAACGGTGATCTTCGCCGGCGAGGAATACGGCACCGGCTCCTCGCGCGACTGGGCCGCCAAAGGCACGCAACTGCTGGGCGTGCGCGCGGTGGTGGCGCAAAGCTTCGAGCGCATCCATCGCTCCAACCTGGTCGGCATGGGTGTGCTGCCCTTGCAATTCACTGATGGCGCGAGCTGGCAATCGCTCAAGATCGGTGCGGACGACCGATTCGACATCCTCGGCGTCACCGACGCGCTGGCCCCCCGCCAGACCATCACGCTGCGCATTCATCGCGCCGCGGGCGGCACCGACGAAGTGCCCCTGCTGTCGCGGATCGACACCGAGGTGGAGGTCGCCTACTACCAGCACGGCGGCATCCTGCCCTATGTGCTGCGGGAGATTCTGGCAGACTGACGCGCTCGCCATTTCGCCCGGCCCGCGCCATGAAGAAAAAGCCCACCCCCTGCCCCTGCGGGCGTCCCGCCACCTTCGACGCCTGCTGCGGGCCGGTCCTGGCGGGTACGCGGGCCGCCGACACGCCCGAGACGCTGATGCGTAGCCGCTACACGGCTTTCACGCGCGGCGACACGAGCTACCTGCTCGCCAGCTGGCACCCGGACACCCGCCCCGACAGCCTCAGCCTGGACGATGAGCCCCCCATGCGCTGGCTCGGGCTCACAATCGCTTCCGCCCCGCCAACCGATGGCGATGCGGGCACGGTGTCCTTCATCGCGCGCTATCGCAGCGGCGGTCGCGCCGGGCAGATTCGCGAGCGAAGCCGCTTCCGCCGCCAAAACGGACGCTGGTTTTATGTTGACGGCGAGTTTCAGGACGACTGACAGCGCACCCGAGCGGTGCCTATAATCAGGCTTTGCCGTCATCCGGAGCGCCCGCGCATGAATCTCGAGAAGGTCATCTTCGGCTTCTTCATCGTCCTCGCCGCCACGCTCAACTTCGGTTTCTTTGTCGGCGACCTGAGCAACCCCGAACACCACGACATCTACGAACTATTCGCCGCCATCGTGGTGAACCTGATTGCCACGGTGCTCAAGTTCGGTGATCGCACCCAGATCGGCGCGGTGCATCTATCCACCTCGCTGGTGGCCGACCTGCAACTGATCGCCGCCGCCATGGTGTGGGGTTATGGCGCCCATGTGGTCGGCACCGGCATGACGCCGGACATGACCGCCAAGGTCGTGTCGCTGTCGGGCGGCGCGCTGTTTGCCAACGTGGTGTCGGTCATCATCCTGATCGCCGAAACCATCATGCAGCGTCGATGACGCCAGCCACTCACCACAGCACACTGTTTCTTGCCATGCGGCGCCTGCGGGCGCCGCTGATCACGCTCATCACGATTTTCGCCATCTCGGTGCTTGGCCTCACCTTGGCGCCGGGAATCGGCGGCGAGAAGATGAGCTTTTTTCACGCCTTCTACTTCATCAGCTACACCGCCACCACTATCGGTTTTGGTGAAATCCCGATCGAGTTCTCCAACGAGCAACGCCTGTGGGCCACCATCTGCATTTACTTGGCGGTGGTCGGCTGGGCCTACACCATCGGCTCGCTGTTTTCGCTGTTGCAAGACCATACCTTTCAGAACGCCGTGGCCACTGAGCACTTTGCCCGGCAGGTCCGCCGCATCCACGAACCCTTCTATCTGGTGTGCGGCTACGGCGAAACCGGACGCCTGGTATGCAAGGCGCTCGATCGCCTGGGCGAGCGCGCCGTGGTGGTCGAGCGCAACCCCGACAAGGCCGGCGAGCAGGAACTGCATGGCTACGTGACCGACATGCCCTGCCTGGCGGCGGATGCCAGCCTGCCCGAAACGCTGCGCTTTGCCGGGCTTACGAGTCGCCACTGCCGGGGCGTGCTGGCGCTGACGGACGATGACAACACCAACCTGGCGGTCGCCATTTCGGCCCGGCTGCTGGCGCCGAAACTGCCGGTGCTGTGCCGCGCCGGGTCGACCGAAATCGCCGCCAACATGGCCTCTTTCGGCACCCGCTACATCATCAACCCGTACGCCAAATTCGCCGAATACCTGGCGCTGGCGCTGCATGCGCCCAACACCTATCACTTGCTGACCTGGCTCACCGGCCTGCCCGGCACCGCCGTCGAGCGTCACCGCGATCCGCCGCGGGGCAAGTGGGTCTTGTGCGGCTACGGAGGATTCGGCAAGGTCATCGTCGAAGCCTTCGACCGCGAAGCGGTTCCGGTCACCATCATCGATCGCGAAGCGCCTGACGGCCACGGACACCGCGTGGTCAAGGGCGACGGCACCGGCGCTTCCACACTTGAGCGTGCCAACATCAACCAGGCGGTTGGCATCGTCGCCACCACCGGCAACGACTTCGACAACCTGTCGATTGCCGTCACTGCCCGCGAATTGAACCCGAATCTGTTCGTGATCCTGCGCATGAACGCTTATGCCAATCACGCGTTGTTCGACGCCTTTGAATCTGACGTCACGGTGGTCCCGAGCGAGATCATCGGCCATGAGTGCCTGGCGGTGCTGACCACGCCCTTGCTCGAACCCTTCCTGGCCGAGATCGCCACCAAAGACGACGCATGGTCCGCCGAGCTGGTCGAGCAGCTGACCGACCGCTTTGGCTGGACGGTGCCCGCCGTCTGGAGTGTGCGCCTCAATCTTCGGCGTGCGCCGGCGCTGTACCGGCACCTGATGCGCAACAGCGGCAGCGTGCGCCTGGGCGACCTGCTGCGAAATCCGCATGATCGCGCCGCCGCACTCGAAGCTGCCGTGCTGTACCTGCGCCGCGATGATGACGACCACATCATCCGGCCATCGCCGGACGAAATCATCCGCCCGGGAGATCGCTTGTTGCTGGTCGGCCTGCCGGCCGCAAGGCGCGACTTTGCGCTGACGGTGACCAACGGCCACACACTCGACTATGTACTGACCGGCGCTGACCGGCCCGGCGGCTGGGTATGGGAGTGGTTAGCCGAGCGCCGGCGGCGCGCCGCCGGCGCCGGCTGAGCGCGGCACCAGCGCCTCGAGAATCTCGGCCGGCGTCACCGGTTTGAGCAGCAGGGCATCAAAGCCCGACGCCAGCACCTGATCGCGCAGCCCGTCCACGCCGTAAGCGGTATAGGCCACCACCCTCAACCGGCCGCCGCCGTCCGCGGCGCGCAACTGGCGGCAGACCTCATAGCCGCTCATGTCCGGCATGGTCAGATCCAGCAACACCACATCAAAGGCATCACTGGCCGCGAACGTCAGCGCCTCGGCACCGGTGGCCGCTTCGACAACTTCATGCCCGACACGCCCCAGGACAACCGCAGGCAGCTTGCGATTCACATAATCATCATCGACTATCAGGATTCGCATGCGTCGCTCTCATGAATGGATCGCTTCGAAGATTTGCAGTTTGCCTGAAGTTGACCGTAACCGGCTTGCCGCCTCGACACAAATCGCTATCATCCTAGAAACCGAAAAGGTTCGCATGTTCAATACCTTGCTCATGGGCACAAGCGGTCAACTGCGGTTTCTAGGATCATGAGCCGGCCATGACTGCCCCGCCCGCCCCACCCGACCTGAGCCTTGATGCCATCGACCGTCGTCTCGGCGAGGCCTACGCCTGCGGCGCGCTGCAACCGATCGAAACCGATCAGGCGCAGCTGAGCGACCGCGGCGCGCCCTTTGTCGTCAAGTGGATCGCCCGGCGCGACGGCCAGGTGCACCGCCACAAACCCACCCGTTCAGCCACCCACAACCCCTTCCTGCCGCCCGAAGCCACACTGACGCTCGGCGCCATCGGCGAACATCATCTGGTGTTGCTGAACAAGTACCCGGTGATGGCGCGCCACCTGCTGATCGTGACGAGCGACTTCGAAGCGCAGACCCGGCCCATCACCGACGACGATTTTGCTGCTCTCGGCGCGATTCTCGCGGCGCACGGCGGGCTGGGTTTCTACAACGCAGGCGAGCGCGCCGGCGCCAGTCAGGACCATAAACACCTGCAATGGATTCCCGACCTGCCGCCGCTGGCCCAGCGCGTCTCCGAGCAGCCGGACGACACCGTCGCGCGGTTCGGGTTTCGACACGCTTTCGCGTCACTCCCCACCGCCCTCTGGTCGTCCGACGAGCTCGGCTCAGGGCTGGGGCAGTGTTATCGCACGCTGCTCACGCAACTTGGCATCGCACCGGCGCGCGCGGATCTGCCGCCATACAACCTGTTGATGACCCGTGAATGGATGTGCGTGATCCCCCGCTCGGTCGAGCGCTGGCAGCACATGTCGATCAATGCCCTCGGCTTTGCGGGGTCCTTGTTCGTCAAATCCCGGGATCAACTCCAAGCGCTGACGGAGACCGGCCCGCTCGAGGTACTCAGAGCCGTCGCCGAAGCGCAAGACTGATCAGGCGGCGGTCGGCAGAATCCAGGGTTCGATCGCCGGCAGACCAATCAAGGCACGCAGCTCGTCGCATTTGGGATTGGGTGTGCCATCGGCGAAAAATACCGGAAACTCACGGCACGGCGTGGGCCGGTTCTCGTAAATGCTGCACGACACCGCTTCGCCAACCACGCCCTCGAGCGCACTGCACCGGCGCGGCATCTGATTGCTGCCTTTCATGCAGCTCATATGATGGTTGAGCTTCTCGGTCATATGGGCCGGCACAAAGCCGCCGGGGGCGTCATCCGCCTCAGCCCAATAGAACGAGATACGGAAGTGGGTGCAGCAAATGCCGCACTCAAGACACGGGTTCGGTTCAGTCATGTCCAACACACGCAATGGAAATGCCGGCATGCACCACGGGTGCACACCGCCAAATCGACGACGCCTCGCGCCTGCTGGACTGTGGCCGCCCGGACGGGCACCACGGGGGGCTAATTGTGACTGCGATCCATCGATTCCGGCGCGCGGATTATATCGATTTTTTCCTAAAAAACAATCACTTCCCGGCCAATTTACTGTGCCTTTCGGCGCACCGCGAAACTGCGCCTGGCGTCTTCCTTGAACGCGTAGTCGATTCGGCCCTCACGCACGACGCCGAGCACCAGCATATTCTCGGTAATCGCGTCATGATCCTCCGCCGTAAAGGGGCGGATATAGGTCGTCACCACGCCTTCCACGCCGCGGTTCAACTGCTCCAGCGCCAGGCGGATCCGGTTGCCGTCAGTATCGCCTGCCAGCGACATGGCATTGAACAGGACACGCATGGCGTCGTAGCCCTGCGCCGCCGACATGGCCGACTCCATGGCATCTTTTCCGAAACGGGTCGCGAACTCGCTGACGAATTGCCGGTGCCGGGTGTTTTCACTACCCGGAATAAAAGACTGAACGGTCATGACACCGTCCCCGGCCGGCCCGGCCTGATCGAGAAAGTTGCGCATCGACACCGTCCAGCTGGCAAAGGTGGGCACCGTCCAGTTCATGTCGACCTTGGTCTTGGCAATCGCCGCCAACTCGGGGCCGATGCCATACATCACCAGGGCCTGGGCACCGGCAGCACGCACCGCGTCAAGCTGGGCGCGCATGTCGCGGTCGCCAATGCCAAAACGCTCGACCCGCACCGGGGTCACGCCATGCGTGGCCAGCGCCTTGACCAGGTCGCCCATCTCGGCTTCGCCGTAGCCGGTGTCGTCGGCCACGATGCCGATCTGACGCAAACCCCGCGCCTCAACCAGATGCCTTGCCAGAAAGGCGTTTGACACACCGGTGCGCGGCGACATGCGAAACACGTAACTGGCTGGCGCATTGGGTGGCGCAAAGCGCTGAGTGACCTCAGAGCCGGTCGACACCGCCACCACCAAGGGCACTTTGGCGTTCTGATACACATCGATGGACTTGAGCGCCACACCGGTATTGACGATACCGACCGTGGCCACCACCTTCAGCTTGCCGACAAGCTCCTCCGCGATCTCCAGCCCCTTGGCCGGGTTGGCCGTATCGTCGCGCTCGATCAGTTCGATCTTGCGCCCCAGCACCCCACCAACATAGGTATTGATTTCGTCGACCGCCATGCGGATGCCCAGGCGCATGCTGTTGCCCATGGGCGCACTACCGCCGCTGAACGGGCCAGACAGGCCGATCTTGATGGTGTCTTCGGCGTGCACGGGACTCGCGGCGAGGCCGAAGGAGAGACACAGGGCCGACAGCAATCGGCCCCGGTGTCGCGGGAAAAGCGGTGTGATCATGAATTGTCTCCGTCATGCCGCCACTTGTAGACATGACGGTCGTCGTCGAGTGTAGGCGGTCGACGCACCGACACCCGATCGGGATTTTCCCCATCAGGGAAAACCCGTGATAACACGCACTTTTCGGAGACCCGGCCCTCAGCAGCCGGCTTGAGTGATGCGAGCGGCGCTCAGGCGTCCAGCGATCTGGGCGACGGCGCACCGGCCGCCGCGGTGGCATGCGGCACTGGCGGCAGGCCGCAATCCTCACGCAATTGACGCATGGCGCGCACGGCGGTGGCCGTGGTGGTCAGCCATTCGATGCGCGTGTCGTCATCCGCGGCGTCCACCTCATCGTCAGCCCACGGTGCCATGGCTTGTTCGATCAGGCCTTCAAAGGTCGCGGCATCGTGACCATCAAGACCGTCTGCCCAGTCTTCGGCCCAGAGGCTCAGTCCGAGCTCAAAACCGGTCATCCATTCGTCCCCCAGGCGCGTGCCGTCGGGCTCCTCGTCGCTACCATAGAAAAACGGCGCCCACCCTTCGGGATCGCCCAGGGTTTCGACCAGTTCATCGTGGTAGCGCAAGACCAGGGAGAGGACTTTTTGCACGCCGGAGCCGCGCATGTCGACATCGGACTCCGACCACACCGACGGCAGCCACTCGACAGGCTTCAGGGGCGTGGGCGCAACGATCACGCCAGCCAGGTAACCATCGAGCATCTCAAGGCTCATGCAGTCATCGGGAACGGAATCCGACGCAAGCAGCGCCTCAAAGGCGTCCATTTCCGATTCGCTCAGGCAAACAGCGTCCTGTTGCGTGGTGTTCATGCGCCTCTCCTAGGATATTGCCGGTAGCCACCGGCGCCCGACAGCATGCCGCAAGACAGCAAGGCCCGCAAGAACAACTCAGCCCGCGGCGTCCAGATCAACCACGGCGCGGTACAGCGGCTGCCCCGAGTCGCGGTACTTGCGCTCGAACGGGGTCAGCGGCGTCTTGGCGTCAAAGGTTTCCCATGCCACCGGCCGACCAATCAGCAGGCCCAGCGCGATCACGTACTCCTGGATATACACCTGCCAGTTGGTACGGCATTCAAGCACGCCCCCCAGACGCGGCAGCGTCGGGAACACCGAATGCGCGTGCCAGCGACGTCCGAGGTGGCCAATTTTCGGCCACGGATTCGGGTACAGCACATAGTGCCGGGCCAGACGCAAACCCGCCTGCTCCATCAAGCGCCAGAAATCCAGCAGATCGGCACGCACCAGCACCATGTTTTTCGGCATCAGCGCGTCCGGGTAGGGCTTGCGCCGCGCCAGCCGGTCAGCCGACTGATCGACGCCGATCACCCAGTGATCCGGATACGCACGCGCCAGCGCAATCGTACTGTGCGCCACCCCGCAACCCGCGTCGAGAATCAAGGGTGCGGACGCGTCCCATCCGGACATGGCCACATCAAACGCGGCGCGGTTGTACTGCGCGAACGGTTTGGCGAAAGGGCGCTCGCGATGGCGCTCGACCTGACGAATCAGATCGCCGTGCACGGCTTCCTGAGCACTGGTCGGAATCCGGGAATTGGCGTAGCTCATGGTTTTGGCCTATGCAGCGCGAGCGAGACAATCGGCGCCGGCGGCTGCCAGCGCCGCATCGATTGCATGAATATCATTCAGGGGGCGCAAGGCCTGGTAAAGCGCTTCAGCCTGCACGAAACGCCGACTCAGAAAAGCCAGCCACTGCTTGAGCCGGCCCGGTGCATGACGCGCCGCCAGCTTGTCACGCACGCGCGCCCAGAAAAAGGCGATCGCCGGCAACAGTTCAGCCCAGTCGGCCTCTCGCGGGTCCGCTGCATCCCGAACCCGGCCGGCGCGAATATCGCGCGCCAGAAAGGGGTCCGCCACCGCACCGCGACCGAGCATCACGTCTGCCACACCGCTTTCCTGCCGACAACGCTGCCAATCGGCGACTGACCACACCTCGCCATTGGCCACCACCGGCACCTTGACATGGTCGGCGATCCGCCCAACCCAGACCCAATGCGCTGGCGGACGGTAACCTTCGAGTTTGGTTCTGGCGTGGACCACGATCCGCTCGACACCCGCCTCGGTCAGCGCCTCGGCACAGGCCAGGGTCAGGCCGGTATCGCGCACACCAAGGCGCATTTTGGCGGTCAGCTTCGGGCCACCGAGCGGCATCACGGCGCGCACCGCCGCCGCCACGGCATGCAGGGTCTCGGGCTCATCGAGCAAGACCGCGCCGCCGCGATGGCGATTCACCTGCTGCGCCGGGCAACCAAAATTCAGATCAATGCCGGCAGGCGACCACTGAACCGCCCGCGCCGCATTCTGTGCCATCAGATCCGGGTCAGACCCCATCAATTGCAGCTGGACCGGCGTGCCGGCCGCCGTTCGGCCGCCCTGAGCCAACTCCGGGCTGATGCGATAAAAACTGCGTTGCGGCAGCACCGTCGCCGAGATGCGCACAAACTCGCTCACCGCCTGGTCATAGGGCGACAGCCGGGTGAGCACATCGCGCAGCACCTCGTCGGCCAAACCCTCCATCGGCGCCAGCAAAAGCTTCACGACGCGCCCCAACACAGTAAACTCATGCTCTCTCTCACTAAAAACCGTCAGACATGTCCGACACGATTACCCTGCTCCACAACCCGCGCTGCTCCAAAAGCCGCGCCGCCCTTGCCTTGCTGCAGGATGCCGGCGCCGACGTGAGCGTGCTGCTCTACCTCGACACGCCGCCCAGCCGCGACTCCCTGGCGCGCATCGTCGCGCAACTGGGCATCACGCCCGACGCCTTGATCCGCCGCGGCGAAGACATCTTCAAGACCCACTATCAGGGCAAAACCCTCGACGCCGACGCGGCGCTGGACGCACTGGCAGCCCACCCGAAACTGATCGAACGCCCCATCGCGATTCGAGGGGAGCGCGCAGTGATTGGCCGGCCACCGGAGAAGGTGCTCGAACTGCTCGACTGAGCAAAGCGAATTCTAACCTAGCGAATGTACCGCAACCGGGCCAGCTTCTTGATTTTCATGGAATGATCAAGGATAATGCTCGGCTTTACAGCCTAGGGCGGTCACAATCGCCGCCCGCGAACCAGACGAGACGAACGCCATGAAAGCGGACATCCACCCGAAGTACAAAGACATCACCATCACCTGCAGCTGCGGCAACGCCTTCGTGACCCGCTCGACCTCTGGCAAAGAAGCCATGACGATCGAAGTGTGTTCCGAGTGCCACCCGTTCTACACCGGCAAGCAGAAGATCGTCGACACCGCCGGCCGCGTCGAGCGCTTCAACAAGAAGTTCGGCAACGTACAGCGCCTGGGTTGATTTCGCCCTGCGCAGTCTTGCGCCAGCAAAAAAGGCAGCCCCGGCTGCCTTTTTTGTTGCCCATCCACGCCGCTCGGCGCACCACAAAACACGCACTGGCGTAAAATTCGCACGCCACGACGGCTACTAACCGCCCCGGATGACAACACGCCCTGACCCCTTCGCCCCCACACTAGCGCCACCGCCCCCCGCGATCCTCATTGCGGTTCTGCTGGGCGTATACCTGCTGGCGGGCCTCACCGGCCACGCCCCGTGGCGCGGCGATGACGGTCGATTCTTCGGGCCGGTACTCGGCATGGTGCGCGACGGACACTGGCTGGTGCCGCATCTGGCCGGCGAAGCCTTTCTGGATTTCGGCCCGCTGTATTACTGGATCGCGGCAGCACTGGCCACCGCGCTCGGCGCGATCCTGCCCCTGCATGACGCCGCACGCCTGGCCAGCGGCTTGCTCACCGCGATCGCATTACTCCTGACCGCAGATGCCGCACGTCGCATGCATGGTGAGCGTGGCCATGCCCCGGCCATGCTACTGCTGATCGCGAGCCTGGGACTCGTGGTTCACGCCCATGAAACCCAACCCATGCTCGCTGTCATGCTCGCTCAGGCGATCACCTTCTGGGGCATGGCCGTGGCCATGAAACATGCCCGCAAAGGCGCGCTGATCGCCGGTCTCGGTGTGGGTCTGGCTTGCCTCGCCAACGGCCTGAACGCCTTGTTGATGACCGCACCATTGCTGCTGTTGCTGCCGTCGATGGCCGCTCGCCTGATCGGTCTTGTGGCTGCCGTCGCGGTCGCCGGCCTGTGGCTGCTCCCCTTGGCGACGACCGCGCCCAACATGCTTGCTCAGTGGTGGGACATGAGCGTCGCAGCGTCCGTGCCGCACGGCAAAAAATTCACTGACACCGCGGCGCTCTTCGGTCTGCTCGGCTGGTTCATCTGGCCAATGTGGCCTATCGCCGGCTGGGCGCTATGGCGTGAGCGCCGACATCTGGGCAGCCGCGCATGGCAGATCATCTGTACAGCGGCCCTGCTCGCGCTGCTGGTCACCAGCCTGACCGGCGCACTCCGCCCCGCCAGCTTTCTGCCCTTGCTGCTGCCGGTGGCGCTGATGGCCTCCGCCGGCGTAAGCACCTTGCGGCGTGGCGCGGCCAACGCGTTCGACTGGTTTGGCGGCATGACGTTTGCTGCGTTCGCGCTACTACTATGGCTCGCATGGAGCGCCTTGGCTTTCGAGTGGCCACCGGGGCTCGGTCGGCATTTTGCCAAAGTGACGCCTGCCTTCACGCTCGACAGGCTGCTGTGGCCATCGCTACTGGGTCTTGCACTTTGCGCGGGCTGGACCTGGCTGGTCGCCACCACGAAGCGCAGCCCGTATCGCGGCGCCCAGAACTCCGCACTCGGCATGACCATGCTGTGGTGCCTGGCGGTGATTCTCCTGCAACCCTGGTTTGACTACAGCAAGAGCCACGATCCGGCCGTGCTGTCCTTGCGCGAAGCGCTCAAGGATCAGCCCGCGGGTTGCCTCTCGGGCCTCGGCCTGTCGCCGAGCCAGCAGGTCAGTCTGGACTATCGCGCCGGCATCCGCCCCCACGCCGTGGCCGACAAAACCTGCCCGCTGCTACTGATTGCCGGCACCGAGGTGCGCGACATGGGCGAGCCACTGTGGCGCTATGAGCGCGGCGGTGGCAGCCGCAAGGAAGTCCTCAGCCTGTACGCCCGGGGCGAGTGATACAGGCCACATAGCGCGGCCTCGACTCAGCCCGTCAAGCTCACTCCGGCAAGCGCAGGAAGTTCGCCCGGTAGTGCTTCAACTCTTCGATGGATTCGTAAATATCGGCCAGCGCTTCATGCTTGCCTTTCTTCTGAACGCCCTTGTGCACCTCGGGGTGCCAGCGCTTGGCCAGTTCCTTGAGTGTTGACACATCCAGGTTTCGATAATGGAACCACGCCTCGAGCTTGGGCATGTGCCGAGCGAGGAAACGGCGATCCTGGCAGATCGAATTGCCCGCCATCGGCGACGCGCGCTCCGGTACATGCTCGGCCAGAAACGCCAGCATCTGCGCTTCGACGGCGGCTTCGTCCAGCGCTGAGGCGCGCACACGCGCCGTCAGGCCAGACTGACCATGGGTGCGGGTGTTCCATTCGTCCATGCCGTTCAGTACGTCATCGGATTGATGAACCGCCAGCACCGGCGCCTCGGCCACCGTTTCAAGCTGGCTATTGGTGACCACAAGCGCCACCTCGATAATGCGATCCGTGTCGGGCTCAAGCCCGGTCATCTCCATGTCGATCCAGATCAGGTAGCTAGAATCCTGTGCCATAATTTTGCCAAAAGCCGTTGATAATCGCGCATTGTGTCATAGTTCGTGCGCCTTTCGGCCCGCCCGCCGCCCTCTCCCATTTTCAGACAGCGCATGACCAACACCCTGTTCTCCAGCCTGTTTCTTGCCGTTCTTGTGGCCACCGCCGCATTCAAACTCTGGCTCGGCTATCGCCACCAGACGCATGTCGCCGATCACCGCAGCGAGGTGCCACGCGAGTTCGCCCAACAGATCACCCTGGGCGCACATCAAAAGGCGGCCGACTACACCCTGGCTCGCCTGGGGCTCGGCCGCATCGACCTGCTGATCAACGCCGCCTGGGTGCTCGTGCTGACCCTCGGCGGCGGCCTGCAGTGGCTTCACGCGGCCTGGACCGGTGTGTTCGCCGAGGGCTCGCTCCTCCATGGCACGGCGTTTCTTGCATCGATCGGGGTACTTGGCGCGCTCATCGACCTGCCACTGACGCTGTATCGCACCTTCGTCACCGAAGCGCGCTTCGGCTTCAACAAAATGACGCCCGCGCTATTTGTGGCGGACACCGCCAAAACGCTGGCACTGGCCGCCATCATCGGTCTTCCGGTCATCGCCGCCGTGCTTTGGCTGATGGTCACCATGGGCGCGCACTGGTGGTGGGCGGTGTGGCTATTCTGGCTTGGCTTCAACCTGTTGGTGCTGCTCGTCTGGCCAACCTTCATCGCGCCCTTGTTCAACCGCTTCACCCCCCTTGAAGACGAACGCATGCGCGGCCACATCGACGCCTTGCTGGCCCGCTGCGGCTTTCGCAGCAACGGCCTGTTCGTGATGGACGGCTCACGTCGCTCGGCCCACGGCAACGCCTATTTCACCGGCTTTGGCCAGAGCAAGCGGATCGTGTTCTTCGACACCTTGCTCAACACACTCGAGCCCATTGAGGTCGAAGCCGTGCTGGCCCACGAATTGGGGCACTTCAAGCATCGCCATGTCACCAAACGCCTGGTGCTGATGTCCGCCATGATGCTGGGCCTGCTATGGCTGCTCTCGGCATTGATGGCGACCCCGTGGTTCTTCACCGGCCTGGGCGTAACGGCGCAGAACACCGCCATGGCACTGGCCCTGTTCATGATCGCCCTGCCCGTCTTCAGCTTCCCCTTCTCGCCCTTGATGAGCGCCTGGTCACGCAAGCACGAGTTTGAAGCTGACCGCTACGCTACCGAGCAATCGAGCGGCGAAGCGCTGGTCAGCGCACTGGTCAAGCTCTACCGAGACAACGCCAGCACGCTGACACCCGATCCGCTCTACTCACGTATTTACGACTCACACCCCCCGGCCAGCATCCGAATCGCCCACCTTCAGGGAAAAACGCTTTGAGAAACACCCGATGAACCAAGGCACCATCGTTGCCTCCTTTGGCCGTCAGTTTGAAGTTATCGACACCGACGGCGAACGCTGGCTATGTGTCACCCGGGGCAAGCGAATCGATTTCGCCTGCGGCGACAAGGTCGAGTTCAAGGCCACCAGCGCCGGCCACGGGGTCATCCAGAAAAATGAAGCGCGCCAAAGCCTGCTTCACCGCTCAGACGCGTTTCGCCAAAAACTCCTGGCCGCTAACGTTAGTCAGATTCTCATCGTTGTCGCCACCGAGCCCAGCTTCAGTGACGAACTGATCTCCCGCTGCCTGTGCGCGGCGGAGCACCAGAATCTGAAAGCGCGCATCGTGCTGAACAAGGCCGACGTCACCGCTGGCCTGGACGACGCACGCCGCCGTCTGGCCATGTTCACCGCCCTTGGCTACGAACTCATCGAATTATCGGCCATGCAGGACGTCAGCACGCTGGCGGCCGTCCTGAGCGGCGAGACCAGCATACTGGTCGGGCAGTCCGGCATGGGCAAGTCCACACTCACCAATGCACTCGTCCCGGACGCCAATGCAGCGACGCGGGAGATTTCCGAAGCGCTGGACACCGGCAAACACACCACCACCTCCACCCGCCTGTACGCGCTGCCAAGCGGTGGCGCGCTGATCGACAGCCCCGGGCTGCAAGCCTTTGGCCTGGCCCACCTGACCGAAGACGATCTGCTCGCCGGCTTTTGCGAGTTCGCCCCCTTTCTCGGTCAGTGCCGGTTCCGCAATTGCAGGCACGATGCCGAGCCGGGCTGCGCACTGCTCACCGCGGTCGAAGAAGGCATCATCTCGGCGCGTCGCTTCTCGCACTACCGGCTGCTTCACAACGAGATTCACAACGCCAAACGCTTGTCGCAGGGCTGGTAGTTCAAGCTGGCGTGAACAAGACATGAAAAAACCCCGCCGAAGCGGGGTTTTTTTTGATGCTTTGAACCGATTACATGCGCTCGAAAATGGCAGCGATACCCTGGCCACCACCGATACACATGGTCACCAGCGCATACCGGCCGCCGGTGCGCTGCAGTTCGTAAACCGCCTTGGTCGCGATGAAGGCGCCCGAACAACCCACCGGGTGGCCCAGTGCAATCGCACCACCGTTGGGGTTGGTCTTGGCAGGATCAAGACCGAGCACTTTGGTGACGGTCAGTGCCTGAGCGGCAAAGGCTTCGTTCGACTCGATCACGTCCATCTGATCCAGCGTCAGGCCGCCTTTCTTGAGTGCCAGACGCGTTGCCGGGATCGGGCCTTCACCCATGATCTCGTTCGGCACACCAGCAATGGCGTACGACACCAGACGGGCGATCGGCTTGTGGCCGGCTTTGGCTGCCACTTCACTGTCGGCCAACACGAAGAAGGCTGCACCGTCGTTGATGCCCGACGCGTTACCAGCGGTCACCGTACCGTCTTTCTTGAATGCCGGCTTCATCTTGGCCAGCGATTCCATGGTGGTGCCCGGCTTGAGGTGCTCGTCGGCGGCAAACACGACTTCGCCCTTACGCGTCTGCTTGACGATCGGGACGATCTGGGACTCGAAATAGCCGGCCTCTTGCGCCGCGGCGGCACGACGCTGCGACTCGACCGCGAAGGCATCCTGCTCTTCACGACTGAAGCCATGCTTGGCGGCCAGGTTTTCGGCGGTGATACCCATATGGCCGACGCCAAACGGGTCCGTCAGCACGGCGACCATGCTGTCGAAGGCCTTGGTGTCACCCATGCGTGCGCCAGAACGCAGCGCGGGCAGCATGTAGGCACCCTTGGACATGACTTCAACGCCGCCGCCAATACCGTAGTCGGCATCGCCCAGGAGAATGTTCTGAGCGGTGGTCACGATACCCTGCAAACCCGACGAACACAGCCGGCTGACCTGCATGGCCACCGATTCCATCGGCAGACCTGCCTGAATGGACGCAACACGTGAAACGTAGGCGTAACGCGCGTCGGTCGGGATGCAGTTACCGACGGTCACGTAATTGATCAGTTGAGGATCGACACCGGAACGGGCGACCGACTCCTTCATGACGATTCCGGCCAGTTCCGATGCTTCGAAATCGGCCAGGCTGCCACCGAACGCGCCGATCGGCGAACGCACGGCACTCAAAACCACTACTTCACGATTAGCCATCTACACTCCCTCCTGGAAAACTCAAGGTGCCACCCATACCACCACGCTACCCAAAGTCAGCATGAGCAAACACATGAGCAAGGCACGCCATAGTAATCCGATCGCGCCCTGCATGGATTCAACACGAACATCTTCGCCTGCGCCCAGTTCCGGACGCTCAAGCAAAGTGCCCGATTGACGGATTGGCAAGCCCAGCCTCAGGCCGAGCGCACCGCCTCCGCAGGCCAATACTACACCCGAACTCGGTTCGGCCCATAGGGCTGCCTGGGTCCGCCAACAGAGGATTGCATCCTCGAAATTTCCGACGATCGCAAATGAGATACCGGTCAGACGCGCCGGCGCCCAATCCACCACGTTGAAGGCCCGGCGCGCGAAGCGATCGAACGTGTTCGGTTCATCAGCACTCGCCTTGCGCCAGCGGCGCACAAGGAAATCTGACAGGCGATACGCCACCGCCCCCACCGGCCCCGGCAACATCACGAACCAGAACATCACCCCGAACACGTTCCGGTGGGCGGCCAGCAAGGCCTCTTCGATGGCAAGCCGTGCCACTTCGGTGTCTGTCGCCTCTGAATACGATGCACCCCGCCACTGTCCCAACAGGGCACGGGCGCGTGTCAACTCGCCCATGCCGAGCGCGAGATGAATATCGGTGAAATAGTGACTTTCGTGCCGGAAGCCCAGGGTCAGATAAAGCACAAGAAGGTTGAGTGCGAAGGCCAGCACCGGCTGCACTGACCACAACAACCAATACAAGCCCAGCGTTGCAAGACTGGCGGAACCGACAAAAGCGAGCCAGACAAACACCGCGCTGCCGCCGCGACCGGCATAGAACCGACCCGCGCAGGCATCGGCCAATCGGTGCAGGGGCGCGTGAACCCAGCGCTCTACCGACAGGGGACGTACTTGTTCGACCAACAAGGCCAACACGATCGCAAGGAGTTTCATTCAGGCCAACTACGCGGCGTCTGGACAGACGGGAATCGACGGGAAACATACCACAATTGCCCGCGTCTCAAAGCGCAAGCCGCGGCAATTTGACATCCGATACTGGGCAACGCTAATCGGGCTCACCGAGAAAACGCGAGAGCATGACCAGCATGCCTGCGGTCGCCCCCCAGATATGGTGATGCTGCCATGGCATGGCGTAGTAGGTTCGCGCCCGCCCGTCGATCAGAAGTTGCTCCTGACGGCGATTCGCCGGATCGATCAGAAAACTGAGCGGCACCTCGAAAATTTCGGCAACTTCGAAGCTGTCCGGCGTCAGATCAAAGGGCGGTTGAATGAGCCCGACTACCGGCGTCACCCGAAAGCCTGTGCCGGTATGGTATTCGGACAGTGCGCCCAGCAACTCGACGCGTTCGGGATGCAGGCCGATCTCTTCGTGGGTTTCACGCAGCGCGGTCATTTCCGCATCCCGGTCACCAGCCTCCACCCGACCACCAGGGAAACTCACCTGCCCCGGATGGTGATGCAGGTGGTCGGTGCGCCGGGTGAGCAACACCGTCAGCCCCTCATCGCGATCAACAAGTGGCACCAGCACCGCTGCGGGTCGCAAACGATCCGGCGCAGCATCGTCGCGCATCACCGCAGGCGCTGGCGACAGCGCAAACCGCTCGCGCAGGGCGGCGGCGGTCAGTAATCGATCAGAGAGTGCGTCGGGCCGAGACACGATCAATACCGTTTTCGGAGGGTCAAGGTGTCGCCCGAGCGCTGCATTTCCATGCGGTTGAGCACACTCATGCCCAGCAAGGCGACCGGCAGGTCGGAATCATGGATGGCAGCGTCCACCTGATGCAGGGTCACGCCCGCCAGATTGACTTCCGCCAGCTTGACGACCCAGGTTCGCACCATGCCATTGGCGGTCTGGGAAACGCTTGGGCGACCATGCTTGAGATAGTCGATACGCGCACGCTCGGCATCCGCCCGCCCAAGCGCGACCATGCTCGCACCGGTGTCGACCAGGAAACGCATGGGGGCGCCGTTGATACTGCCTGCGGCAAGAAAATGGCCACGCGAATCTGCGGTGAGGTTGACGGTCGGCGCCTCGGTGGATGCCGCCGATTTCACCACCCGCTGGCCAAGGCGCAGGGTTTCACGCGTGCCGTTGATCTCGACAACCACTTGCTCGCCCTGCACCGACACCACCTTCACGCCGCTCTTTGTGCTGCGCCCTACCGCCAGTGTCGCAGGGCGCCCGCCATCGATGACCAGCACGGCTTTGCCGGGGAACAGACCCACCACCGCGACATCAGTCGCCTGAACGGCGCCAGCCATCAATACAGCGGCGCAAAAAAATACCCACCGGGTCTGCTGCAACATCACCCTCTCCCGACCGAATCAGTCTCCATCATAACGCTTGGCGTCAGTTCATAAAATGAAACGGCCGGCCACCCTGAAGGTGCCCGGCCGAGCGTAATAAACTTCGCTGAGCGAATTCAGACAAATACGTCGATCTTTCCACCCACCGTCGCATTCGGATCGGGCGCAGCCGCCGGTTGCGGCAAGGCCTCGATCAACTGCGCCGCATTGCTCGCGGCGATATCCTGCGCCTTGCGTTGCATCAGCAAGGCCGCCTGACTTTGCACGTCGGTCAATGCACTGGCCGATACCGCTGAAACATCCATGCGTTCAATCCCGGAAGTTCTCGTATTGCAAAGGATAGTCGGTAATTTCCTTGCGGACCAGGGCGATACAGTCTTGCAGGTCGTCCCGCTTCTTGCCCGTCACCCGAATCGACTCACCCTGAATCGCCGCCTGCACCTTGACCTTGCCGTCCTTGATCAGCTTGACGATCTTCTTGGCCAGATCCTGTTCGACGCCGACACGAACGCGAATCTCCTGCTTCACCTTGTTCCCGCCGACCTTCTGCAGCTTTTCTTCTTCAAGGCAGCGCACATCGATTTTCTTGGCCGTCAGTTCAGGCAGCAAGATGGCCTTCATCTGATCGATCTGAAAATCGTTGTCGCCATGCAGGGTGAGCATCTTGTCCTTGTGCTCGACCCGCGCATCAGTCCCTTTGAAGTCGTAACGGTTGGTGATCTTCTTGTTGGTGCTGTCGATTGCGTTGTTGAGCGACGGCATATCCACTTCTGAGGTGATATCAAACGACGGCATAAGCACTCCTGTCTGTTCTGATTTATTCAAGCCATACGAATGGCAGAAAAGGCAACGGCGGCCTGAGCCGCCGCACCTCGGCTCATCAGCGCCGGATCAACCGAAATGGCAAACGTAATGCATCGGCGAACCAACCACCTGAATATCGAAGCTGGATGAACCGGCCACCTTGAAAGTCTGTCCGGCCTCGAAGCTGCGCCACTCGGCGTCGCCGCCCATGCGCACACTGCACGCGCCGGCCACGATTTCCATCACCTCGGGCGATGCCGTGGTGAAGGTGAGTGTCGCCGGCAGGACGACTCCTACCGATTTGCGCGTACCGTCAGCCAAGGTAAGGTTGTGACTGACGCACTTTCCGCCGAAATACACATTGGCTTCCTTGGCTACCGACACGCCTTCGATCAGCGTTTTTTCTGTCATGACACTCTCCCTGAAACCCCTCCCCGGGGTCACTCGATACCCAACAAACGGGCGATAAGCCCTTTGGCGATAAAGCCGACAAAGCCCAGCCCCAAGGCAGCAAACATCCACACGGTGCCGTACTTGCCGGCCTTCGATTCCTTGGCCAGATTGCCGATGATGAACAGCATGTAAAGGATCAATCCACCAAAGCAGACCTTGAGCGAAATTTCTTCAAATTCCGCAACGGTCAGACCGAACAGGATGACATCACTTTCCACGCCACTGCATCCTTAGCCGCGCTTGTTGCGCGCATTCTCCGCAATACGCAAGCGCAATGCATTGAGACGAATGAAGCCATGCGCATCTTTCTGATCGTAGGCGCCTTGGTCATCTTCAAAGGTCGCGATGGTCGGATCGAACAGCGAATCGGTTTTCGAGTCGCGGCTGACAACAATCACGTTGCCCTTGTAGAGCTTGATGCGCACCCAGCCGTTGACGGTCTTTTGGGTCTGATCGATCAGTGCTTGCATGGCCAGGCGCTCGGGCGCCCACCAGTAGCCGTTGTAAATCGTGCTGGCGTAGCGCGGCATGATGTCGTCCTTCAGATGCGCAACCTCACGGTCCAGCGTCACCGACTCAATCGCGCGGTGCGCCTTGAGGAGGATGGTGCCGCCCGGGGTCTCGTAGCAGCCGCGGGACTTCATGCCGACATAGCGGTTTTCGACGAGGTCCAGCCGGCCCACGCCATGCTTGCCGCCGACCTGGTTCAGGGTCGCCAGCAGCTCATGCGCCTTCATGCGCTTGCCGTTGATCGACACCAGATCGCCGTTTTCGAATTCCAGATCCAGGTATTCGGCCGCATCCGGGGCCGCCTCGGGCGACACCGTCCAGCGCCACATCGACTCTTCGGCTTCAGCCGCCGGGTTCTCGAGGTGACGGCCTTCGTAGGAGATGTGCAGCAGGTTGGCATCCATCGAATACGGTGCGCCGCCCTGGCGATGCTTCATGTCGATGGAGATGCCCGCATCTTCGGCGTATTTGAGCAGCTTCTCGCGCGAGAGCAGATCCCACTCACGCCACGGCGCGATCACCTTCACGTTCGGCATCAGCGCGTAGTAACCGAGCTCGAAACGCACCTGATCATTACCTTTGCCGGTGGCGCCGTGCGAGACCGCGTCGGCGCCGGTCTGACGGGCGATCTCGATCTGGCGCTTGGAGATCAAGGGGCGTGCGATGGAGGTCCCCAGCAGATACTCGCCTTCATACACGGTATTGGCACGGAACATCGGGAACACGAAATCGCGGACAAACTCCTCGCGCAGGTCGTCGATGAAGATGTTCTCCGGCTTGATGCCGAACTTGAGCGCTTTCTCGCGTGCCGGGTCAAGCTCCTCGCCCTGCCCCAGGTCGGCGGTGAAGGTCACCACTTCGCATTGGTACGTATCTTGAAGCCACTTCAGGATCACCGAAGTATCCAGGCCGCCCGAATAGGCCAGCACTACCTTGTTCACATCGCTCATAGCATTCCCTGACGATAAAACATGCCGCGGATCACGCGGCGAGATTCAAATTCACCCGCGCGATCAGCTTTCCACGCGGCCAATAACGAGATATTCCAGCAGCGCCTTCTGCGCATGCAGGCGGTTTTCCGCCTCATCCCACACCACCGACTGGGCGCCGTCGATCACGCCGGCGGTAACCTCTTCGCCACGGTGCGCGGGCAGGCAATGCATGAACACCGCATCAGCTGCCGCCACCTGCATCATGTCCTCGTCGACACACCAGTCAGCAAAAGCCTTCATCCGCTCTTCGTTTTCCGCCTCGAAGCCCATGGAGGTCCACACGTCGGTGGTCACCAGATCGGCGCCCTTGCAAGCGTCCATCGGGTCGGCAAACTGTTCGAAATGATTCGTGCCGTACAAACCGGCGCGCTCGGGCTCAATCTCGTACCCCGGCGGCGTCGACACATGCACGTTGAAATCCAGCAACTCGGCGGCCTGCAGCCAGGTGTTGCACATATTGTTCGAGTCACCAATCCAGGCCACGGTCTTGCCCTTGATATCACCCCGATGCTCGATGAAGGTGTAGATATCGGCCATGATCTGGCAGGGGTGATACTCATTGGTCAAGCCGTTGATCACCGGCACGCGTGAGTTCTCGGCGAAACGCTCGATCACCGACTGCTCGAAGGTGCGGATCATCACCGCATCGCTCATGCGCGAGATCACCTGCGCCGCATCTTCGACCGGCTCACCGCGCCCGAGTTGCGAATCGCGGGTGTTGAGATAGATCGCCGAGCCGCCAAGCTGGTGCATGCCGGCCTCGAACGACAGGCGCGTTCGGGTGCTGGCCTTCTCGAAAATCATCACCAGGGTGCGATCAAACAAGGGGTGGTGCGGCTCGTAACGCTTGAACTTTTCCTTGATCCAGCGCGTACGCTCAAACAGGTAGGCGTACTCGTCGCGAGTAAAATCCTTGAACTGCAAATAGTGTTTTATGGCGTTCATGACACGCTCTTGGAGTAGGTTACGCCGACAGAAACTTACGCACCAACGGCGCCAGCGCATCGATCAGCGCTGTCACATCGGCATCCGTAAACGTCAGCGGCGGCAGGAGGCGAATCACGCGCTCTGCCGTCACATTGATCAGCAAGCCAGCCTCGAGTGCCTGACCCACCAGTTCGGCGCACGGTCGGTCGAGCTCAATGCCGACCATCAAACCGTCACCTCGAATATCCACAACACCGGCCACGCCGTCGAGGGCCGCCGCCATGCCATCGCGCAACTGCACACCGCGCGCCGCGGCATTGTCGAGCAGGCCATCGCGCAACATCACATCAATCGTTGTCAGGCCTGCCGTACACGCCAGCGGGTTGCCGCCAAAGGTCGAGCCGTGATTGCCCGGGCCAAACACACCAGTTGCGCGCCCGGCGGTCAGACATGCGCCAATAGGCACGCCCGAGCCGAGGCCTTTGGCCAAGGTCATCACGTCCGGCTTGATGCCCGACCACTGGTGTCCGAACCACTTCCCGGTCCGGCCCACGCCGCACTGAACCTCGTCAACGATGAGCAGCCACTGGTGTGCATCACACAGTGCCCGCAACGCCTTGAGATACTCGGTGTGAGCCACACGAATGCCGCCTTCGCCCTGAATCGGCTCAAGCATCACGGCAACCACATCGGAATTGGCCTTGGCCACCTGCTCCACTGCCGCGATGTTATCGAAGGGCACCCGAATGAAACCCGGCACCAGCGGCTCAAAGCCTGCCTGCACCTTGCGGTTGCCCGTGGCCGACAAGGTGGCCAGCGTCCGCCCGTGAAACGCCTGCTCCATCACCACGATGGCCGGCTGCGTCACGCCACGCTTGTGGCCGTAGTAACGCGCCAGCTTGATTGCCGCCTCGTTGGCCTCGCAGCCCGAGTTCGAGAAAAACACCTCATCCATCTGCGACAGCTCGGCCAAACGATCGGCCAGCGCTTCCTGGGCAGGGATCCGGTAAAGATTGGAGGTATGCAAGACACGCCCGGCCTGCTCGGCCAAGGCCTTGACCAGATCCGGATGGTTATGACCCAGCGTGGACACCGCGATTCCGGCCAGCGCGTCGAGGTAACGCTTGCCCTCGGTGTCGAACAGGTAGGCCCCTTCACCGTGGGAAAACGCGACCGGCAGGCGGCCATAGGTGTTCATGACATGCGACATGCAAAAGCCCCAAAATCAGGAATCAGAAATTGATCCGTTCAAAACACGTACGGCGGCCGTCGCCGCCGTGAACTGTAAGCGTTCGATGGTAAGTGAAACAGGCTTTGATGTACATATTGCCCGCCAAACCCACGCCCATCCACGCACTCGGCGCCGACGGAAGCGCCATGATTTCTGCTAGAATCCCGCCCTGTCGCGGGACGTTCACCAGAGACCGTACAGAGTCTCAGCCGTCGCGCTTTCGGGAGGGGCTGCGACTCAAACACGGTCGCGCGAAAACACAACTACATGAAAAAGATCGATAGCTTTGTCATCATCGGCGTCACACGGGACGGCAAGAAATTCCGCCCCAGCGACTGGGCCGATCGCCTGTGCGGCATCATGTCGGCGTTTGGCTCCGACAACCGCATGATGTATTCACCCTATGTTCGTCCTGGCTGTACGCTCACCGGCGACAAAAGCGTCGTGGTCGATGCCCGTCTCTACGATATTGAACCGCTTGCGTACAAATTCTTGATCAACTTTGCCGACGATAACAATCTGAGCATCGAAACCATCGATCCGGAACAAAGCGCGGTTTAATCAAACAGGCTGCCCCGCCACACGCTGGCACCCCAAAGTAAAAAGGCGACCCGAAGGTCGCCTTTTTTGCATCGCGAGCAGTGCTTAAGCGGCCATCCCTTTGATCGCTGCAGACAGGCGGCTCTTGTGGCGCGCAGCAGCGTTCTTGTGGATGATTCGCTTGTCAGCGATGGTGTCGATGGTTTTCACCGAGTTCTGAAACAGTGTGCGTGCAACGTCCTGATCGCCTGCATCGACTGCCTTACGCACAGCCTTGATCGCAGTGCGAAGACGCGAGCGCAAGCTTGCGTTGTGAGCACGCGCGGCGTCGTTTTGGCGAGCGCGCTTGCGGGCTTGTGCCGTATTGGCCATAAGTCTTCGTCCGTGTTGGTAGATACTGAAAGCGCGAGATGATAGCGCGTCAGCCCGCTACAGCGCAAGCCAAAACCGCATTCCACTGATTTAGATACAACACAGTATCATGCGCAGTTTGCCGGACGCCTCCTTCGATGAACCTGCTTCGCGCCCTCGCCACCGTCAGCAGCATGACGCTGATTTCACGCATTCTCGGCTTCGCCCGAGATTTCGTGATCGCGCGCGCGTTCGGTGCGGGCGCCGCAACCGACGCCTTCTTTGTCGCCTTTCGGCTCCCCAATCTGCTGCGCCGGATGTTCGCCGAGGGCGCGTTCTCGCAAGCCTTTGTCCCGATTCTGGCCGAATACAAGAACCGCCGGGGCGAAACCGAAGCGCAGCAACTGGTCAGCAAGGTCGCCACACTGCTCGGCCTGATCGTGCTGCTGATCTCGATCATCGGGGCCTTTGCCGCGCCGCTCATCATTTATGTGTCGGCACCCGGTTTTTCGGCTGACGCCGACAAGTTCGCGCTGACGGTCGAACTGACCCGCATCACTTTTCCGTACATCTTCTTCATGTCGCTGGTCGCCCTCTCGGGCGGCGTCCTCAACACCTGGAGCCGCTTCGCGATTCCGGCCTTCACCCCGGTGCTGCTCAATCTCAGCTTCATCGGCATGGCCTTGTTTGCCGCGCCGCTATTCGACCCACCCGTGCTGGCGCTGGCCTGGGCGGTGTTTCTCGGCGGCGCGCTGCAACTCATTCTGCAACTGCGCCCGCTCTCACGCATCGGCATGCTGCCGAGCTTCCGCCTGGACACCAAAGACCCCGGCGTGCGCCGCATCCTGTATCTGATGGCGCCCGCGATTCTTGGCGTGTCAGTGAGCCAGATCTCGCTGCTCATCAACACCATCTTCGCGTCGTTTCTGGCCAGCGGCAGTGTGTCCTGGCTGTATTTTGCCGACCGCCTGATGGAGTTTCCGGCCGGTCTGCTCGGCGTCGCATTGGGCACCATCCTGTTGCCCAGCCTGTCCAAATGCCATGCCGATGAGGACCCGACCCAGTTCTCCGAGCTGCTGGACTGGGGCCTGCGCCTGACCCTGATGCTCACCCTGCCGGCGGCGCTCGCCCTGGCCATGCTGGCGGTACCGCTGATCGCCACACTGTTCCACTACGGCGCCTTCAGCGCCACCGACGTCTTCCACACCCGCAGCGCGCTGATCGCCTACAGCGTCGGCCTGACTGGCATGATCCTAGTAAAGGTACTCGCCCCCGGCTTTTACGCGCGGCAAGACATCCGCACCCCGGTCAAGATCGCGCTGGTCACCCTGGCGGCCACTCAATTGATGAACCTGGCTTTCATCGGCCCGCTCAAACACGCCGGTCTGGCGCTGTCGATTGGGGTTGCTGCCTGCCTGAACGCCGGCCTGCTGTATCGCGGACTGCGCCGACGCGGTGTCTTCATGCCCCGTCCCGGCTGGGGGATGTTCGCCCTCAAGCTGCTCATCGCCCTTGTCGCACTGGGTGGGGTGATGTGGTTTGCCAAAGGCACCGACCTGAGCTGGACCGCCGAAGGCGGCTGGGCGCGCGCAATCCGCCTGTCCTTGGTCGTACTGGCAGGGATGGCGACCTATTTCGCCACGCTGTTCGCACTGGGCTTCCGCCCGCGCGACTTCTCCCGTCGGGCCGCCTGAGCACATCGTGGCCAAGTCGACCTAGAATGCAGGCATCGTTTTCCCGACAAGCCATCAGGAGATGCCCGTGAAAATATCCAGTCGTAGTCTCAAGGACGGCCAGCCGATCGACGGTGCCTACGCGTTCTGTGTACCGGCCACCGAAGGCCATGTCGCACTCAGCGACAACCGCAGCCCGCACATCGCCTGGTCCGACCTGCCCGCCGGCACGCGCTCGCTGGTGCTGATCTGCCACGACCCGGATGTGCCGAGCCAGGGCGATGATGTCAATCAGGAAGGCCGCTCGGTGCCGGCCGATCTGCCGCGCGTCGATTTCTTTCACTGGGTGCTCATCGATATTGATCCCGCCCTCGGTGAACTGGCCGAAGCCGCCTTCTCGTCCGGCGTCACGGCGCGCGGCAAACCCGGCCCGGCGGCGCCCCATGGCACCCGACAAGGCATCAATGACTATACCGGCTGGTTCGCGGGTGACCCGGACATGCGCGGTGACTACCACGGCTACGACGGCCCCTGCCCGCCATGGAACGACAGCATCGTCCATCGCTATGTGTTTACGCTGTTCGCCACGGATCTGGCCAGTTGCCCGATGAGCGAGCGCTTTACCGGCCAGCAAGTCCGGGACGCACTGGCGGGGCACATCCTGGGCCAGGCCGCGCTGACCGTTCGCTACAGCCTGAATCCCGCCGTTCCCGCCTGATCCGCGCTCGCCTCAATGCGGCGCCCTTATCGGGCGCGGCATGGCGTCAGCCGGTGTAGGGGGCGAGCTTCTTGCCTACGGCAACAAAGGTCGGCGGCCGGTAGTCCGGCAAGCCTTCAAAAAACGCGGGGTAGATCTCGCCCGCAATCAGCGGTCGCAACCAGCGCAGCGCCTCACCGGTGAGATCAAAACCCGCGCCGGCGATAAAGTCGGTCGGCAGCCGTCGCTCGGCATTGGCGATCGGCCCCAGTGGCGCCGGCTCAATGCGCCAGCGATAGGGCGCATCGCCTTCACGCACGATCGCCGGCATCACCGCGTCGCGCCCGTTCAGCGCATAGCGCACCGCGGCCTGCCCCACCGCCTCGGCCTGCGCCCGGTCGGTCGCCGACACCAGATGGCCCGCCGCGCGCTGCAGGTAGTCGGGCACCGCCCAGTGATGCTTGTAGCCGAGCCTGTCATGCACCAGCCGCGCCAGCCACTGGCCGATGCCCCCCAACTGGACATAGCCGCGCACATCTTCGTCCTGCTCGACCAGCAACACGCCGTCCTGGTTTCGCACGCCCTCGGCCGCGGTGATCGCGCAATAGCCCAGGCGCTCGACGCAGGCCTGGACACGTGCGAGAAAGGCATCGGCGTCAAAAGGCACTTCCGGCAACAGCAGCACATGCGGCGGGTCGTCCGGCGCCTGCCGGGCCAAGACGGTGGCGGCGGCGAGCCAGCCACAGTTGCGGCCCATCACCTCCATCACAAAAATGCGCCCGCGCCGACCGCTCATGGCACGCAGGTCCATGCCGGCCTCGCGCATGGAGGTAGCCAGATATTTGGCGGCGGAGCCATAGCCCGGTGACACATCGGTACCCACCAGATCGTTGTCCACGGTCTTTGGCACACCAACACAGCTCAGCGGATAGTTGCGCGCGCGGGCGGCAGCCGACAGCTTGAGGACGGTGTCCATCGAACCGTTGCCGCCGTTGTAAAGAAAATAGCCCACGTCATGCGCGGCAAACACCTCGAACAGGCGCTCGAACTGCGCGGGGTTATCGTCCGGCGCATCGAGATCGAAACGGCAGGAGCCAAACGCCCCGCCCGGTTGCCCGGCCAGCGCCGCCAGATCCGGGACGCTCAAGCCCGCGGTATCGAGCAGGTCCTCTCCCAGCACGCCAAGTATGCCCTGGCGCGCGCCAAGCACGCGCCCGATCTGCGCTGGGTGCGTGCGGGCTTCGGTGATCACCCCCGCCGCCGTGGCGTTGATGACCGCGGTCACGCCGCCGGACTGGGCATACAACAGGGTTCTGGGCGCCATCAGGCGAATCTCCGTCGATCAAAAAAACGCGGCGGGCCGGTCGAAACCGGGCACCGCCGCGCTTTGGGTCCTGCGGGTATATCAGCCGAGTGCGTCGAACACCCGTGCGGTGATCGCATCGACCGAGCCCTGCCCGGAAATGACTTTCACCGTCGGGGCCGCGGCTTCGCCCGTGGCCGACCAGCTGCTGTAGTAGTTGAGCAGCGGCTTGGTCTGCGAATGATAGACGTCGAGACGCTTGCGCACGGTCTCTTCACGGTCGTCATCGCGCTGAACCAGATCTTCGCCGGTCACATCGTCCTTGCCTTCGACCTTGGGCGGGTTGTACTTGATGTGGTAGGTCCGGCCCGACGGCAGGTGTGCGCGGCGACCGCTCATGCGCTCGATGATTTCGCCATCGGGCACATCGATCTGCAACACCACGTCGACCTTCACGCCAGCGTCTTTCAGCGCATCGGCCTGCGGTAGCGTGCGCGGAAAGCCGTCAAACATGTAGCCGGCCTGGCAATCGGGCTGCTGAAGCCGGTCCTTGACCAGACCGATGATGATTTCGTCGGACACCAGACCACCCGCGTCCATCACCTTCTTGGCTTCGATGCCCAGCGGCGTACCGGCCTTGACCGCGGCGCGCAACATGTCGCCCGTCGAGATCTGCGGAATACCGAATTTTTCTTTGATGAAATTGGCCTGTGTGCCCTTGCCGGCTCCCGGCGGCCCCAGAAGAATCAATCGCATGAATACCCCCTCCCTGTCTTGATATGCGACCAGGATGCGGCCACCTGCCGCTCCCGACCAACGCGTGAAGTTACCTGCAAACCCCGGACCGGTCAAACACTTGGCGCACCCGCGCCAGGTCGGCTTCCGTGTCCACGCCAGCGGCCGGCGCATGATCGACCGACAGCACCTGGATGGCATCGCCATGCCACAGGGCGCGCAATTGCTCCAGGGCCTCCCACTGTTCGAGCGCACACGCTTCGAGACTGGCGTAGCGACGCAGGAAAGATGCCCGGTAGGCGTACAGGCCGATATGCCGCATTACCGGCAGTCCGGCGGGCACAGTATCGCGTTCTGTCGCCCAGGCGTCGCGCGCCCAGGGGATCGGCGCCCGCGAGAAATACATGGCCCGACCGCGCACATCGGTCACCACCTTGACCACATTGGGATTGAACATGTCATCGGCCGAGTCAATCGGATGCGCCGCGGTGGACATCGCCGCGGCCGGATCCGCCGCCAGCGCCTCGGCCACGCCCCGCACCAGCGCCGGATCGATCAGCGGCTCGTCGCCCTGCACGTTAACCACGATGTCGTCATCCGCCCAGCCCAGCAAGGCCACGACCTCGGCCAGACGATCCGTGCCGCTGGGATGATCGGCGCGGGTCATCACCACCTGCCCGCCCGCCGCACGAACGGCATCGGCCACGCCGGCGTGATCAGTCGCCACCCAGACTTCGTCGGCACCGGCGGACTGTACCCGCTCCAGCACCCGCACGATCATCGGTTTGCCGGCAATATCGGCCAGCGGTTTGCCGGGCAAACGGCTCGACGCGAAGCGCGCCGGAATGACCAGCTTGAAGCCGTTCAAGGCCCGCCGTCCTCGGTCACGGACAGCGTCCGCGCTTCGTCTTCGAGCATGACGGGGATGCCGTCACGAATCGGGTAGGCCAGCCGGCAGGGTTTGCAGACCAGTTCCTGCTCGGTCTTGCGGTAGTCGAGTGGCCCCTTGCACAAGGGGCAGACCAGAATTTCAAGCAGCTTGGCGTCCATGACGGGAAAGCTTCTCCAGAATTGGCTGCAGGGCAGCGTCGGGGATCGAGGCGCGCACCGGAAACACCCATGTGTTCGCCGGCGCGAATGCGGCGCATTTTACCGCATCCTTCTCGGTCAGAATCGTTGCTTCGCCCTCACCGAAGGCCAGATCGGCCGGCGTGAAGGCGTGATGGTCGGGAAACGGATGCGCAATCACCGTCAGCCCCATCTCGGTCAGCTGATCGAAAAAGCGTTGCGGCCGCCCGATGCCGGCCACGGCATGCACCGTTTGCCCGGCGAAATCGGCAGCGACCGCCGCTTGCGTGGCCTGTTCGATGCGCTCAAAGCGCTCGCCGACGAGCGTCATCGCTGCACACTCGACACCGCTCAAACGCCTCGCGAGACCGGGCGAAACCGGACCATGCGTGAGCACCAGATCCGCCTGCCCGGCGCGCCCGATACCTTCGCGCAGCGGCCCGGCCGGCAACAGCCAGCCGTTGCCCAGCACTCGCTCGTCGATCACCACGATTTCCGCCGTGCGCGCCAGCGCGTAATGCTGCAAACCATCGTCGCTGATGATGACGTCGACCTCGGGATGGCCCTCGCACAGCTCACGCGCCGCGGCCGGACGATCTCGGCCGACGGCCACCGGACAACCGGTCCGTCGAGCCATCAACAGCGGCTCGTCGCCCACCTCGTCAGGCCGGGAGCACGCCTCCACGCAGCGCGCATCGGTGCGCTGGCCGCCGTAGCCGCGGCTGATGATGCCGGGCCGGTAGCCGTGTTCGACAAGACGCTGGACCAGCCAGATCACCACCGGCGTTTTCCCGCTACCGCCCACCGCCACATTGCCGACAACAATCACCGGCACCGGCGCAGTCTGCGACGAAAGCACGCCAAGCCGATAGGCCATACGGCGCGCGCCGGAGAGCGCGGCAAAAACAAGGGATACGGGAAGAAGCAGGAGCGCGCGCCAGCCTCGGCGCTGCCACAGGGCCGGCGCTGTCGCCGTCATGCGTGCGCGACCGGGCTCACTCGCCGCGGGTCGCGAAGGTAATCTGCGGCAAGCCGACCCGTTGAGCCGCCTGCATCACATCCACCACACGCTGATGCTGCGCCTTGGCGTCGGCGTTGATCACCACCAGCGGCGGCTTGGCATCGGCTGGCGCAGCGCGCCCAAGCGCCGCGGCGATCGCGTCGATGTCCCGCCCGATCACCGGCACGCGATTGATCAGCACGTCGCCATCGGCGGTCACCGCGATATTGATTTCATTGGCCTGCGTCTGGATGGCGTCGGCGCTGGCGGTCGGCAGATTCAACTCAAGCCCCGAAAACTTCGCATAGGTGGTGGTGAGCATCAAGAAGATGATGATCACCAGCAACACGTCGATCAACGGAATCAGGTTGATCTCGGGTTCTTCCTGCCGGCGGTTGGTCTGAAATCGCATGGATGTTCCCGATCAGCCGCGGCGCTCGCCGTGCACGACCTCAACCAGCTTGACAGCCTGCTGCTCCATGTCGAGCACAAAGCTATTGACCAGCGCGCGGAAATGCCGCCAGAAGATCATGGCCGGAATGGCGATGATCAAGCCGAAACCCGTGTTGTACAGCGCCACCGAAATACCGTGCGCGAGCTGCTGCGGGTTAGCGCCGCCCGGCGTCTGCGAACCAAAGATTTCGATCATGCCGACGATGGTGCCAAACAAGCCCATCAGCGGCGCGATGGACGCAATCGTACCCAGCGTGGTGAGGAAACGTTCGAGGTCGTGCACCACCGTGCGGCCGGCCTCCTCAATCGCCTCTTTCATTACCTCGCGCGAACTCTTCACATTACGCAAGCCGGCCGCCAGCACCTGGCCCAGCGGCGAATGCGCGGACACGCGCTGAATCATTTCCGCGCTCACGCCCTGACGACGCAAGTCGGCAACGACCTTGTCGAGCAAGCCGCGCGGTGCAATCCGGGAGCGTCGCAGCGTGATGGATCGCTCGATAATGAGCGCAACGGCAATGACAGATGCAAACAACAGCGGCCAGATTGGCCAGCCCGCCGCCTTGATGATCTCGAACACGCGCGCAATCCCCTGCGAATCTTTCAAAGGCGGAACTGTAGCGCCGGGCAGGCGATCTCGTCCAGCGCGGTGACCTCAAAGCATTGCAAAGGCAGTGCAAACCGTGTCGCCACAAGGGCTTCGCAGAGACATCCACAAAATCTGTGGATAACTTTGTGGATGAGTTTGATGTGATGCCCCTAAACCCGCTAAATGAAAGGGCTTTTCCTACTTAGATTAAAAATGAGGCAGCAATAAAACATCAATAAAATCAATAACTTGAAAAACACCCGAAGTATTCCATTACATTTTTGCTGGTGCACCGCAGCAAGCCTTGACAATACCAGTCCGGTGTGGATTGCCGATACAATCGCGACCATGGAAACCCAGCCAACACCCGCCAACGCCCCGCCAATGACCTTATCGGTCAGTGACTTGAATCGAATTGCCCGCGAGACGCTGGAAACCAGCTTTCCTCCTTTATGGGTGCGCGGTGAGCTCTCCAACGTGACGCACGCGCCATCGGGTCATATCTATTTCACGCTCAAAGACGCTGGCGCCCAAGTGCGCTGTACCTTGTGGCGCAGCCGTGCACAACGCCTCAGCATCAGCTTGCGGGCCGGCATGCAGGTGGAGTTGCGCGCGCAGGTCACGCTGTACGAGCCGCGCGGGGACTACCAGCTCAGCGTCGAGTCGGTGCGCGAGGCCGGCGTTGGCCATCTGTTCGACGCCTTTGTCCGCCTCAAAGCCAAGCTCGAGGCCGAAGGCCTGTTCGCCAACGACAAAAAGCGCTCGCCACCCCACTATCCGCGCGGCGTGGCCATCATCAGCAGCCTGCAGGCGGCGGCGCTCAAAGACGTGTGCGCCAGCTTCGCGCGCCGCGCGCCGCACCTCAAGCTCGTTTTGCTGCCGACCCCCGTACAAGGCGACGGCGCCGGTGCGCGCATTGCCGCGGCGCTCGACCGGCTGGCACGCATCGCGCCCGTCAAAGGTCTGGACGTGGTGGTACTGGTGCGCGGCGGCGGCAGCATTGAAGACCTGTGGGCCTTCAACGAAGAAGTCGTGGCGCGGGCCATTCGTCGCTGCGCGCTGCCCGTGATCAGCGGCGTCGGCCACGAAACCGATTTCACCATTGCCGACTTTGCCGCCGATCTGCGCGCCACCACGCCCACCGCCGCTGCCGAGTTGGCCAGCGCCGGGTTTTACGCGGCGCCCGATCTGCTGGACCGGCGCCACATCGCCATGCAACGCGCCATGCAACGACGCCTCACCACCGCGCAACAGCAAACCGACCGTATCGCCCTGCGTCTAACCCATCCTCGTCAACGTCTGGCCGACAGCCGCGCCGCCGTAACCGCGTTGGCACAACGCATGCGCATGGCGATGGCCAGCCACACCCAAACCCTGGCGCGCCAGAACATGCACCTGGGCGCACGACTCAGCGCCTTACGGCCGACGCCGGCGCGCTACCAGCCCGCCATCGACGCGCTGCAAAACGCACTGCAACGCAACATCACCCGCCAACTCACTCAGCGACGCACACAGCTCGACGCCCTGGCCGCCCACCTGGACCACCTGAACCCCGAGGCCGTGCTCTCTCGCGGCTACAGCATCACTCGCGACGAACACGGCCACATCCTGCGTGACGCCGCTGCCACGGCCACCAATCATGACATCACGGTGCAACTGCATCGCGGTAAGCTGAGCGCGCGGGTCATCCAGCAACAACCGGCGATCGATAGCGACTGAGCCGCGGCGCGGTTGTCATCCCCCCTCATTCCCGACTAGAATTGTCGGGTTAATTGACTTCAGTCAAGGCTTCAACAAGGAGAAACCATGGAACACGTTTTGCCCCAACTGCCGTACGCCAAAGATGCTCTGGCCCCGCACGTTTCTGCCGAAACGCTGGAATTCCACTACGGCAAGCACCATCAAGCCTATGCCACCAACCTGAACAACCTGATCAAGGGCACCGAGTACGACAGCCTGGATCTGGAAGCCATCATCAAGAAGGCACCGGCTGGCGGCCTGTTCAACAACGCCGCCCAAGTCTGGAACCACACCTTCTTCTGGAACAGCATGACCCCCAACGGTGGCGGTGAGCCGACCGGCGCACTGGCTGCGGCCATCAAGGCCAAGTGGGGGTCCTTCGAAGACTTCGCCAAGGCCTTTACCGCGTCGGCCGTGGGCAACTTCGGTTCGGGCTGGACCTGGCTGGTCAAGAAGACGGACGGCACGGTCGACATCGTCAACACCACCGCGGCCGGCACCCCGCTGACCACCGCCGACACCGCGCTGCTCTGTATCGATGTGTGGGAACACGCCTACTACATCGACTACCGCAACCGTCGTCCGGACTTTGTCGCCACCTTCCTGAAGAGCCTGGCGAACTGGGACTTTGCGGCAAAGAACTTCGGCTGATTTTTCGTCGAAACGCCCTGCAAAAAGGCCGCGACACGTGTCGCGGCCTTTTTGTTTTCCGGCCATGGCGGGCGGCGAATACCCGGGGCATTGGTGTATCCTGCGCCCTGCCCCAACGCGCTGCCCGGCGCCCCAAGGATGTCCCGTGACTTCACCCGCCCCTGACACCCCCAAAGTGACCCCCGAGGCGCTGGCAGCCATGCGCAACGACATGCTGCGCTTTGCCACCTTGCAGTTGCGTGACAGCCATCTGGCCGAAGACATGGTGCAGGACACCATGATCACGGCGCTCAACAAGGCCGAGCAGTTCGGCGGCCGCTCCTCGGTCAAGACCTGGGTATTCGCGATTTTGCGCAACAACGTGCTCGACGCCATCAAGCAGCGCTCTCGCACTGTCAATGCGGGCGACTACATTGCCGAAGGCGAGAGCATGGACAGCGCCTTCGACACCCTGTTCAAGGCCAACGAACACTGGACGCCCGCCGCCCGCCCCACCGACTGGGGCGACCCGGAAGACGCACTGCGCGAGCAACAATTCTGGAAGGTGTTTGACGCCTGCCTCACCCGTCTGCCCGAAAATACCGCACGCGTGTTCATGATGCGCGAGTTCCTTGAGCTCGACAGCAACGAGATCTGCGAGACCTTGTCGATCAGCATGAGCAACTGCCACGTGATCCTGCACCGGGCACGCAACGGCCTGCGCCGCTGTCTTGAGTCCAACTGGTTTGCGGAGGGGGCGTCGGCATGCTGAGTTGCAAGGAAACCTCTCAACTCATCTCGCAAGCACAAGATCGCGAGCTGGGCATCGTCGAGCGCATGCAGCTCGAATTGCACCTGGCCATGTGCAAGGGCTGCAGTAACCTGCGCAAGCAGATGGATTTTCTGCGCGGCGCGATTCGCCGCTATCCGTCCACCGCCGACGACGACACCCCGGTCGACCGCTGACATGCCGGAGGTCGGTGCGCCGGCGGACGACGCGCCGCTGGAGATCCTGTATCGCGACGACAGCCTCGTCGCCATTCACAAGCCCGCGGGCTTGCTCGTCCATCGCACTGCGCTGGATCGCCACGAAACCCGTTTCGCGGTGCAACTGCTGCGCGACCAGATCGGCCAGCACGTCTGGCCGGCCCACCGGCTCGACCGGGGCACCTCCGGCGTGCTGGTGTTCGCGCTCGACGCCGACACCGCCGGCCGCATCGGGCGGCAGTTTGAAGCACAAACGGTGGCCAAGCGCTATGTCACGGTGGTACGCGGCCATCCGCCCGAATCCGGCGTAATCGACCATCCGCTCAGCAAACAGCGCGACGACCGCGAGTGGGTCGATCCACGTGCGCAATCGGCGCCACAGGCGGCCCGCAGCGCCTACCGACGCCTGGCCACCATCGAATTGCCAATCGCCGTCGATCGCTACCCCACCAGCCGTTACGCCCTGCTCGAAGTCGAGCCCGAAACCGGCCGCAAGCATCAGATCCGTCGCCATCTCAAGCACATCGCCCACCCCATCATCGGCGACGCCACCTACGGCAAAGGGCAGCACAACCGGATGTTTGCCGAGCACTTCGGTAGCCAGCGCCTGTTGCTCGCCAGCACCGACCTGTGGCTCAACCACCCGCAAAGCGACAAGCGCCTGCACCTGCAGGCCGCGCCGGCGGACGACTTCATGGCGCTGCTGGCGCAATTCGGCTGGACCGCCGCATTACAAAAATAGCGAAGCGCTGTAAGCTTTTCGCCGCCGCGATGGTCTGACTCCACAGCAGGCCGACGATCCTTCGAATCGGCCAAGAACAACGCCCAATAAAGGAGACGGCGCATGCTCGCCACCTTGCCCCTGCTTCGCAAGACCGCTTTTCCCCCGCTGACCCGCCGCCGCATCGAAACCCTGCAGATCAATCTCGGCTACCGCTGTAACCAGCAATGCCTGCACTGCCATGTGAACGCCGGCCCCAAGCGCACCGAGGAGATGGACAGCGAGACCATCGACGCCATCCTGCGCTTTGTCGACGCCAACCCCGACGTGCGCATGCTCGACCTGACCGGCGGCGCGCCCGAACTCAACCCGCGCTTCCGCCGTCTGGTCACCGCCGCCCGCGCCCGCGGCCTGCGTGTGATCGACCGCTGCAACCTGACCATTCTCAGCGAGCCGGGCTACGAGACGCTGGCCGAATTTCTGGCCGAGCAAGGCGTGGAAGTCGTCGCCTCGCTCCCCTGTTATCTCGAAGACAATGTGAACGCGCAACGCGGCAAGGGCGTGTTCGAAGCGAGCATCAACGGCCTCAAACAGCTCAACGCCCTGGGCTACGGCCAGCCGGGCAATGCGCTGACGCTCAATCTGGTCTTCAACCCACAGGGCGCCGTCCTGCCGCCGCCGCAAGCGCCGCTCGAAGCGGCCTACAAGACCCACCTCGGCGAACACTTCGGCATCGTCTTCAACCAGCTATTCACGCTGGCCAACATGCCCATCCAGCGCTTTGGCTCGACCCTGCTCTCCAAAGGCAGCTTTAACCGCTACATGGATCTGCTCCAGTCCGCGCACCGCGACGACAACCTGCCCGGCGTGATGTGCCGCACCCAGATCAGCATCGACTGGCAGGGCAATCTGTATGACTGCGACTTCAACCAGATGCTTGAAATGCATACCGAAGACGCCGACGGCCAGCGCCTGAACATTCGCCAGGTCACCGCACAACAACTCGAAGGCGGGCGCATTCAGGTGGCCGGTCACTGCTACGGCTGCACGGCCGGGCAAGGCTCGAGCTGCGGCGGCGCGCTGAGCTGAACCCGGAAAGACACGAGGCCGACAATGGACTTCTCCAACACACAAGGCGTGTACTTCTGGGGCTTCCTGGTGGTCTTCGGGGTGGTGATGTACCTCATCTCCCCCAAGGTCAAGGATGAGGGCGGCTTCTTTCGCGGCACTGACACCGAAGGCCGGCCGGCGTCCTCCTGGGCCTTGATGATGAGCATCTTCATCAGCTGGATCTTCGCCAAATCGGTCACCAACGCGGCCAACCTCGGCGCCGCCTACGGCATCGTCGGCGGGCTGGCCTACGCCACCTATTGGCTGTCGATCCCCTTTGCCGGCTGGATCATCTACCGCCTGCGCACCCGCGAAGGGGCGACCGGGATGGTGCCCTTCCTGATCGCCAAATACGGGCGCTTCGCTGCCATGGCCTTTTCGGCCGCGATCCTGGTGCGCCTGTACAACGAAGTGTGGAGCAACACCGCGGTGGTCGGCGGTTACTACGGCGAGTCCGGCTCCTTCGCCTTCATTGCCTCGGCACTGCTGTTCACCGCCGCCGTGCTGCTCTACAGCCTCAAGGGTGGGCTGCGCAGCTCGATCTTTACCGACGTGATCCAGGCCGTGGTGTTCGTGCTCTTCCTCGGTCTGGTGCTGATCTGGATCGTGCCTACCCACGGCCCGGTGGCGCTGCTCACGGAGGGTAATTTCGCGCTCGACGCGGGCGCCGACCTGCTGCTGGTCGCGCTGCTGCAGGTGCTGTCCTACCCCTTCCACGACCCGGTGCTGACCGACCGCGGCTTCATCACGCGCGAAAAAACCATGCTGCGCGCCTTTGTGGTCGCGGGCGTGCTCGGCTTTTTTGCGATTCTCGCCTTCAGTCTGGTCGGTGTCCACGCCAAACTCGAAGGCATCGCCGCTGCCGGCAATGCGCCCGCACAAGTCGCCAAAGGCCTCGGCCTGGCCGGCTTCTTTGCCATGAGCGTAGTGATGATTTCTTCGGCCGCCTCAACGCTGGATTCGACCTTCACCTCGCTGTCCAAGTCGGTCGCGCACGAGCTGCCGCTACTCGCCGGGCGCACCCCGGGCACCCGCGCCATCCGCAACGGCGTGGTGACCATGGCGGTGTTCGCCCTGCTCGGCAACCTGCCGATGATCGCCGGTACCGACATCCTCAAGGCCACCACGCTGTCGGGCACCATGGTGATCGGCCTGGCGCCGGTGTTTCTGCTCTCGCGCTGGGTCGGCTTCTCGCCGCTCTCCTTCCATCTCGCCTTCTGGAGCGGCATGACGCTGGGCGTGATGCTCGCGCTCGGCGCGATCCCCGCCAGCTGGGCCATCGGCACCGGCAAGTACGGCCTGCTGCTGGGCACCAACCTGTACGGCCTGATCCTATGCACCGCCGGCTTCCTGCTGCCACTGGCGCTCGGCCACCGGCGCAGCACGGCCGAAGCCGCATGAACGCGGCCGGCCGCGTCTGTCCGCTGCGCTACCGCTATGGCGCGGCGACCATTGCCACGGCACCCGAGCGCCTCGCCGAAACGCTGTACGTGGTCGGTGGGCTGTACGGCAACACCGCCGCACTCGATGCGCTGCTCGCCATGGCCGACGCCGAACCTGGGCCGGTCACCCTGTGCTTCAACGGCGATTTCAACTGGTTCAATGTCGATGACGCCGGCTTCGACCGCGTCAACACCGCAGTGCTTAAACACGACGCCATCCTCGGCAACGTCGAAGCCGAACTCCAGCCCGAGGCCGACGACGCCGGCTGCGGTTGCGCCTATCCCGATACCGTCGACGCCGACGTGGTGGCACGCTCAAACCAGATCCACGCCCGCCTCAAAGCCACCGCCGCGCGCCACCCGGCCCATCTCGCCAAACTGGCCACCTTGCCGATGTTTGCGCGCTACCGCATCGGTGCCTTGCGCGTCGGCGTGGTGCACGGCGACGCCAATGCGCTGGCGGGCTGGGATTTCGATGTCAGCCGCCTGAACGACGCCTCCCATCGCGCAGGCTTGACGCCACAGTTTCACACCGCCGACGTGGACGTCTTTGCCAGCAGCCACACCTGCCTGCCCGTATGCCGACAGTTCGCCGACGGCAAGGTGCTGATCAACAATGGCGCTGCCGGCATGCCGAACTTTAGCGGCACGCAACATGGCATTCTCACCCGCATCAGCCGACACCCCTGCCCGCATCCGGTGCTGTATGGCGTGCGCGTTGGCGCGCATCGCATCGAGGCCCTGGCGCTGCATCACGACGTCGCCGCGTGGCAGGCCGATTTCATTGCCAACTGGCCACCGGGCAGCCCGGCGAATCAGTCGTATTTTGACCGCATCGCGAACGGCCCTATCTTCACGCTGGCGCAAGCCGCGCCGGGGTAAACAAAATCGGCCGAGGCATGGCCCCGGCCGTTCTCGTCAATGCCGCACCGATATCAAACGCTGCGACGACGCACCCGATGTGCCAGCCCGGCCAGACCGACCAGCATCATTGCCCAGGTTTCAGGCTCGGGCACCGGCGAGAGCACGAACAGGCGCGAGTTCGGCGTGCCAGAATCTTCGGCCACCAGGTAGATGCGGCCGAGCTCATCCACCGTAACGCCCTCGATCGCCTGGCTGGTGATGCCGGCCAGGTCGAAGCGGCTCAGCGTGTTGCCGGCGCGGTCAATCTCCAGCAAGGTCTGCGACCCCAGACTCAGCACCAACAGATTGTCAGCCGCGGCGGTGCCGGCCAGCGCATCGATGGGCGACAGCGTCTGAACATCTGACAGCGTGCTCACCCCGAGCATGCTGGCGTCAAACAGCGGTGTCATGGTCGAGATGCCGCCACCGGCGGCGAACGTCAGCGAACCGGCACGCACTTCCATCGGGCTGTCCTGCCTGACCGACACGAAGCTGCCGTCACGCGGGTCATAGCTGATGCCTTCGATGCCGTTGTTGGCATAAGCGTAGTCGGAGATCGACGCCCATGGTGCATTGGCCAGCGACACGCTGCCACCGGCGACGTAGTTGAACTGGAAAGCATCCTGAAGGCGCTCTTCGGCCACCACCAGCACACCGCCACCCAGATAGGTCAGGCCCTCGGCATCGTTGTGACGGGTCGTCGCCGGCCAGGCGCTGAACGCCATTGACGAGAGGGTCTGGCCCGTCAAGGACACTTCCACCACACCTTCGCCCTCGTCTCCGACAAAGAACAGCGAACTGCGATCGCGGGCATAGGTGACGGCGGACGCTTCCAGGCCCATCGTCCCGAGCGAATCGAGCGTGTAATTGCCGGTCACCGAATAGGTCGATAGATCAATCGAATTCGCGGCGTGGGCAACGGAGCCGAAAAGCGCCAGCGTGGCGACGAGACAATGCATGCGTTTCATGGCCATGTCTCCTCGATCAGCGCGCGGCACGACGGCGGGCAATGCCACCGACCAGGGCCAGACCCGCCAGCATCAGTGCATAAGTTTCGGGCTCAGGCACCGGCGCGGCAACGTAGAAACCCGGGTTGCCGACGTCACCGCTCTTCGCCGCATAAGAGCCGAAGCTGTCGCCGGCGCTCGCCAGCACCCAGTTGGCGGTCACGGTGGTCCCGGCCAGGTCGGCCGCGCTGAGCGGGTTGCCGGTAGCGTTCTGGGTGCGCACCGTGCCGGCAAAGACCTGGTCACCATAAGTGAGGCGGTCGATCAGGCTGCCCGACGCATCAAACAGATTGATTTCATCCCCGCGGCTCAGATTATTGGTATATCCACCCAGGACTTTCACCCCGGCGGCCAGCGACCAATCGAGACGGAAATCGGTCTCGGCACTTTCGGTAATGATCACCGACTCACCGACACCGACCAGGCCAAAGCCTGACAGATCGAATACACCGGCCAGACGGCTCTCGTCGTCATAACTCCAGCCGGCGAAGTCCACCGCCGAGTTGCCCATATTGGTGAACTCGACGAATTCACCACTGCCGCCGCTGTACATCCATTCGGTGATCTGGATGTCCGCCACTGACACCGCCGAAAATGCCGGCCCCGACAGCAGCATGGCCAAACCAACACCGCAAAGCGTCTTCTTCATCGCACTGACCTCATCGTTTTTTTGTTTAGACCACGCCGACCGATCCCGATCGGCCATGGATGACGCCATGCTAGCGATGATGTGTGACGATTCGACGACGGGCTGATACACCGTTGGACAGATGCCCCGATTGACTCAATTTCCGCGCGCCCGCGCCGATAATATTGGTATCGACCATCGCCGGAATCACCGCCCCCATGCCACTTTGGCCCTTTTCTCGACGTCGCCCGGACGCTCAAGGCGCCCAGCAATTGATGCACACCTTGCTGGCCATGGCCTGGGTGGTGGAAGCGCGCGACCCCTACACCGGCGGTCACCTGTGGCGCGTGTCGCGTCTGGCCGAAACACTCGCCCGCCGCGCTGGCTTGGGCGAGCGGGACGTGGCCCGCATCGCCGTGGGCGGGTTTCTGCATGATCTGGGGAAAGTCGGCATTCCCGACGCGATCCTGCGCAAGCCGGACCGGCTCACCGGCATTGAATTCGACATCGTCCGCACCCACCCCGCCGTCGGTGCGCGGCTGCTCGCTGGCCACCCCCTGGCGGCGCTGGCGGTCGACGCGGTGCTGTCGCATCACGAACGCCCTGACGGCAAGGGCTACCCGGCCGGGCTCGCTGCGGACGACATCCCGCGCGATGCACGGATCATCGGTATCTGCGACGCTTTCGATGCCATGACCAGCGCCCGCCCCTATCGCAAAGGCATGCCGATCGACACCGCGCTGACCCACATCCGGGAAAATCTCGGCAGCCAGTTCGACGCTCGTTTCGGCGAGCATTTTCTCAGCCTGGTCGACACCGGCGCCCTGGAACATATCGTCGGCCACACCGACGAAGGCATTCCGCTGCTCGTCTGCATGATGTGCGGCCCCACCCTGGTGGCGCGCCGTGAGCAAACCACTGGCGGCACCCTGTTCTGCCCGCAGTGCAGCGGCGAATACCGCCTCGCCACCGGCGCAAAGGGGCAACTCGAAGCGCGCCAGACCGGCGGCGTCGCCTCGGCCGAGGATCTCGCGCCCGCCGCCGACAACGCACTCATTCAGCGCTTTCTGAACGGCGCAGCGCGCAGCGCGTGGGCCAGCGGCGTCATTGACACCTAGCTTCGTCACCCACGCTGGACGTAAAAAAACCCGGTTAGACCGGGTTTTTTCATGATGTCGCCAGCGCTCAGTGCGGGCGGCGCTGCTGAACTTCCTTGTGACGGAAGCTGATGCGCGCTTTGGACAGGTCGTAGGGCGACATTTCGAGCGTCACCCGATCACCGGCCAGGATCCGGATGCGAAACTTGCGCATCTTGCCCGAAGCGTAGGCTGCCACATCCATGCCGTTGTCGAGCTTGACCAGAAACCGGGCATCGCGAAGCACTTCCTGCACTACACCTTCGAACTGGATCATTTCTTCTTTTGCCATAAATGCTCTCTCCTAATCTGTTGTGGGTCCGGCGATGCCATCGGTGCGGCAGTCAAAAACACGCCCCTCACGACTGGCGAGCGCGCCGGTTTCAATTCTTTAGCTGGCGGCAGGCAATTGTTGCCCGGTGCCGACGGGCTGCCCGGACAGACAACGTCCAGACGCAATTGACGGGACCACGCCCGACGTTCCGACCACCCCGGCGCCTCGAAGGCCTGCCAGAATGGCGAGTAAGACGGCGCTTGTTGCGCCATGCTGATTCGATGCGGCCACCTGCTGGCGGTTTCGCGACCGAGATAAGGGCTTCATTCTACTCGATTTTTGTGCCTCGCACAAAAATCTCCTGCCATAGCGCGACAATTCACTGTCAGGTTTTCGCCCCCTGAACGGTCTGAACCATCACAAGCTCGCTGGCGTGCCATCTCGCCATGCGGCAATCAACTCAGGGAGTGCCGTGAGGCCATGAACAAGAAAAAACTCGGACTCGTCATCGTCCTGCTGGCCCTGATCACCAGCTATTTCATCTTCGATCTGGGGCGCTTTTTCAACCTCGATTTCTTCAAGAGTCAGCAAGCGGCCATCGAAACCTATCGCGCCGCCAACCCGTGGGCGACCGCCGGCATTTTCTTTGCCGTGTATGTGACCGTGACCGCGCTGTCCTTTCCCGGCGCCGCCGTGCTCACCCTGGCCGCTGGCGCGATCTTCGGACTGCTGACCGGTCTGCTCATCGTCTCCTTCGCCTCCTCCATCGGCGCGACGCTGGCCTTTCTCGCCTCGCGCTTTTTGCTGCGCGACTGGGTGCAAAGCCGCTTTGGCGATCGCCTCAAGGCGCTCAACGCGGGCGTCAAAAAAGATGGCGGCTTCTACCTCTTCACGCTGCGCCTGGTGCCGGCCTTGCCGTTTTTCGTCATCAACCTGGTGATGGGTCTGACCCCGATCCGCACCACCACCTTCTACTGGGTGAGCCAGATCGGCATGCTCGCCGGCACCATCGTGTACGTGAATGCCGGCACCCAGCTGGGCCAGATTGATTCGCTCTCCGGCATTCTCTCGCCGGGTCTGATCGGCTCCTTCGCGCTGCTCGGCATCTTCCCGCTCATCGCCAAAAAGATTGTCGCTGCGGTGCAGGCCAAAAAAGTCTATGCCCGATGGGCCGACAAGAAGCCCGCCACCTTTGACCGCAACCTCGTCGTCATCGGCGGCGGCTCGGCCGGTCTGGTGACGTCCTACATCGCTGCAGCGGTGAAGTCGAAAGTCACGTTGATCGAGCGCCACAAGCTCGGCGGCGACTGCCTGAACACCGGCTGCGTGCCGTCGAAAGCGCTGATCCGCTCGGCCAAGTTTTTGTCGCATGTCGAGCGCGCCCAGGAATTCGGCATCGACTCGGCCGAAGCGAAAATGGACTTTGCCAAGGTGATGGAACGCGTGCAGTCGGTAGTCAAGGCCATCGAACCGCACGACTCGGTCGAGCGCTACACCGGCCTGGGCGTGGACGTGGTCGAAGGCTCCGCCAAAATCACCTCGCCCTGGACGGTCGAAGTGACCCACAACGATGGCCGCATCGAGACGCTCACCACCCGCGCCATTGTCATCGCCACCGGCGCCCGCCCCTTCGTGCCGCCCATTCCCGGCATCGACGAGATGGATTACCTCACCTCCGACAATTTGTGGGCGCTGCGCGAACAGCCGCGCCGCCTGCTGGTGCTCGGCGGCGGCCCGATCGGCAGCGAGCTGACACAAGCCTTCGCCCGCCTGGGCAGCCAGGTGACGCAAATCGAGATGCTGCCGCGGATCATGGCGCGGGAAGACGAAGACGTCTCGCAACTGGTGATGGAACGCTTCATCGCCGAAGGCATCGATGTGCGCGTCGGCACAAAAGCCAAGCAATTCGTAATCGAAGACGGCGAAAAAGTGCTGATCGCCGAACACGAAGGCAAGGATGTGCGCATCCCCTTCGACGCCGTGCTGGTCGCCGTCGGCCGCGCCGCCAACCTGACCGGCTTCGGCCTCGAGGAAATGGGCATCCCGACCGGCAAGACGGTGGAAACCAACGAGTTTCTGCAGACGATCTACCCCAACATCTACGCCGCAGGCGATGTCGCCGGCCCCTTTCAATTCACCCACACTGCCGCCCATCAGGCGTGGTACGCCGCGGTCAATGCCTTGTTCGACCCGTTCAAGACCTTCAAGGCCGACTACTCGGTGATCCCCTGGGCCACTTTTGTCGAGCCGGAAGTCGCCCGCGTGGGCTTGAATGAAGCCGACGCCAGGGCCGAGGGCATTGCCTACGAAGCCACCAAGTTCGGCATCGACGATCTCGACCGCGCCATCGCCGACTCGGAAGCCCACGGCTTTGTGAAAGTGCTCACCGTGCCGGGAAAGGACCGCATTCTCGGTGTCACCATCGTGGGCGAACACGCCGGCGACCTGATCGCCGAATACGTGCTGGCCATGAAGCACGGCATCGGTCTGAACAAGATCCTCGGCACCATTCACATCTACCCGACCATGGCCGAGGCCAACAAATACGTCGCCGGCGAATGGAAGCGCGCCCACGCCCCGCAGAAGCTGCTCGAATGGGTCGGCCGCTTTCACGCCTGGCGCCGCGCGTAAAGAAGGTAGGACGATGACACGCCTCACTTCCCTCCTGCTGGTGGCCAGCCTCACCCTGTTCAGCGCCGCTGCGCAGGCCTTTGATCACAGCCATGCCGCCTGGAACACGCTGCTCAAGCAACACGTCGTGGTCAATGCTGCCGGCAACGCGTCGGCGGTGCGCTACGCCGCGCTGAAGAAGGATCGCGCCCCGCTCAAGGCCTACCTCGACGCCGTGTCGGCCGTCACGCCCGCCGACTACGCCAGCTGGCCGAAGCCGCAGCAACTCGCCTTCCTGATCAACGCTTATAACGCCTACACCGTCGAACTGATCCTCACCCGCTATCCTGATCTGGACTCAATCAAAGACCTCGGCAGCCTGTTCTCCTCGCCCTGGAAACAGACATTTTTCACCCTGCTCGGTCAGGAAGAGAGCCTGGACGGCATCGAACACGGCCGCATTCGCGCCGCCGGCGCCTTCGACGACCCGCGCATCCATGCCGCCGTGGTCTGCGCCTCGATCGGTTGCCCGATGCTGCGCAACGAAGCCTTCGTCGCCGAGCGGCTCGACACCCAGCTCGAAGACGGCATGCGCCGCTTCCTCTCCGACCGCAGCCGCAACCGCTTCGACGCGGCCAGCAACACACTCTACGTCTCGAAGATTTTCGACTGGTACGCCGACGACTTCGCTCGTGGCCACAGGGGTTTTGACTCGCTCCAAGCCACCTTCGCCCACTACGCCGAGGCGCTCGCCGACACGCCGGAAGCCGCAAAAAAACTGCGCGCCAGCGCGCCGAAGATCGAGCACCTCGATTACGACTGGAGGCTCAACGATGCCCGCTAAACCGCTATTCGCCCTTGCCGCCGCGCTGTGCGCCGGTGGTGCCGTGGCCGCCGAATGCACCGCCAGCAGCGGCCCCCTGCAAACCCCGCTGGTCGAGCTCTACACTTCCGAAGGCTGCAGCTCCTGCCCGCCGGCCGATCGCTGGTTGGGCACGCTCAAGCAATCCAGCGACACCGTGGCCATCGCCTACCATGTCGACTACTGGGACTACATCGGCTGGAAAGACCGCTTCGCCGAGCCGCGAAATGGCCAACGCCAGCGCAACAAAGTGGCGCTCACCGGCGGACGCACGGTCTACACCCCGCAAATCATGATCAACGGCCGCGACAGCCGCGCCTGGCGCGGAAACGACCCGCTGGCCGGTGTCACCCGGGGCGCTGCGACAGCACATATCCAGCTCACATCCGCCAAGGCACCCGCCGGCGCGACAGTCAGCGTGCGCGCCACGGCGCCGAGCGACCGCCAGACGCAGCTTGTTGTCGCACGCTATGAAAATGGTCATCAAAGCGAAGTCAAAGCCGGCGAAAATAGGGGCGAGACGCTCAGCCACAGCTTTGTGGTGCGCGACTGGGAGACCCGAGCCATGCCGACCAAGGCCCCACTGAACGCCGATGTACGCTTCCTGCCGCAAGAGAAAACGGGCGGCGTCGTCGCCTTTATCGAAGACCTGCGCAGCGGCGAGGTGCTACAAGCCCTGGCCTTGCCCGACTGCCACAGCTGATCGCGCCCATGCCGACACCGACGCTGTCGATCATCCTCCCCGTGCTCAACGAAGCCGCCGGCATCGCGTCGGTGCTCGCCCCGCTGCAAGCGCTGCGGCCAGCGGGCGTCGAGTTGATCGTGGTCGACGGCGGCAGCACGGACTACACCGCCCATCTCGCCACCCCGCTGAGCGACCGGCCGGTCAGCGCGCCGCGCGGACGCGCCAGCCAGATGAACGCTGGCGCGGCCATGGCTCGGGCCGACCGGCTGCTCTTTCTGCACGCCGACACCCGCCTGCCGGCCGGCGCGATCCCTGCCATCCATGCCGCACTCGACACCCACCTGTGGGGACGCTTCGATGTGCGCATCGAAGGAACACACCCCATGCTGAGCGTCATCGCGACGATGATGAATTGGCGCTCGCGGCTCACCGGCATCGCCACTGGCGACCAGGCCATCTTCGTCACCCGCAAGGCCTTCAAGCAGGTCGGCGGCTTCGTCGATCAGCCGCTGATGGAAGACATCGCCTTTTCGCGCAACATGAAGGCCCTCGGCCGCCCGGCCTGCCTGCGCCAGCGCGTCACCACCGCCGGCCGCCGCTGGGAGGCGCACGGCGTGTTTCGCACCATGGTGCTGATGTGGCGGCTGCGCGCCGCTTACGCCCTCGGCGCCGATCCCGTCGATCTTGCGAGACGCTATGGCTATGCGCCCCGCCAGTCCTGAGTCCGTGCACATCGCGGTCTTTGCCAAAGCGCCGATCGCCGGTACCGCGAAGACGCGCCTCATCCCCGCGCTCGGCCCAGCCGGCGCCGCACGACTGCACCGGCAACTCGTCCGCCACGCCGTCGCCACCGCGCACACCGCCCGGCTCGGGCCGGTCAGTCTGTGGTGCGCCCCCGACGCCACCCACCGCTTCTTCCGTGCACTGGCAGCCACCACCGGCATTCCCCTGCACGTGCAGCATGGCGCGCACCTCGGCGAGCGCATGCATCACGCGCTCCGTGCGCTCACCACCACCGCGCCCACGCTACTGATCGGCACCGACTGCCCGATGCTCGACGCCGGCATGCTGCAAGCGTGCGCCAGCGCCTTGCAGCGCGGCGACGACGCCGTCTTCCTGCCCGCGGAAGACGGCGGCTATGCGCTGGTCGGCCTGCGCCAGCCACAGCCGGACGTGTTCCGCGACATCGACTGGGGCAGCGGCGCCGTCATGGCGCAAACCCGCGACCGCCTGCGCGAGTGCGCTTTGCGCTGGGCCGAGCCTGCCACGGTGTGGGATGTCGATCGCCCGCAAGACCTCGACCGCCTGCAACGCAGCGCCCTGCTCACCGCGCGATGAGCGGGAACACGCATGCCCCCTGTCAGTCACATTGCATTCGAATCCGCCCGCCGGAGCCCCGATTCATGTCGCCTCGCGTCATCCCGCGCCTGTGCCTCAGTGCAGCGCTCATCACGCCACTGGGCGCCACCGCGCTCACCACCCAGCCTGCGCCCTTTACCGACGCGCCCACCGGCACGCCCCCCGCCAGCTGGGTGTACACCCAAATCAACAAGGATCTGCCTGGCACTGACTTCTCGATTGTTCAAGAATCGACCGGCAAGGTGCTGCGCGCCTACTCGAAGTCCGCCGCCTCCAGCCTCGTCTATACCTTGCCTGACGCCGTCACCGCCAACACGCGACTGCAATGGCGCTGGAAAGTCTCCGAGGCCGTGCCGAAATCGGCCATGGCCAACAAGGCCACCGATGACTACGCGGCCCGCGTGTATGTCTTTTTCGACTACGACAAGTCGCGCCTGCCCTTCACCGACCGGGTCAAGATCGACATGGCGCGCACGCTCTACGGCGCCGATTTGCCCACCGCCGCGCTGTGCTACGTCTGGGGCACGGCCGATGCCATCGGCGCCATCGCGCCCAACCCCTACACCGATCGGGTGCGCATGATCGTCCTCCAGCGCGGCGACGCCAAAGCCGGCCAGTGGATTGCCGAATCGCGCGATCTGGCTGCCGACTTCCAGGCGGCGTTTGGCGAGCCCGCCCCGGCCGTCACCGGCATCGCGCTCGGCGCCGACACCGACAACACCGGCGCCACGGTCGAAGCCCGCTTCGGTGATCTGCAACTGGTTCCGATCGTCCAGTGAAGCGCCTCGTCCTGCTCGGCGGCGGTCACGCCCATGTGGTTGTGCTCGACGCGCTGGCCCGCGCGCGCCTGCCGGACACCGAGGTCACGCTCATCTCGCCCTACCCGCGGCAGATCTACTCCGGCATGCTGCCCGGCTGGATCGCCGGCCACTACGCCCTGGCCGACACCGCCATTGCACTTCCACCGCTGGCCGAGCGCGCCGGGGTGCGTTTCAAGCAGGCCCGCGGCGTCGGGCTGGACCTCGATGCCCGCCGTGTGCGGTGTGACGACGGCAGCGAGATCCCCTTCGACTGGCTGTCCATCGACACCGGCCCGACCACCGCCAGCGCGCGCATCGCCGGCGGCACCGACCACGGCATCCCGGTGCGCCCGATCGAAGATTTCGTTACCCGAATCGACGCACTGATCGCCGCCGCCAGCGCCGACCCTGCCTGCAGCGCCGCGATCATCGGTAGCGGCGCGGCGGGTGTCGAACTTGCCCTCGCCCTGCGCGCCCGTCTGCCCACGCTGCCGCTCGCGCTGATCGGCAGTACCGCCCTGCCGCTCGACGGGCTTCCCGGCCGCTTGCAGCGCCGGGCGCGCCGCCTGCTCGACGCACGCCACATCCGCTGGATCGGCCAGCGCCGTGCCAAGGCCATCGACACCGACGGCGTCTGGCTGGACGATGGCCAACACGTCCGTGCCAGCCATGTGCTCCAGGTCACCGGCGCCGCCGCGCCCGAGTGGCCTGCGCAGTCCGGCCTGGCCACCGACGCGGGCGGCTTCATTCGCGTCGGCCCGACGCTGCAATCGACATCCCACCCCTTTGTGTTCGCCGCCGGCGACGTGGCTGCCTACGCAGATCCGCGCCCGAAGTCCGGCGTCTTTGCCGTGCGCGCCGGGCCGCCGCTGGCCGACAATCTGCGTCGCAGCATCACGGGCGGCACGCTCCAGCGCTGGCAAGCGCAGCGCCGCGCGCTGTATCTGATCAGCACCGGCGACCGGCGCGCCCTCGCCGCGTGGGGGCCGTTGTCCATCGAGGGCGCCTGGGTGTGGCGCTGGAAAGACCGCATCGACCGCGCCTTCATGGCCCGTTTCAGCCAGCACGGTCGGTGAGGTGACTTTCGATTGACGGCGTTTGCGGGCACAATGGACCGCTAACAATTATTCGACTCGTTTTCCCCATGAATCGTCTTCTCGAAGTTCGCAAACTCGGCCAACAAATCTGGCTCGACAACCTGTCCCGCAGTCTCATTCGTGATGGTCACCTCGCCCGCTTCGTGCAAGAAAACGGCGTTGCCGGCGTCACCACCAACCCCGCCATTTTTCAGAAAGCCATCGCCGGCGGTCGCTATTACGAAGACGATCTGGCCCGCCTCAAGGCCGAGCCGATCACGGCCGAAGCGCGCTATGAGCGGTTGGTGATCCCCGACGTCCAGGCCGCCTGCGACCTGCTGCACGCCACCTGGTCCGACGCCAAGGGCGAGGCCGGCTATGTCAGCCTCGAAGTCTCGCCCGCGCTGGCCCATGACGAAGACGGCACCGTGGCCGCTGCACACCGCCTGCACGCCGCCGTCGCCCGCGACAATGTGCTGATCAAGGTGCCTGCCACCCCCGCCGGCGTCCGCGCCATCGAGCGCCTGATTGCCGACGGCATCAGCGTCAATGTCACCCTGCTCTTCTCACTCGCCCAGACCGACGCTGTCGCCGCCGCCTATGTGCGCGGCCTGAGTGCACGCGCCGCCGCCGGCAAACCCGTGACCGGCGTGTTTTCGGTCGCCAGCCTGTTCCTGAGCCGGGTCGATACTTTGGTCGATAGCCGTCTGGACGAAATGGATGACAGCGCCCGCGAATTGCGCGGCGGCACCGCCGTCGCCATGGCGCGGCTCGCCTACCAGGCCTATCGCAACCGTTTCCATGGCGAAGAATTCGACGCGCTGCGCGCCCAGGGCGCCCGCCCACAATACCTGCTGTGGGCCAGCACCGGCACCAAGAACCCCGCCTACAGCGACCTGCTCTACGTCGAACCCTTGATCGGCCCCGAAACCGTCAACACCCTGCCCGACGCCACCCTGGCCGCACTGCTCGACCACGGTCGGGTGCAGCTCACGGTCGACAGCAACACCGTCGGCGCACAGGCGCACTTTTCAGGCCTGGCCCGCCGCGGGCTGGATATGAGCGCTATCGGGGATGAACTTCAAACGGCCGGTCTGGCCCAGTTCGAAACCGCTTTTGCAGAACTGCTCGCCGCGACAGCGTAATTAAACGGCCAGCGGCATTGCGCCGCTGGCCCGGTATTCAAACGCTCAAACGGCCGCGACGATCGTAATTTCGACCCGCAAGGCGGGCGAGGCCAGACGCGCCTCAACGGTCGTCCGGGCCGGCGCAGCCCCCTCAGGCAACCACGCCTCCCACACCGCGTTCATCGCCGCAAAATCAGCCATATCGGTCACATGAATCAGCGCCGACAGAATGCGGCCGCGATCACTGCCCGCTTCCGTCAGCAAACGATCCACCCGCGACAGCATCTCAGTTGTTTGAGCCGTCACATCGCCCGGCTCGTCGATGCCGCCTGCGGTCTGCCCGCACAAGTAGACCAAGCCGCCATGGCGGACAATTTTGGACATGCGCGGACCGGTGTGCATCCGTTCGATTTCAGACATCGTGACTCCTTGTTTGTTTGGAACGTATTCTCTCGCCGACTTCAGCCGGCCGGGGGTGTTTCATCCATGCTCGCCAGCGCCGCCAACGGGATGGGCTTGAGCGGCGGTCGTATCCGGTAATAGCCGGCGTCCTCGACCGACACGCCCCGGGTCTGGGCGATCAACTGCGCCACGGTAACACCGCACATCCGCCCCTGGCACGGCCCCATGCCGCTCCGGCTGAAGAATTTCGTCTGGTTCGGCCCGGTGCACCCGAGCCGGGCCATGTCGCGTATCTGCCCCGCGGTCACCTCCTCGCAGCGACACACGATGGTGTCGTCGGTCGGTGTCAGCAACCAGTCGGGGGGCTGGTACAAGGTATCGAGAAACGGCCGGATACGCAGCTGGGCTTGATGCTCTGCCAGCAAGGGGGCCGCCTTCGCTTGCAGCGCCGACGCGTCGATCACACCCAGCCGGCAGGCTGCACCGAGCGCCGCGATCGCGCCGCTGCACTCGGCCGCGCGTGCGCCACCAATGCCGGCGCCGTCCCCGGTGACCGAGATGGCCTCGTGGCTGCTCACGCCGTACGCATCGCAGCGCGGCCGCCAGGCCAGCTGACGCGCATCCCAGTCGTGCTCGAGCCGCAGCATGCGTGTCAGCTGAACATTCGGGATCACGCCATGATGCAGCAACACGGTATCGACGGCGATGCGGTTCGCCTTGCCACCTGCATTGAACACCACTGCCTCGGCGGTGTCGCCGCCTTCAATCGCCACCTCGGCGTCGGCAAAGTGATGCGCCACGCCGGCGCGACGAATCCGCGCCAGCAAGCGCATGCCCTTGATCAGATAGCCCGGCGCACGCAAGGCACCCATCAGGTGGCGCATGGCCGGGCGACGATTGTGCTTCGGCGAGGTTTCAAGCAGTGCAGCGACCTGTGCACCCGCGTCGAGCAATTGCACCGCCACCAGATACAGCAGCGGGCCGCCGCCAACCAGTACGATCCGCCCTTCCGGGACGGCGCCGCCGACCTTCATCATGATCTGCGCCGCGCCGGCGTTCATGACACCGGGCAAGGTCCAGCCGGGCAGCGGCGACGGCCGCTCCATGGCGCCGGTGGCCACGATCAGGTGCTTGGCGCGGCACTGAGCGGCACTGCCGCCCTGCAGGTACGACACCTCCAGCGCGCTGCTCACATCCCACACCGTCGCCGAGGTGAGATGGGTGACGCCCGGTGCGCTCGCCAGTTGCTCGACCAGCCCCCGACCATGCGCATAGTCGGGCCCCAGCCAGTCGAGCCGACCGCGCGAGGCCGCGCCCACATTGCGATAAATCTGGCCGCCGGCGCGCGGCTGCTCGTCCATCAGCACCACGCTCAAGCCCAGCGCAGCCGCCTGGCTGGCGGCAGACATGCCGGCCGGCCCGGCGCCGACGATAGCGACATCGTATTCACGCATCACGCCTGCCCTCCAATCTGCCGCGCGCCGTGCTGCCGACGCACCGTCATACCTTCGCGGACCGACGTCATGCAGGCCTGCACATTGGGCACGCCATCGACTTCCACCAGGCACTCGAAGCACACGCCCATCATGCAGTACGGCGCACGCGGCTCGCCCGACACCACCGAATGGCGCATCGGTATGACGGCCGCCTTGAGCAGCGCGGCGGCCAGCGGCTCGCCTTCACGGACGGCGACTTTGTGACCGTCGACCTCGATGTGGCAGGCCGGCGCCTCATCAAGACGCGAAGCATCAACTTCTCTGAACATGGAATCGGTCCGCAGTAAAAGTGTCGATATGGGCCGGCCGCTCACCGCCATCGAGCCACGCAGCGAGCACGCCGGCATGGGCCGAGGCCAGGGTGATGCCGCTGTGGCAGGTCACCACGAAGGCGCCGGGGCAAGTCGGGCTTTCTTCATAGATCGGCAGGCCGTCGGGCGTCATCACGCGCAGCGCGCCCCACGCCCGCACCACGTTGACGTTGGCCAGCACCGGAAAGCAGCGCACCGCCCGTGCGGCGATCCGCGAGAGCTGGTCGATACTGGTTCCGTCGTCCATGCCGACGTTTTCCTTGGAGTCGCCAATCTGCACGCTGCCGTCGCCGGTCTGGCGAACATGCAGCGTCGGCAAAGGAAGAAACGGCGCCGCACGTTCGCACACCAGCACCTGGCCGCGCACCGGCGTCACCGGGGCTTCAAGGCCAAGCATCGGCGCCAGCAGCGCATTACCCAGCCCGGCCGCAAGCACCACACGATCGGCTTCAAAGACATGGTTGGGCGCGCGGGCGACAAAACGGCCGCCGACATGAGCCAGGTCATCAATCCGCACACCGGCCTCGTGCTGAGCGCCAAGGGCATCGATGGCCTGATGCAACGCCTTGAGCAGGCGCAGCGGGCTGACATGGCCATCGAGCGGCGAGAACGAGCCGCCCACCACCTCGGGGCCGACGCTGGGCAGCAATCGCGCCAACTGGGCAGGGTCGAGCATTTCGTAGGGATAGGGTTCGCCGATGCGGCTGGCGACGGTATCGAGCTCCAGCTGGCGTGCCGCCATCTCGTCATCGTTCAGGCACAAATGCATGCCGCCGGCCTGCTGAAGCTGGAGGTCTGTGCCGGTGCGGTGCTCGAGCTCGTCGGCAAACCCCTGCCAGTCACGTGCGGCGGCGCAGGACCACCGCGCATAGCCCGGGTTACCTGCACCCTTGCCCTGCACCCACACCAGCCCGAAATTGCCACGGGCGGCGCGAAAGGCGTCATCGCCTTCGTCGAGCAGACGCACCGTTCGCCCTCGGCGCAGCAGCCCGTAGGCGATCGCTGCGCCAACCACGCCACCGCCGATCACGAGAAATTCGGTGTCCTGTCCAGAAGCCATTTGCCCGCCTGTCGTCCATCATCCGGATTGCAGCGGGTCACCCGACACCGCTGCCCATGAACTTCATGCTAAGCAAGCCAGCAAATAACAACAAATGATATGTTCAACTCACTGAATGCACGAATGTTATGCACTCGATGACGGGCCGCATCATTGAATCAAGGGACTCTCGGCGAGCGCTTGTCGCAATGCCTCAAGGAACGGATCGACCAGCCGGGAGCGCGGGCGATGCGACGGAAAGATCACACTGTACTGATAGGGAATGGCCGGCTCAAAACGCCGCGCCACCAGATTGGTCGATACGAACTGCGAGGCGGTGACCGGATCGACCAGCGCGACGCCCACCCCTTCGCGCACAAAGGCACAGGCGGTGGCCGACAATTGGGCTTCGACCACCAGGCGCCGCGACACCCCGGCCTCTTCGAACATGCGGTTGATCTGCATACGAATGCCAAGCTCGGGCCCGAGGGTGATGAAGTTCTCGCCTTCAAGATCTTCGACACGCAACAGCTCACGCGCGGCCAGGCGGTGATCTGCAGGTAGCACACAGCATAGCGACGCCTCGAACAGCGGCTCGATCCGCACCGCAGCGTGCTCGACCGACAACACCGCAAAGCCGATATCAACCTGCTGCGTCGTCAAGGTTTCGAGCACCTCGGGAGAACTCAAGGTGAGAAGTTTGAAGCCGACCTTGGGATAGGATTCGGAAAAGCGCTTGAACACGCGCGGCAGAAAGCTCAGCGCCATGGCCGGCATCGAGGCCACGCTCAGGCTGCCCTGCTCGAAGTTCCGGATCCCCTCGGCGAAGCGGCCGATTTTCTCCAGGCCGGAGAACGAGCGCTCGACCTCGTCGTAAAGCAACCGCGCTTCGGCGGTCGGCGTCAGTCGGCCCTTGGCGCGCTCGAACAACGCAAAGCCGACCGCGTATTCCAGGTCGGCGAGCAAGCGGCTGATGGCCGGCTGGGTCACATTAAGCACATCGGCGGCACGGGTCACCATGCCGGTCTGCATGATGGCGCGGAAGGCTTCGAGCTGGCGGTGATTGAGGCGCATGGTCAGGCACTCCTTGCTGACGGCAGAACAAACGGCAACGGCGAAGCCTCCGAAAGGAGACTTCGCCGGCACGACAACGTGCAACGAACTGTCCGGGTGCCGCTGCACCCGAATCCGTTGGCAATCTTACTTGGTGACGCTGTCGACAATCGGACGGGCCCATGCCTCGCCCATGTCCTTGATGATTTCGGGCCACACCTGGGCGCGCGCATTGCGGGCATTGGCCGCCAGCGCCTCGGCACTGACCGGCACCAGTTGCGCGCCAGCGTCCTGGAGCTTCTTCTCGTTACCGGCCTGATCCGCCTCGGCGGCCGCCCAACGGGAGGTCTCGAACGTCGCGGCGGCTTCTTCAAGCTTGGCGCGATCCGCCTTGTCCATGTCGTTGAGCACTTCGCCGTTGATCAGCAGGTACCACACTTCGAAGTGGGTGTTCATCGGCAGGTAGTACTTGGTCACATCACGGAACGAGGCGTAGTAACCCTCTGCGCCCGAGCCGATCACGCCGTCGACCACCCCGGTCTGCACGGCGGTGAAGGCTTCGGAAAATGGCAGCGGCGAACCGATGTAGCCGATGCTGTCAGCCAGCAACTGGAAGGATTTGATCGGCGGAACGCGCAGCTTCAGGCCTTTCTTGGCATCCGGGTCACCCGGATTGACCGGCGGTTTGTTCAGCGAGATGCCGCCGAAATACACCGGATAGGCCGCCAGCACGGTGATGTCCTGCTTGGCATACAGATCTTCCATGGCGGCGCGCAAGGGCGAGCCCTTGCCGAAGACGCGCTTGGCGCTCGGCCAGTCGGTGGCCAGGTAGGGCAGCGCACCGATCTGCAGGCGCTTGTTGACCCCGGTGGCGACCGGTTGCAGCGCCATGTCGACCGCGCCAACCGAGATGCGCTCCTGCACCACGGTGTAGTCACCCAGCGCGTTGGCCGGGAACAGGTCGAACTTCAGTTTGCCACCGGTGGCCTGGGTGACCTGCTCGGCAAAGACGCGCAGATCCTTGTCCACCTGCGCGCCTTGCGGCCGCACATGCGAGATCTTCAGGTTGGCGGCCGACACGGCGCTTGCACCAAATACGAGTCCGGCACCGAGCAGCAGCGCTGCGAGTTTTTTCTGCATCATCTTGGTTCTCCTCCTTACTATGGGCGCTCTTCTGAGCGCGGATTTTTACAACACCTCAGGCCTGCCGGACGGTGCCGGTCAGTAGCCGAAAAACGTCGGAATTGCGAGAGACAGCGACGGCCAGAAGGACGTCAGGAAGACCACCGGCAAATAACCGACCACCAGCAGAATCATCGCCGGGCGGATCACCTGCGTGACCTTGACCTTGCCGATCCGCGCCCCCAGATACAGGATGCTGGCGTAGGGCGGCGTCACCCCGCCCATGGCGGTATTGACCCCGATGATGGCGGCGAACTGTACCGGGCTCACATCGATGGCCTGCATCAGCGGCATCAGCAGCGGCGCCACCAGAATGATGGCCGTGATGTCATTGACCACCATGCCGAGCAGGAACAACATCACGTTGACCAGAATCAGCAGCAGGGTGCGGTCGGTAGTGAAGCCGAAGATCGTGTCCACCAGCGCCTGCGGTGCGTTCTGCAACACCAGCATCTGACTCAAGATGAGGCTGAACAGAATCATGATCATGATCGCGCCAACCGCGGTGCCGGCCTCTTTGCCCGCGTCGAACAAGGCCCGCATGGTGAGCCCGCGGTAAATGAAGAAACCCACCGGCAGCGCGTAGATCACCGACACCGCGGCGGCCTCGGTCGGCGTCATCACACCACCGTAGATGCCGCCCAGAATCAGTACCGGCATCACCAGGGCGGGCACCGCGATCAGGGCACGCGACGAGGCTTCGGAGACAAAACCGCCGAAGGACACCGGCGCATCCAGCACCAGCGGAAACTTTCTCGCCCACACCAGATTGGTGGCCGAGAACGCCGCCATGATGAACAGCCCCGGGCCGAGCGTGGCCAGAAAACAGGCCAGGATGGAGGTGTCCGTCACCCAGCCATACACGATCATGGTGACGCTGGGCGGGATCAACAATCCGAGAATCGACGAGTTGGCGATCAAGGCCGTGGCATAGGCCCGTGGATAGCCCTTGCGCTCCATCTCCGGGATCAGGATCGGGCCGATCGCCGCGATGCCGGTCAGACCACTGCCCGAGATCGCGCCGATGATTGCGCAACTGACCGTCGCCACCACCCCAAGCCCACCCTTGATACGGCTGACGAACACATCGACAAACTTGAGCAAGGCGCCGGCAATGCCGCTGGAACTCATGATCGTGCCGGCCAGCACGAACAGCGGGATCGCCAGCAACACTGGGGAGGACAGCTGACCGAAGCCCCACAGCATGGCGCCTTTCATGGTCGCCCCACCGACGAACACCATCACCATGATGCCGCCGCCAAAACAGTAGGGCAGCGGGACGCCGAGCGTCAGCAGGACCACCAGCACGCCAAAGGCGAGCAACGCACTTTCAACCATTGTTCACCTCGGCATCGAGAGAAGGGTTATGAGCGGCGAGCACGCGCACGTGCTTGATCAAGGACTTCACGGTCCAGAGCGTCATCAACAGCAGGCCGATGAACACCGCGCAGTCGGAATAGAAGGTCGGCACATAGAGCGTCGGGCTTTCCTTCCAGACCCGGAGCGAATAGCGGAAGAAGTCCCAGCCCCACCAGGTCAACCAGGCGACGATGCCCAGGCTGATCACCTCGGCAGTAACGGCCAGTTTGAGCCGGGCGCGCTGCGTCTTGAGGAAGACGTCGAGGACATTGGCGCGAATCTGGGAGTCTTCACGCGAGGCATTGACCGAGCCGAGGACGTACAGCCACAGGGTCGGGTAGATCAGCATTTCTTCGAGTCCCATCATCGGGATCTCGAGCACGTAACGCGTCACCACCTGCACTGCCTGAAAGAAGGCGACAATCAACAGGAGTCCGGTGAGAACGATCTTGAACAGGCGATCCATCATCTCGCCCTCGGGCCGGACATGCCAGCCGCAACCCAAGTCTTGGTGCAAGTCGCCGAATGGCCTTGCCGCCTGCGCTGAATCATCTTGTCGCCTCCCTGTCTGAATCCATTGAAGTGCTCTTGTTGGCACTGGATTCCATTATGGGAAAGCAGGGCATAATCTCAAATCATTTATCAAGCCGATCGCATGCGGTTTTGTTATACATCGACGCCCAACGAGAATTTCGCGGCCGATTGAACTCACACGGCGTCACGCCATCATCCCCGCGACCGCAGATCCGCCGATCACGCGGCCCGGCCGAGTCGGTTGCTTGAACCTGCAAAGCGCAGTTGACCGCTTGCGCCCATGAGCAAGGTGTTGAACATGCGAAGCTTTTCGGCTTCGAGACCGATCACCCGGTAGGTGATCGCGCGACGCGCCCGATTGCCCGCCAGGCGCACACTCGGGCGTGTCCAGCTACGGCTTCCATGTGGAATGCGTGGACGTCATCGAGGCTGCGACCGACAACCGATCACATCATCACAATCGCGCCGCATCGGGGACAAGCGTCGTTGCGCTTGCCGGAGAACGCGGTGGCGCTCAGGAGAGACACCGAGAGGGGCGTGTGAAATTAGTCGAGCCCACACGGCCGCCTGACGCAACCGCCGCTATCGCATTAACGAAAGTCCACGCTCAGCCGGGGTGATCCGAATCAGACCCGTCGGGTGGCGGCAAGAGCAAGCGCTGGCGCAGTGCCTCGAGCTCGTCGGTGTTCCGGTGGAGGGCTCGCACGCGCGAGCGCATGGCCTCGAGACGATCTTCGATCATGCCGACCAGCTCGCGGGTGGCCTTGATCGGTGAACCCGCGAGGGCGCGGACACTGTCGATCTGCGACTGGAATTCGCGCAGGCGGTCAGCCTCCGCGGGGGGGTGCGATGCAATCATGCGGTCGATCGCCCGCTCACGCGCGCGAAAGTACGCCGCCGGGCTGCGTCTGGCCAGATTGCTCCAGGCATCGAAATCGAAATCTGCCACGCTCACCCGCCTCCATCGGCTCGTGCATGCGTCCGATCCTACGGCGGGACTCTCGTCGCGGCAAGGCGAGGATGTCACGAAAAGAAAAAACCCAAGCGGCCAAAGCACGCTTGGGTTGGTCTTGAAGCGGGTGCAGATCAGGCGGCGAGCAGCTTCTTTTTCGAGTGCTGAATCAGCACCGCACGCGACACCCCATGACGCTCGCCAACACCGAGCAGCTCTTTCATGTCGAGAATCAAAACGATCTGACCATTCGACAGCGTGGTGACACCCGCCACGCCTTTGGGGCGGAAGTCGTCGAGCGATTTGATCACCGCGTCTTCGCGCCCGGCGAAGCTGTCGATCGCCAGGATGAAACTCTGCTCTGCGGTCTGCATGAGCACGCCGTACTCCGGCTGGGTGTCCTGCGGCCAGCCGAGCAGATTGGCCAGCGGCACGATGGGCAGGACTTCACCCCGCACGACCATGGTGGCGCGACCGCCGACCTCCTGAACCTCATCGGGCGTGATCGGCAGGATCTCGCGGACCATCGACAGCGGCACGGCCAGCGGCTGATCGCCGAGACGCACCAGCAAGACCGGCAAGATGGCCAGCGTCAGCGGGAGACTGATGACAAAGCTGGTGCCCTGCCCGGCGACCGATTTGATGTCGATCTGGCCGTTGAGCTTCTGGATATTGGTGCGCACCACGTCCATGCCGACGCCACGGCCGGAGACGTCGGAGACCACGCCGGCGGTCGAGAAACCGGGCAGGAACACCAGGTTGTAGCTCTGGCGCTCGTCCATGGTGTTGGCTTCTTCATCGGTGATGAGACCTTTGGACACCGCCGAGGCGCGCAGATTTTCGGCGTTCATGCCGCGGCCGTCGTCGGCGACGAGGATGATGATGTGGTCGCCCTCCTGACGCGCTTCGAGACGCAGGATGGATTTTTCACCCTTGCCATTGGCCAGACGCTCAGCCTTGCCTTCGACACCGTGGTCGACCGCATTGCGGATCAAGTGAATGATCGGATCGGACAGATCTTCGATCATGGTCTTGTCGATTTCGGTGTCTTCGCCGGCCAGCACCAGCTCCACATCCTTACCCAGGTTGCGGGCCAGATCGCGGGCGATGCGAGGGTACTTCTGGAACAGTCGGCCGATCGGCTGCATGCGCGTCTTCATGACCGCGTTCTGCAGATCGGACACCAGCAGGTCAAGCTGACTCACCGCTACATCCAGCGCGTGCATGGTTTCCGGGTCGTCGTCACCGTTCAGAATCTGGCTACGCAATGCGTTGAGCCGGTTCTTGGTCAGCCCGATTTCGCCGGACAGGTTGAGCACCTGATCCAGACGGGTGGTATCAACACGGATCGAGTTATCGCGCTGCTTTTCGCTGTCGCGCCGGCCGGTGGGGCCGGAGTAGCCCGGCTTGTCGGTGGCACGACGCCCGATGGCGGCCTTGATGATTTCTTCAGGTTTTTCCGCCACGACGGGTTTGACTTCAACCGGCGCGCTGACGGCGGCAACGGCGGGCACGCCCGTCACTGCCTGGTGCAGTTTGGCCCAATCGGGCTCGGCGCCAGCGGGTACGGGTGCGGCGGCGGCCGGCGCCGCGGCGGGCGCCTCGGCCTTGCCGAGTTCGCCGGCAATCGCGCGCTTGAGGCTGTCGATCAGGGCGGGGTCCGCAGCGCGCGGCTGGGTGGCGCTTTCCAGCGAGCCAAACATGTCACGCACAGCGCCGGTGGCCGAGAGGATGACGTCCATCGATTCAGCCGTCACGCGCAGCTCACCGTTTCGCAGCTTGTCGAAGAGGTTTTCCGTCAAATGGCACAAGGTCACCAGCTCGGTGGCGTTCAGAAAGCCGGCGCCGCCCTTGATGGTGTGAAAGCCGCGGAAAATCTCGTTGAGCATGCTGCGATCGTCGGGTGCCCGCTCCAGGTCAACCAGTTTGTTGTCGACATCGGACAACAGATCCCCGGCCTCGAGGAGAAAGTCCTGCAGCAGGTCTTCCATTCCACCGAAATCGCTCATTTTGGCTCACTCCACTGTGTTGCTGATACGTGACCGGGCCACTGGCGCCGGTCACGCCGTATCGTCAGAATCCCAGGCTCTCGAGCAGATCGTCGACCTGCTCCTGGCTGGACACCACATCGTCACGGCCTTCGGCGCTGATCACCGGGCCGTTCATGAGGCCGTCCTCTTTGCGGACGGGTTTCTTGTCATTGGGTGCCGTTTCGATGAGTACGTCGAGCAACTGCTTTTCCAGCTGCTGCGCCATCGCGACGACTTTTTTGATGACCTGACCGGTCAGGTCCTGGAAGTCCTGGGCCATCATGATTTCGGTCAGTTGGGCATTGGTGGCACGACTGTCATCCACCGTCTTGCCGAGGAAGTCCCGCGTCTGCGCGGCCAGGGCTTTGAATTCATCGGGCGACAGCTGATTGGCAAAGAGCTTGTCCCACTGCGTCTTGAGGCCGATCGCGCCGCTTTCGATCCGGTCTTGCATCGGCTTGGCGATATCGGTGGCATTGAGCACCTTGCTGGCCGCCTGCTCGGTCATTTGCGCGATGTAGTTCAGCCGCTCGCGGGCATCCGGCATGGCCTCGGCCGCCGATTGCAAGTGCTGGTCGTAGCCCAGCTCACGCAATGAGTCATGCACCTTTCGGGTCATCTGGCCGAGACGCTTGTAAACCACTTCGCAGCTGTGATCATCGCCCGGCACACCCGACATTGGCGCGGCAGCAGATGCTGGCGCTGTCTGAAGCGGGGGCTCCGGTTCCGGCTCGGGCGCGGCCTCCGGGGCGGCGGCAAAATCCTCCGCCACCGCATCGAACAAGGCCTGCAGGTCATCTGAATCGCTGCCGTCGTCCACCACCGCTTGAGAGATCACTTCGAGCTTCGGCTTTTCCGGAACCGCGGCAATGCTGTCGAACAGCGCCTGCAGATCGTCGGAGTCACCGGTTTCATCGAACTTCAATTTCTTAGACATGCTTGAGCCTCCTGTTGTCCAACGGCGCTCAAGCGGCCGCCTTTTTCCCCATACGCTCGAAGATCTTCTCGAGTTTTTCAGCCATCGTGGCAGCCGTGAAGGGCTTGACGATATAGCCGCTGGCGCCGGCCTGGGCCGCGGCGATAATGTTTTCCTTCTTGGCCTCGGCGGTAATCATCAGCACCGGCAAATCCTTGAATTGCGGCGTCTGGCGAATGGTCTGCAGCAGGGTCAGCCCATCCATATTGGGCATGTTCCAGTCGGTGACCACAAACTCAAAACCGCCGCTGGAAAGCTTCTGAAGCGCGGCAACGCCGTCTTCAGCTTCGTCCACGTTGGTGTAGCCGAGCTCTTTGAGGAGGTTGCGCACGATTCGGCGCATGGTCGAAAAATCATCGACAACGAGGAACTTCATGTTGGGATCCGCCATCATTTTCTCCGGAGTATTGCTTGTGCCTGATACGGCTTAGCGGTTGCGCATCAGCAGCGGACGCAGCGTGTCCGCGAGATTGTCTGCATCAAATTTTGCGACGTAGGCGTCAACACCCACACGTTTGCCCATGGCCCGGTTGGCCTCGGACGACAGCGATGAATGCATCACCACGGGAATGCCTTCAAAGCGAATATCGGCCTTGATGTTGCGCGTCAGCACATAGCCGTCCATTTCGGGCATTTCGGCATCGACCAGGATCAGATCCACTTCGTCGATCAGCGGCCGGCCACAGGCATGCGCGTGTTTGGCCATGCCTTCGAGACGGGTCCAGGCTTCGAGTCCGTTCTGGGCGTGCTTGTGCTTGACATCGAGTTTGTCGAGGACTTCAGCGATCTTCTTGCGCGCTACGGCGGAGTCATCGACAAAGAAAATATTCACATCGTGTTCGGCATTAAGCGGCTCGATATTGCCAATGATCGCTTCGCCGAAAGTGTTGGCCAAGATGGTTTCGACATCGAGAATCGACACCAGCGTGCCATCGGGCAATTCGGTGATCGCGGTAATGAAACTATTCACCCCGCTCGACACGTTCTCGGGCGTGCGCACCTTGTCCCAATCCACACGGATGATGCGATCGACTTCATCGACCAGGAAACCGAGCGTGCGCTTGCTGTACTCGGTCACCATCATCGAGCCACCGAGCGGATCGCCCGGCTGGGTCAGCTCAAGCACCTTGGCCAGGGCCAGCACCGGAATGACGTTGCCGCGCAACGAGATGAGACCTTCGACGCCCTTGGGCATGTTCGGCGCCTTGGTGACGAAAGGCGCCTTGGACACCTCGCGCACCTTGAACACGTTGATGCCGAAGGTCTCGCCCGTCCCGAGGGAGAAAAGCAGAATCTCCATCCGGTTGGAGCCGGCCAGGGTGGTACGTGCATCCACCGCGTCGAGCAGATTCTTCTCTGCCACCGCGTAGGCGTCGCTCTTGGTTTTTGCTTGCACTTTGCTCATGTGCGTGATCCTCGCTCAGGCCGCCGCAGCGTCCGATTCGCCTTTGTTCAGCAAGCGTCGCAACGTCGACGACAGGCGCTGGGGTTCGAACTTGGGGACGTATTCATCGACCCCGACCGACATGCCGAGCTGCTGGTTCGACATCCCCGACAAGGAGGAGTGCATCAGCACCGGTAGCCCTTCAAAGCGGGGGTCGGACTTGATTTTCTTGGTCAGGATGTAGCCATCCATTTCCGGCATCTCGATGTCGGTCAGCACCACACCCACCAGATCCTTGACCTTGCGGCCCGTACTGTCCGCGACGATGGCGATCTTTTGCAGCTCGTCCCAGGCCATACGACCATTCACCGCCACAATCCCCTTCACGCCCAGGACTTCAAGCGTGCGAGCGATCTGATTGCGTGCCACGGACGAATCATCGGCGTACAACACCGTCGCTTCCGGATTGCCGATCGGCTCGATGCCCTTGAACAAGTGGTCATCGTCGTAACCGGAGGTCTCCGACAGCACCTTCTCGACATCGAGCATCATCACCAGTTCGCCGTTGGGCAGTTCGGTGACCGCCGTCACCAGCCCGCCCAGCTTGGCCGCCAGCATCTGCGGTGGTACGCGCATCTGCGACCAGTCCAGACGCAGGATGGTGTCGACCGCTTCGACCAGAAAACCCTGAGTGTGGCCGTTGTATTCGGTCACGATCATGATTTCGCGCTGCGACTCCAGGCCGATTCCGGCGTACTTGGCCAGATCGACCACCGGCACCAGGGTGCCGCGCAGACTGACCATGCCTTCGACCGAGCTTGGCATTTCGGGCGCAGCCGTAATGTTCGGCGTGCGCATGACTTCACGCACCTTGAAAACATTGATGCCAAATGTCTCGCGGCGTCCGGTGCGCGAATCCGTCCCGAGCGAAAACAGCAGGATCTCCAGCTTATTGGTACCTGCCAGGCGGGTACGCGCATCGATATTCTTGAGCAAATCCGACATCTTGTTTCTCCGTTGATGCGTTACCAACTCAGTGGCCAGGCATCCTCTTGGCAATCTCTGCTACTACTAACGGCACGTAGCCGATAGACCTTTAGGCGCGATATCCGACCCGGAATCCGCCCCAGTGCTTTCCATTCACGTACACCGGCGCCGACACGTCATGGAAGATTTCACCGGTGTCGCGGCGATAGGTCTGGATCAGGAATTCAAGCTCATGCGCACCGCACTGGCGTCCCACTGGGTCGTCAAACACACGCTTGGTCCGGTTGCCGACGAAGTCCTTCTCGTAGTCCCCCGTCAGCGGCTGCGAGAACACCTTGTTATGTGTCGGCACGTAGGCTTTGTTGTCGATGCTGATGGCGTAAGCGACCTGTAGATTGTCCTTGAGCATCGGCTCCTGAATCGCCGGCAGGATCTCATCCGCCAACTTGTCATAGCGCGAACTGAATTTCTGCGGCTTGGTATTCGGGATCGGGTCGTACTTGCGATCAAACAGCGCCTCGGCCGTGATCCGCTTGTTGCTCACCGCCTGCTCAAACGCCGCAGCCACTTTTGCCGCTGCGGCTTTGGCCAGGTCTGGCATTTGCGCATGAACCTTCATGGCAGCCTCACCCGTCGCCCCCAGCCGGAATACCTTGCTGATGTCATGCAGATTGACGGCCAGACTTTCAAGCCGTTGCGCTTCGCCCAAGGTCGCCGAAGCGCCCTCGGTGTTTCGCTCCACCATGACCATGATTTCGCGCACGTTGGAGACCACGCCGTCCGCGACCCGACTCTGCTGGCTGATCGCGACCGCGATGGCGTCAATTTTCTCCATGGTCTCGGTCGCACCCCGGTTGATCTTGTCGAGCGAATCGGCCGCCTGACGGGCCAGCTCGGCGCCCGACCGCGCCTGGTCGCTACCGGCCTTGATGGATCCGATGGCGGTACGCGTCTCGACCTGGATCGCTTCGATCATGGCGCTGATTTCGGTTGTTGCCGTCGATGTCCGCTCGGCCAGCTTGCGCACCTCGTCGGCCACCACCGCAAAGCCTCGGCCCTGCTCACCGGCGCGTGCCGCTTCGATGGCCGCGTTCAGCGCCAGCAGATTGGTCTGATCGGCAATCTCACGGATCACCTTGACGATGCCGCTGATCGCTTCCGAACGCTCGCCCAGGGCCGCAATCACCTGTGCCGATTGCTCAACCGACTTGGCGATCCGCTCGATCTCGTTGGATGCCTCGGACACGATGCGCCCGCCTTCGAGCGACAATTCGCGCGCCTGCTGCGCGTTCTGCGCGGTCTGACCGGCGTGCTCCGCGACAGCATTGACGCCGGCGGTCATCTCTTCGATGGAATGCACCATGCTTTCAGACTCAATGCGCTGAGTGCGAGAACCTTCCGCCACCTTCCCGGCATGGGCCGACAATTTGTCCGCTGCTTCTGCCACGCAATCGGCATCAAAGATCACCTTGCCGACAATGCCCTGAAAGCTGCCAATGAGCTCGTTGAAGCGTTCGGCACAAGCGCCCACCGGACCACCGCCAAGTTGCACCCGCTGAGACAGGTCACCATCGCGGTACATCCGCGCAAACGCCGCTTGCAGCGCATCGAGCGGCGCCAGAAAACGCGCTTTGAGCAAACCGGCCAGGATGCCCGCCAAGGCCAGACCAAGCACGCCGTGCCCCGCAATCAGTGTTGCGCCCATGGGCGCACCTGCGGCCAGTGATATCGCAACACCCGCGGCCGCAACAATCAGCCCGACAAGACCCAATCCGAGAAACGTCCCCATGATCCTTTTCCTCCGCCCGATTTTGATCGGGATACTTTCTGTTTGTATGCAAACCGTACCTTGCTGCTGTAAGGCGGATTACGGGTCGGGGGACGCAATCTTTAGCGGCGTTTTCTTGCGAGGCGACGAACGATTGCCCCGCAATGACAGGAATTGAAGAACAAAAGCCGCTGCTGGCCCCATCGGGCCAGCAGCGGCTTTCTATGTCTTTAGCGGTAATCCTGCGCGAATGAACGCGCGACGGCTACCTAGCTGATGGCAAACAGCTTGCCAAAATTGGCGATATCGAGCACCTGACGAACACTGCCGCGGGCATTGACAAGCTTCACCACATGGCCGTCGGTCTTCACCTTGTCTCGCAGCATGAGCAGCATGCCCAGCGCGGAACTGTCGAGGTAAGACACTTCGCCGAGATCGACATTGACGTCGCCTTTTTGCCCGAGGGCGCGATCGACGCTATCGCGAAACTCACGGTGCGCGTTGAAATCGAATCGCCCGACGAGCTTGATCACTGCGCCCGCCTCACTCTGGTTAACCGTCACGTCCATATTGATCCCCTATCCTGTTCTATCCAGCTCACCCGACCTGTTTCGCAGTGGCAAGCACAGTACCGGTCAGCCGGCTCATGATGCGTTGTGCCACATCCGTGAGCGGCGCCACCTCCGACACCGCCCCAATCGTCGCAGCCTCTCGCGGCATGCCATAAACCACACAGCTGGCCTGGTCCTGGCCAATGGTCCATGCCCCGGCGCGATGCATGGCCAGCAAGCCCTGCGCGCCATCCTTGCCCATGCCTGTCAGCAAAACACCCAGCGCGGCCTTGCCGGCCTGTTCCGCCGCCGAGTGAAACAAGACATCCACCGAGGGCCGATGCCGATTGACCGGATCGGCGCGCGAAAGCTCGCAATGATAGGCCAGTCCGCGCCGCTTGAGCAGCAGATGTGAATGCCCGGGCGCCAGATAGGCGCAACCGGGCTCAATGCGTTCGCCATCTTCAGCCTCTTTGACATGGATCTGACTGAGGCTGTCCAGGCGTTTGGCGAAGGCCCCGGTGAACATCTCCGGCATGTGTTGCACGATCAGCACTGGCGGGCAATGCTTGGGCAGCCGGATCAATACCTCGCGGATTGCCTCCGTCCCGCCCGTCGATGCGCCGATGCAGACGATGCGCCCCTGAGCCGTACGCGCACTGAGCGATCCCGCCGCATGCTCAATCGGCTGCGTCGCGCGCTCCGGCACATGGCGCCGCACATGCGCTGCCTGGGCCGCGCGAATCTTGTCGCAGATTTCGTCAGAATAGGCCGCCAGCGCCGAGGAGCTTCGGGCGTCAGGCTTGCCGAGCACCTCGACGGCGCCCAGCTCCAGCGCCATGATTGATGTATCGGAATTCTTGCCGGTAAAGGCCGAAACCATCACCACCGGCATCGGTCGCAGCCGCATCAGCCGCTCGAGAAACTCCAGACCATCCATACGCGGCATTTCGACATCCAGCGTCAGCACGTCGGGATTGAGCGTTTTGATCATCTCCCGCGCAATCAATGCGTCGGCCGCCACACCGACGACGGTCATGTCCGGTTGCGCGTCGATCACCCGGCGAAGCATCAGGCGCGTTGCAGCCGAGTCGTCACAGACCAGCACTTTGATGGTCATCGTCGCGCCCCTGTCAGATCGGTATCAAACAACTCCACCTCGCCAGCGATGGGCGCGGACTGCAAGCGACGCTGATAGCGCTGCTCACGCTGGAGTTCGGCGCTGTGCGACGCGCCGCCGACCCGCTTCACCAGCACTCGCCCGGTGGCCGGAAAAAACACCACCTTGCGCGCGTGATCGTCCATCAGATCTTCGGCCACCAAAGCAATCTCCTCGGTGGCGAGATAGTGCCGCACAAACGCGGCATTACGCGCGCCCACCTCGCTGCGCGACAAGGACGCCACCACTTTGCCCCCGCCAAACACCTTGGCTTCGAGATGCTCGCGACGTGCGCCGAGCTTGAACAGGTGATTGACCAGCACCTCCATGGCAAACACGCCGTAGCGCGCCGAGGCCGACGACACCTGGGATCCGGCGCCACCACTGGGCAGCATGAAATGATTCAAGCCGCCCACGCCAAGGCGCACATCGCGAATACACGCCGCGACACAAGAGCCCAGTACGGTGACGATCACCTCGTCAGTGGCACTGACGTAATACTCGCCCGGCAACACCTTCACCGCCGCACGATCAAACGCCCGATCAAAATAGCGCTGAGTCGCCAGATGCTCTGAGACTTCAGGGCTTGCTGCGGGGAGCATCGCTGCGCTCGTACACCGTTCGACCACGGGACCGGAACAGGTCTGCCGCATGAAGAAAGCTCTCGGAATGCCCGGCAAACAACAAGCCCTCAGGCTTCAGTAGCGGCGAAAAGCGCTGCAATATGCCGTATTGCGTCGGCTTGTCGAAATAGATCATCACGTTGCGGCAGAAGATGAAGTCCAGCGGACCCGACACCGTGTAACGCGCATCCAGCAGATTCACCTGCCTGAAATTGATCAAGCGCTGCAACTCCGGGCGAACCCGCACCTGGTCCGTCTGAGTGCCAACGCCCTTGAGAAAAAACCGCCGCACCCGCGCCGGGTCCATCCGCTCGATTCGGTCGGCGCGATAGACTCCCGCCCGACCATGGGCCAGCACATTGGTATCGATGTCACTGGCCAGAATCTGCACCGGGGGCGTCAGTGTGTTGAAGGCCTCGCAGGCTGTCATCGCCAGCGTATAAGGCTCTTCGCCGGTGGACGCCGCAGTGCACCAGATCTTGATCGGCTGCCGGTCACCCATCTTCTTGAGGCATTCAGCCAGAATATCGAAATGGTGCGCCTCACGAAAAAACGACGTGAGGTTGGTGGTCAAGGAGTTGATGAAGGTTTCCGCCTCCGCCTTGTCCCGCTCGAGTCGCCCCAGATAGTCGGCAAAGGTTTTGTCGCCGCACGCCCGCAAGCGGCGCGACAAGCGGCTGTACACCATGTCCTGCTTGGCGCTCGACAAGGAAATGCCGGCGCGCTGATGAATCAGCTTCCGGATTTTGTCGAAATCCGCAGTCGTGAATTGAAACTCGCGTAGCGGTGAAGCCACCTGGACCGGCGACAGCCCAGCGTTTCGGCCTGCCGCGCCGCCCACGGTCTGGGCGGTCAGTGGCCGCTTGAACTCTTCAGCCATGCTCAAAACTCCTCCCACTCGTCTTCGAGCACACTGCCCCGCGCACGCTTGACCTTGGGCAAGGGCGCAGCCACATGCGTGCGTCGTGCGCTGCGCGTGGGCAAGGTCGCCACCTTGGACTTGCGGGAGCTGCCCTGTGTCACCGAAGCGGGCGCATTCTCAACGGCCTCAGTGCCAAGCTGAAACTGCTGAACCACGTCCACCAAGGCACGCGCCTGATCCTCCAGGCTCGCCGCGGCGGCTGCCGCCTGCTCAACCAGCGCCGCATTGTGCTGAGTCACTTCATCCATCTGGCTGACGGCCCCGGTCACTTGCTCGATACCCGAGCTCTGCTCTCGGCTGGCATTGGCGATATCGGTCACCAGTGCGGTGAGCCGTTTGAAGTTCCCGACCACGGTCGTCATCGTCTCACCGGTGTCATTCACCAGCTGCGAGCCGTCTTCAATGGTTCTGGCCGAATCGGCGATCAGCGACTTGATCTCCTTGGCGGCCTGCGCGCTGCGCTGCGCCAGACCCCGCACCTCCGAGGCCACCACGGCAAATCCGCGGCCCTGTTCGCCTGCCCGTGCGGCCTCGACTGCCGCGTTGAGCGCCAGGATGTTGGTCTGGAAGGCGATGGTGTCGATCACGCCGATGATGTCGCTGATCTTGCGTGCCGAGCACTGGACGGTCTGCATCATCGCCACCACTTGCGTCATCTTTTCGCCGCCCGCCTCGGCTTCGGTGTTGGCCGCGACGGCCAGCTCATTCGCCTGACGCGCACTCGCCGCGTTCTGCTGGACGGTCGCGTTCAGCTCTTCCATCGAGCTCGCGGTCTCTTCCAGCGTGCTGGCCTGCTCTTCGGTCCGGCTCGACAGATCGGCGTTGCCCGCCGCGATCTCCTCGGCCGTGCTGTTGACCATCTCGGCACTTTCCTTGATCTGCCCCACCACCTCGCGCAAGCGCGCCACTGTCGCGTTGGTGTCTTCCTTCAGCTGCCCAAAGGTGCCGCCATACTGGGCCGTGATGCTGCGGGTCAGATCGCCATTGGCGACACTGTTAAGCACATCGGCGACATCGCTCAATCCGGCATGAATGGTATCCATCAGGGCATTCAGGTCGCCCGACAGCTGACGGAAGAACCCGCTTTTGCCCTCCTCCGGCACCCGCTGGCTCAGGTCGCCATTCGCAGCCGCCTTGACCAGCGCGGCCAACTCGTTCTCAACGGCCACTTCAACCGTGCGATCAACCCACTCGATGGCCGTCCCCAACCGATCACCATCATCATCCAGCGCCGGCGTGACGGTCAGGTTGAAGGTTCGTCCGCCCATATGGATGGTGGCGCGATGGGTCTTGGTGAGCCGTTCAAGCAACTTGCGCTGATATGCCGGATCCGTATGAAAAACGTCGATGTTCTGCCCCATCAGTTCGCTGGCGGTGAAGTTCGGCAGATCCTGGCGGATATCACTCTCGGCGTCGGCAAACATTTGAACAATCGCCCGATTCAGATAGATGATGTTCAGATCCCGGTCAGCAATCATCACATTGGTCGCCACGTTGTCGAGACCAATCTTGATGCGCCGCGACGCCTCGCCGGCACGGATCGCATCGTTCAGATCAAAACCCAGCTTGACTTGCATGCATTGCAAGCTATTGAGCACCTCGCCCAGCTCATCGCGCTGATGAACCGTCAGCGCCGACGAAAAGTCGCCGCCCGCGATTTTACGAAGCGCCGCATTGGCAGTGTCGAGCGGTTGCCTCACAGCGCGCAGTGTCGTCAGGCCGAGAAACGTAATCAACGCCAGCGCCAGCGCCCCGCCAGCAATACCCGCCCATTGCAACTTGCTTGCGAGCGACTGCACCTCGGCATAATCCTCCTTGGCCAGACTCTGATGCACCTTGATCAACTCACCAACGAGTTTGTTGGCCTGATCGTAGACCGGCAAGAAGGTGGTCAGGTAGTGGGCATTGAACGCATCAAGGCGCCCTTCGCGCAACATGGCCACGCCCGGTCGAATACCGTCGTTGAACAACGCATCGCGCGCATCGGCAAACCCATCAACCAGCGCGCGCTCGCGCTCGGGTAATACCTCCGTACCACGTCGTTTCAGTTGCTCATCGATCAGGCGCATGTCCTTTTCGATCTGAGCAATGCTCTCGTTCAAGGGGGCTCGTTGCCCCGTCGCCCCATCGCCCGCGGTGGCCAGGCGCATCAGCGCGCCAATATCGGCCAACTGATCGTTGATATCTACCAGTTGCGCCGTCGGCACCATGCGCAGGTTGTACACCGATGCCATGCCGCTCTCGGCCGAGCGCATGCCGCCCACACCCAGCACAGTGCCAAATACGATCACCGCAAACACGGTCAGCAAGGATGCCGTCAGCCGCTGACGAATGGTGATGCCACCAAACCGACTGCGCCACTTCGCGGTGCGCTCCGACACCACGCGGCCGCCACAGATCGTCAGCCCCTTGGCGCGGTTCTGTCTAAACAACTGGTATTGAGCGCCGATCCTGGCAATCGCCTGCTGATCAGCTCGACTACGCAGCGACAGGTATCCCACCACGTCGGCGCCTTGACGAACCGGCGCGATATTGGCCTGCACCCAGTAATAGTCACCATTCTTGCACCGGTTCTTGACGTAGCCCGACCAGGCGCGCCCCTGCTTGAGATGCTGCCACAAGTCCTCGAAAGCCTCGGGCGGCATGTCCGGATGACGAATCACGTTGTGAGACTTGCCAACCAGTTCGGCCTGGGTATAGCCACTGATATCGCAGAAATCCTGGCTCGCGTAGGTGATCCGCCCCTTGAGATCGGTCATTGAGACGAGCATTTGCTCGTCGCCGACCTCGATCTCACGGTCCGTTACCGGCAGGTTGGTTTTCATGGCTGTGTCCTTCCAATACGCGACCATTGGTCGCCCATCGGCGTGTTTCTGATGTGAAGCTATTTACGGCCTGCGCCAGAGCGACTTGAACGCCGCGCGACGACCCTGCGATCACGCCACATCGTCGGTGTCGATCAAGGCCATCTCGGGCGAGCGCATCATGCAATCGATATCGAGCAAGATCAGCATGCGATCCCCTGCGGTGCCCAGGCCCTTGAGAAAACCGGCACCAATCCCGACCGAAATGTCCGACGCCGGATGGATATCCCGCGGCAACAGCGTCAGCACATCCGACACGCTGTCCACAACCACACCGACCACACGTGGGCCGATGTTGAGAATGATCACCACCGTAAACGCGGTGTACTCGATCTTTCCCACACCAAACTTGATGCGCAGATCGACGATCGGCACGATCGTGCCCCGCAGGTTGATCACGCCCTTGATGAATGCCGGCGCATTGGCAATCGACGTCACCGGATCGTAGCCTCGGATTTCCTGCACTTTCAGGATGTCGATGGCGTACTCCTCGTCACCCAGAATGAAGGTCAGGAACTCCTGGGCAAGTCCGTCGTCTTCCGCGGAATCGCGGTGGGCCGTGGCTTCATATTGCATTGCAAAACCCTTTCAACCTAGAGACCGTAGTTGGACGCGCCCGAGTGTGCGTCTGGCGGGCTGTCTGGCAAGGCGCGACGACGCACAACCTGCACGCTGCAAGGAGGCGCAACACAGCAAGGCGGCCCGCCAGACGCGCAATCGGGCGCGTAGCGCTATCACACATCGGGTGATCGGCCTCGAAGCCGAATAGGTTCGCATGTTCAATACCTTGCTCATGGGCACAAGCGCTCAGCTGCGGTTTCCAGGTTCAAATTCTCACCCTGAACAACGGCAGCTTGGCGGGGCTTCTGAAGGGTTGAATGCCGAGCGGAAAAAAGAACGGCCCGAACTCGGGCCGCAAATCACACTACCTGAGAGGAGACAGCATCAGGCAGCCACAGACTGAAGGCGCCGGGCGCTGCTGGCCAGCGCGGGGAGATCGAGAATCATCGCAACACGACCGTCGCCAAGGATGGTGGCGCCGGAGAACCCCTTGATTCGCCGGAAGTTGGCTTCAAGGCTCTTGATGACCACTTGATGCTGCCCGAGCAACGCGTCGACAAACAATGCCGCCTGCGAGCCATCCACATCGATCACCACCATGATCCCGCGAGTCCAGTCGGCGCAGCCGTCGGCCACACCGAATTCTCGATACAGCTCGATCACCGGCACGTAGCGCCCACGCAGGCGGATCAGGCGAGGCACCCCCGAGATGCTGTGGATCATGTCGGCCGTTGGCTGCAGGGACTCCGCCACATGACCCAGCGGGAGAATGTAGGTTTCGCCACCGACCCGCACCGACATCCCGTCCAGGATGGCGAGCGTGAGCGGCAGGCGCACGGTAAAGCGCGTGCCCACGCCGAGGATCGATTGCACATCCACGCGCCCGCCCATGGCAGAAATGTTGCGGCGGACAACATCCATCCCCACGCCACGGCCCGACACCTCGGTGACCACTTCGGCGGTGGAAAAACCGGCTTCGAAGATCAGCATCCAGACGTCGGCATCGCTCAGGCTGTCGGGGGCCGTCAAGCCCTTTTCACGCGCCTTGGCGAGAATCCGCGCCCGGTCCAGACCGGCCCCGTCGTCGCCGACCTCGATGACGATGTTGCCGCTCTGATGCGAGGCCGACAATGTGATGATGCCGGTCTCCGGCTTGCCGGCCGCGCGACGTTGCTCCGGTGTCTCGATACCGTGATCGAGGCTATTGCGCACCAGATGCGTCAGCGGATCGGCCAGGCGTTCGACCAGGCCTTTATCCAGTTCGGTGTGCTCACCCAGCAACTTGAGCTCGACCCGTTTGTCGAGCTTGCGCGACAAATCGTGCACCACGCGCGGAAAGCGTGAGAACACCATCGAAATCGGCAGCATGCGCACCGACATCACGGTTTCCTGCAGGTCGCGCGTGTTGCGTTGCAGCTGATTGATTCCGGCCAGCAGCCGCTCGTAGAGCACCGGATCAATGCCTTGCGCCGACGCCGCCAACATGGCCTGGGTAATCACCAGTTCGCCGACCAGATTGATCATCTGGTCAACCTTTTCGACCCCGACGCGAATCGAGGTATCACCGCCGCTTTTGGCCGGCATGGCGGCCTCGGCCACAGCGACGCTCTCCGGCGAGACCTCTGCCTCGACCAACCGGGACTCGACCGCCGGGCCTGGTTCCGTGAAAAATCCGTAGGCTTCTTCTTCCACGACGACGCATTCGGCACGCGCCGCACCCTCCCCCTCGGCCGCGGCCTGCGGCAGCGCATCAGGCAAGGGCTCAAAAAAGCCATACGCGGTCTCCTCACCTGCCGGCGGCTCGCCACCGACCGGCGAGATGTCTACGGAGCCCGGCTCGGCCATGAAGTCGAGCACATCGCGCAACATATCGGCCGGCATCATCGAGGTAATCTTCAGCCACCACTGCGGATCATCCGAATCCACTGCGGGGCGCGACACGATCTCGACGCCGCCCAACCGACCCAGCTCATCGAGCATGTTGTCGAGCAATTCGGGCTGAGACGCCACATGCGGTTCCGGCACAAAGCGCACATCGAACACACCAGCCGTCAAGGCGCTGGATGCCGCAGGTGGCGCGGCAACGGCGGGCGCGGGTGTCTCGGCGGCCGGCGACGCCTCGACCAGCGGCGCGGGCGAGTTGCCGGCCTTGAGCAGTTGCTCCAGTCGCGCAACGATGGCGCTCGCCTGCGCCGGGTCGGCCTCGCCTTCGCCGCGATGACCGGCGAGCTGGGCCGTGAGGATGTCGCCCGCCGCCAGGCAGGCATCAACCATATCGGCGCTGAGCGCCCGGGCGCCCTTGCGGACCTCGTCGAGCAGGCTCTCCATCACATGCGTGATGTCCGCCATGTCACTGAAACCGAAGGTCGCGGCGGACCCCTTGATCGAGTGCGCGGCGCGAAACACGGCGTTGAGTTCTTCCTCGTCCGGGTGGCGCAGGTCGATCGACACCAGCAGGTTTTCGATCTGACCGAGATGCTCCGCGGCCTCGTCAAAAAACACCTGATAGAACTGGCTCATGTCGATGGACACAATGGGCTCCCTTAACCGATGACCTTGCGCACCACTTCGATCAGCTTGAGCGGATCGAAAGGCTTCACCATCCAGCCGGTGGCACCGGCCGCACGGCCTTGAGACTTCATTTCATCGGAGGACTCGGTGGTCAGCATGAGAATCGGCGTGCGCTGATAGGCGGGCATCTCGCGCAAGGCGCGAATCAATGCCAGACCATCCATGCGCGGCATGTTCTGGTCCGTCAGCACGAGGTCGAACTGCTGACTTTTTGCCCGCTCGAGACCGTCGCGCCCATCGACCGCGTCCACCACGTGATAGCCGGCGCTTTTCAAGGTGAAATTCACCATCTGCCGGATCGAGGCCGAATCATCAATGGCGAGTATGTGCTTGCTCACGCTATCCATCCTGTACGTTCGCCGTATTCAAAACAGTTCAATGCTGCCGCCGGGCGTGGCACCCCGCCCCACCGGCGGGTTTTCGGTATGCACGGCCAATGCCCGCAGCCGCTGACCAATGCGCTCGGCGCGATCACACACCGCGCTTACCGCGCCGGCATCGCGCGCCAGCGCCGCATCGTGGGCGACGCCGCCCAATTCGGCCAAGGCCTCACGCATGCCACCGACCCGCGCCAGCACATGCCCAACAATCTGCGCAACGATGTCCTGAAACTGCAGGGCCTGAACCAACTTTGCGGTGTCGGCATCAAGCGCCGACGCAGGTGACATCGTGCCGACATCCGCACTGTCGTGGGACGCCGCGAGCAACTGTTCGGCCTGCGCTTTCACATCCCGCACACCGAGCGTGTTCTGTGCCTTTGCCGCGTCAATCGCGGTACACGCATCCCCCAGCAGCCCTTGCATCGCGCCCAGCAAGACCGCGATCTGCGCGCTGAAATCCTCTGTTCGCAGCGACAAGGCGGCGACCTCGTCGGCCACCACCACAAATTCGCGCCCGCCCTCGCCTGCTCGCGCACCTTCGATCGAGGCATTCAGGGCCAACAGCCCACTTTGCCGGGCGATCGCGTTGATCTCATTGAGCAGCGTGCTTGCCTGCTGGGTTCGGGCCGTCAGCGCTTCGGTCAGCACCGTTAGCGTCTGGCTGGCATGACTGTGCGCGACCTCCGTCTCCAGCACCTGATCAAGCGCCACCACAACACGCTGGAGTGTCGCCCGGCTGGTGTTGGCTTCCGTTGCAACGGCCGGCACCGGGTGGCTCACCGACGCATGCAAGGCCTCGAAACCGTCGGACAATTGATCGACCGCGTCGGCAAGCACGCCGAGCATCTGGGCGGACTCCAGCTCAATAGCCTGAAACTGCGCCTCAAAGGCGCTCATGCAGGTGGCCAGCTCCGATTCGAAGTGCGCCATGGGTGCCGCGGCGGCGTCCCCCTCGCCTTTTGCCCCCCGTGCGCTGAGGGCCAAGATGCCAGCCCAGCCCCCGGCCACGACCGCGATGCAGGTCCACAACCGCCCCGAAAACTCGGGCACGGCAGTGAACACAACACCCACCACCAGTGTCCAGACACATCCCACAACAAGAAGGCGAACCGAGCAATGAGGCATTCGGGGTCCCGCAGAGATTAAGCAAACCGTCATGTCCATAACGTCATGACGGCGGCTGACTTTAGCGAGCGTCGGGGTCGACAGGCGGTGGCAAGCGAGGCGCAAACGCGCTCGCCGGAAGCAAGCTCGGGGATGGCCCTATCGCTGGGATGGCATCACGATACGCGGCCGACGGTCGCCGTTTGGCAGCTCTCGTGGCGCAATGCGCGGCGGTGGCAGCGCGGGGACAAGGGCCGGCGCCGGCGCCCGCTGTGTCAGCCCATCGGCAATCTGCGTCTCGTCCGAGCCATTGCTGACCTGAAGTTGCTCCGGCGTGCCGCGAACCGCGGCCTCGGCCTTGCGGTTGAGCACAATGATGCTGATGCGCCGGTTGGTCGGGTCATAGGGATCGTCGGCCTTGAACGGAATGGTATCGGCCAGACCGACCACACGTATCACCTTGTCGTCCGCAAGCCCACCAACCACAAGCTCCCGACGTGAGGCGTTGGCGCGGTTGGCCGACAACTCCCAGTTGGAGAAGCCGCGACTACCGCCCGCGTACTGACTGGCGTCCGTGTGACCCGACAGGCTGATCCGGTTCTGGACCTGGTTGAGCGCTTTACCGATCGCGTGCAACAGCCCTTTGGTGTAGGGCTGCAGCGTATCGCTGCCACCGGTGAACATCGGCCGGTTCTGCTCATCCACAATCTGGATGCGCAGCCCCTCCTCGGTGATATCCATCACCAATTGATCTTTCATCGCCCGCAGCGCCGCCGTGGCTTCGATCAAGGCCTCAATCTGTCCTTTGAGGTCAACCAGCGCGGCGCGCTCGTCTTTCTCGAACTGTGCCGCGTCATGCCCTTTGGATTCAGCCGAGGGATCGCGTGCGGCATCCAGATTGACGGTCTTGTTGCCTTCCACGTCACCGCGCTTGACCTGCCCCAGCGAACGCGTCAGATCTTCGCCGCCGCCCATCAGGATGCTGGAACTGTCACCTGAGCCGGAACCACCACTCATGCCAACTTTGAGCGGGTTCTGAAAGAATTCAGCAATGCCCTCCTTGTCGCCGTCGGCGGTCGAACCGAGCAGCCACATCAGCAGAAAGAAAGCCATCATGGCCGTCACGAAGTCGGCGTAGGCGATCTTCCACGCACCACCGTGCGCGCCGCCGCCGCCCTTCTTGATCTTCTTGACGACAATAGGTTGTTGGGTATCGTCACTCATGCGATCAATGTCTCAAGAGCACAACGCAAAGCCGCTTAGCCCTTGCGGCTCTTCACGTCCTCTTCCAGTTCAATGAAAGAAGGACGATCAGAGGAGAACAACACCTTCCGGCCAAATTCGATGGCCACCTGCGGTGCGTAGCCGTTCATGCTGGCGAGCAGCACGACTTTCATGCACTGGTAGATCTTGCTGCCCTCTTCGACTTTCTGTTCGAGCTGACCGGCGATCGGGGCCACGAAGCCGTAAGACACCAGAATACCCAGGAAGGTACCCACCAGCGCGCCACCAATCATCTTGCCGAGCACCGCCGGCGGCTGGCCGACCGAGCCCATCACGTTCACCACGCCCATCACCGCCACCACGATACCGAAAGCGGGCACCGAGTCCGCGACCTTCGACATAACGTGGGCCGGGCCGTGCGCTTCCTGGTGGTGGGTTTCGATCTCCATGTCCATCAGGTTTTCGATTTCGAAGGCATTGAGGTTGCCGCCGACCATCATGCGCAGATAGTCGGTGAGAAACTCGACCGCGTGATGATCCGACATGAAGGCGGGGTACTTGGAAAAAATCGGGCTGGCATCGGCGTTTTCGATATCGCCTTCGATCGACATCAGGCCTTCCTTGCGCACCTTGGACAGCAACTCATACATGAGCGCGAGCACGTCCATGTAGTAGGCCTTGTTGTACGAGGAGCCCTTGAGCACCGAGGGCAGCGTCGCCATGGTGGACTTGATGGCCTTGGTGCCGTTACTGGCAATGAAGCCGCCGATCATCAAGCCGACGATGGCGATGTATTCGGTCGGCACCCACAACGCCGCCAGGCTGCCGTGGACGGCGTAGGTGCCGAGCGAGGCGGCGAGCACGATGACGTATCCGACGATGAGGAGCATCGAAGCAACCCTTGTGTAGTCTGATCTGTGATGCGCGCGACCCGCACTGGATCGCTTTGCACAAGCCTGCTAACGGCGCTGCCAAGAGAAACTTGAGCACCCGAACGCCGGCAAATCCATGTGCTGCGGGGCTTGGCAAAAAAAAACCGCCGGGTATTTCCGGCGGCTTGTAACCCCTTGCGCAGCAAGGAGGAGGTCAGACCAGTGCATTGCGATCAGTCGCAATCCTCCGTGAGCGGCGACCCTTTCCGGCTCGGGAGGGCATGTTGCACAGGCCACACACATACTCGTGCGTGGGATCGTAGGCATGTGCGACGTAGTTACCGCCGCAGCATGTACACGTGGCCTGTTGCAACAAATCAGCGTCAAAGAAGCGCACCAGCGTCCACGCGCGGGTGAGGCTGAGCACTTCTTCCATATCTTCTGCATCGATGTGATCGAGGTACAGGCGGAAAGCCTTGACGATGGCATCAAGGTCCGACAAGCCTGCGGTGTCTTTCATGAAACGGTAAAAAGACATGAACAGCGAGGAATGTACGTTCGGCTGCCAGGTAATGAACCAGTCCGTCGAAAACGGCAGCATGCCCTTGGGGGGCGAGACGCCGCGCACTTCCTTGTAAAGCTTGAGCAAGCGCTCGCGGCTGAGCTGGGTCTCGGATTCGAGCATCTGCATGCGCGCGCCGAGGCGGATCATCTCCACCGCGCGCTGGATGTCTTCGGCTTCAGCAAGAACACTCTTGTTGCGCATGAGACTCTCCCGAGATCAGGCCAGGGTTTCGACTGGCTTGCCGGCCGCGATGATGGCGGCGTGCAAGGAGGCCGTCGCCGCGTCACGGCCTTCGCCGGTGAGCATGCCGAGCAAGGCACTGTCGTCAAAGCGCACGCGACACAGCATCATCTGCTGGCTGGACAGGCGCACGATCTGTGCCGTCGTCAGCCCGTTGATGAGATCGGCCACATCGGCACCGATGCCGAGACGGAACATGGCAATCTCCCGATCTTCCCGCACCAGTTGCTGGGCGAGCATGAGGTAGGCGAGATTGAGTTCCCGGATTTCGTCTTGCAAGTCGGCGCTTTTCATCTGATGTCTCCTGCCCATGGTCGTGCTTAGGCACTGTGGGGACCATTGTGCTCGGTGGCAGATGCTGTCGGTATCGGGCCGAAAGGTAAGTTGAAGTCAGATAAACAGCGCGAGGTTGTGTCAGGTTTTTTCTGACACATCCTGAAATACTTCCGCGAAGAGGTGCTGCCCGGTCTGGCCGCCGCGATGCTAGGCCTGAACTTTTTGTGCTTCCAGGCGCTCCAGAATACGCTCGATATCCATCGGCCTTCCGAAGTAATAGCCCTGGAAAAACTCGCAGTTCTCGCGTTTGAGAATCTCGACTTGCTCTGCGGTTTCAACACCCTCGGCAATGGTCGAGCGCCGCATGCTGTGCGCCAGCGCGATGATGGCGCGGACGATGGCGGCGTCTTCTTCATCCACGCACAGGTCGCGCACGAAAGACTTGTCGATCTTGATCACGTCGAGCGGGAAGCGCTTGAGGTAAGACAATGACGAATACCCGGTGCCAAAGTCATCCACCGAAATACGCACCCCCATATTGCGCAGTGCGCGCAGCATGCCTGCGGTCGACTCGGCGTCCTGCATCAGCGAGGACTCGGTGATCTCCAGCATCAGGGCCTTGGGCGGCAGATTGGAGTGGTTCAGCGCATCGCGCACCGCTTCGAGCAAGCGCGGCTGGCCAAACTGAACGGCCGATACGTTGACCGACACTTTCATGTCTGAAAAGCCGGCCACATGCCAACCACGGCAACAACGGCAAGCCTCATTGAGCACCCAGGCGCCAATATCGACAATCAGGCCGGTCTCGTCGGCCAGCGTAATAAAGCGGTCAGGTGGTACCCGCCCGAGGCGCGGATGATTCCAGCGCACCAGCGCTTCGGCGCTCACGATCGTGCCCGACTGGGCATCGATGACGGGCTGAAATTCGAGAAACAATTCACTGCGCTCGACCGCGTGACGCAAGTCCGACTCCAGCGCCACGCGCTCGGTCGAGGCCGCATTCATGGTCCGGTCGTAGAACAAAAACCCGTTGCCGCCCCGCTTCTTGGCGTGCGCACTGGCGGTTTCGGCGCTCATCAGCAGTTCGTAGACTTGCGTGCCGTCGGTGGGAATCAAGGCCACGCCCGTGCTCGGCGTCAGGAACAGTTCGATGCCGTCTTTCATGAACGGCGAATCAAACACTTTGGAAATCCAGCGGGCAAACACCTCTGCGCTTTGCCGCTCGCCGATCCCCGGCACAAATACGCCGAATTCATCCCCGCCAAGGCGTGCCAGCAACACATCGGACTGCAGCACTTCGGTCAGCCGCTGACTGACCTCCTTGAGCACCGCGTTGCCGGCTTCATAGCCAAAGCTCGCGTTCACCCGAAGGAAGCGATCGATGTCGATCACAAACAAGGCGCCACGCGCTGTGCGCCCCTGGCGCTGACTGGTGTTCAGCCACTCGGTCACCTTGTCGCAAAACAGATTCTGGTTCGGCAGCGCGCTGAGCTTGTCGTAATAAGACAGTTGCTGGATGCGGTCATCGGCCTGTCGCACGGCCCGCCGCGCCTGCGCGCCGCGCAGCTCGCGCTCAATGACGGGCACCATGCGCTCGTACTGCCCTTTCGGGATGAAGTCGTGCACGCCGTCGTACATTGCCGACACCGCCAACTGATGACTGATGTGCGCCGAATGGATGATGAAGGGGATGTCGCGCCCACTGCGCTTGAGCACTTCGAGCGCCGCCAGGGCGTCGAAGCCGGGCATGTTGTGATCGGAAATGACCAGATCCCACGCGCCGCTGGCGAGTTCAGCCGCCATGTCGATTTCGCTATCGACACGGTGGTACTCGATGCTGACTCCGCGCTGCGCCAGTTCGGCCTGCAGCAAGTAGGCATCATCTTCAACGTCGTCAACAACCAAAGCCCGTATGGGCCGGTCTGACATGATCATGGCGTCCTTGGGTTGCATGTTGATTTCGACCTAGGCGCTTTCGTCTATCACTATCGGGTTCACGGCGGGCTTCGCGCGAACTTGAGCGCTGGATATTTCGTGCTCATCCGCGGCTGCGCCAGGTGCACCGTTTGCCCCCGCCGCACCGAGCTGAATTGTCGCCACCCGGTTGCGGCCACCCGCCTTCGCCCGGTAGGCGCCCTGGTCGGCCCGCTTGATCAGCGCATCCGGGTCCGGCATGTCGGCATCGCGCTCGGCGACACCGACACTGATCGACAAGTCCAGCGCCAGACCCCCAGCATTCACACGGGCGACACGCACAGCGCGCCGTACCCGCTCAGCGCACAGCAAGGCCGCCGACAGGTCCGTTTCGGGACAGAGCACCAGAAATTCATCACCCCCGGTACGTGCCACCATGTCCTGCCCGCGCACCGCCTGCTTGATCGCCGCCGAGATCTGCCGCAGCACCTGATCGCCCACATCATGGCCGTGGCTGTCATTGATCTGCTTGAATGCGTCGATATCGATGACCATTGCGCACAGCGGCCGGCCACTGCGCCCCGAGCTTGCCCAGGCCTGCTGCATACGCTCAATGGCATAGCGCCGATTGGGGAAGCCGGTGAGCGGATCGGTCAGCGCCGCTTCTTGAAGGCGCCGGTTCTTCACCGCCAGTTCGGCTGCAAAACGACGAATCTCCTCACGGTCGCGTTCCACTTCCTGCTGCAGATGGATGACCCGATGGCCGGCACGCAAGCGCGCGGCCAGCATGCGCGGGCGCACGGGCTTGGCCACGAAGTCGTCCACGCCGCTGTCGAAGGCTTCGATCAGGCTTTCGTCTTCGCCGCTGGCGGTCAGTATCAGAATATAGATGCTGCGGCCGATCCGGGTCTGACGTAGCGCCCGGGTCAGGGCCAGACCGCTCATATCGGGCATCTCGGCATCCACCAGCATCATATGAGGCTGCACCTCCAGCGCCAGCTCCATGCCCTGACGACCACAATCGGCGTCAAACACCGAATGTCCGGCGCGCTCGAGCATGCCACGCAACAGCGTCCGGACGGCGGCGTCATCATCCACAATCAGGACTCGCATCGCCGAGTTGACAACGCCCGGCGTGTCGCCCGCGTCCGCGCCCTTTGTCACAGCCGCCTTCAGCTCGGATGAGACGGGCGATGCAGCAACGGCGGCGCGGGTCAAACTGGACATCGCGGGGATGTCCTGCGTTTCGAGTTGCAGTACCCGCCCCCATTCGAGCCAGGCGGCAACCACGCCATCGCACAAGGCATTGACGCTCTCGACGTCCATGCCGAGGCGCTCGCCCACCGGATAGAGCATCGCGCCCTGCTCGGCGCGTAGCGAGGGATCGGACAAGCAGGTGATGCGCAGCGCATCGGCCAGGCACAAGGCATCGAGAACCTGCCGCTGCCGGCTATCAGGCGGGAATTGAGCGGTGTCCGGCACTTCAAACAGCGCCGCGGTGTCGACGAACAAGGACGGCAGCCCCCAGTCGGCCAACATGGCCGCCGTGAGCTCGCGGTGATCCATGGCAAATGCGGCGCGTTCGCACGCGGCAAGATCCGACGCCTCTGCCGTCTTCAGCAGCATCAGCACTTCGCCGTACGGCCCGGGGTAGATCGTTGCCAACGCCAGCTCACCAATCCGCGACAACAGACCAAGACAGAACATCTCATCGGCGGGCGCGGTACGAATCCGTTGTGCCACCGCCTGCATGGTGATTGCCATGATCAAGGCGCCAGACCAGAAGCCGTCGTAGTCAAAACCGCGACACCCCCCATTGCGATAACTCGACAACAGCGAGAAGCCAAGCGCCATGTTGCGCACCGAGGACAAGCCCAACACCACCAAGGCATCCTGGACCGAGGCGACATTGCGCCGCGAGCCAAACGCGGCACCGTTGGCCGCCTTGATCAAACGGCCCACAAAGGCCGGATCGGTCTTGATGACGCGCGCAAGCTCGGCCAGCGACAGATCATCCTTCCGGGTCAAACGGATGATGGCCAGCGCAGCACCTTTTGGGGAAGGCAGATCACCCGAGGCCTTGATCTGCTCAAAGGTTCGGATATCGATGTTTGAACCCATTTTTTTGTTTTTTCCGGATAACAGCACACCCGCATGCACCGGCGCTCACCGCGGGACTCCCGTTTCCTTACGACACGCCAGACAGGGACTTTAGGCCCGTTGTCATACGCCATGGTCCTCAGCGCGCGTCGCCATTGCATCGCCTGTTAGAATGTGTCAGTTCGCGCCCTGCCCTCGCGCGGGCGAATCGGAGAGCCTTCATGAAGTTCTGTTCAGCCTGTGGCGCCAGTGTCAGCCTGCAGGTGCCGGCGGGCGATTCGCTCCCGCGCCATGTCTGCGTCGACTGCGGCGAAATCCACTACCTCAACCCCAAGATGGTGGTTGGCGCCATCCCGGTGTGGGAAGAGAAAATCCTGTTGTGCCGCCGCGCGATCGAGCCACGGCTCGGAAAATGGACACTCCCCGCCGGCTTCATGGAAAACCGCGAAACCACCGCCGAAGCCGCCGCCCGAGAAACACTCGAAGAGGCCTGCGCGCGCATCACCGTGGGCCCCCTGTTCGCCCTCGTGAACATTCCGGAAATCAGCCAGGTTCATCTGTTTTACCGGGCCCAAATGCTTGATCTTGAATTCGCTGCGGGAATCGAGTCTCTGGAAGTGGCGCTGTTTGCCGAGTCCGACATACCGTGGGATACCTTGGCCTTTCGCTCCGTCCGCTTTGCCCTGGAGCGCTTTTTTGAAGATCGCCGCAATGGGCAGTACGGCACGCATGCACAGGATCTGAGCCTGCTGCACAGCCACACCAAAGAAGGAACCTAAGCCGCATCTGGCGCCTCAAACACAGAGGTGTCACACTGCCTTGTCAGATTGCAACATCTCACCCCGGGAGCGCGATCGAACCATGCATGCCGTCCAAGCAACCCACACGCAGGTCATTCGACCCGCAGCCCGTCCGTGGATTCTGACACTGGACATGCATGGGCACCCGCATCGCTGGGTCAGCTGGCAGGCGGCGTGCACCTATCACGCCCGCAACATGGTGGCGTGGTCAATCGGCGCACAGGCCTTCCATATCTGGGGCGGCACGAGCCGGATCACCGGTGAGCGCTCATCGATCAGCAGCCAGAGCATCATCGCCATCAAGGGACAGGCACTGCGGCCGGCCAGCTTCCGGCAGATCCCGCCACTGGTGAATCGAGAACTCTTCCACCGCGACCGCCACACCTGCGCCTACTGCGGCAGCACCCTGCCCGGCGCACTGCTGACCCGCGACCATATCGAGCCCGTCTCGCGCGGGGGAAAAGATGTGTGGATGAACGTGGTCACTGCCTGTCGCGGCTGCAATCAGCGCAAGGACAACCGGCGCCCCGAGCACGCGGGCATGACCTTGCTGTACACGCCCTACGTGCCCAACAAGGCCGAATACCTGATTTTGTCGAATCGTCACATCCTGGCAGACCAGATGGACTTTCTGGTCCAGCATGTGCCGAAGCAAAGCCGCGTCAGAGCCTCCTGAGGCGGATCACTGCGTCTTGGCCTCGGTCTTTTCGGCCTTGCTGTCTGATTTTTCAGCCTTGGCCGGTCGTTTGTATTCGTCGGGGTCGGCATCCACCAGCGCCAGCACCATCCAGCCAGGCTTCGGCTGAACCTCGGCCTCGGTCGCAAAAACCTCCACGCGGCCCTTCGGGTCGATCGCAAACAGCGGCACCGCGCGCTCACCATAGTTGTTGCTGAACTGTTCGAAGCTGAATGCCTCGCTGATGTTGGTCTGACGTATTTCCGCCCCACGCGCCAGGCGGCGTGACAGCTCAACAAAATTGTTGCCCTCGCCAAAAGCCTCCAGACCGGCCAGCGACACGGCCTTGCGCCCTTTTTCGCGCGCACCGACGCGCAGCGCAAACACCCGCTTCGGTCCGAAGTCGCCCTTGAAACGCGTACACGCCAGTTCATTCAAGTGCTCGTCGGCAGTCATCGCCAGCACCCGGCCCAGACCCGCCGTATTGAGGTACACCTCGGCGTGCTCGGACAGCGGGTTGCCATAGTAAGTCTGCAGGCCGGCCATGCGGGCGCGGCTCACGTTGTCCCACAACATGTCGGTCAGCCGCACCGACACATCGTTCTGAGTCAAGGCCTTGGCAATGGCCCGCGCCAGCGGGTTTGCGCCCACGATCAGGAAGCCGCCCGAGCCGGGCTCGGCGACATTCAGCAGTCGCGCCAGCGGGCCGGCGGTCAGGCTCTGCAACACCACCGTGCCGATAATGATCACGAAGGTCAGCGGCACCAGCAACACGGCCTCGGCATAGCCTTTTTGCTCAAGCTGAAGCGAGAACAGCGCGATCACCGCGGCCGCGACAATACCGCGCGGGGCAATCCACGCCAGCAAACCACGCTCGCGCCAGCTCAGACTGGAGCCGCGCGTCGACACCAGCACATTCACCGGCCGCGCCACAAACTGCACCACCAGGAAGATCTGCACCGCGCCCCAGCCCAGCCCCAGCAGCAGACTCAGATCGAGTCGCGCGGCGAGCAGGATGAACAAGGCGGTGATGAGCAGCAGGCTCAGGCTTTCCTTGAAGGAGAGAATCTCCTCCACCGGCACCCCCTTGCGGTTGGCGAGGTAGATCCCCATCACCGTCACCGCCAGCAGACCCGATTCATGCGACAGCGCGTTCGACAGCGCAAACGCCCCCATCACCGCCGCCAGCGTGGCCACGTTGAACATGTAGTGCGGCAACCAGTCGCGGCGCAAGGCCTCACCGACCAGATAGCCCACGCCGATACCGGTCAGCGAACCGACCGAAATCAGCTTCAGGAACACGATCAGCGTGGCGCCGACCGCGCCCCCTGCCGTGCCGGATGAAATCAGGAATTCATAGACCAGCACCGCGAGCAGCGCACCGATCGGGTCGATCACGATGCCTTCCCAGCGCAGCACGTTGGCAATGTGCATGGTCGGGCGCACCGTGCGCAGCATGGGCACGATCACGGTCGGGCCGGTCACCACCATCACCGCACCAAACAAGGTGGCCAGGCCCCAGGAGATGCCAGTAATCCATTGCGTGGCCAGAGTGACGATCACCCAGGTCACCAGCGCGCCGGTGGTCACAAAACGGCGCACCACTTTCTCGATGCCGCGAATTTCAGAGAACTTGAGCGTCAGGCTGCCTTCGAACAGGATCACCGACACCGCCAGCGAGACAAAGGGGAACAGCAAATCGCCCAGCAAGGCGTCGGGGTCGAGCCATCCGCCGATCGGCCCGGCAACAATGCCGGCAATCAGCAAAAACAAGATCGCCGGCAGACGCATCCGCCAGGCCAGCCATTGGCAAGCGCCGCCGACAACACCGATGGCAGCAATGGTCGCAATGGTTGTATCTGTCACACAGACTCCGTCAAAACAAGGGGTTCAGGCCGCTTGGGCACGAAATCGACGTTTCGTTTGCCCGCCCGCACTCAGGTGCGCGGGCGCAGCGATAATTCGGCGCAAAGCATAACCGCTTCGGTGCTTATCGTCTGCCGCGCGACGATGACGACGCGCCGACCAGCGCTTTGGGCACCGCCACATCACACCAGGCGCCAGGCGCCAGATCGGCCAGCGACCAGTCGCCAATGCGCGTGCGGATCAGGCGCAACGTCGGGAAGCCGACCTTGGCCGTCATTCGCCGCACCTGACGGTTCTTGCCTTCGCGCAGCACCAGTTCAATCCAGCAGGTCGGTATCGCCTTGCGCTCGCGAATCGGTGGCGTCCGCGGCCACAGCCACGCAGGCGCATCAACGATTCGCGCGTGTGCCGGCGCGGTACGAAAATCGCCCAGATTGACGCCGGCTTGCAAGGCCGCCAGCGCCGCCTCGTCGGGGATGCCTTCGACTTGCGCGAGATAGGTTTTCGGCGCTTTGTGGCGCGGATCGGCGATCCGGTGCTGTATGCCGCCGTTGTCGGTCAACACCAGCAGACCTTCGCTGTCGGCATCGAGCCGGCCGGCGGGATAGACGTCCGGCACATCGATAAAGTCCTTCAGCGTCACCCGCGCCCCTTCGGGCGAAAACTGACACAACACGTCGAAGGGCTTGTTGAACAGCAAAATGCGCGACACGCCGCCGTTCCTCAAGCGCGCGGGCCGGCGCGCTTGCCGGGGCGCCTCATCACACGCATCAAGATCAAGCCGCGTAGCACCGCAGCCGATGGGAAAACTCCTGCAGCTGCGCGATCCCGCTTTGCTCGGCGCGCTCGATCCAGTCGCGCAATTGCGCGAGCAGCTGATCTGACGATGTGGACGAGCGCGCCCACAAGCTCGCCAATTCAGTGCGCATCCGCTCCAGCAAGGCCAGCCGCTCGCTATGCGCCAGGGCCGCAACACGCTGCGCCTCCTGCTCGGCGGGCAAGGTGTCCGATTCTTTTTGCAGCAGTCGAACCAGCTCGCCCGTACGCAACTGGAAAGTGCCCGCGTGCTTTTGGCGCAAGGTCTCGATCTCTTCCTGGTAGGTCTGACGCAGCGTCTGCAGATAGCGCGTCATCACGTCGTAGCGATGCGTGATGATCACGCGCAGCATCTCTCCGTCGGGCACCAGGCGCGCCTCGCCGAACCTGGGCAGCGGTATCACCTTCTTTGGATTGGCCAGCCCCACCAACTGAAGCAGGCGGATATACATCCAGCCAATATCGAACTCGTACCAGCGCGCCGACAGTTTGGCCGACGTGGCAAAGGAGTGATGATTGTTATGCAGTTCTTCGCCACCAATCAGGATGCCCCAGGGCACCAGATTGCGCGAGGCATCGGCGCAATCGAAATTGCGATAGCCCCAGAAGTGGCCCACGCCATTGATGACGCCGGCTGCGAAAAACGGGATCCAGATCATCTGCACCGCCCAGATGGTCAGACCCAGGGCGCCAAACAGCACCAGGTTGATCACCAGCATCAGGCTGATGCCAACCGTGTTGCGCGTGTAGATGTTGCGCTCGAGCCAGTCGTTGGGCGTGCCGTGGCCGTAGCGATCGAGCGTTTCCTGGTTCTTTGCCTCAATCTGGTAGAGCTCGGCGCCCTCCCAAAGCACTTTCTTCAAGCCGCGGGTCTGCGGGCTGTGGGGATCGTCCACGGTTTCGCATTTGGCGTGATGCTTGCGATGGATGGCGGCCCACTCCTTGGTCACCATGCCCGTGGTCAGCCACAACCAGAAGCGGAAGAAATGGCTCGGAATCGCGTGCAATTCCAGCGCGCGATGCGCCTGATGGCGATGCAGGAAGATGGTGACGGAGGCGATCGTCACATGCGTCAGGCCGAGCGCGACCACCACATAACCCCACCAGGGCAAATCAAACAAACCGGAAATCATGCGAGCGCGCGTCCTTTCATCAGGCGGTAATCAGCCGATTATACGTGAAGCCCGATCGCGCCCGCGCCAGCGCAAAAAAACACGCCGCCACGACCCCCCATGCGATCAATTGACCAACTTGACGGGCAAGCGTCCGACGGGCGTGGCGGCCTGCCAGTGGCGCCGCCAATTGTCTCGGTAGGCCAGCGCCACCTCGCGATGCCCATAGACGACCATCACATTCTCTGCATTCTTGCGCCCGGCGGACCAGGTGAAGTTGTACGAGCCGGTAATCACCACCGACTGCGTCTCATCCGCGTCGATCAGGATCACCTTGTTGTGCGCCGCGCTGTATGCCGTCTCCAGCGCCACCGGCACGCCGGCGGCGAGCAGCAGCGGCAAGGCATTCTTGCCGCGCTGGTTCATGCGGGCATCGGCCAGCACCTGAACATCCACGCCGCGACCCCGCGCAGCCACCAGCGCCTCGGCCACCGGCTTGCGGGTAAAGATATAGCTCTGCACCCGCACGCTACGCCGCGCCTGCCCGATCAGGGCAATCAGCCGCGCCTCGACCGGGTCATGCGGTGCAAACAACACCTCGATACGCCCATCGGCGCGCACCGGCCCGAGCGCAGCGGGCGCCGCCAACGGCCAGAGCAGGCACAGCAAGGCGACGCGAAGCCTCAGGCGCATCGCACCATGCGTGCCGCAAAGAAGCCGTCGGTGTCGTGATGGAAGGGGTCAAGCAAGAGCGTGGATCGCCCATTGTCGGGCAATTCGACCCCCTGCTTGGCCAGCGCCACCAAGGCCGGCTCGATGGCGAAATCCGGGTGCTCGGAGAGAAAAGCGTCGACCACCCCCATGTTTTCCTCGGCCATCATGCTGCAGGTGGCATACACCAGCACGCCGCCCGGCTTCACCAATCGCGCGGCGGCGGTGAGAATCGCGCCTTGCAAGACAGCTTTTTCGGCCAGCTGCTCCGGCCCCTGACGCCACTTCAGATCGGGATTGCGCCGCAACGTACCGAGGCCCGAGCACGGGGCATCGACCAGCACCCGGTCAACCTTGCCGGCCAGCCGGCTCAAACGCACATCGTTTTCGTCACGAATCGCCATCGGCTGTACATTGCCCAGCGCTGCCCGTTTCGCCCGCTGCGCGAGCTCCGACAAACGCCCGGCCGACACGTCAAACGCATGCACCCGGCCGGTGTTGCGCATCTGCGCGCCGATCTGCAGGCTCTTGCCCCCGGCGCCGGCGCAAAAATCGACGATCTGCTCACCGCGTCGCGCGCCCAGCAACTGGCCGAGTAACTGGCTGCCTTCGTCCTGCACCTCGATGCTGCCATCCACCATCAGCGGATGACGCTGCAGCGCGGGCTTGCCGACCACGCGCAGCGCATGCGGCGCCCAGCGGCCGGCGACGGTCTCGATGCCGGCAGCGGCCAAGGCGGCCTGCACTGCGTCGCGCTTGGCTTTGACGATATTCACCCGCAAGTCGAGCGGCGCGGGTTGGTTGAAGGCCTCGGCCACCGCCGACGCCACCTCGCCCGCCGGCCACGGCCAGCGCGCCATCAGCCAGTCTGGCAGGTCGGCGCGCTCAGCAGGGCTCAGCGTGGCCGGATCGATCGCCGCCCAGGCGCCGCGGGCCCACGCATCCACCAAGGCATCGGCGCTTGCGCCCTCGCCCGCGGCGTGACGCACCCGACGCAGATGACGCAAACAGCCAAACACCGCGTCGGCCACACGGGCGCGATCACGGCTGCCGAGGGCTGTATTCTTTCGGAAATACTGTTGCACCGTGGCGTCGGCCGGGTGCGCAAACTGCAGCAACTGGTCAAGCAAACGGGCGGTGTGTTGATGTAGCACAGCGGGCAATGGCGCGCTCATGATGGGTTCCCTTGTGCGGGTTCGCCGAGCACCAGATGCTCGGCTTGCTGATCGAGAATCTCGCCCTTGCGGTTCTCGATCCGGATACGTACCGGCAGCCAGTGCTGACCGGCGGCCAGCCAGATGTCGATCTTCACTTTGCCGTCGTCGGAGTGCACCGCAAAATGCCGGGTTGGCATCTGGCCGAGCGGCAAACGCACCGTCGCGTCGCCCAGGTCGCGCACTTTGGCCACAGCGGCAGATTTGTTGCTCACCACGGTCAGCGACACCGGCGCTTTTGGCGCGCCCGGCTGCGCCAACTGGTGTGCGATGCTGAGAATATCCTGATCGCCGGCCACGATCGGTGCCTGACGTTTGCTGTCCCCTCGATTGATGCGCACCTGCGCGCCGACCCAGTCGAAGCGAGCTTCCTGATGCGGCTTGCCACGCTGGTCAACGCTGAATCGCTCGGGGCGCAAGCCCTGCGCCGTCACGGCACCTTCGCTGCGCTGCTGGTAACGGAAGTCCTTGAGCAGCGCCGCCAGGCCGGTGGTTTCAACCAACGACTCCATCCAGTAGCGGCCATCGTCATGCCACCAGGTATGCGTCGCGCGGCCGATCTGGATACCGCTGTCGCCATGATAGATACGGTAGATGATGCGCCCCTGGGTCGGCCATGGCGCAGCGTCTTCGCGGGCTTCGGACATCGCCGGATTGGCCGGCGCCGCCCCCGCCAACACGCTCAGCACCAGGCCACACAGCACCAACCACCGCGCGCCGGGGCGCATCACACGTCCTCCGGCGGCGGGCTGATCAGCACGCCGGGTTCGCGCACGCCAGCCACCCGGGCCACGCTGCCATCGATGCTGACCCGGTCCTCGACAATCCAGCGCACCGCCTGCGGGAAGATGCGGTGCTCCTGCGCCAGCACCCGTGCGCTCAGCGCCGCCTCGTCGTCGCCCGCCATCACCGGCACCACGGCCTGGATGATGATCGGGCCGCAATCGAGTTCGGCGGTCACAAAATGGACCGTCGTGCCGTGCACCCGCACACCCGCCTCCAGCGCGCGCTGATGCGTATGCAGGCCGGTAAATGACGGCAGCAGCGAGGGGTGGATGTTGATCAGTCGGCCTTCGTACTGACGCACGAAATCGGGGGTCAGCACCCGCATGAAACCCGCCAGCACCACCAGATCAGGCGCATGGCGGTTGATCACCGCGGCCAGCGCGGCATCAAAGGCGGCGCGGTCGGCATAGGCGGTGTGATCGACCACGGCGGTGGCAATGCCTTGCGCGGCAGCAAAGGCCAGCCCGCCGGCGTTCGGCCGGTTGCTGATGACCGCGGCAATGCGCGCACCGGGAATGGCCGCCTGCACAATGGCTTCCATATTGCTGCCACGACCCGAAATAAGGATGACGATGGATTTCATGGGACTCGCTCTGGCCGGCGATGTGACGCGGGGCAAACCCCGTCGCCGGCGAACAATTACAAAGGGAGGAAAACGGCTGTGGCGGCGTTCTGGATGACACGGGTCAGGGTGCGCCCGTCGCGCTCGGCGTGCACATCGGCCAGCGCATCGAGCAAACCGATCTGGCGACCGAACTCACGTTCGAAGCTCAAATTGGCCACGGGTTCCATTTCGTTACTCAAGAGCAACACATGCCCGAGCGCGTCGCGCGCCTGACCCAGCTTCCAGGCGGCCACCTCAACATTTCGGGCGGCATTGTACACCCGCTGCGGGTCCACCTTGTCGAACATATAGAACTCGCCGCGCTCGCCCAACGCCTTCTGCACCATGCTCACCATGCCGGTCACAAAGGCCTGCACGCGATCGCCCGGATAGTCCGGCGTGAGCGCAATCTGGATCGCCTCGGCGCCGTGGCGGTAATTGAGCGCCTCCAGCCGCCAGCGATGGTCGCGGTCAAACAGATCGGCCACCGCCGCCTCGGCGCTCGCCAGGCCCCGCTTGCGCCATTCGGCCGGGTTGCGGCGGTAGAGCTTGAGTGTCAGCCGCCGCAGCGACTGAAACAGATGGTGGTGATGAATTTCGGAGACCTTGTCGATATCCGACTTGGCCAGCCCCGACAACGTAAAACCCCGATCCATTCGCGGTGAAGGCCCGGAACCCGGTGCGGCGCAGCCCGCCAGGACGGCGCACACCAGGCTCAGGATCACCGCACGCATCGGCTCAGCCCGCCTGGCTCGCCGTGCGCCGATGACGCAGCCAGCCAATCGCGATGGGCACCAGCGAAATCGCGATGATGCCGAGAATCACGAAGCTCAGATTGTTCTTGATGAAAGGGATATTGCCGAACCAGTAGCCGGCCAGGCACAGCGAGCCGATCCAGATCGCGCCGCCGAGAATGTCCAACGGCAAGAATCGCGAGTAAGTCATTTTCGCCACCCCGGCCACGAAGGGCGTGAAGGTGCGGAAGATCGGCAAAAAGCGCGCGATGATGATCGTCTTGCCACCATGCGATTCAAAATACGAGTGCGTCTTGTCGAAGGCCGCGCGGTTGAAAAAGCGCGACTGCTCCCAACGGAACACCCGCTGCCCGATCGAGCGGCCGATCCAGTAGTTGGTGTTGTCACCCAGCACGGCTGCCACAAACAGCGTGGTGATCAGAATCGTGATATCCATGCCACCCGTCGCCGCCAGCGCGCCGGCCACGAAGAGCAGCGAGTCGCCCGGCAGGAAAGGCGTCACCACCAGGCCGGTTTCGCAGAAGATGATCAGAAACAGGATCGCGTAGATCCAGTTGCCATAGTCTGCCAGCACCACGGCAAGGTATTTGTCGAGGTGCAGGACGATATCGATGAATTGGGCAATCAGTTCCATGACGCGGCGCAATAGAGTGGGCAGCGCGTATCATACCGAAGCCGTCGGTTGGGGGGACGACTCCTGCAACCGGCACCGTTGCCTCTGACACGATTCACTGCCTGCCCATGCCTGCGATTCACCGCCTCTCCGACCCGCTCATCAACCAGATCGCCGCCGGCGAAGTCGTCGAACGCCCCGCCTCGGTGCTCAAGGAAGTGCTCGAAAACGCCGTCGATGCCGACTCTCAGGCCATCGAGGTGCTGCTCGAAGCCGGCGGCGTGCGGCGCATCCGCATCAGCGACGACGGCTGCGGCATCGACAAGGGCGACCTCGCCCTCGCGCTGGAGCGCCACGCCACCAGCAAGATCGCCTCGCTCGAAGATCTCGAATCGGTTGCCACCATGGGTTTCCGCGGTGAGGCGCTGGCCGCCATCGCGTCCGTCGCGCGCACCAGCATCACCAGCCGCGCCCGCGGCGCCGGCCACGCCTGGCGGGTCGAAGGCACCGGCCGCGCGCCCGAACCCGCCCCGCTCAACCACGGCACCGTCGTGGATGTGCAAGAGCTCTACTACAACACCCCGGCACGGCGGAAATTTCTCAAAACCGAAGGCACCGAGTTCGCCCATTGCGACGAAGCCTTCCGCCGCGTCGCCCTCGCCCGGCCCGACATCGCCATGCAGCTCACCCACAACGGCCGGGTCAGCCACCGCCTGCCGGCCAGCGACATGACCCGCCGCGTCGGCCTGCTGATGGGCGACGATTTTCTCGAACACGCCCGCGCGGTCAGCGTCGAGGCCGGCCCGCTGCAACTCACCGGCTTCGCCTCCCTGCCCGCCTACTCCCGCGCCAGCCGCGACGCGCAGTACTTCTTCGTCAATGGCCGCTTCGTGCGTGACAAGCTCATCACCCACGCCATCCGCCAGGCCTACCGCGACATCCTCCATGGCAGCCGGCATCCGGCCTATGTGCTGTTCTTGCAGATCGATCCGCGCACCGTCGATGTGAACGTGCACCCGGCCAAGATCGAAGTACGCTTCCGCGAATCGCGCGCCGTGCATCAGTTTGTCTATCACGCCGTCGAACGCGCGCTCGGCCACTCCGGCGCCGCCGAGGCGGGTGGCGACGCCTTTGTGCCGACCGCGCCGGTCGCGCCCACCGGCGCGCCACCGGCCGCCGCCTTCGGCCACTACGCCCCCACGCCCGTGCAAAGCCCGCTGGCCATGGAGTCGGCCGCACGCAACTACTACGACTTCGCCAGCAGCGCCCGGCCGACCGAGTCGCGCACGCAGGGCAGCTATACCGCCCCCGCCATGCCGCCCGAACAAACCGGCGAGGCCCCGCCGCTCGGCTTCGCGCTGGCCCAGTTGCATGGCGTGTACATCCTGGCGCAGAACGCGCAGGGCATGGTGCTGGTCGACATGCACGCCGCCCACGAGCGCATTCTGTACGAACGCCTCAAGACCGTGCTCGACGGCACGCCGTCCATTCAACGCCTGCTGATCCCCGCCGTGCTGTCGGTGTCGGCGCGCGAGATGGCCACCGCCGAAGCCTGCGAAGACGCGCTCGCCGGCATGGGTTTCGAAATCTCCCCCGCCGGCCCGACCGCCTTGTCGGTACGCACCGTGCCGGCCCTGCTCGCCAGCGCCGACGTCGGCGAACTGACCCGCTCGGTACTCGCCGAACTCGACGACATGCCCGCCACCGAGGTCATCACCGCGCGGCGCAACGAGCTGCTCGCCACCATGGCCTGCCACGGCGCCGTGCGCGCCAACCGCACGCTGACCATTCCGGAAATGAACGCGCTGCTGCGCCAGATGGAAGCCACCGACCGCGCCGACCAATGCAACCACGGCCGCCCGACCTGGACGCAGTTCTCGATGGCCGAGCTGGATCGGTTTTTCTTGCGCGGGCAGTAACCACCGCAGGGGAGGCCCGTAGGGCGGATAAGCCGAAGGCGCATCCGCCATCGGTGCCGCATTGGGACGTTGCTTGGCGGATGCGCTGCGCTTATCCGCCCTACCCGGGCGGCCGTCAGCGCGGGCAGCAGGTCAGGTTTCAACCCGCCAGCGGCACGTCGCAACCAAGGACCGAAGCCGGATGAATCCGGCCCTGCACCGTGGCACGGCAAAGCCCCGTAGGGCGGAAGAGCGCAGCGTCATCTGCCAAACAAGGCCCCAAAGCGGCACCGATGGCGGATGACGCTTCGCTCTTCCGCCCTACGAAACCGACGTCTCTATCGCCGAATCACCTGCCAGCCCCGCGCCGCCAGCGCGGCCGGAATCCCCTGCGCGCCGACCAGATGGCCGCCGCCGACCGACACGAAGAGCACGCCGGGCTGCGCCATCAGGGCTTCGAGCTGATCGGTCATTTCCGCATTCCGCGCGTCGATCAGGGTGGCGAACAATGGCGCCACGGCGTCACGGTCCGCGCCTTCAAACATGATCGCCTGCAAGGCCGCGTCGTCACCGCTTTGCCACACAGCGACCATGCGCGTGAGGTAATCGGCCATCTCACCGCTGGCGATCAGGTCGACGGTCTGGCGCAAGGCCGCCTGCTGCGCCCGCTCACCGCCGGCCGACAGCGCTTCAATCTGGCGGGCCGGGGTTTCCAGCGCCAACACCGGCTTGCCGGCCGCCCGCGCACGTGACTGCAGCACGCCGTCGACGCCCGCCTCGGTCGAGAAACCCGCCTGATGCGCGGCCAGCGCCATCAACAGTGTCGACGCAAACCACGGCTGCATGGTCTGCACCTGGCTCACCGGCATGCCCACCGCCTTCGAGGCGTCGTGCACCTGGGCGTACAAGTCGGCGGGCATCAGCGACTTGAGCGTCTGACCGTCGGGCAAGCGCCCTGCTTTGACCAGCGTGCGCGCCAGCGACGGATCACTCACATCCAGTTCGAACACGGTGCGGTCGGCCGAGGCAAACGCCGCCTCCACTGCCGCCGGCAACGGGTAACAGGCCGCGTGGCACAGATGAATGGCGCCAAACAGATAGGCGCGCACGCCGCCCTCGGCATCGCGCACCTCCCACAGCGTGGGCGCCGCCATCGCCGTGCCGGACACGCCGACCCAGCACAGCAGCCACAGCATCGTTCGCTGAAGCGCCCGGAATCCATCCTTCATCGTTTGATCATCCTCAGTTGCCAGGGGCGCAAGCCTACCCGAATCGACCACCACTGCGCATCGCCGCCCCCGGTAGAATGGCGCCCATGCACACGCTGCCACCCGCCCTGCTCCTGCTCGGCCCCACCGCCAGCGGCAAAACCGCCAGCGCGCTGGCGCTGGCCGCACACCTGCCGATCGAGATCATCAGCGTCGACTCCGCCCTGGTGTTCCGCGACATGGACATCGGCAGCGCCAAGCCGAGCGCCGCCGAGCAAGCGGTGTGCCCGCATCACCTGATCGACATCCTCTCCCCAGAAGAAGCCTACTCGGCCGCCAAGTTCCGCGACGACGCGCTGCGCCTGATGGCCGAGATCACCGCCCGCGGCCGCCTGCCGGTACTCGCCGGCGGCACCATGCTCTACTTCAAGGCACTGCGCGAGGGCCTGTCCGATTTGCCACAAGCCGACGCCGAACTGCGCGCCCATATCGATGCCGACGCCCGCCAGTTCGGCTGGCCGGCCATGCACGCCGCGCTGGCCCGGCTCGACCCGGCGGCCGCCGCCAGCCTGCAGCCCAACGACGCCCAACGCATCCAGCGCGCCCTCGAGATCGTGCGCCTCACCGGCCGACCGCTGGCCGAAAGCTACGCCCGCCGCGAGATGACCGCGCCGCCCTTCCGCTTTGTCGGCATCGCGCTGGCGCCGACCGACCGCAGCGTGCTGCACCGGCGCATCGAAGCGCGCTTCGACGCCATGCTCGCCGCGGGCTTTATCGATGAGGTCCGCACCCTGCGCGCCAAGTACGCACTCACACTCGAGATGCCCAGCATGCGCTGCGTCGGCTACCGCCAGGCCTGGGAGCATCTCGACGGCCTGACTGACGCCGCCACGTTTCGCGACAAAGGCATCGCCGCCACCCGCCAGCTCGCCAAGCGGCAACTCACCTGGCAGCGCAAGTTTGTTGAAGACTGGGGCGACCTGGCCGTGGTCCCCTGCGACGACGCCACCGTGGTGGGCCAGGTCGTCGACACCGCCCGACGTCTACTCGCGCCGCCTTGAATTGCATGACGCCTGCGGCCGGATGAATCCGGCCCTACGCGGGATGTCGACGCGCCGTGCGCCGTAGGGCCGGATTCATCCGGCCTCGAACGACTGGACGCCCCACCGCCACAGCGGCGACAATCCCGCCCAATCACCTCACAGGACTCCCGCCATGGCGCTCGGACACATCATGCTCATCCTCACCCTGCTGGCCGACGGGCAGCTTTCGGCCGCCTTCGTGAGCACCGCCAATCAGGCCGAGTGCGAGACCCGCGCCACCGCCATCGGCGCCATTCTCAAGTCGGGCGGCGCCAATGTGCAGCAGATCCAGTGCCTGCAAGGCAGCCAGCAGTTCGCCCGCTTCTCGCACGCCGCCGCCTCAACCGCGCCGCGCCATGCCTATGAACTGACGGTCATCGATGGCGTTTTGACCGCCACGCCGATCGCCGCCCTCGCCGACTGCACCGCCGTCAAAACAGAATCCGCCGCCAAGCAGCACTATTGCGTCAGCTCCACGCAAACCCTGGTCACCGACACCGCCGCCAAATAAAACGCGCTCAGAAGGGCACGCCGCGCCACACGGCAATCGCCGCCTGCACCAGCACGGCGGCACCGTAGGCCTGCAGGCAATAACGGGCGTTGCCCCGCGCCATCGCACCGGCCGACACGCCGTAGCGCCCCTGCAGCGCGAGGTGGATGCCTGACATCGGGCTCACCGCCAGGCCAATCGCCCAGCACTGGGTGAACACCGCCGCCAGCAGCATCGGATCGGGCGAGATCGGTGCCAGCCAGGCCGACACCATGGCGATCGAGATGACCGCGTGCACGCCAATCACGCACAGCCCGATCATGCCCGCCAGCACCAGCGCCGACTGAATCGGCCCGAAATGCGCCGGCGTCAGGCTGCCGCCCTGGGTGGCGATCAAGGCGTCCAGCCCGGTCGCAAACACCGCCGCCGCCAGAAACAGCGTCAGCTCGCCGCGCATGGCCGGCAGGCGCAGATGCACATGGCGCGCCACCGCTGTCGCGCCGGCCGCAACGCCCGAACGCGTCAGCACCACGCCCACCGCCATCAACGGCGCACAGAGCGACACGATGGCCAGCGTGGTCCAGTGCGGCCAGAAGTAGTGACCAATGATCACCATCAGCGCCAGCGTGGCCGGCACCCACAGCGCCGACGGGCGCATCGGGTAGCCGACAAAATCTTGCGCCTCGGGCGCGTGCTTGAGCAGATCGCGCCCGGCGAGATAATTGAGCGCCAGCGCCAGCGGCACGCCGGCCAGTGCCATCTCGCCCAGCGTGGCGCCGGGCGCATAAGTAATCGCCACCGCCGTCGCGGCAAAAAAAGGCGACCACAGCGCCGCCGCCAGAAAGGCGCGGGTCAGCGCTTTGGTCTGGGTCAGCGAGGGCTGGGTGGCGCCGCTCATGCGGTCGGCCATGATGAACACCGCCGACAGGTTGATCACCGCGCCAAACACATGCACCCCGCCCAAGGTACGCCACAGTGCGCCCGGGCCGCGCGGCAGCGGCCGGTCATCGCCGGCCAGGCCAATCAGCTGCAAAAAACTCACCGCTGCCAACATGCCAAGCAGCGCCATGTTCTGCGTCAGCACGCCCTGCCACGGCCAATGTCCGCTGTGCCAGCCGGCCCAGCCCAAGGCGATCAGACCAATGCCAATCAGCACCGCCGCCGTGCCCCGCTGACGCTTATCCAGACTCGGCCACAACAGCGCGCAGGCCGCCCATGCGCACACCCCCGCCAGCCACGCGGGCACCGGCAATCGGGCGCCGGTGCTCAGCGCGAACACCATCATCAACAGGATCAGCCAGGCCGAGAAGCGCTCGGCGTGCTTGCGAACAAAGGGAGGCATGCGGTTTATGATGCTGCAATCACGCGGCCGGGCGGCCGCAAAGCACGATATTGTCTCCTGAGCGCACCGATTCGGCTACCGCATGACCCAACGCACCATCGCCATCGTTGTGAATGCCCGCTCGGCCAACGGCCGCGACGACGACCTGCGCGCCCGCATCGAAGCCGCCCTGCCGGCCGACGCGGGCCGTCTGCTGTGGTTCCAGCCGCGCAAATCCAGCCGGCTCGAGCGTGTCTGCCAGCGCGCCGCCACCGTCGCCGATCTGGTAGTGGCGGTCGGCGGCGACGGCACGGTGCGCACCGTGGCCCAGCACGCCCGCGCCCGCGGCAAGCCGCTGGCCATCATCCCCACCGGCACCTATAACCTCGTCGCCCGCCATCTCGGCATCCCGCTCGACGTGGCCGAAGCTGCCCGGCTGGCCGTCACCGGCCACGCCCGCCCCACCCCCTGCGGCGACATCAACGGCCTGCTGTTCTTCAACCACGCCGCCTTCGGCCTCTACACCCGCATCATCGCCGCACGCGAACGCCACACCGCCGTGCTCGGGCGCAGCCGCGTCACCGCGGTGCTCTCTGGCATCGCCACGCTGTTCAACCGCTACCCCATCCTCAAGCTGCGCCTGACGGCCGACGGCGACACCAAGCACGGCCACGCCAACGCCGTGTTCTTCGGCGCCAACCCGCTGCCACTGGCCGCCGTCGATGCCGAATTCGCCGAGCAATGCGACGGCCGCGCGCTCGGCCTGGTGCTGATGCGCCACCAGGGCCGCCGCCATGTGCTCGCCGCCGCCTTCAAGGCGCTGTTCGGGCGGCTGTCCGACGCGCCCACTTTCGAGCTCACCGCACTGCAAGACGCCACCGTCGACATCCTTCGACGGCGGCGGCGCCTGCGCGTGTCGATTGACGGCGAACTCATCAAATGCCGTCTGCCCCTGCAGCTGCAATACCAGACCGACGCCCTGCAAGTCGTCCGGCCCGATCCGTTAGAATCAAGCGCATGACCCCCGCCTCGCCAGCCCTGCGGCTGGTCCACCTCTCCGACCTGCATTTCGGTGCCCAAGCGCCCGGCGCCGCGCAAATGCTGCTCGAGGCCGTCATCGGCCTGTCGCCACAGCTCACACTGATTACCGGCGACCTCACCCAGCGCGCCCGCAACAGCCAGTTCATTGCCGCGCGGCAATTCTTCGACCAGCTCCCCGGCGACTGGCTGGCCATCCCCGGCAACCACGACATGCCGCTGTTCCGCCCCTGGCACCGCCTATTCACCCCGCGCGGCCGCTACCGCCGCCACATCGGCGACGCCACCACCAGCCATGTCGACTGGCAGCAACTGCGCCTGGCCCTCATCGACAGCACCAACCCGCTCTCCTGGCGCTCCGGTCGCGTGCGCAGCGCCGCCGCCCGCGATGCCGCGCAGTGGCTGGCCGGCGGCTGCGACGGCCAACTACGCATCGCCGCCGCCCACCACCCCTTCGCCACCCGCGAACGCGGCAACAAGGGCGGCATGGCCGGCGCCAACATCGCGCGCAACCTGCTCATCGACGAGGGCGGTGCCGACCTGCTGCTATGGGGGCATCTGCATCGCAGCGAGGTGCGGTTGCTGGCCTCCAATGCCGGGCGTAACGCCATTGGTATCGGGGTCGGGTCGCCGACCTCGGGGCGGCATTCTTCAGAGGGGCTGTTTTTTCATCAGCTGGATGTGACGCCGGGGCATGTGCATCTTGTCGTCTGGCGACGGCATATGGCCGAGAGTTTGTTTCATCCGGTGGGGAATCACCGGTTTGTTCTTGGCCCGGCGGGGTGGCAGGCGGTGATTTGATTTGCGCTTCCCGCGCTGGGGGGCTTGCGGTTTGTTTGTCGGCGACCTGATTCTTGGGTGGCTTCGATCGGCTTGGATTGGCCGGGTCTCGCCCCGGCGGGCGACCTACTTTCTTGCTCGTGCAAGAAAGCTAGGCAAAGAAGCACGGCCCACTTTCGCGCCCCTTCGGGGTCCCCGCCCTCCGGACGCCCCGGGCGGGGTGCTTCGCAAACTCGCCCTGCGGGCTCAAACAGGCGAAGCCCCTTTTTCCGCCCGGCGCATCCTCCGGTTGGCGCGGCAGAGGGCGCAACGCCAAATTCGTCCTCACACATGAAACGCAAGAATTAGAACAGCCGCACCTGAAAAGAAGAGCTGCGAAAACCCATAGAAATACTGACGATTCAGAAATCCCGACGTCACTCTGTGACTCATCAACGGATCAAGTGCAGCCTTTCGCATTGCACTTCCAACTGCCCAACGCTGATACCACGGCACGAACATCATGATTCCTTTGCCAATAGCCAAAAGGGCCACTTTTGACTTTTCCTCGTCAGTCATTCCGCGAAAAACCCCACCGGGTTCATCAAGCACTTTATTGATGCGCTTCTGAAATCCACCCATTCGTTCATTTACTGCGACACGAATGGCAACTCGCAACGCGCAATACTTTTGAAGCAACCCAAAGAGTCCGGCGACGAACAAGTAGAGAAGAACGTGCTTTAGCGCCCGCCCCCCGATCAGGGCCTCCAAGTTGCTCGAATTTGAGATCGCTAACGACAGCGTCGCCCCAACTCCAACCATGTACCAACTTGCCACCTTGTCGATCACGGCACTCGTTGAAAGCGCTGTATCAACGGTGAACTTAAGAAAATCGCTGTAGGCTGCGGTTCCCTGAAGCGACTCTATTGCCTCGTCTGTTGAATTGTCTGACATAGATCCCGTAGCCATCAGTTGTTTGCAAATTGGATATTAGCGCGCAGGGCGAGAAAGCCGAATGGCATTGCACCAATCCAATGGTTGAACGGTGCAATACGGCTGCGCATGTTGCGCCCTACGACGCGGCCCACCCGCATGAATCTTAAAGCGTGATGGTGGGCGGCAAGCCGCCCACCCTACGGAGTGACGCTTTTCCGAGCTGGCGATGGCGAAGCCGAGCCCGCGCGCCTCTCCCCTTCTGTACCGCCGAACGAAGCCCGTGACTGGCGGGAATTGTCGTGTCGCTTGTTTGAGCCCGAAGGGCGAGTTTGCGACACGACCCGCCGGGCGCGGGCGTAGAGAGGGGACCGGCGCAGCCGGCGGTACAGAGGGGGCGTTTTCTTGGTGACTTCTTTGTCGCGACAAAGAAGTTACTCGCCCGCCGGGGCGAGACCCGGCCAACGATCCGTTAAAAAGCCGATACCCGACCGAAAACCGATGGCCGGTTGAAACCGGCCCTACCCCTCGGTAACCGGCACGGCGTCAGCACGTAGGGTGCAATAACCGAAGGGCATTGCACCAATCCAACAGTTGAACGGTGCAATACGGCTGCGCGTATTGCACCCTACGACGCGGCCCACCATCGTCAGGCACGATGGTGGGTGGCAAGCCGCCCACGGGGTGGCGTTTTTCCGCACGGGCGATGGCGAAGCCGAGCCCGTGAGCCCTTCCCCTTCTGTGCCGCCGAACGGAGCGCGTGGCCGGCGGGAATTGTCGTGTCGCTTGTTTGAGCCCACAGGGCGAGTTTGCGACACGACCCGCCGGGTGCGGGCGTAGTGAGGGAACCGGCGAAGCCGGCGGTACAGCGGGGGCGTTTTCTTGGTGACTTCTTTGTCGCTACAAAGAAGTTACTCGCCCGCCGGGGCGAGACCCGGCCAACGATCCGTCGTAAAACCAACGACCGAAAAAAACCGATGGCCGGTTGAAACCGGCCCTACGACTCGGCCGCGACCGCCGGCCCAGACGCGCCAGCGGCCTCCCGCGTTTTCGGGGCGATGAGCGTATAAACGACCGGCACGACGAACAGCGTCAGCAGCGTGCCGAACGCCAAGCCCCCAACAATCACCCACCCAATCTGCTGCCGACTCTCGGCCCCCGCGCCGGTCGCCAGCGCGAGCGGAATCGCGCCGAGAATCGTCGCGCCGGTGGTCATGAGGATCGGCCGCAGACGCAGCACGGCAGCGTCGGTGATGGCGATAACCAGCGCTTCGCCGCGTTCGCGCAGTTGATTGGCGAATTCGACGATGAGGATGCCGTGGCGGGTGATGAGGCCGATCAGCGTGACCAGACCGATCTGGCTGTAGACGTTGAGCGTGCCGCCGGTCATCCACAGCGCGGCGAGCGCGCCGGTCATGGACAGGGGCACGGTGAGCAGGATGGTGAAGGGGTCGCGGAAGCTTTCGAATTGGGCCGAGAGCACGAGGTAGATGAACACCACGGCGAGGATGAAGGTGAGCAGCAAGCCGCCGGAGCTGATCTTGAACTCGCGGCTCTGGCCGTTGTAGTCGATGGCGTAGTCGGCGGGCAGCACGCGGGCGGCGATGCTTTCGAGTTCGGTGAGGGCTTCGCCGAGGGCGAAGTCGTTGGCGAGGTTGGCGGTGATGGTGACGGCGCGGCGCTGGGCGAAGTGGTTGAGCTCGCGCGGGGCGACGGCTTCGTCGACAGAAATGAGGCTGGTGAGCGGGATCATCTCGCCGCTGCTGCCGCGCACATAGATGTCGCTGATGTCGTTGGGCACGCTGCGGTCGGCGGCGGCGAGCTGGACGATGACGTCGTATTGCTCGGCGTCGCGCTTGAAGCGGGTGACTTGCCGGCCGCCGAGCAAGGTCTCCAGCGTGCGGCCGATCTGCTCGACCGACACGCCCAGATCAGCCGCCTTGTCGCGATCGACCTTGACGGAGACCTCGGGCTTGGTGAGTTTGAGGTCGATGTCGGCGGCGATGAAGCGCGGGTTCTTGGCCATTTCCTGCAGCATGGTGTCGGCCACTTCGGCCAGCTCGGTGTAGCTGGCCGAAGTGACGATGACCAGATTGATGGGCTGCGAACGGGCGCTCTGGCCGAGCGAGGGCGGCGTGACCGGAAAGGCGCGAATGCCGGGCACACTCAGGAAGCCGGGCAGCAGGCTGCGCGCGATCTGCGGCGACAAGGTGCTGCGATCGTCCCAATCCTTGAGGCCACCAAAGGAGATGCCCTGCGAGACGGTGGGGCTACCCGAGACCACGAAATAGCGGGTGATGTCCGGCGTATCGGCATACAGCGCTTCGAGTTGGCGGGTGTAGCGGTCCATGTAGTCGATGGTGGCGCCTTCGGGGCCGCTGAACACGCCAATGATGAAACCGCGATCTTCAACCGGCGAGAGTTCGGACTTGAGCGTGTTGAGCAACCAGCCCGAGGCGCCGACCACCGCGGCAAACACCAGCAGCACCAGCCAGCGCGCCTTGAGCGTGCCCCCCAGAATGCGGCGATAGCCGTTGGTCATGCCCAGCAGTACGACTTCGATGGCGTTGTAAACACGGCCGTGGCCGGTCTCGTGCTTGAGCAGCTTGGAGCACATCATCGGCGACAGACTGAGCGCGACGAAGCCGGAGACGATCACGGCGCCGGCGAGGGTCAGCGCGAACTCGATGAACAGCTTGCCGGTGCGGCCGGTCATGAAGGCCACGGGGGCGTAAACGGCGGCGAGCGTGAGCGTCATGGCCACCACGGCAAAGCCGATTTCCTTCGCCCCGTCGAGCGCGGCCTGGAAGCGGGTCTTGCCCATTTCGAGGTGGCGGTGGATGTTCTCGAGCACCACGATGGCGTCGTCCACCACCAACCCCACGGCCAGCACCAGCGCCAGCAAGGTGAGCGTGTTGATGGAGAAACCCATCACCAGCATCAAGGTGAAGGCGCCGATCAGCGACACCGGGATGGTGACCAGCGGCACCAGCGTGGCGCGCCAGTTGCGCAGGAAGAAGAAGATGATCGCCAGCACCAGCAGCACGGCTTCGCCGATGGTCATGAACACCGCTTTGATAGAGCGGTCGATGAACACCGTGTAGTCGTTGGCGATGGTGACGGTCATGCCCTCGGGCAGGCCGTCGGAGATGCGCGGCAGCTCTTCGCGCAGGGCTTTGGACAGATCAAGCGGATTGGCCGTGGCCTGCTTGATGAGGCCCAGCGCCACCGCCGGCTTGCCATTGAAGTGTGCCGAGGTGCGCTCGGAGGCGGCCGCCACCTCGACCCGGCCCACATCGCGCAAGCGCACCGGATAGCCATCGGCACCAATCGGCGCGCGCACCACCACCTGCTCGAACTGACCGACATTGTTCAGGTCGGTGCGCGCCACCACGGCAAACTCGCGCGACTGGCTTTCGATCAGGCCGGCGGGCACCTCGACGTTCTGTGCGCGCAGGGCCGCTTCGACGTCCTGCACGGTCAGCCCGTAGGCCGACAGCCGGTCGCGATCGAGCCAGATGCGCATGGCGTATTCGCGGTCGCCAAACACGCGCACATCGGCGGCGCCGGGCAGCGTCTGCAGGCGCGGCTTGACGATGCGACTGGCCACGTCGGTGACATCCAGCGGCGAATGACGGTCGGACGAAAAGGCGAGATAGATGATGGGACTGGCGTCGGCTTCGACCTTGGAGATGACCGGATCGTCCACGTCATCCGGCAGGCGCCGGCGCACCCGCGAGACGCGGTCGCGCACATCGGCGGCGGCGCTGTCGGGGTCGCGTTCGAGGCGGAAACGCACCGAGATCTGGCTGGACTCCTGCCGGCTGATTGAGGTGAGCACATCGACGCCTTCGATACCGGCGAGCGAATCCTCCAGCGGCTTGGTGACCTGCGACTCCATGATCGCCGGGCTCGCACCGCTGTAGCGGGTGCTGACCGTGACCACCGGCTCGTCGATTTTCGGGTACTCGCGCACCGTGAGGCGCGTGAAGGACACCAGGCCGACGAGAATCAGCACCAGCGACAACACCGTGGCGAAGACCGGCCGGCGAACGCAGATGTCAGAGAGGATCATCGCCGCTCGGCCTTATCGGGCGGGGGCCACGGTGCGCACGGGCGCACCGTCGCGCAACTTGATCTGGCCGGCGGTGACCACCTCGGCGCCTTCGGGCAGGCCGTCGGTGATCTCGACCGAGGTGCCCTGGCGCCGCCCGACCTGCACCGCGGTGCGCTGCGCCTTGCCCTCGACGATGCGAAACACGAACTGGCCTTCGGCCGTTGGCACCAGCGCCTGTTCGGGCACCACCAGCACCGACTGCGCGTCGCCCAGACTCAGGCGCACACGGGCAAACATGCCGGGGCGCAGCTTGCCTTCGCGGTTGTCCAGCGTGGCTTGCAGGCGAATCGCCCGGCCTTCAGCGTCGATCAGCGGGTCAATCGCCGTGACCGTCGCTGGAAATGGCGTCGTGCCCAGTGCGTCGGCCGACACGGTCAGCCGCTGGCCGGGGGCCAGACTGCCAATGTGGCGTTCCGGCAGACGGAAGTCGACCTTGAGCATGTCGATGGCTTCGAGGTTGACCAGGTCGGCGCCCTCCTTGACGTAATCGCCAATGCTCACTTTGCGGATGCCGACGATGCCGTCGAAGGGCGCGCGCACCGTCATGCGCGCCAGTCGCGCCGCCGCCACCTGGTCCGCCGCTTCGGCCACGCGCAAACCGGCACGGGCCTCGTCGAGCGCACGCTGGCTGACAAATTTTCGATTGAAGAGGTCTTCGGTTCGCCGGAAGTTGGCCTGTGCCAGCGACAAGCCAGCGCGAGCCTGCGCCAGCTCGGCGGCCTGCACCGAGGCGTCGAGGCCAATGAGCATGTCGCCGCGCTTGACCGGGCGACCTTCGACAAAACCGATTTTGGCGATGCGCCCCGCCGTCTCCGGGCGAAGCACCACCGACTCGGACGAACGCAGCGTACCCACAGCGCTGACTTCGTCGCCGAGGCTCAGTCGGGCCACGGGCTGCGCCTCGACCGCGGTCGCCTGGGGGGCGGCCTTGCCGGCGTCGCCATTCTGGGCCACCACGCTACCGGCGACACCCAGCGCAAACGTCCCGATCAAGACCACCTTGCTTGTCAAACGCATCTTCTGCTCACCGATTCTCTGTCCTGCTCCGCGGGCGACCCTCCCCTCCGACCCCGGTGGGCCGTGGGAGTTGCTCGCCGCAGTATATTCAAGCGGGGATTATGACGCCCAAAAACAAAACCCCGGGCGCGCCGGGGTTTTATATGCTGCCTTGCCTGCCACTCAGCAAACCACCGTCGGCGCTTCACCGTCGGCGCTGGCGCGGATGTGCCCGAGTTCAAATACGGTTTCGCCAGCCGCCCGCAAATGCTCAGCCGCGGTCGCCGCGTTTTCTCTGGCGACCACCACCACCATGCCGATACCGCAGTTGAAGGTGCGGTACATCTCGTTGGCCTCGATGTTGCCAGCGCCCTGCAGCCACTGGAACAGCGGCGGCATCTGCCAGGCATCGGCGCGCAGCTCGGCGGTCAGGCCCTCGGGCAGCACGCGAGGCACGTTTTCAAGCAAGCCACCACCGGTGATGTGGGCCATGCCCTTGACCATGCCGGCATGCGCTTTCATCAGCGCGAGCAGCGGTTTGACGTAGATGCGGGTCGGCTCCATCACCACGTCGCGCAGCGTGCGGCCGTGGAAGTCGCCGTCCATGTTCGGCTTAGTCAGCTCGATCACCTTGCGGATCAGCGAGTAGCCATTGGAGTGCGCGCCGCTGGAGGCCAGCCCGAGCACCACATCGCCCTCGGCGATGGTCTTGCCGGTGATGATCTCGGCCTTTTCGACGCCACCGACGGCAAAGCCGGCGAGGTCGTATTCGCCGGCCGGGTACATGCCGGGCATCTCGGCGGTTTCGCCACCGATCAGGGCGCAACCCGACAGCTCGCAGCCGCGGGCAATGCCACCAACCACGTCGGCCGCGGTATCGACATCGAGCTTGCCGCAAGCGAAGTAATCGAGGAAGAACAGCGGCTCGGCGCCCTGCACCAGGATGTCGTTCACGCTCATGGCGACCAGATCCTGGCCGACGGTGTCGTGTTTGTTGAGCTGGAAGGCCAGCTTGAGCTTGGTGCCCACGCCATCGGTGCCGGAGACCAGCACCGGCTCCTTGTATTTACCGGTCAGCTCGAACAAGGCGCCAAAGCCGCCGATGCTGCCCAGCACTTCGGGGCGCATGGTGCGTTTGGCCAGGGGTTTGATGCGATCGACGAGGGCATCGCCGGCCACGATGTCGACGCCGGCGTCGCGATAAGTCAGGGCGGTCAAGGTGGTCACTCTCCAAAATCGATGGCGCAGGCATGGCGGCGCGCTTGAGCCCGCACACGCTTGCGACTACAGTACGGGCAATTCTCCCGGCGAACCCGTCGGGCCCCGTACCAAACCCCGCATTTTACATCGAATGTTCTCGCTCCGTGCCCGCCAAATGCAAACCGCCACCTGGATCGGTGTCGGTGTTGCCCTGCTCGTGCTGCTCTGGCTGCTGTCGCCGATTCTGGCGCCCTTCGCCATCGCCGCTGTGCTCGCCTATATCAGCGATCCGGCCGTCAACTGGATGGTCGCTCGTCGCCTGCCGCGCGCCGCCGCCGTGCTGCTGGTGATTGTGCTGCAAGGGCTGATGCTGTCCTTGCTGATCCTGATCCTGGTACCCATGGTGTATCGCGAGGCGGTCACCCTGGTCACCCACCTGCCCGACCTGGTCGACATGCTCAACCAGCGCGTGCTGCCGCTGCTCAAGGAGCAGTTCGACATCACGCTGCAACTCGACGCGGCGTCCATCCGGCAATGGATTGCCGAAAACTGGAGCTCGGCCCAGGACATCCTGCCCGGCCTGCTCAAAAAGGCCACCACCGGCGGCGCCGCGGTGGTCGGCTTTTTTGCCACTGTGCTGCTGATCCCGATGGTGATGTTCTACCTGCTGCAGGAATGGCCGCATATCGTCGAGGGCGTGCGCGCCATCATTCCGCGCCCCATGATCGCAACCAGCAGCCGGATCATGGGCGACATCGACAAGGTGATGTCCGAATTCCTGCGCGGCCAGCTGTCGGTCATGCTGCTGCTGGCGGTGTTCTACAGCATTGGCCTGTGGCTGGCCGGGCTGCGTTTCGCGCTGCCGGTCGGCGTCATCACCGGCCTGCTGGTGTTCGTACCCTTTGTCGGCTTCAGCACTGGCCTCGTGCTGGCGCTGCTCTCGGCCCTGCTGCAAAACGCCGGCTGGCCGCCGATCATCGGGGTGGCCATCGTCTATGCGATTGGCCAGCTGGTTGAGAGTTTTCTGCTCACACCCTATCTGGTGGGCGAGCGCATCGGCCTGCATCCGCTGGCGGTCATCTTCGCCCTGATGGCCTTTGGCGAGCTGTTCGGCTTTGTCGGCGTGCTGGTGGCCCTGCCCGCCAGCGCCGCCTTGCTGGTTGGCCTGCGCGAATTGCGCACCGCCTACTTTGCCAGCCATGTGTATCGCGGCGACGATCCCCCGGAGGACGGCACGGCATGAAGCAGCTTGTGCTCGACATCCGGCTCGACGCCCCGCCGACGCTGGAGAATTACTTCGCCGGCGACAACGCCGCGCTGATCGCCGCCTTGCAGGCCACCGTGCAAGGTCAGGGCATGGGGCATCTGTATTTATGGGGCGCCCCCGCCACCGGCCGCAGCCACCTGCTCAAGGCGGCTTGCGCGGCGAGTCAGGGCGTCTACCTGAACGCCCGCGAAGTCGGCAACACCTTGCCAGGCAGCCCGGCGCGGCTGGCGATCGACGACATCAACCACCTCAGCAACGACGCCGCCATCGCGCTGTTCAACGCCTTCAACCGGGCGCGCGAGAATGGCCAGACCCTGCTGCTGGCCGGCGATCTGCCGCCACGCGCACTCAGCCTGCGCGAAGACCTGCGCACCCGCATCGGCCAGTGTCTGGGCTTCGAGATTCAGCCGCTGACCGACGCCGCCCGTTCCGCCATTCTCAGCACCCTGGCCACGCAACGCGGCCTGCGCATCGACGGCGATGTGGTCACCTATCTGATGCGTCACGGCCGGCGCGACATGCCCAGCCTGCTCACCACACTCGACGCGCTCGACCGCGCCTCCTTCGAGCGCAAACGCGCCATTACCCTGCCCCTGCTGCGCGAGATGCTGCAGTCGGGCCTCGACATCTGACACGGACACCCCATGGATCTCGTTCTTTTCGACCTCGACAACACCCTGCTGGCCGGCGACTCGGACTTCGCCTGGGCCGAATTCCTCATCGGCAAGGGCGTGCTCGACCGCGAAGTCTATGAAACCAAGAACGTCCGCTTTTACGAGCAGTACAAGGCCGGCACGCTCGACATCTTCGAATTTCTCGACTTTCAGCTCGCCCCGCTGGCCCGCCACAAGCGCGAACAGCTCGACGCCTGGCACGCCGAATTCATGGACGTGGCCATCCGCCCGATGATGACCGCCCAGGCCCGCGCGCTGGTCGACAAGCACCGCGCCGAGGGCGCGCTGATGGCCGTGGTCACCGCCACCAACAGCTTCGTCACCGGCCCGATCACCCGCGCCTTTGACATTCCGCACCTGGTCGCCACCATTCCGGCGCAAGAAAACGGTGCCTTCACCGGCAAGCCGCGCGGCATGCCGGCCTTCAAGGCGGGCAAGATCGAGCGGGTCGAGGCCTGGCTCGAATCGCTCGGCCTGCACATGGGCAGCTTCGACAAAAGCTGGTTCTACAGCGACTCGCACAACGATTTGCCGCTGCTCGCCCGCGTCAGCCAGCCGGTGGCGGTCGATCCGGACGACACCCTGCGTGAACACGCCCGCCTGCATGCCTGGCCAATCATCAGCCTTCGCTAACACGAACATAGGCCGACACCCGCCGCTGCGGTATCATCGCCCGCTTAACTTCTAAGACATCGACCCCAATAATGATCCGTAAATTGCTGCGCAAGGTCTTTCGCCGCGCTGCACCGGGCCCGACCGACGGCCCGGCCCTGATTCCTGCCCAGATCCACGGCATTCCGATCGAGCGTGTCTCGCCCGCTGCGCGCAAGGTCTGCACCGCATTGCAAGACGCCGGCTTCAAAGGCTTTATCGTCGGCGGCGCCGTCCGCGACCTGCTTGCCGACCTGACGCCCAAAGATTTCGACATCGCCACCAGCGCCACACCCGAAGAAGTCCGCCGCCTGTTCCGGCGCTCGCGCATCATCGGCCGGCGCTTCAAGATTGTGCACGTCATGATCGGCGCCGAGATGATGGAAGTGTCCACCTTCCGCTCCGCCCGCGAAGCGGACGCCAGCTCGACCGACGAACACGGCCGCATCCTGCACGACAACGTCTTTGGCTCGCAGGAAGAAGACGCCCTGCGCCGCGACTTCACCGTCAACGCGCTGTATTACGACCCGACCACCGAACAGATTCTCGACTACCACCACGGCGTGGCCGACCTGCAGCAGAAAACCCTGCGCATGATCGGCGACCCGAAGGTGCGCTACCGCGAAGATCCGGTGCGCATGCTGCGCGCGGTGCGCCTCGGCGCCAAGCTGGGCCTGACTATCGACCCCGCCGCCAGCCGCCCCATCCGCGAGATGGCGTCCTTGATGGACAACGTGCCCGCCGCCCGCCTGTTTGACGAGATGCTCAAGCTGCTGCTGTCGGGCCACGCCGTCAAATGCCTCAAGCAACTGCGCGAAGAAGGTCTGCACCACGGCCTGCTGCCGCTGCTCGACGTGATCCTCGAGCAACCCATGGGCGAGCGCTTCGTCTGGGCCTCGCTCGAAAACACCGACGAGCGTGTGCGCGAGGGCAAACCGGTCTCACCCGGCTTCCTGTTCGCCACCCTGCTCTGGCATGAAGTGCTGGCCAACTGGGAAGCCCGCAAGGCCCGCGGCGAACACACCCACCCGGCGCTGTTCGAAGCCATGGACGAGGTGCTCAACGTACAGGGCGAGAAGCTCGCCATTACCCGCCGCATCGCCGGCGACATCAAGGATATCTGGGCGCTGCAGCCGCGTTTCGAGAAGCGCGCCGGCAAAGCCCCCTTCCGCCTGCTTGAACAGCCGCGCTACCGCGCCGGCTGGGACTTCCTGCGCCTGCGCGCCATTTCGGGCGAAATCGACATGGCACAGGTCGAGTGGTGGAACGAATTCGCGCACGCCGGCGGCAACACCCGCGAGGGCATGCTGACCGAACCGGAGCCGGGCGCCCCCCGCAAGCGTCGCCGCCGCCGGCGCAAGCCATCGGGTGGCAGCGCCGACGCATGACACCCCGGCCCATTTCGTCCGTCAAAGCATTTATCGGGCTGGGTGCCAATCTCGGCGACCCGGTCGCGGCCATCGCCGAGGCCTGCTCGGCGCTCGCCGCCCTGCCCGACACGCGCCTGATCACCCGCTCCAGCAACTATCGCACAGCCCCCATGGGCGTCAGTGGCCAGCCCGATTACATCAACGCCGTCGCCCAGATCGACACCCGCCTCTCACCCATGGCACTGCTGGTGGCGCTGATGGACATCGAGGCCAAGCACGGACGCACGCGGGAATTCGCCATGGCGCCGCGCACCCTCGACCTGGATCTGCTGCTCTACGGCGATCAGCAAATCGCCTTGCCCGGCCTCCAGGTGCCGCATCCGCGCATGCATCAGCGCGCCTTCGTGCTGGTTCCGCTGGCCGAACTCGCGCCCACGCTGGATATCCCCGGCATCGGTGGGGTCAAACAACAACTCGCCTCGGTGGCCGACCAGGTGATTGCGCCGCTGCCGCGCGCGACCTAAGATGTCTCGGCCGATGCGATCGGCCACCCTCTGAACTTTTCCGCGGGCCCCAACAAGCATGCTCGACAAAGCCAAGTACATCGTTGTGGAAGGCCCTATTGGCGCAGGAAAAACCTCCCTCGCCCGCCGCCTGGCCCATCGACTCGAAGCCGATCTGATCCTCGAACAGCCCGAGCTCAACAGCTTTCTGCCGAGGTTTTACCAGGACATGAGCCGCTGGGCGCTGCCGACCCAGCTGTCTTTCCTGTATCAACGCGTCGATGCGCTCAAACGCCTGGTGGGCGAGGACGTTGCCGGCCGACGGGTGGTATCCGACTTCGTGCTCGACAAAGACCCTTTGTTCGCCGAGTTGAACCTCGACCCCGAAGAATTCGCGCTCTACCGCCGCACCTACGATCTCGTGGTGCCTGCCCCCACCCCCAAACCCGATCTGGTGATTTACCTGCAAGCCAAGCCGAACACGCTGATCGAGCGCATCGGCCGCCGCGGCGTCGAGGCCGAGCGCGCAATTACCGCGCATTACCTCGAGCGCGTCGCCGAGCGCTACGCCAAGTTTTTCTATCAATACGACGCCTGTCCGCTATTTATTGTGGACGCCGAAATCCTTAATCCCGTCGATCAGGCTGACGACTTCGAGCTGCTGATCGAACGCCTGCGCGCCATGCGCAGCTACCGGGAATTCTTCGGCTACGCTGCCTGATTCCGCCCCCCGATACGGTTACATTTGTGCAATACCGCTTGTGCGATGCAACAGCTTGCGGTTTACTGCGCGCCGAGACAGAGGAAGGCCTCCAATGAGCTATCTACAGAACCAGAAACCCGTCACGCTGACCACGCTCGGCAAGATGCGCGCCGACGGCGAGAAGATCGTCATGCTCACCGGCTATGACGCAAGCTTTGCCGCGCTGCTCGAGCGCTGCGGCGTCGACATCATCCTGATCGGCGATTCGCTGGGCAACGTCCTGCAGGGCCAGAAATCGACCCTGCCGGTGACCATGGACCACATGGTCTATCACACCGAATGCGTCGTTCGCGGCTGTACGCGGCCCTTCATCGTCTCCGACATGCCTTTTGGCAGCTATCACGAAAACCGCGAACAGGCCATGCGCAACGCGGCACGCCTGATGGCCGCGGGCGCTCAGATGGTCAAGCTCGAAGGCGGTGAATTCATGGCCGACACCGTGCGCTTTCTGGTCGAACGCGGCGTGCCGGTGTGTGCCCACATCGGCCTCACCCCGCAATCGGTGAACCAGTTGGGCGGCTATCGCGTCCAGGGGCGCACCGACGAGGGCGCGGCACGCTTGATGGCGGACGCCACGGCACTCGAACAGGCCGGCGCGGCGCTCATGGTGATGGAAATGGTGCCAGCCACGGTCGCCGCCGACGTCACGCGCAGCCTGCACTCCATGGCCACCATCGGCATTGGCGCTGGCGTCGATTGCGACGGTCAGGTGCTGGTCCTGCACGATCTGATCGGCGTATTCCCCGGCCACAAGGCCCGTTTCGCCAAGAACTTCATGGAAGGCGCAAGCAGCATCGACGCAGCGGTCACCCGCTATGTCGACGACGTACGCAGCGCACGCTTCCCTGCCCCCGAACACTGCTACTGATCCGGAACCAGGAACCCGCATGCAGATTCACACCACCGTCGAAAGCCTGCGCGCCGCACGCCGTGCCGCCGGCCGGGTCGCCCTCGTGCCCACCATGGGCAATCTTCACGAAGGGCATATCACCCTCATGCGCCAGGCGGGCGAACACGCCGATGAGGTGATTGCGAGCATTTTCGTCAATCGCCTGCAATTCGGCCCGAAGGACGACTTCGACAAATACCCGCGCACGCTGGATGCCGATTGCGAAAAACTCGAAGCGGCCGGCGTGACCCACCTGTTCACGCCCGACGAGTCGGTGATGTACCCCACTCGCCAGACCTACCACGTAGACCCCGATCCGGCGCAGGTCGCCACGCTGGAAGGCAGCTTCCGGCCGGGCCATTTTCGCGGCGTGGCCACAGTGGTGCTCAAACTGCTCAACATCGTCCAGCCCGACGTCGCCCTCTTCGGCAAAAAAGACTATCAACAGCTCATGGTGCTGCGGAACATGGTGAACCAGCTGGCGATTCCGGTCGAAGTGCTGCCGGGCGAAACCGTGCGTGCCGATGACGGCCTTGCGCTCTCGTCGCGCAATCGCTATCTGTCGCCAGACGAACGTAGTGAAGCCAGCCGGATCTACCACTGCCTGTCGCGCATTCGCGATGCGATCCGCGGTGGCGGCACGCACTTTGAAACGCTTGAGCGCGCTGCAATGAGCGAACTGGCGGCCAACCGCTGGCAGCCCGATTACATCTCCGTGCGCCGTCAGAGCGATCTGCAAGTACCCCAGAAACCCAGCGACGCGCTGGTCGTGCTCGCCGCCGCGCGGCTGGGCACCACCCGACTCATCGACAACCTGGAAATCTGAACGCCAATCGCATACGTTTGACCTGAGTCAGCCCCTCCCGGGTCAGACTCAGGCACGATTCAGGCGTCGGCTTCTCGACGCCGTTTTTTTGCTGGAATCGCGCCCATGATCTTACGTGTCAGCCATCCGGAGCGCCCGCTGGTCTACGCCTGTTCGGGATGCTCAAATGCCGCTCAGATAACCAACTATCTGGCCGTCAAGCTGGATCGAATGGGTCTGGCCGAGATGGCCTGCGTGACGGGCATCGCTGCCGGCATCAGCCACGTGCTGCGTATCGCCCGCTCAGGGCGTCCGATCATGGTGCTCGACGGCTGCCACCTGGCCTGCGCCCGGCAGTGCCTCGAAAACCACGGCATCGCCCCGGACCGCCACATGGTCATGACCCGACTCAGCACCCAGATGCGCTATCACAGGGATTACGATCCGCTTGAAGCGGAACGCCTCGCTGAACAGGTGGTGTTTGCCATCACCGAAATGCGCGCTGAAACCACCGGGCAACACGCCTGAAGCGCTTTTGCGTCTGCCAGCACTTGCGCGTTTGACCGATTCGTAACAATCTTACGGTCTCAGGTGCCGGGGAAGCCGCAACGCACTTCCAAAAAAAGCAGCCGCACCGAGTGCATCAGACCAATTTCAAGAGGGATAAGACACGATGACCACAACCGTGAAGCAGGTGCTTGAAATCAAGGGCGCCCATGCCCATGCCGTCACGCCGAATGCCACCGTCCTTGAAGCGCTGACCCAGATGGCCGAACGCGACATTGGCGCCGTGCTGGTGCTTCAGGAAGGCAGTCTGGTCGGGATCTTCACCGAGCGGGACTATGCCCGCAAGGTCGCCCTCAAGGGGCTGTCGTCCAAGGACGCCCTGATCAAGGACCTGATGACGCCGAACGTGTGCACCATCACGCCCTCGCACACCATAGATGAAGTCATGTCGATCATGACGCAGAACCGCTTCCGCCATCTGCCGGTCGTTGATCACGGAAAGATTTGCGGCATCATCACCATTGGTGACGTAGTCAAATCCGTCATTGCCGAACACGAAGCAACCATCCAGCACCTCTCGAGCTACATCTCGGGCGACATCGCCAGTTAAGACGCGCACGCTGGACCCTACGGCCCGCCTGGCGGGCCGTTTGCATTTCAGGCGCCACCCCCTGCTCCCGACCGCCCGAAAAACCAGTTCCCGGGGATAGCCAATATCGGCAAAGCACGCATAACCACAGGGGTTTTGGGGGCATTTCACGAGCGGCTTATCCCCCATCAAGTTGACTCGTATCAATGCCGCGAGCCGGCCGTACGCGCACCATGCGCCCCAAGCTGTGCTGTACAGCGATATCCAATGGGGAGGCTCCATGAGCGGTACATTTACCAAATCCATGGCGCGAAACATCTTTTACGGGGGAACAGTATTTTTCGTCCTCCTGTTTCTCGCGCTGTCCTTCGACACAATGAAGGAACTACCAAAACGCGACAACCGCGCCAACTTGACCGAATCAGTGATCAACGGCAAGAAACTGTGGGAAGTCAACAACTGCATCGGCTGTCACTCGCTGCTGGGCGAAGGTGCTTACTTTGCACCCGAGCTGGGCAATGTGTACCCTCGCCGCGGCCCTGAGTTCATCAAGGCCTGGATTCAAGCGATGCCCACCGGGGCCCCCGGACGTCGCCAGATGCCGAACTTCGGCTTCACCGACCAAGAGTTGGATGATCTCGTGGCGTTCCTGAAGTACAGCTCCGAAATCAACACTGCCAACTGGCCGCCAAACATCGAAGGCTGATTCCGGCTATCTGACGAAATCTGAGGAGATTTAACATGCAATACAAATCCCAGGCCGTCGCGAAGCCGTATTTCATTGCGGCCATCGCGCTATTTACCGGGCAAATCCTGTTCGGCCTGATCATGGGCCTGCAGTATGTGGTCGGTGATTTTCTGTTCCCTGAAATTCCGTTCAACGTTGCTCGGATGGTGCACACCAACCTGCTCATCGTGTGGCTGCTGTTCGGCTTCATGGGCGCAGCGTACTTCATGATTCCGGAAGAAACCGAGACCGAGCTGTACTCGCCAAAACTGGCCATCGCCATGTTCTGGATCTTCCTGGTCGCCGGTGCGCTGACCATCGTCGGTTACCTCACGGTGCCCTACGCCACGCTAGCCAAGATGACCGGCAACGACATCCTCGCCACCATGGGTCGGGAGTTCCTTGAACAGCCGCTCGTCACGAAGATTGGCATTGTGGTTGTCGCCCTTGCCTTCCTCTTCAACCTCTCCATGACCATGCTCAAGGGCCGCAAGACGTCCATCGGCCTGGTACTGCTGCTGGGTCTGTGGGGTCTGGCGATCTTCTTCCTGTTCTCCTTCTACAACCCGCACAACCTCGTGCTGGACAAGTTCTTCTGGTGGTGGGTTGTTCACCTCTGGGTCGAAGGCGTTTGGGAACTGATCCTCGGTGCGTTGCTGGCCTTCGTGCTGATCAAGGTGACGGGTGTCGATCGCGAAGTGATCGAGAAGTGGCTGTACGTCATCATCACCCTGGCACTGGTCAGCGGCATCATCGGTACGGGTCACCACTACTTCTGGATTGGTACGCCTGAGTACTGGCAGTGGTGGGGTTCGATCTTCTCCGCACTGGAGCCGATCCCCTTCTTCGCCATGACCGTGTTCGCCTTCAACATGGTGAACCGCCGTCGCCGCGACCATCCGAACAAGGCTGCCACCCTGTGGGCCCTCGGTACGGGCGTGATGGCCTTCCTGGGCGCTGGCGTGTGGGGCTTCCTGCACACCCTGGCACCGGTGAACTACTACACCCACGGCACGCAAATCACCGCGGCTCACGGCCACATGGCCTTCTACGGCGCCTACGCCATGGTCGTGCTGTGCATCATCAGCTACGCCATGCCGATCCTGCGTGGCCGTGCTGCCAACAGTGCCAAGGCGCAAGTGATGGAAATGTGGAGCTTCTGGCTGATGACCGTTTCGATGGTCTTCATCACGCTGTTCCTGACCGCCGCAGGTATCGTGCAAGTCTGGCTGCAGCGCTTCAGCGACACGCCGATCGCGTTCATGGCAGCTCAGGACCAGATCAGCCTGTTCTACTGGATGCGTGAAGTTGCAGGCGTGTTCTTCCTGATCGGTCTGTTGGTCTACATCGCCAGTTTCTTCGTGAAAGGCGAGACGAAAGCCGCCGCTTAATCAGCGAGGCCATTAGTCACAGGGGCGGTCCTCACGGACCGCCCCTTTTCTTTTCGAGAGCGCGCCTCAACCCGATGCATCAACGCCGTCTACCGCTGACGCAGCAAGCCCACGCACCGTTTCGATCACTCAAGTTCCAGTGACACGTGTCGCTATTACTAAAGATATATTTCATCGGCGCGCCGGATCGCGCCCGCTGCCATCGTCGCAGGCAAGCTGAAAGCTATGCCTGCACCCGATCAAAAGGCTCGTCGCCCATGCGTCACTTGCTCACGCCGCGCCGCATCCGCCGGTCAACCCTTGGCATCAGCATGATGCTGGGCAGTCTGTCGGCACTGGCGGCGCCCGCCTCCAGCGACACCTTGTTCGACGCCGACATCGACACGCTCGTACAACTCGAAACCGTCGTTGACTCAGGACGCTTTCCGCAACAACGGATCCACGCGCCCTCGCGCGTCACCATCATCACCGCGCAACAGATCGAAGCCTACGGCTACCGCACGCTGGCAGATGTATTGCGGAGCATGCGCGGCCTGTACACAACTTACGATCGCAACTACCACTACCTGGGCGCACGCGGTTTCGCACGCCCCGGCGACTACAACACCCGGGTCATGATCCTGGTCGACGGCATGCGTCTGGCCGACCCGGTGTATAGCCAGGGCTCGATCGGTGGTGCCTTCCCGGTCGACATGTCCCTGATCAAACGCGTCGAATTCTTGCCCGGGCCGGGTTCGGCTGCCTATGGCAACAACGCGCTGCTCGGCGTCATCAATGTGGTGACCCGAGACCCCGTCCCCGGCAGCAACAAGAGTATTCGCCTCGAAGCGGGCAGCGAAGGGCACACCGGCGGCCAGGTCACGCTGGATCAGAGTCTGAACGCCAATGCTCGCCTGCTGCTGTCAGCCAGTCGCACGCGCTCAAGCGGCGCCACTCACGACTATCCGGAATTCGACAGCCCGCAAACCAACTTCGGACGCGCCGAAAACCTTGACGGCGAAGAACGCAACCGCCTGCTCGCCAAGCTTCTGGTCGATCAATGGCGACTCCAGCTCATCGCCAGCCAGCGCACCAAGAGCGTCCCCACCGGGGCCTTCGATCAGTTGTTCAACGACCGCCGCAGCCGCACCGAAGATGACTACCTGATGCTGTCGGCGGCGCGTGAGTTCACGCTCTCGGACGGCAGCACCGCGAGCATTCAGGCCACCTACAACCAGTATGACTACGTCGGCTACTACCCCTACGACTACCCGCCGGTGACCCTGACCGAAGACAGCGCGCAGGGGCGGCGATTCGGCCTCGAAGGGCAGTGGATCAAGCGCGTCACGGATCAGCACACGCTCCGCGCCTGGGGTGAGTTCTTCTATGACGCTCAGATCGACCAAGGCAACGCCGACGTCGCCCCCTACGTCGCGTATCTGAACGATCAGCGCCAGGGCCGCCGCTGGGGCCTGTTCATTGAAGACGAATTCGCTTTCGCACCACGCTGGCAGCTCAACCTCGGCCTGCGCTGGGATCGCCAATGGACCGGCAATGTCACCGCGCATCCTCGCCTGGGCCTGATCCATCGATACAGCGACACCACCACGCTCAAATTGCTCTACGGCAGCGCCAGCCGTGCCCCGACGGCCTACGAGCGCTACTACGCCATCGCCGGCCTCAACACCGCCAATCCGAATCTCAAGCCCGAGACCATACGCACCGTCGAAGCGGTATATGAATATCAAGCCGACGGCCTCCACCTGTCCGGTTCGGCGTTTCGTTACCGGATATCCGACCTCATCGGCAGCCAGACCGACCCGAGCAACAACACCGTGAGCTTCCAGAACCAGTCGCCCGCGACCGCACAGGGGTTTGAGCTTGAGGGCGAGCTGGCGCGGACCAACGGCGACCGCCTCCGGCTGAGCTACACCTGGCAACACAGCCGCGACGAGGGCACGGGTCAATCGCTGAGCAACGTTCCCCGTCACATGATCAAAGCCAACTGGCTGAGCCACTGGACACCCAAGCTGCAGTCGGGGATCGAAGTGCAATACGAGAGCCGGCGCGACACGCTCAACGGTGGCCACACGGGCGGACGCACCCTCCTCAACCTCAACCTCACCAGCCGCCATCTGCCCGGTGGCGCCAGCCTGAGCGTGCTGGCGAGCAATCTGCTCGATAAACGCTATGCCGAACCCGCCTCGCTGGATCACCGGCAAAGCCGGCTCCTTCAAGACGGCCGCCAACTCCTTGTGGTCGTCAACTGGCCGCTTTGACACGGCCAAACGCGGGGAAGGACACCGGACGCCGGGGTAATCGTCCGCACAGGTTTCACCGACCGACCGTCCTCACCCCACCACGCTAAAGCCCGGCGCCTTGACTACCGTTCATACACCAAAGGTCCAAGCCTTTTTTCACGCCTCAGCACACCCGAGCCACAACGCACTTACCGAGGACGCCTTCTGGACACCCTGCGTCGGTCGCTTCCATTTCGTTCGATTCCGCTCAGTGCGCGGATTGCCTTCGGCGCGGTCACCCTGATCATGCTGGCGGCACTCGGGCTGGTGCAACTCATTGCCAGCGACCAACACGCGCGGCTCATGAGCAGCCACCACACCGCGTTGAGCAAAACGCTTGAGTACAACGGCGAAGCGCTCCGCGGCAATATCGCCGACATTCGCAGCAGCGTCGCATTCCTGGCCGGACTGCCGCCGATTTCCGGCATCGCCCGGGCGCTCGACAACAAGGGGCGGGATCCCGTCACTGGCGGCAGCCTGACTGACTGGCGCCAACGCCTCGAGCAGGTCATGTCGCGCTATGCAGAAAGTAACCCCAACTATCTAACAGTCCGCCTGCTATCGATTGGCGGTAATTTTCAAGAGCTGGTTCGCGTTGAGCGCCGTGGCGGCGCCATCGTGATCCTGCCGGCCGAAGAACGCCGGTACAACACCGATACGCGCTTCCTGAAAAGCGCGGCAATGCTCACACCGGGCGAGGTATTGCTCTCCCGGATCAGTCTCGATGACATCGGCACCGCAAACGACACACTGACACCCCGTTTTCTGCAAGCGGCGACGACCGTCATCACCCCGAGCGGAGACGTCTTTGGCATTTTGGTCGTCGACGTCGCCTTCGCCCAGCTCGCCGAAGCCGTACTCAACAACCTGCCCGACCGTGTTGACGCCTATCTTGCCGACAGCGATGGACACTACCTGTACCCGCCGGGCGCCCCAGCCATCGGCGCGCCCACCAGTGCGTCTCGCGACACCTGGATGCAGCAGTTCCCGGGTCTCGGCGTCACGCCCCACGAGGTGACCCGCGCCAAAGCCTCGCTCATCGACACACCGGTCGGTTCGATGCTGGCCATCGGCAGCACGATCCGCATTGGCCCCGCGCAACCCTCACTCACACTCATCTACGCGCTCCCGGAAAGCGTGATCACCGAAGGCTTGGCCCGGTCGCAAGGCAAGGCCGTCATCGGTGTCGGCGTCGGCTCCTTGCTCGTCGCCGGGTTGCTGGTGTGGATGATCCGACGCACCTTTGTGCCGCTCGCGCAACTGGCCCATGTCGGCGAAGCGATGGCGCACGGGCGCTACGACACGCCGCTGCCTGACTTGAGCGGCAGCGAACTGAGCGGCCTCGGTGAAGCCTTTACGGCCATGCAGGTGAACATCGCCCAGCGCGAAGCAGAATTCCGCGCCGTCACCGCCACCTCTGCCGACGCCTTCTGGGCGCTCGACATGGACGGCAAGATTGTCGACGTCAACCGCGCCTGCGAACGCCTGCTCGGCTACGCGCGCGCCGAACTGCTCACGCTACGCCTGAGCAACCTCGACACCGGAAAAAGTGCTCAAGAACTTCTCGCCCAGATACGCGAAATCGTGGCCGGCGGTGGCGGACTGATCGTGACCGAGTACCAACACAAGTCCGGCAAAAAGATTCCGGTGGAAATCACCGTCAGCCACTGGCCGATTGCGGGCGGCCGTCTGTTCGGGTTTGTGCGGGACATCACCGAACGGCGCCATGTTGAAGAAGCGGTGCGACAAAGCGAGAAGCGCTACCGCCTGCTCTTTGCCAACAGTCCGCAACCCATGTGTTTGTTCGACGAAAACAGCCTGCATTTTCTCGACGTCAATGATGCAGCCGTTGCCCACTATGGCTTCAGCCGGGCCGAATTCCTCTCCATGACGCTGCTCGACCTGCATTCGGTGCGCGACGTACCGCGGCTGATCAAGGCAATCGAGCGCACGCCCTCTGGCCGCATGTCGGGCGAGTACCAACACCGCACACACGATGGACGCACCCTGGATTGCGTCATGTGGACCGAGCGCATGCAAACCGCCACACGCACCGAGCGCGTCGCGCTCATCCACGACATTTCCGAACGCAAACGCGCCGAACACAGCCTGCGCCTGTACGCCAACATTTTCGAACGCAGCGGCGAGGCGATTGTCATCTCTGACATTCACAACAACATCGTTGCGGTGAATCCTGCATTTACCGAGCTCACCGGCTATTCACAGGACGACGTGCTCGGCAAGAACCCCAAAATCCTCGCCTCTGGCACCACCCCGCCAGAGATCTACCGCGACATGTGGCTCGCCTTGCAAGACAGCGGGTTCTGGCAGGGCGAACTGGTCGACCGGCGCAAAGACGGCAGCACCTATCCCAAATGGGCGGCCATCTCCGTCATCCGCAACGACGCGGGAGAAATCGCCCACTACATGGCCAGCTTTACCGACATCAGCGACCGCAAGGCCGCCGAAGAACGCATCGCGTACCTCGCCCACCACGATGATCTGACCGGCCTGATCAACCGCTACAGTCTGGAACACCGCCTCAAGCAAGCCATCCACGCCACGCGTCGCGACGGACGCCATCTGGCGGTGATGTTCATCGACATGGATCGCTTCAAGCTGATCAACGACACCCTCGGCCACCATGTGGGCGACAAGCTGCTGCAGGAAGTCGCCAACCGGCTGCGTAACTGCGTGCGCGAAAGTGACATCGTGGCGCGTCTGGGCGGCGACGAGTTTGTTGTGGTGACCACATCGCTCGGCGCACCGGTGGACGCGCTCACGGTCGCCCGCGATATTCGCGAATCACTCGCCCGCCCGTATGTGCTCGAAAACACACCACTGCATTCGAGCCCCAGCATCGGTGTTGCGGTCTTTCCGGAGGACGGCCGCGACACCGACAGCCTGATGAAGAACGCCGACACGGCCATGTATCACGCCAAGGAGCAAGGCCGGAACAACGTCCAGTTCTTCACCGCGGCCATGAACGCCGCCGCCGCCGAACGCATGACGCTCGAGACCGAACTGCGCACCGCGCTGGACGAGCAGCAATTCGTGCTGCACTACCAGCCCCAGGTCGAAACTCAAAGCCAACAACTGTGCGCGGTCGAAGCCCTGATTCGCTGGCAGCACCCCACCCGGGGCCTGGTGCCGCCGATGCGTTTCATTCCGATTGCCGAAGAAACCGGCATGATCGAAGCGATCGGTGCCTGGGTGCTGGACGAAGCCTGTCGGCAACTCGCCGAATGGCGGCAAGCCGGCATGCGTGTCAGCCGCATGGCGGTCAACCTGTCGGCCTGCCAGCTACGCTCGCCGAACCTGATCGCGCAGGTGCAAGCCACCCTGAAACGGCACCGGCTTGACCGGGGCGACCTGGAACTCGAAATCACCGAAACAACGGCCATGGCCAACCCGGAGCATGCCATTGCCCAGCTTCACGGTCTGCGCGAGTCGGGGGTGTTGCTCGCGATTGATGACTTTGGTACGGGGTACTCTTCGCTGGCCTATCTCAAACGCCTGCCGATCCAGACGCTCAAGCTCGACCGCAGTTTTGTGCGCGACATCGAGACCGACCCCAACGACGCCGCGATCAGCGCCGCCACACTGGCACTGGCGCACAGCATGGGGCTCAAGGTTGTTGCCGAAGGGGTCGAAACCGAGGGACAGCGCCACTTTCTGGCCACCCACCGCTGCGACGTATTGCAAGGCTACATGTTTGGCAAGCCCGAGCCGGCCGAGATCTGGCTGGCGCGCTGGCAAGCCGCCGCGGCCCAGACCTCCGATCCGATTCTCTGAGGGCGGCGCGCAACAAAGCTGTCGCGCCCCGCCCGGCAGCGCGCTCAGCCAGCCGCCACCCGTTGCCCGATATGCGCCAGCGCAGCGTCCACCTGGTCGATCAGGATCAGGCACAGATCGTCGGCCTCAAGTCGCTCAAGCGCCGCGTCAATGGCCAGAAACTCGCCATAGATTTCATCGACCCGCGAGGTCCGCGTTGCCGAGGCCAGACCCTCGCGCAGCAAGCGCAGCACCTCGCCATCGGCGCGACCGCGCTGGCAGGCGTCTTCGTAAAGAATCACATCATCAAAGGCATCGCCCAGCATGCGGGTCTGCGCGCTGATGTCGTCATCGCGACGGTCGCCCGCCCCGCTGATCACCACGCTGCGCCGCTTGCCCGGCATCGCCTCGACCGCACGCACCAGCGCCGCAATGGCGTCGGGGTTGTGGCCATAGTCGGCAATCACCGTCGCGCCGCGATAGCGGAACACGTTGAAACGCCCCGGGGCGGATGCCGCCGTGCTCTCGAAGGTTTCGAGCGCGCGATCGATCACCGCCCAGTCAACACCCAGCGACCACGCCGCGGCCATCACCGCCATCACATTCTCGACCTGGAACGGAATCGCCCCGGCCAGGGTGAGCGGCACGCGCGCCAGGGACAGCCGATGCACCACCTCGCCTTCCACGGCGCACAGATCGTCGCCCTCGCGCACCACGACGCGATGCCCTTGTGCCCGATGCAAGGCGGCCGCCGGCGCATCCGCCTGACTGGCAAAAAACACCACCTTGCCGGGGCTGAACGGCGCCATCGCCACGGTATGCGGATCGCAGGCATTGAGCACCGCGGTGCCCGTGGGCGCCACGTTCTGGACAATCACCCGCTTGAGGACCGACAACTCCTCGACCGAGTTGATGTAATTCAGACCCAGGTGATCGCCCACACCAATGTTGGTCACAATCGCCACATCGCACATGTCGAAACCCAGGCCCTCGCGCAGCATGCCACCGCGCGCGCATTCGAGCACCGCGGCATCCACTTCGGGATGGCTCAGCACATTGCGCGCACTCTTCGGCCCGCTGCAATCGCCGGTGTCAGTGCAACGGCCATTGACGTGCACGCCTTCGGTGCCGGTAAAGCCGGTGCGATAACCGGCCAGCGTGAGCAGGTGGGCCATCAGGCGCACCGTGGTGGTCTTGCCGTTGGTGCCGGTCACCGCGATCACCGGAATACGTCCGTTGTCGCCGTTGGCGTAGAGCATGTCGACCACCGCCTGGCCCACGTCCCGTCCCTTGCCGAAGCTCGGTGACAAGTGCATGCGCAGACCGGGCGCAGCGTTGACTTCAACAATGCTGCCACCCTGCTCTTCGAGCGGCCGGCCGACGGTCTCGCACACCACATCCACGCCGCAAATATCCAGCCCGATCATCTGCGCCGCTTCAATCCCGCGCGCAGCCACCTCGGGGTGCACATCATCGGTCACATCGGTGGCCGTGCCGCCGGTGGACAGGTTGGCGTTGTTGCGCAAAACCACCCGCGCACCGCGCGGCGGGACGGCATCCGGCGTGTAGCCCTGGAGTTGCAGCCGGGCGATCGCGATTTCATCGAAGCGAATCTTAGTGAGCGAGGTGGCATGGCCCTCGCCCCGACGCGGATCGGCATTCACGATGTCGACCAGCTCGCGCACGGTATGCACCCCGTCGCCAATCACATGCGGCGGATCGCGTCGCGCGGCGGCCACCAGCGTGTTGCCCACCACCAGCAGGCGGAAGTCATGACCGGGGCTGAAGCGCTCCACCATCACCGCGTCGCTGTAATCGCGTGCCGCGTGGTAGGCCACGTTCAGGTGATCGCGCGTCAGGATGTTCACGGTCACGCCCTTGCCCTGGTTGCCGTCCTGCGGCTTGACCACCACGGCACCACCAATTTCGCACATGGCGGCCCAGGCATCATCGGCATCCTTGACCGGACGGCCATCCGGCGTCGGCGCGCCGGCGGCGCGCAGCAACTGCTTGGTGAGTTCCTTGTCCTGCGCGATCGACTCGGCAATGGCCGAGGTCGAATCGACCTCGGCGGCCTGAATCCGTCGCTGCTTGCTGCCCCAGCCAAACTGCACCAGCGAACCATCGGTCAGGCGACGGAACGGAATGCCTCGCGCCACCGCGGTGTGCACGATCGAGCCGGTGCTGGGTCCGAGGCGGATGTCCTCGTCCAGCGCATGCAGTTGGGCCACGGCGGCATCCAGATCAAAAGCCGCATCGGCCAGCGCGGCGGCCACGAGTTGCTCGGCAAACTCGAAGGCCAGCCGACCCACGGCTTCTTCGGTGTACTCGACCACGACCTGAAACACGCCACGTTCGACCGTCGCATTGCAGCGCACGAACGACACCGGGCAGCCCGCTTCGGCTTGCAGGCCAAGCGCGGCAAAACCGAGCACATGCGCCAGCGAGATGTCACCCAGATGCCCCACCGGCCGCATTGCACCGATGGTGGGGAAGCGCTCGCGCAAACGCGCTTCAAAACCGGGCAGATCGCCCAGCGACAATTCGGTATCAGCGCACTGCACCAGCGCTTCAAAGCTGGTCAGGCGGCTCCACAGGTTCGGGCCGCGCAGGGCACGCAGACGATTTATTTCCATGAGGCAAATCCTTTATTGACGCGTGCTCAGGCGCGCTCGGGCGCACGATAGGTATCCAGGGCGGCATGCACCAGATCGTCGGCCAGACCGGCCGCCAGTGCCGCCGCGACGCCGGCAATGGCCCAGCGCGGGTCCAGCACGGCGATGCCCGGCGCTGAGCGCTGACCGATGACTTTGTGATCAGCGGCGCGACCGACCACAATGGCGTCGTCGGCCAGCCACACACCCGCTCCGCCGGCAGCCAGATGTGCCGCAAGGACCGGCGAGTCACGCTGCGTGCTGTAGAACCACACCGCACCGTCACACAGCTCGGCCAGCCCCGCCACCATGGTGTCGTCGGCGTTGAGCACCGCGGCGCCCGACGGCAGCACCAGGTCAACCTGGGTGCGCCACACATTGCGCAAGTGCGCGTCTTCCTGGATATGCCAGTCGGCCAGGGCCGACGGCACACCGGCGGTGGTCACCACCCCCACCGCGCAGCGGTCATACGGCATGCCTTCGTCGAGAATGACCACCGGGCCATTCTCGATGACCACCGCTTCAACGTTGCGATTCATCAACACGCGACGGCCCGAATCCCAGCTGGCGCCATTGCGATCGGTCACCAGACGGCCACCCATCCACAGACCATCTTCGCAGGCCAGGCCCACGTAACGGCCATCGCTTTGCAGCAGCCAGGCCACCAGATGCGCAATTTGCGCACGCCCCTCGGCACCGCTCACACCAACTACCGGCACACGACCGGAGTCGCCCTCAGGGAAAAGATGCGCCACGATCGCCTCGCCCACCGGCTGTGCTTCACCGCTGGCGGGTTTCAAATGCATCAACAACCCGGGGCCCGCGTTAACTTCGACCACCGCGCCACCCTGCGCACGCAAGGGCTGGTCGATGGACGAACACACCAGATCGACCCCGGCAATATCCAGACCAATCACCTTGACCGCCAGCACCGCATCGGCGGCAACGTCAGGATGCACCTGCGCGGTGACATCCGCCGAGAAATTGGCATTGCGCTGAATGAGCACGCGCTCGCCTGCGGCGGGCACGGACGCACAATTGAATCCCTGCCGTTCGAGCTCAAGCACGACGGTCGGGCAGATATCCAGCGAAATCACATCCAGCGGAAACGCTTCGTCACTGCCGCGACGCGGGTCGGTATTGAGTTGGCTGTCGATCAAGGCCTCGACCGTGCTCACGCCGTCGCCGACAACACACACCTCTTCGCCCCGGCAGGCCGCCACCACGCGATCGCCGACCACCAGCAAACGGTGCTCCACGCCCGCGATGAACTGCTCGACCATCACGCCGCTGCCTTCGCTGTCAGCCACTGCCCAGGCCGCTTCAATGGCCTCGCGCGAATCGAGCGCCATCGAGACGCCACGGCCATGGTTACCGTCGGTGGGTTTGACCACCACCGGCAAGCCGATGTCTTCCGCCGCCGCCCAGGCGGCTGCCGGAGAGTCGACGATCTCGCCGGCAGGCACGGGAATGCCACAGGCCGAAATCAGTCGCTTGGTCAGATCCTTGTCGCTGGCAATGCCTTCGGCGATCGCGCTGGTGCGATCGGTTTCGGCCGTCCAGATGCGTCGCTGGCACACGCCGTAACCCATCTGAATCAGGTTGCCACCGGTCAAGCGCACCGTCGGGATGCGTCGCTCATAGGCGGCATCGACAATGCACGCCGTGCTCGGCCCCAGTGCGCGCTTATCGACCTGGGTGCGCAAATCCGCGACCGCCGCTGCCACATCGAAAGCTGCGTCGTCAATGGCCGCCTGCAGTAATTGCAGGCCCACGTCGAGGCAGGCCCGGCCAATGACTTCGGTTCGCGAACGGAACGCCACCTTGTAAATGCCGCGCTCGGGCGTCATGCGCGCTTTGCCAAAACCTTCGGGCACCCCGGCCATGCCGTGCAGCTCGATCACCACGTGCTCAAGAATATGCGCCGCCCAGGTGCCTTCTCGCAGGCGCTCAAGAAAGCCGCCCCGCTCGCCAATGCCGCAACGATGCTCGATCAGGCCGGGCAGCCACGCTGTCAGACGTTCGTACAAACCGGGAATCAGATTCGACGGCGCGTCTTCCAGATCATGAATGTCCACCCAGGCCTCGATCACCGGACGGTACGTCCAGATGTTCGGGCCGTCGAGATAACGCACACGGAGTACTTGCAGGGTTCGATTAGTCATCGTCGGAGAAACGTCCGCCATGTCGGGGTTTGAGGAAGTATCGCCAGACGGCAACACAACGCAGCCGGCGCGTATCATAGCGACTGCAGCGCTCGATTTTACGGCACCACCGACATATTCTTTTGTGAGTAATTGAAAGTGCTCAATCCTTGCTGTAGCAAGGGCGTATAGTTCGCTGCCCCGCGCTGCAGCACAAGTGCTGCACACTGCCACTCGTTGCATGTTGACCAACACCATGGCCACCGCCGACACCGCCTCGACACCGCTCCTGCCCGATCCGTGGCACACCTATCTGCAAAGCGCTCTTGCGCCCGATGAAAGCATCGAAGCCTGGCTGACGCTCGACCTCGACGACACGCTGCGCTTCAGCGATTCGGTGCTGGTGCTCACCGGCCGACAATTGATCGCCTGTGCCACCGACGGCCAGATTGCCGCCTGGCCGCTGGACGCCACGTTTGAATTGCATGCCCATGACCACGCCGGTGTCGGCAGCCTCACGCTTCAGGACGACACCGCCCGACGGGCCATCTGGCGCTTCACGCTCACCCAGAATCCCGCCGCGCTGCGCTTCAGCCGTCGCTTTGACCAAGTCCTCGACGCCCTGCGCGAGGGCCGCGAGGCCGGGCCCGTGCCGGCGGTGCTGTGCGCCCAATGCCAGGCCCCGCTGCCGCCCGACGAAGACGACTGCCCAGCCTGCTCGGGCAGCATCGACCAGCCGCCCTCAACCTGGACGCTGTTTCGTCTGTGGCGCTTCGCCCGCCCCTACAAAGGCCAGTTGCTCCTCGGCTTTTTGCTCACGCTGGCCGCCACCGGTGCCACGCTGGTGCCGCCTTACCTGACCATGCCACTGATGGACAACGTGCTGATTCCGTATCAGAACGGTCAGCAGATCGACACCTCGCTGGTCGTGCTCTATCTCGGCGGGCTGCTCGGATCGGCGGTGGTGGCCTGGGGTCTGGGATGGGCCCGCACCTACATCCTGGCGCTGTTCTCGGAACGCATCGGTGCCGACCTGCGCACCACCACCTACGACCACCTGCTGCGCCAATCGCTCGAATACTTCGGCAACAAGCGCACCGGCGACCTGATGGCGCGCATCAGCTCCGAGACCGACCGCATCTGCGTGTTCCTCTCGCTGCATGCGCTCGACTTTGCCACCGACGTGCTGATGATCATCATGACCGCTATCATCCTCGCCTCGATCAACCCATGGTTGGCGCTGGTCACCCTGGTGCCCCTGCCCTTCATTGCCTGGCTGATCCATCTCGTGCGCGACCGCCTGCGCACCGGCTTCGACAAGACCGGCCGCGTGTGGGGCGAGATCACCAGCGTGCTGGCCGACACCATTCCCGGCATTCGCGTGGTCAAAGCCTTTGCACAAGAAAAACGCGAGTCGCAGCGCTTCCGCGAAGCCAACCGCGTCAACCTCGAAGCCAATGACAAGCTCAACCGCGTGTGGTCGGTGTTCTCGCCGACCGTGGCGCTGCTCACCGAAGTCGGTCTGCTCGTGGTGTGGGCCTTCGGTATCTGGCAAGTGGCCAACAACGACATCACCGTTGGCGTGCTGACCGCCTTCCTGGCCTACATCGGACGCTTCTACGGCCGCCTCGACTCCATGAGCCGGATCGTCTCGGTTACCCAGAAAGCCGCCGCCGGCGCCAAGCGCGTGTTCGACATTCTCGACCACGCCTCCAGCGTCCCCGAGCCGACCAACCCGGTGCACCTCAAAGGCGTGCAAGGGCAGATCACCCTGGCCAATGTCGGCTTCCGCTACGGCAACCGCGCCGTGCTGCGCGATGTCGATCTGGTCATCCAGCCCGGCGAGATGGTCGGCCTGGTCGGCCACAGCGGCTCGGGCAAGAGCACGCTGGTGAACCTGATGTGCCGCTTCTACGACGTGAGCGAAGGCGCCATCCGCATCGACGGCACCGATGTGCGCTCGGTGCCGGTGGCCGAATACCGCCAGCACATCGGCCTGGTGCTGCAAGAGCCCTTCCTGTTCTTCGGCACCATCGCCGAGAACATCGCCTATGGCCGTCCCGATGCCAGCCGCGACGAAATCGTTGCCGCTGCCCGCGCCGCCCATGCCCATGAATTCATCCTGCGCCTGCCGCAGGGCTACGACTCGCTGGTCGGCGAGCGCGGCCAGGGCCTGTCCGGCGGCGAGCGCCAGCGCATCTCGATTGCCCGCGCACTGCTCATCGACCCGAAGATCCTGATCCTCGACGAAGCCACCAGTTCGGTGGATACCGAGACAGAGAAGGAAATCCAGAAGGCGCTCGACAACCTCGTGCGCGGCCGCACCACCATCGCCATCGCCCACCGCCTGTCCACCCTGCGCAAGGCCAATCGCCTGGTGGTCATGGACCGCGGCCGGATCGTCGAAGAAGGCGATCACGACACCCTGATCGAGCGCGGCGGATTCTACTGGCGCCTGTATGAAGCACAACAGCGCCAGGTCGAAGGCGAAGTACTGACGCCGACCATCACGCCCGCCATGCCAAGCGCCCACACCGCCGGCATCGCCGCCGAGCCGGCGCTCAAGTGAGCACGCACATGACGACACCCGCCATGGATTTCACCCTGACACGCGACGCCTTCGGGCATTTGAGCCTGACCGACGCCGCCGGCGAGCGCCACGACCATGTTCAGGTCGTGCGCGCCTTCCCCATCGCCGCGCCCGACGAAGGCATTTCGGTGCTCAGCGCCGAGGGTCACGAACTGGCCTGGATCACCCATCTGAACCAGACCGACCCGGCCACCCGCCAGCTGATCGACGAGACCTTGGCGGCACGGGACTTCATGCCCGTCCTCAAGCGGCTCAAATCGGTGTCGAGTTTTGCCACGCCCAGCACCTGGGACGTCGACACTGACCGCGGTCCCACCCGGTTCGTGCTGCGCGGCGAAGAGAACATTCGCCGCCTACCCGATGAGATGCTGATGATCGCCGACGAACATGGCATCCAGTACCTGATCCGCCACCTCCCGGCGCTCGACGCACACTCACGCAAACTGCTCGACCGCTTCCTCTGAGCCGTTTCAACGCGAAGCGACTCAGCGGATGCCGGCGCGGCGCTGGTGCATCCGCACGTAGGCGGTGATATGCGCCACATCGTCCGGCGTCACGCCCGGCACGGGTGGCATGTCGCCGAACTGCCAATGGTGCGCGCGCGTCCCGTTCTTTGCCGCCAGCTGGAATGCGATATCGCCATGATGCGACGGCTCGTAGATCCGATGTACCAGCGGCGGCCCCTTGTCGCTGCCGTCGAGCCGCTCACCATGACAGGACGCGCAGTTCTTTTCGAATAGCGCCTTGCCCAGGGTCGGGTTTGGCATCAAGCCCGGAGACGGCTTTGGAATCGGCATGCCTTGAGACCAGGCGCCACTCGCCAGCACGACGGTGGCGATCAGCGCGAGGGCGCGCGATATCGTCATTAGTGTGTCCTTCCAGAATCAAACGACCGACGGCCGGCGCCCGGCAGCGGGGCTGCGCAGCAAGGACGCGGCCTGGCGCGGGCATATGCCGATGCGTTATGGTGCATCCAGCTACGCAGCACCCCGTAGCATCGCCAGAGCAGGCGCCTCACCATCGTTACTTCGCGGGCGGCACCGGCTGGCCGCCCATCATGTGCTGCATCATCATCTGCAGACGGGCCTCGATGGCCTGCAAACGCACCGCCGGGTCGTCTCCGCTGGCGGCCCCGTAGCCCATCATTCCTGGTCCCATCATTCCTGGTCCCATCATGCCCATGCCACCCCAGCCCATCGGGCAGTTGACGCCGTGCGGATCCAGTGCCCGGGCCAGGACCATGCCTTCGCCCAGACTGTGCATGTACTCAGCGACGGCCTTGCCTCGGGCCTCGTCGTTCGCGGCCTCGGCAATGCGAGCTACCTGGGCCTGCAGCCGGGTGGCGTTTTCCTTGAGTTTTTCGACGGCCTGCGCCGGATCAACGGCCGCCAACGCCCCCCCCATATAGGGACCACCATGGGCCATCACCGGTGCCGACAACATCAGACCCAAAGACAGAGCAATCACTTGAGCAGACTTCATGATGTTTCTCCTTCGTGCAGATCGTCGGCATTCAGCATGCGCTCAGGCCACCGACACTTGCCTGACATCAAGATGACATTTCTGTCAGCTTGAGGGTTCCAGTACGGCCTGCGGTGCAAGCACGGTCTTGCTGGCCTCCAGTCCGCGCTTGAGTCGCCATTGCTTAACCAGCGCATACAGTGCGGGGATCACGCCGAGGGTGAGCACCGTCGAGGAGATCATGCCGCCCACCATCGGCGCGGCGATGCGGCTCATCACCTCCGAGCCGGTGCCGGTGCTCCACATGATCGGCAGCAGGCCGGCCATGATGGCCACCACGGTCATCATTTTCGGGCGCACGCGCTCGACCGCGCCTTCCATGATCGCGTGATAAAGATCGGCCACCGTCGGTTCGCGCCCCTCGGCTGCCCGCTCGGCACGCACGGCCTGCCAAGCCTGGTCGAGGTAGATCAGCATCACCACACCGGTTTCGGCCGCCACACCGGCCAGCGCGATAAAGCCCACTGCCACCGCCACGCTCATGTTGTAGCCCAGCCACCACATCAACCAGATGCCACCGACCAGCGCAAAAGGCACGGAGAGCATGACGATGAGCGTCTCGGTGAGTCGGCGGAAGTTCAGATACAGCAACACAAAGATGATCGCCAGCGTCAGCGGCACCACCACCGCCAGCTTGGACTTGGCACGCTCCATGTATTCGAACTGGCCCGACCAGGTGGCGTAGTAGCCCGGCGGGAAGCTGACCGCGTCGGCCACCGCCTGCTGCGCTTCTTTCACATACGAGCCCACGTCGCGGTCGCGGATATCCACGAAGACGTAGGCGGCCAGCAAGGCGTTCTCGGTCTTGATGCCCGGCGGGCCGTTGCGCAGCGTGACGTCGGCGAGCTGGCCGAGGGGGATCATGCCGTTCGTGCTCGGCACGAACACCTCGTTGGCGATGCGCTGCGGATCATCGCGCAGCGCGCGCGGGTAGCGCACCGAGATGTTGTAGCGTTCCAGGCCTTCGACCGCGGTGCTCACCGGCACACCGCCCAGGGCGGTTGCCACCACCTGCTGAAAGTCGCCCACCGTAATGCCGTAGCGTGCCAGCTGCTCGCGGCGCGGGGTGATGTCGAGGTAGTAGCCGCCGGTCACGCGCTCGGCGTAGGCGCTGGTGGTGCCCGGCACCGCCTTGACGGCCTGCTCGATCTGGCGCGCCAGCTTTTCGATCTCGGCCAGATCCTTGCCGAACACCTTGACGCCCACCGGCGTGCGGATGCCGGTCGACAACATGTCGATGCGCGCCTTGATCGGCATGGTCCAGGAGTTGGCCACGCCGGGGAACTCGAGCGCCGCGTCCATCTCGGCGATGAGTGTGTCCACCGTCATGCCGCGCCGCCAGTCGGCCTCGGGCTTGAGGTTGATGACGGTCTCGAACATCTCCATCGGTGCGGGGTCGGTCGCACTGTTGGCGCGGCCGGCTTTGCCATAAACAGATTCGACTTCGGGAAAAGTCTTGATCACCCGGTTGGTCGTCTGCAGCAGGCGCGCCGCCTCGGTCACCGACATGCCCGGCAGCGAGGCCGGCATGTAAAAGATGGCGCCTTCGTTGAGCGTGGGCATGAACTCGGAGCCGATCTGGCGGGCCGGGTAGATGGTCGCCGCCATGGCCAGCAGCGCCAGCACCAGCGTGCTCCATTTGAAGCGCATCACCCACTGGATGATCGGCCGGTAGGCCCAGATCAGGAAGCGATTCACCGGGTTCTTCTGCTCGGGCATGATCCGCCCGCGAATGAAGAACAGCATCAGCACCGGCACCAGCGTGACCGACAGCAAGGCTGCGCCGGCCATGGCAAAGGTCTTGGTGAAGGCCAGCGGGCTGAACAGCCGCCCCTCCTGCCCCTCCAGCGTGAACACCGGCAGGAAGGACACGGTGATGATCAGCAGCGAGAAGAACAGCGCCGGGCCGACCTCCTTGCAGGCGCGGATCATCGCCTCGCCGCGCGCGCGCTGGGTAGCTTCGTCGGGCAAGCGCTCCAGGTGCTTGTGGGCGTTCTCGATCATCACGATGGCCGCATCGACCATGGCACCGATGGCGATGGCGATGCCGCCCAGGCTCATGATGTTGCTGCCCATGTCCATGGAGCGCATGGCGATGAAGGCGATCAGGATGCCGATCGGCAGCGTGAGGATAGCCACCAGTGCGCTCCTCACATGCATGAGGAAGATCACGCACACCGCGGCGACGATCAGGCTCTCTTCGAATAGCGTCCATTTCAGGTTGGCGATGGCGCGCTCGATCAGCGGCGCGCGGTCGTACACCGGCACGATCTCGGTGCCTTCGGGCAGGCCGGGTTTGAGTTCCTCGATCTTGGCCTTGACGTTGGCGATCACATCGAGCGCGTTCTGGCCGAAGCGCGCCATGACGATGCCCGACGCCACCTCGCCCTCGCCGTTCAGCTCGGTGATGCCGCGCCGCCCGGCGGGCACGAGTTCGACCCGCGCCACATCGCGCACCAGCACCGGCGTGCCGCCCTCGGCCTTGAGCACCAGGGTTTCGATGTCCTCGACGCCCTTCAGATAGCCCAGGCCGCGCACCATGAATTCCTTCTCGGCCAGTTCGACCACCCGGCCGCCGACATCGCGATTCGACTCGCGGATCACCTGCGAGACGCGCGCCAGCGCAATGCCGTAGCTCGCCAGCCGATGCGGGTCGACGATGACCTGGTATTCCTTGACGAAGCCGCCCACGCTGGCCACCTCGGCCACCCCACCGGCCTTGGTCAGCTGGTAGCGCACATACCAGTCCTGCACGCTGCGCAGGTCGGCCAGCGACTGGTCCTTGCCG
>NZ_VMNI01000019.1 GCF_007625205.1 Denitromonas ohlonensis | reverse complement strand
GGCCGCTTACTGGGCGCACACCCCGGTGGTGATGATCACGCCGGAGACGGGCACGGGCACGATGGGTCTGGGCGGCTTTCAGGAGTGCAACCAGCTGCCGATGTTCCAGGAGTTCACGAAGTACCAGGGCCATGTGACGCATCCGGCCCGGATGGCCGAGTACACGGGTCGCTGCTTTGATCGCGCCATGAGCGAGATGGGCCCGACGCAGCTGAACATTCCGCGTGACTATTTCTATGGCGAGATCACCTGCGAGATTCCGAAGCCTTCGCGTCTGGATCGCGGCCCCGGCGGCGAGCAGTCGCTGAACGAGGCGGCCGAGCTGCTGGCCACGGCCAAGTTCCCGGTGATCATCTCGGGCGGTGGTGTGGTGATGTCGGGTGCGATCGAAGAGTGCAAGGCACTGGCCGAGCGCCTGGGTGCGCCGGTGGTCAATAGCTATCTGCACAACGATTCCTTCCCGGCCAGCCACCCGCTGTGGTGCGGCCCGCTGGGCTACCAGGGTTCCAAGGCGGCGATGAAGCTGATGGCGCAGGCCGACGTGGTCATCGCGCTCGGTTCGCGTCTGGGCCCCTTCGGCACGCTGCCCCAGCACGGTATGGACTACTGGCCCAAGCAGGCGAAGATCATTCAGATCGACGCGGACAACAAGATGCTGGGTCTGGTGAAGAAGATCTCGGTGGGTATCTGCGGCGACGCGAAGGCCTCGGCGATTGCGCTGACCAGCCGTCTGGCGGGCAAGGATCTGGTGTGTGACGCGAACCGTGGCGAGCGCGCCGCGATCATCGCCAACGAGAAGGCCGCGTGGGAGAAGGAGCTCGACGAGTGGACCCACGAGAAGGATGCGTTCAGCCTGGACATGATCGAGGAGAACGCGAAAGAGAAGACTTTCCAGGGCGGCGACTACCTGCACCCGCGTCAGGTGCTGCGCGAGCTGGAGAAGGCGATGCCGCCGCGTGCGATGGTGTCGACCGACATTGGCAACATCAACTCGGTGGCCAACAGCTATCTGCGCTTCGAGGAGCCGCGCTCCTTCTTCGCCGCGATGAGCTTCGGTAACTGCGGTTACGCCTTCCCGACCATCATCGGTGCCAAGGCCGCGGCCCCCGATCGCCCGGCCATCTCCTACGCCGGTGACGGCGCCTGGGGCATGAGCCTGATGGAAACCATGACCTGCGTGCGTCACAACATTCCGGTCACGGCGGTGGTCTTCCACAACCGTCAGTGGGGTGCCGAGAAGAAGAACCAGGTCGACTTCTACAACCGTCGCTTCGTCGCCGGTGAGCTGGACAACACCTCCTTTGCCGAGATCGCCCGCGCCATGGGCGCCGAGGGCATCACGGTCGACAAGATCGAGGACGTGGGCCCGGCACTGAAGAAGGCCATCGACATGCAGATGAACGAGGGCAAGACGACCATCATCGAGATCATGTGTACCCGCGAGCTGGGCGACCCGTTCCGCCGCGATGCGCTGTCCAAGCCGGTGCGTCACCTCGACAAGTACAAAGACTACGTTTAAGGGCGGCCCTGACCGTATTTCTCCTCCCGCCTCGCCCCGCCCTCGCATAACGGGGTAGAGGCTTTGCCGGAACGTCAGCATCATTCCCCCGATGCATCGTTCCGGCATATTTTTTTCGGTTGGCTGACGGGCTCCCCCGTCACCCGACACTGGAGCTGATGATCATGAAAGCACTGAATCGCATCATCGAGCAGGCCCGCAAAGCACCGGGCCGCATCGCCCTCTCCGAAGGCGACGACGCGCGTGTTCTGACCGCAGCCGTCCGCGCTACCCAGCAAGGCATCGCCCGAATCATTCTGGTTGGCAACCGGGCCAACGCCGAAGCGCTCGCCGCCAAGGAAGGCCTGCCGCTGGACGGCGTCGACTTTGTTGACCCGACCGATTCGCCACTCATGCCCGAGCTGACCGACGCCCTATTCGAACTGCGTCGCCACAAAGGCATGACCCGCGAGCAGGCCGCCGAACAGGCCGCCCAGCCGCTGATCTGCGCCAATTTGCTGGTCAAGACCGGCCACGCCGATGGCACCGTGTCGGGTGCGGTCCACACCACGGGTGATGTGGTGCGCGCGGCCATCCAGATTCTGGGGGTGAAGCCCGGCTTCAAGCTGATCTCCAGCTTCTTCCTGATGATGATGTGCGAGCCCTTCCACTCGCTCAAGGGCGGGCTGATCTTTTCAGACTGCGGGCTGGTGGTCGATCCGAATGCGGAAGAGTTGTCGGAAATCGCCATGGCCGCCGCCGACAGCGCGCGCGACCTGCTGATGGAAGAGCCGCGCGTGGCAATGCTATCGTTCTCCACACGCGGCAGCGCCCGACATGCGGCCGTGGACAAGGTGGTCGAGGCCGCGCGCCGCGTGAAGACACAGCGCCCGACCATGGCGATTGACGAAGACGTGCAACTCGACGCCGCCATCGTCGCTGAAATCGCCAACCGCAAACTGCCGGACTCACAGGTCAAAGGCAACGCCAACGTGCTGATCTTTCCCAATCTCGAAGCCGGCAACATCGGCTACAAGCTGGCCGAGCGGGTCGGCGGCGCGGTCGCCATCGGCCCGCTGATGCAAGGCCTGAGCCAGCCGGCCAACGACTTGTCGCGTGGCTGCAGCGCAGAGGACGTGTTCCATGTGATCGCCGTGACCGTGGTGCAAGGCCACAGCGCCGCCGCAGCCCAGGCCTGACCGGCATGCCCGATCCCGCCCTCATCGCCCTGCTGGCCTTCTTCGCCATCGGCACCTATTTCCAGACCGTCACCGGTTTTGGACTGGGCATGATCGTGATGGGGGCGGCGAGCGGCTTTGATCTGGCGCCGCTGCCGGTGGTGGCGGCGGTGGTCAGCCTGATGGCGCTGACCAACAGCGCGATCGCGCTGCGCGGGAACCTGCATCTCATCGACTGGCCGGCGGCCCGCGCGGTGCTGATCGGCGTGGTGCCGGCGATTGTCGCCGGCGTGCTGCTGCTCGACTATCTCAGCGCGGTCGCGGCCACCGCACTCAAGCTGCTGCTCGGCGTCGTGATCACCTACAGCGGCATCGTCTTTGCGCTACGCCCCACCCAGCTGGCCGAACGCTCGCCCAACCGCAGCTTCTTCGTCAGTGGCGTGCTCGCGGGTCTTTTTGGCGGCCTGTTCGGCATGGCTGGTCCGCCGGTGATCTTCCATTTCTATCGGCAACCGATGGCACTGCCCGCGGTGCGCAGCATGCTGTTGCTGGTGTTCACCTTTACCTCGGCCAGCCGCACCGTGTTCGTCGGCGCCCAGGGCGGGCTCACCACCGAGGTCTGGCTGCTCACCGGCTTCGCCTTCGTGCTGGTCGCAGGGGCCGCCTTTGCCGGGCGACGCTACCCGCCCCCGGTCGCACCGACCACGCTCAGGCGCATCGCCTTCAGCGTACTGATCCTGATTGGTCTGAGCCTGATCGCCTCCGCAGTCAGCGCCCTTCAGTAAACCGCCGCATGTCCGATAACACCGGAAACCAGACATCGATCTGGGCTTAACCCGAGTTGCGCTCAAGGCGCAGCCCAACGGAGACATGCATCGTGAAGATTTCCCACAAAGTCGGCATCGCGGCCGCGGCCGTACTATTTCTGACCGTCGGCATCCTGTCATGGATTCAGGTCAGTCAATTACGCAGCAGCCTGCAAAGCCAGGCCGAGTCGAGCATTTCGCAATCGGGCAGCGCGCTGGCGCGGCAGATCGAGAACTGGCTCAACGGCAAGCTGCAACTGATCGACATGATGTCGCAAAGCGTGGACGCCGAATTCACCCCCGAGCACATCCAGCGAGTCTTCGACCAGCCGATTCTCAAAGAGCAATTCCTGCTGATCTTTGGTGGCCTGGAGACCGACGGCCAGCGCATCACCAACACCCAAAGCTGGAACCCCACCGCCTGGGACGCCCGCAAGCGGCCCTGGTATCCCGTGGCCAAGGACAGCCCCCGCGCCGCGCTCACCGAGCCCTATGCCGATGCCGCCACCGGCGAGATCCTGATCTCGGCCGTGGCCAAGCTGACCGACAAGGGCCAGTTCATGGGCGCCTTCGGCGGCGACCTGAGCCTGAAGACCATCTCGGACGCCGTCAACGCGCTGGACCTCAACGGCGCGGGCCAAGCCTTCCTGATGGCGGGCAACGGCAAGATCATTTCGCACCCGGACGCCAGCCGCAATGGCAAGCCGTATGAAGAACTGTTCGACAACCAGCGCCCCGCGCTCCAGGCCACGCTGGCCACGGTGCAAAGCGGCGGCAAGGAGCTGATGGTGTCCTTCACGCCGCTCAGCAATCTGAAGGGCATGGAGTGGTATCTGGGCATCGCGCTGGATAAAGCCGTGCTGATGCAGGAGGCGCAGGCGGCCACCGTGCGCGCGATCATCGGCACGGTCATTGGCGTGGTGCTGAGCATCATCGTGCTGGCCGCGCTGATGGGCCGCATGCTCACCCCACTGCAACGCCTGCATCAGGCCTTGCAGGAGATCAACGGGGGCGCGGGCGACCTGACCCGCCGTCTGCCGGCCGATGGCAAGGACGAGGTCGCGCAGCTGTCGCAGGAGTTCAACCGCTTTGTTGAGTCGCTGCAGTCGCTGATCGGCAACGTCATGGGCAAGGCCAGTCAGGTCAGCGACGCCAGCTCCGAAACCTCCAGCCAGGTACAAACCGCGGCCGGCCGGCTGCACCGCCAGCTCGAAGAGCTCGATCAGCTGGCGGCTGAAATGGATGGCATGAACAGCACGGCGATCTCCGTGGCCGATCAGGCGGCCGCCGCGGCCCATGCCGCCCAGGCCGCCAACACCCAAACCGAGCAAGGCGTGAAAGTGGTGTCGCAGTCCTCGGACGCGATCGGCCGCCTGGCCAATGACCTGAGCGACACGGGCCAGTCGATCAACAAGCTGGTGCAGCTGAGCAAGAACATCGACAGCATCCTGGCCAAGATCACCGGCATCGCCGATCAGACCAACCTGCTGGCACTCAACGCGGCCATTGAAGCGGCGCGCGCCGGCGAGTCGGGGCGGGGTTTTGCGGTGGTGGCCGACGAGGTGCGCACCCTGGCCTCGCTGACCCAGGAGTCCACCGGCGAAATCCGCAACATCATCGAGCAGCTGCAAAGCGGCGTGACGCTGGCCGAAAACAACATGCGCCAATGCAGCAAAACCGCGGTCCAGACCGTCGAAGACGCCAGCACGGCGAACACCATTCTTGGCGAAGTCAGAACGGCGATTACCCGAATCAACGACTTGAATCTGCAGATCGCCGATAGCGCCAAAGCGCAAAGCACTCGGGCCGGCGAGTTGAACCAGCGCACCGGCAGCATCCGCGACATCAGTCAGGAGGTCGCTGGCGGGGCGAAGACGCGGGTTGGTCTGTGCGCCTCCATGGTCGAGCACATCGGCCAGCAAAACGCGCTGCTGGCGCGATTTAAAGTCTGAGCACGCCGGGGGCCCGCCCCCGCGTCACGCCTCGCGCGGCAGCAACACATCACGCATGAGTTCGGCAGCGGTGCGCATCTGCGGCACGTTGCCGAGCAAGTCCTCGAGCGACACGCGGGCGCTCGGCCCGTGACAGGCGATGGCCGCCACCAGCTTGCCCTCGTGGTCGCGCACCGGCACGGCGACGGCGATCATGCCGCGCACGAACTCCTCATTGTCGATGCCGACGCCGCGCTTGGCGATGCGGTCCAGCTCGACTTCCAGCGCGGCCCGGTCAGTGATGGTGCGCGGCGACGAGCGCGGGAGCGGCATGTGCGCGAGCACCGCCTGCCGCTCAAGCAATGACATCGAGGCCAGAAACAGCTTACCGCTAGCGGTGCAATGCATGGGCACCCAGGTGCCCGGCTGCACATACATGCGCAGCGGCTCGGCGGTGTCGACCCGCTCGACGTAGAGCACCCGCCCGGCGTCGGGCACGGTGAGGTTGCAGGTCTCGCCCAGGCGCCGCACCAGAGCGCGCAGCACCGCCCGACACTCCCGGCGCATGTTTGACCCGCGCAAGGTGTTGAGCGCCAGCGCCACCGAGCGCGTGCCGGTCACATAACCGCGGTCGGCCGGCATGTGCAGCACATAACCCTGCGCCTCCATCGAATGCAGCAGCCGCATCAGCGTGCTCTTGGGCACCTGCATCTGAAGCGCCAGTTGCGCCAGCGTCAGCGGCTGCGGTGAGTGGGTCAGCAACTCCAGCACGGTGAGCGGGCGCAAGCGCCGGATGTCCTCATTGGCGCCCGAGGTGGCCGCGTCTTCCACATCGTCAAAAACGGGCTCAATCGGTGTTGCAGTGCGATTCTGGTTCGTCTCGTCCGGGTTTCGTTTCATTTCAGGCCTCTTGTGCGATTAGCGCTTGGCTTTTCATCTCAATGCCACAATAGTGCATTCAAGGATTTATTGGAACGATACGTTTCATTTATAACTAGATTTTCGGTAGGGCACGCCGTGTCATCGACCGAACCCCAGGAGACGAGAAACATGTCCATCGACGTTGACTACATTGTGGTCGGTGCTGGCTCTGCCGGCTGCGTACTGGCCAATCGCCTGTCGGCCGACCCGGCCAACCGCGTCCTGCTGCTCGAAGCGGGCGGCCCGGACAACAACCCGTGGATTCACATCCCGGTCGGCTACTTCAAGACCATGCACGACCCGAAGTACGACTGGTGCTACAAGACCGAGGCCGATGCCGGCATCGCCGGACGTCAGCTGCAGTGGCCGCGCGGCAAGGTATTGGGCGGCTCCAGCTCGCTCAACGGCCTGCTGTATGTACGCGGTCAGCACGAAGACTACGACCGCTGGGCTGCGCTGGGCAACGAGGGCTGGAGCTTTGCCGAGGTATTGCCCTACTTCAAGAAGTCCGAAGACCAGGAGCGCGGCGCGAGCGAATACCACGGCGTCGGCGGCCCGCTGAAAGTCTCTGACCTGCGCCTGCGCCGCCCGATCGCCGACCACTTCATCGCGGCGGCCAAAGACATCGGCATCCCCTACAACGACGACTACAACGGCGCGGTACAGGAAGGCGTGGGTTACTTTCAGCAGACCGCCCACAAGGGCTTCCGCTGGAGCACCGCCAAGGGCTTCCTGAAGCCGGCGCGTAGCCGCGACAACCTGATCGTCGAAACCCGCGCGCAGACCACCCGCGTGCTGTTCGAAGGCAAGGTCGCCGTCGGCGTGGAATACATGAAGGGCGGCAAGCTGCAGCAAGCCCGCGCCAAGGCCGAAGTCATTCTGGCCTCGGGCGCCATCGGCTCACCGCAGATTCTGCAGAACTCCGGCGTCGGCCCGGCCGAGGTATTGCAAAAAGCGGGCGTCGCGGTGCTTCACGACCTGCCCGGCGTCGGCGAGAACCTGCAAGACCACCTGCAGGTCCGTCTGGTCCTCAAGACCCGCGAGCGAACGCTCAATGACGAGGTCAACAACCCGATCAACAAGCTGTGGATCGGCATGCAGTACATGCTCAACCGCACCGGCCCGCTGACGCTGGCCGCCAGCCAGGTGACCATCTTCACCCGCTCGGGCCCGGATGTGGATCGCCCGGACATCCAGTTCCACATGCAGCCGCTCAGTGCCGACAAGCCGGGCGAAGGCGCGCATCCGTTCTCGGCCTTCACCGCCTCGGTCTGCCAGCTGCGCCCGTTCAGCCGCGGCCATGTGCGCATCACCAGCTCCGACCCGCTCAAGTATCCGGCCATCCAGCCCAACTATCTGTCGGATGAACGCGACCACCCGGTGGTGATCGGCGGCATCAAGGTGGCCCGCGCCATTGCCGAGGCGCCCTCACTCAAGAAACACATCATCGACGAGTTCGTGCCCGGCCGGCAGTTCCAGACCGACGACGAACTGCTCGACGCGGCCCGCCGCTTCAGCCAGTCCATTTACCACCCGGCCGGCACCTGCAAGATGGGGAATGACCCGATGGCGGTGGTCGACGCACGCCTTAAGGTGCACGGGCTGGGCAATCTGCGCGTGGTCGATGCCTCGATCATGCCGGAGCTGGTCTCGGGCAACACCAACGCGCCAACGATCATGATCGCCGAGAAAGCGGCCGACATGATCCTGGCCGACAAGCGCTGAACATCGCGATACCTATAAAACGTTTCACAAGGGCAATCATGCCCGCCCTGCCACCCAGAGGAGACACTCAAATGGCTAACGACAACACTCTCGATCGTCGTGGATTCCTGCGCATTGCGAGTCGCTACGGTCTGACGTCAACCGCCTTTGCCGCGGCGACCGTCGCCGGCCCGCTGACACTCAGCAGCGTCGCCCACGCAGCCTCGAAAAACGCCGATGCACGTGCCGCCAGCACCCCGCTGGTGACGCTCAAGTTTGGCGCATCGGGTTTTAACGAAAACAACCTGAAGATTCAGGAGTCGGGCCAGCTGTGGTTCGCCCAGCAACTGGAGCAGCGCAGCAACGGCGCGATGAAGATCGAATTCATCGGCAGCAACGCCATCTGCAACCAGCTCGACTGCGTCAAGAAAACCCAACAAGGCATCGTCGATCTGTACTCCGCCAGCACCCAAAACTCGGCCGGCTCGGCACCGTATTACAACGTGCTCGACTTCGCCTACATGTTCCCGTCGCGCGCGGCCCAGCATCACTTCTTCTATCACCCGAAGAGCGAGAAGCTGCTGCGCGAACCCTTGCGCAAGCTGCACAACATCCAGTTCCTCTACACCCACTGCGAGCTGCGCGGCATCATGCTGGGCAAGAAGTTCGCCGACAAGCCACTGGTCACCAGCATCGACGAGCTCGCCGGCACCAAGAACCGTGTCACCGGCACCCAGCTGGGCCGCATCGCCATGCAGTTGATGAATCTCAACCCGATCCCGCTCGCCTGGGAGGAAACCCTCGACGGCCTCAAGCAAGGCCTGATCGACGGCGCAGAAACCTGGATGGGCGCCGCCGCCTACGCCAACATGTCGCCGGTGCTGTCACAAGCGGTGGATCTGAAGTTCTTCTGCGGTACCGAACACACCGCCATGAACAACAAGACCTTCGAAAAACTGCCCTCCACACTGCGTGACATCGTGATGGAAACCGCTTACGACGCACAGCAATACACTCAGCGCGAACAGGAACGAGCGCTGATCGAAGTCGTCGGCGCCGCACCCAATCCGGGTCCGAACACCGAGTTCGGCAAGAACGGCGTGCGCGTTGCGACGCTGTCCGACGCCGAAATTCTCAAGGCCGAAAAAATGTGCTCGCCCGAGTACCAACCGAAGCCGTGGGAAGAGTGGCGCGAGCGTCTCAACAAGATGTCGGGCGGTCAGGATGTGTACAAGGAAATCTACGCCATCGCGCGCGAAATCCCCAAAGACATGGCCGCCACCGATGTGAAGCCCCGCCGCTGGTGGCAGAGCGCCTGATCGGCGCCTGATTCACCCCGTCATCACTCTCCCAGCCCCGGCAAAGACCGGGGCGGGCTTTCCCCCTGACTTCGGAGGCCACCTCATGTCTTTCCTGATGGCAATACTTCGGTGGCTGGACCGCCACGCCGAGCGCACGCTCATACTGATCGCCTACTCAAGCATGGCTTTGATCATTGTGTACGCGGTCTTCGAGCGGTACGTGTTCAGCACCCAGATTCCCTGGAGCGCCTCGATCCCGATCTACCTGTTTTTGTGGGTCACCTGGGTCGGCTGCGCCTACAACGTCAACCAGCGCACCCACCTCGTGTTCAACGAGTTTCGCCTGCGCATGTCCTACGGATGGCAGTTCGCCATGATGTGGCTGGACGCCATCCTGTGGATCAGCTTCGGCTCCATGGTGGCCTGGTTCACCATCGAGCAGACCCAGCTGGCGTACATGAACTTCGCCATCGTGCAGGGCACCGACAACGTCATGCAGTGGTGGTTCTATCTCGCTACGCCGATCGGCTGGGGCCTGCTGATGTTCCGCGCGCTACAGAACCTGATTCAAGACATCGGCCGTTATCGCCGCGGCGATCCCTTCCTGGTCGACATCCAGACCATCGGCGGAGACTGAGACCATGGACCAAACACTGCTTATTTCGCTCGTCACCCTGGGTGTCGGCATCCTGTTCCTGGTCGGCGTACCGATCTTTCTGGTCATCGGCTTCTGGGTCACCGGCGTCTCGATCGTCATCGACTTCACACTGGCCAACATCGGCGTCACGCTGTTCGAAGGCCTCAACTTCTTCGGCCTGCTGTCACTGCCGCTGTTCATCCTCACCGGTGACCTGATCGCCGCCGCCGGCATCGCCACCCGCCTGGCCAACTTCGCCCACGCCTGCCTGAGCTGGATGCGTGGCGGTCTCGGCCTGGCCACCATCGGCTCCTGCGGCCTGTTCGCGGCCATCTCGGGCTCCAACTCGGCAACGACGGCCACCATCGGCGGCATCATGCATCCGCTGCTGGTCAAGGATGGTTACGACACCCGCTTCGCCGCGGCCACGGCCGCCGCCGGCGGTACGGTCGGCATCATCATCCCGCCATCGATCATCTTCATCGTCTATGGCTTCCTGATGAACCTGTCGATCTCCGACCTGTTCGTCGCCGGCATCCTGCCTGGCTTCTTGATGGTGATCGCCATGCAGCTGGTGTGCTGGTGGATGTGCCGCAAGCACGGCTGGGGCTCGGTCACGCCGCTCGACATGGGCCGCGTGCTGCGCACCGCACGCAGCGCCTACCTCGGCTTCTTCGCGATCTTCATCGTCATCTTCGGCATCTACTCGGGCATCTTCTCGCCCACCGAGGCAGCGGCGATCACCGTCGGCTTCTGCCTCATCGCCGGTTTGCTGATCACGCGTGAAATCAAGTGGAAGGCGCTGCCCGACATCCTGCTGCGCTCCGGCCAGCTCACCGGCATGCTGGCACCGATGATCGCCATCTCCATCGTCATGCAGCAAGTCTTTGCCCTGCTCGGCGCGGCCGAGACGGTGCAAGCCTTCGTGGCCTGGTTCGGTGACGGCGAGATCGTCGTGCTGCTGGTGTGCATGGCCATCGTGCTGGCCGCCGGCTGCATCCTGGAGAGCCTGCCGGTGACCGTCATCTTCGCCCCCATCCTGGCGCCCATCGCGGTGGCCACAGGGGTCGATCCGGTGCATTTCTCGGTGATCTTCCTGGTCGGCGCCGCCATCGGCTTCATCACCCCGCCCTTCGGCCTCAACCTGTTCGTGGCCAGCGGCGTCACCGGCATCCCCTACGCCAAGCTGGTGAAGTTCGCGGTGATGTACATGACCGGACTGATCATCTCCTGGCTGATCATCGCCTTCATCCCGTGGCTGTCGCTTGGACTGATACCGGCGCCGGGCTGAGCACCGCCCATGCCCGCAACACCGCCCCGGTTGTCCCTTGGACACCGGGGCGTCTTCTTATGTGTCCTCGGCGAGGTCGCGATTGGCCAGCACGAACGCACCCGGCGTGGCGTCGAACTGCTGCTTGAAGGCGGCGATGAAGGCCGACAGTGAATCGTAGCCGCAGGCCAGCGCCACGTCGGTGACCCGCTCGCCCCGCGCCAAGGCCGGCAGCGCACCCAGTAAGCGCACACGCTGCCGCCAGACCCGAAAGCTCAACCCGGTTTCGCGCAGAAAAATACGGCTCAAGGTCTTCTCCGACACCCCGACCCGCGCGCTCCAGTCGGCCAGCTTCACGCGTCGATCGGGGTGGGCCTGCACTCGCGCGCACAGCGTTCGCAGCCGCGGGTCGGTCGGCAGGGGCAGCATCAGCGCCATCTCGGGCGCGGCAGCAATCTGATCGAGCAACACCGCCGCCAGCCGACCGTCGGGGCCGGCCTCGTCATAGGCTTCCGGCACCTGACTGAAAGCGCGGATCAGTTCGCGCAGCAAGGGGCTGACCGCCAGCACTCGGCAGCGGTCGGTCGCCCAGCCGGGGATCTCGGGCGCCACATACAAGCTGCGGATGCGCGTCTGCGCGCTGCACACCACCCGATGCATCACCTCCGCCGGAATCCACACTGCTCGCTGCGGCGGCGCCACGAAGCGCCCAGCGCTGCTGCGCACCTCGACCACCCCTTGTTCGGCGTAGGCAAACTGCCCCCACGGGTGGCGGTGGCGATACCCCAGCACCAGATTAGGCAAGGCTTCGACATGGCCATAGAGCGGGCGTGGCAATTGCGTCAGTTCGCTCAGCCGGCGGGCGATGCCGCCGGGCGTTTGTCCGTTCATCGACACTTGATGGCCTTTCTGCGTTAGTCGGAAATTTCAGGTCACGCTACCGTGTGCCCTATCTCAACGCAAGCCGGGGCTCGCCATGCTCTTCCTCCGACGCCTGTTCGACCCATTTTCCATCGCGGTCATCGTCGCCGTGCTGATCGCTACGCTGTTGCCGGCGGTCGGCCGGGGCGCCACCGTGTTCGGCGGCCTCACCCACCTGGCCATCGCGCTGCTGTTCTTCCTGCACGGCGCCCGCCTGTCGCGCGCGGCGATCCTCGCCGGCGCCGGCCACTGGCGCCTGCATGCGCTGGTGTTTGCCTGCACCTTCGTGCTGTTTCCGGTGCTGGTGCTGGCGCTCAAGCCGCTGATTCTGCCGCTGGTGGGCGAGACGCTGTACCGCGGCATGGTCTACCTGTCGGTGCTGCCGGCCACGGTGCAGTCGGCCATTGCCTTCACCTCGATGGCGCGCGGCAATGTGCCGGCCGCCATCTGCAGCGCCGCGGCGTCCAGCCTGCTGGGCATCGTCCTCACGCCGCTGCTGGTGATGGTGCTGATGGATGCCGGCGACGGCAGCGGCTCGGGCCTCGACGCGGTGGGCAAGATCGTGCTGCAGCTGCTGGTGCCCTTCCTCGCCGGCCACGCCGCGCGCCACTGGATTGGCGCCTGGGTGGCACGCCACCAGCGTTGGCTGAAGTTCGTCGATCAGGGCTCGATCCTGCTGGTGGTGTACACCGCCTTCAGCGATGCGGTGACCGGCGGCCTGTGGCAACTGGTGCCGGCAGCCGATCTGCTCGCGCTCGCACTGGTGTGCTGCCTGCTGCTGGCCATGGTGCTGTGGATCACCCAGTTGCTGGCGCTGCGCCTGGGCTTCAGCACCGAAGACTGCATCACCATCGTCTTCGCCGGCTCAAAAAAGAGCATGGCCACCGGCGTGCCGATGGCGCAGATCCTCTTTGCCGGCGGCGCGGTGGGCCCGCTGATCCTGCCGCTGATGCTGTTCCACCAGATCCAGCTGATGGTCTGTGCGGCGCTGGCGCAACACTATGCGCAGCGCGACGAGACGCCGACAGGCACAACCGACGCCGCCTGATACCGGCCAACGGCCGGCCTCTGCTATCGTCGGGACAACGCAATACCGACAGGAGGGGCGCATGGCCCGGATCAAGGCACTGGTGTTCGACGTTTTCGGCACACTGGTCGATTGGCGTACGTCCATCGCACGGGAAAGCGAACAGGCGCTGACCCCGCTCGGCATCGCCGTCGATTGGCTCGCCTTCGCCGACGCCTGGCGCGATCAATATCAACCGGCGATGGAAGAAGTGCGCGCCGGCCGCATCCCCTTCTGCAAACTCGACTGCCTGCACCGGCGCAACCTCGACGTGGTGCTCGCCGACCTCGGCCTCGACCAGCTTAACGAAGCCACCCGCCAGCAGCTCAACCTCGCCTGGCACCGCCTCGACGCCTGGCCCGACGTCAGCGCGGGCCTGCATGCGCTGCGGCAGCACTACCGGCTCGCGCCCTGCTCCAACGGCAACATCTCGCTGATGGTCGACCTGGCGCGGCGCAACGACTTCCCCTGGGACGCCATCCTCGGCGCCGAAGTGGCGCGCGACTACAAACCCAAGCCGACGGTGTACCTGTCGGCCGCCGACGCCTTCGACCTGCGCCCCGACGAGGTCATGATGGTCGCCGCCCACTCGTCCGACCTGGCCGCGGCGGCCGAGGCCGGATTGCGCACTGCCTTCATTGCCCGGCCAGACGAGTACGGACCGGGGTTGGGGGAGTCGGCAGCGACGGTGCCGGTCGATGTATCGGCTGGCAGTTTGATCGCGCTGGCGCAAGCGCTCAGCACCGCGAACACGCCGCCCTGATGAACATGGGCACACCAATAGAAAACGGACCTCGCGGTCCGTTTTCTATTGCAGCGGCCTGACGTCGCCTAGCGCTTCAACATCTGATGCACCGCTTCCAGGTGCTCCGGCTCGTTGTGGCACATACCCTGGAAGGTGGCGCACAGGTCGAGGAAGTCTTTCAGCTCCATGCGCTGCGCCATCTTCATCAGGCGTTTGGTCAGGCGGGTGGCCTTGGGCGGCTGGCTGGCGATGCGGGCGGCGATCTCCTGCGCCCGCGCCATCAGCTGCTCAGGCGCCACCACGTCGAGCACGATGCCCAGCGTCTTGGCTTCATCGGCGCCGACGATGCGGCCACTCAGCGTCAGCTCGAAGGCTTGCTGGTAGCCGATCAGGCGCTGCATGAACCACGCCCCGCCGTCGCCCGGGATGATGCCCAGGTTGAGAAAGGTTTCGCCGAACTTGGCCTTGCTGGAGGCCACGCGGATGTCGGCCATGTTGGCGAGATCGAAACCCGCGCCGATGGCCGGGCCATTGACCGCGGCGATGACCGGGATCTCGACATTGTGCAGCGCCAGCGGAATGCGCTGGATGCCGCGGCGGTAGCGGTCGGCGCATTCGGCCACGTCGCCGGCGAAATCGCCGCCGCGCTCGGCCATGTCCTTGACGTTGCCGCCGGCAGAGAAGGCGCTGCCGGCGCCGGTCATGACCAGCACCGAGACCTCGTCGCAGCCATTGACCCACTCGGCCACCTGTACGATGTCGTCGATCAGGCCGGTGCCGGTGAGGGCGTTGCGCACATCGTCACGGTTGAAGGTCAGCGTGGCGACGCGGTTTTCGACGCTCAGCAGCGCGTCTTTCAGGATCGGTGGAGTCATCAGATGGCGTCCTTGCGATTGACGATGATGCGGGCATCAACGATGGCGTAGCCGTCGTCGTAAGCCAGCACAGGGTTGAGGTCCAGCTCGGCCAGTTGCGGATAGGCCGAAACGATGCTGGAGACCTTGAGCAGCAGGTCGACCAGCGCGGCCTTGTCCACCGCCGCCTCGCCGCGCGCGCCTTCGAGGATCTTGCGCGCCTTGATCTGGTTGACCATCGACTCGGCCGCATGCCGCGACAGCGGAATGGCGCGGAAGGCGACGTCTTCGAGAATTTCGACAAAGATGCCCCCCAGGCCGAACATCAGCACCGGGCCGAAGATCGGATCGCGGCTCACGCCGATGATGATCTCGGTGCCCTTCTTGGCCATCGGCGTCACCAACACGCCCTTGATCTCGGCGGTCGGCAGATAGGCCTTGCACGAGCGCATGATCTGCTCGTAGGCGTCTTTGAGCGCCACTTCGCCGCGCAGGAAGAGCTTCACCCCACCCGCGTCGGACTTGTGCAGGATGTCTTTTGACACCACTTTCATCACCAGCGCCTGATCGCCAAAGTGCGCGGCGACATCGCCCAGTTCCTTGGCGTCTTCAACCAGAATCTCTTCGGCCACGCTGACGCCATGCGAACGCAGCAGCGCCTTGGCTTCAACCTCGAACAGGTCGCGCCCCTCGGCTTGCGCCTTGGCGAACACCGCCAGTTGGTCGGCATGCGGCACCACCGCTGCAGCCGGCACCTGCTCGGCCGCACCCTTGAGGTAAATGCCCCGCTCCCCCAGCGCCGCCAGCACACGCACGGCAAGTTCGAGCGAGCTATACACCGGCAGACCGGCTTCGTGCAGGCGACGCAGCGGCGGCGGCTTGACCGGCGCATACAAGCTGTAAATCACCAGCGGCTTATCGATGCGGTGGGCCAGCTCGATCATTGTCTCGGCGCCACGCATCTCGTCGCCGAGCAGATGTTCGGCAAAACGAATGCTGTAGCCGCCGAACATGCCGACCAGGAAGATCGCATCGACCCCTTCGTCGTCGGCCACGATTTCCATGCAGGTGGCGAGCAGCGCGGGGTCGGCGTCGGTGCTGCCAGCCACGTCGACCGGGTTGATCACCGAGGCTTGCGCAAACAGCACCTCGCGCAAGCGCGCCTGGGTGGCGTCAGACAACTCAGCCAACTCCAGCCCCGCCTCCGACAGCCGGTCAGAGGCAATGGTGGCCTGACCGCCACCGTCGGCGATCACCGCGATGCGCTTGCCCGGCGCCTTCTGCAACTGCGCCAGACCCTCGGCCACCGGCAGGATCTCGTCGGAGTTCTGCACCACACTGACGCCCACCTGGCGCAGCAGATCGACCGTCATCGCATAGCTGCCGGCCAGCGCGCCGGTGTGCGAACTGGCGGCCTTGGCGCCCAATTCGGTCGAGCCGGACTTGTACACCACCACCGGCTTGACCGCAGTCACATCGCGCGCCACTTCGAGGAAGCGCTCGCCGTCGCGGAAGCCCTCAACATACAGCGTCGCCACATGGGTGTTTTCGTCCTCGCCCAGATAGCGCAGGTAATCGTTGAAGCCGATGTCCACCTGGTTACCCGGGCCAACATAGGTCGAAAAGCCAACATGGCGGTTGTGCTCGGCTTCGAGCACCAGCGACAGCAACATGTTGCCCGACTGCGAGATGAAGCCCACATGCCCCGGCTTGACGTTTGACAGCGCCAGCAGGTTGACCTGCTTGTGCAGGTTGAACATGCCCGAGGTGTTCGGGCCGATGATGCGTACGCCGCCCGCCCGCGCAGCCGCCATCATCTGCTCTTCGAGCGCCGCGCCTTCGGGGCCAACTTCCTTGAAGCCGCTGGCCAGCACCACCGCGCCCTTGACGCCCTTCTTGCCGCACTCGGTGAGAATGCCGGGCAGCGTCGCCGCCGGCGTGCAGATCAGTGCCAGATCGATCTTGCCGGGAATCGACTCCAGCGACGGGTAGGCCTTGACGCCCAGCACCCGGTCCGCCTTGGGGTTGATCGGATAGATGTCGCCGGCGTAGCCGTCCTTGATCAGGCCGACCATGGCCTTGTAGCCGCGCTTGGTCGGGTCGGCCGACGCGCCAACAATGGCGATCGCGTCGGGGGAGAGAAACTCATGCAGCGGGCTGCGGCCGCTCAATGATTGATGTTTTGCAATTGCCATGTTCAAACCCCCTTGAAAACCGGTGTGCGCTTCTCGGCGAAGGCGTCGATGCCTTCCTGCCAGTCCTGGGTCGTGCCGACAAACATCATGCCTTCGAGCTCGGCGGTGAGCGCCGCGTCGAGCGTGCGCTCGGCGGCCATGTTGAGCTGCTCCTTGGCCAGTTGCATCGAGAACGGCGCCTTGCTGGCGATGCGCTGTGCAAACTCGCGCACCCCGTCCAGAAAGCCCGCGTCCGGCAACACCCGGTTGGCCAGGCCAATGCGCACCGCCTCCTCGCCCTTGATTCGCTCACCGAGAAACACCAGCTCGCGCGCCTTGGCCAGCCCGACCAGACGCGGCAACAGATAGGTCACGCCACCACCCAGATAGTTGCCGATGCTCACCTCGGGCAGCCCGATCTGCGCGCTCTCGGCCATCAGGATGAAGTCCGAGGCCATGGCCACTTCGGCGCCTGCGCCCAAGGCATAGCCATTGACCGCCGCAATCACCGGCTTCGACAGCAACATCAGCCGCTTGCAGACAATCTGCTCGCCTTGCAGATACTGGCGCCGATCAAACGCCGTACGGCCGGTCTTGTGTTCTTTCAGGTCGGCACCCACGCAAAACGCGCGGCCCTCGCCGGTGAGCAGCACCACACGCGCGTCCTTGTCGGCCTCGGCCACGCCCAGCGCATCGTTCAGCTCGTCATACAGCGTCTGCGTCACCGCATTCATGCGATGCGGCCGGTTGAGCCGGATCTCGGCGATGCCATTTTTCATCTCATACAGAATCGTTTCGTAAGCCATGTTGTCCTCTCCGAATCCCGTCAAACCTCATCTCATCTCGACGCCCAGGGCATCGAGAAACTGCTCTTGTCGCTCCAGCGCCCGCAGCGCCTTGCCGCCCAACTCTTTGGCCACCAGATTGATCAGCCCCTCGCTGAACACCACGTAGGCGCCAATGCTGTTGCTGATGAAACTGCTCTGATGCGGGATGAAAAACGTGTGCCGGGCCCGCGCGGCCAAGGGGGATGCGCGCGAATCGGTCAGCGCAATCACCGCAACGCCCGCCTCGCTGGCCACCCGCGCCACCTCGACCACACGCCGGCTATAGGGTTTGACGCTGGACACCACCAGCACATCGTTCTTGCTCAATTGCGCCAGCCCTTCGGCCAGCCCCTGCCCTGGCATGTCCAGTTGCGACACCCCCGGTCGTACCAGGCTCAAGCCATACGAGATCAAACTGGTCACCGCGTGGATCTGCCGCACCCCAAACACCCGCACCCGCTGCGCACGCGCAAGCAGTCGCGCCGCCTGGCGCAGCTCGGCGGCATCGAGTTGGGAGAGAAAGCCATCCACATTGGCAATCGATTCACGCGCCAACTGGCCGACCACGCCGATGTAGTCGTCGCCGCCGGCATCGGCATCGATCAGGCGGTGGCCCTGGCGGCTATAGAAGTTGCCGTGCGCGCCGGCGATGCGGTCGCGAAACACATTCTGGAAGTCCGAAAACCCCGCGTAGCCCAGGCTGCGCACCAGGCGCGACAGCGTCGAAGCGTTGACCCCGAGCGTGCTCGCCAGCTCGGTAATCGAACGCACCGCCACTTCCTCGGGGCGATCCACCAGCCGCGCCACCACATCCAGCGCCTTCTTCCCCAAGGACACCGCAGCCTCGCCCCGCCGAATACACACCACCAACTCACGCAGCGCTTCCAGGCTACGCGGCGGGAGTGGCGGCTCAACAAGCTGCGCCGAAGAAAGCGGGGAATTCACGAGGGGGGGAAGCTCCTGATCAAGGCCGGAATTGATACCGCGCCAGCGCGCAATAAAATTTGCATCACGAAGAACAACATCAAGAATAATTGCATTTTGCTCGCCATGGCAAGTCGGCCGGGCCGGCGACGCAGGCGTAAAAACATCCATATGACATCGCTGCAGCGCAATGCATCGGCCGGGCTTCACCGCGGCGCCGCACACGCCTGGCCACACCCGTAAAGAATCATGCGTCCCCTTTGGCATATACTTCGCCACTCGATGACTGCCCATGGAATGACACCCCGCACATGGCCCGACGACGACGCAAATCGAAGGACTCCCCGCTCGACCTCGCCCTAGCTTCCGATTGGCGCTTCTCAGCCGTCATGGCCGGCGTGTGCTTCTTTGGCCCCAGAATCCTGAGCGCCATCCTCGACACATCGCCCCTGCTCAAAGGCCTGGGCACCGCCTTCTCGATGATTGGCACCGTGCTCGCTGCAGTGTTCGGCGCAATCGCCGTGATCAAACTGGGCAAACAGCTTCTCAAACCCCGCCCCTTGCCCGAGTGGCCCAGCCTCTCGCCGGCGGACCGCCAGATACTCAAAGGCACACCGCGCAGCGAGCCCAGCATTCGCGTCGCCCCGCGCGGGCCCGTGCCGACGCCCGCGGCCACGCCCGAAGCCTGGTCCATCGACGTGTTGCATCGCATTGAATGGAAGCGTTTCGAAGACCTGTGCTGCGCCTTTTATGTCGAAAAAGGCATTCGCGCGCGCACCACGGCGCTGGGGCCGGACGGTGGCGTAGACATTCATCTGTTTCAGGACGACGCCGCGCCCAGCCAGGCCACCGCCATCGTTCAATGCAAGGCACACAACAGCCGCATTGGCGTCAAACCGATCCGCGAGCTGCGCGGCGTGATGGTCCACGAGAAGGTCGACAAGGCCTTCTTCATGGCGCCCGGCGGCTTCACCGACGAGGCCCGCGCCTTTGCCACCGAACACCGCATTACCCTGCTCGACGCCAAACTGTTCTACGCCATGATCGCCCGCCTGCCCCCCGAGTCCCGCCAACGGCTGCTCGCGCTAGCCACCGATGGCGACTGGACCACGCCCACGTGCCCAAGCTGCGGCAAAAAGCTCGTCGCCCGCAACAGCAAGCGCGGGCCGCTGTGGGGCTGCCCGAGCTACCCACGCTGCAAGGGCATGATCCCAATGCGGCAGAGCGACGCCGCCGCGCGTGCGCCCGCCATGGAGATGTCCTGATGACAAAGACCTTGCTCACTTGCCTGCTGGCCGTGCTGTCCGCCAACGCCACGGCCGAGTCCATGCTGCACAGCGCCGGCAAGGCGCTTGGTCAGATCAGTACCGGCATTGCGGAGGGCGTGACCCAGCCGCTGCGTGAAACGCAGCCAGAGTGGGTGACCATCGCGCCGCGATCGAAGCAGGAATGCATCGCCGAGTCTGGCGGAGAGCTGAACACGATCTACATGCGCTGTCGCAACGGCCGCCAGGAATATATTCGCCACGACGCCGCGGGCCGCAAGCGCGTGCTGTCCGAGCGCCCGATTCCGCCGTACTAAAAAAAAAGCCCCAACACACGGTCGGGGCCATAAACCACGCAAGCGGGGGGGCTTGCGCGCTTTGGGCGCCATCCGGGTGATCCTGAGGGAGATCGGGACGGCGCCCTGGGAGCGTGTCCGGGCGGGGGAAGCCGCCGGGACGGGGTAGCTGGATCGCGCCTTAGCGCGGCAGACGGGCGATGGCTTCGATCTCGACGCGGGCGCCGGTCGGCAGGGCGACCACTTGCACGGTCGAACGCGCCGGGCGGTGCTCGCCGAAGCGCTTGGCAAACACGGCGTTCATGGCGGCGAACTCGCCGAGATCCGTCATGAACACGGTGACTTTGACCACGTCGGACAACGTGGCGCCGGCGCTGGTCACGATGCCCTCGAGGTTGTTGAACACTTGCTCGGTCTGTGCGGCGATATCGCCTTCGACCTTGGCGCCATCGGCGGTCAGCGGGATCTGGCCGGAGGTGAACAACAAGCCGTCGAGCGCGATGGCTTGCGAGTAGGGGCCGATGGCCTGCGGTGCTGCGGTCGTGGAAATAATCTTCATTGCGGGTTCTCCTTTGGTGCGTCAGTTTTTTTATTGGGTATCAGTCAACTGTAGCGGGCAACGGTCAGCCCTTCCATGCTGATGTCGGGCTGGCGGCCGCTGATCAGGTCGGCCATGACGCGGCCCGTGCCGGCGGCCATGGTCCAGCCCAGCGTGCCGTGCCCGGTGCTGAGGTAGAGGTTGCTGTAGCGCGTTTCGCCCAGAATCGGCGTGCCGTCCGGCGTCATCGGGCGCAGGCCGGTCCAGAATTCGGCCTTGCTCACATCGCCGCCTTTCGGGAACAAGTCAGTCACCACATGGTTGAGCGTCTTCTGGCGCGAGGCGTCGAGCGCCAGGTCGTAGCCCGACAGCTGCGCCGTGCCACCGACCCGGATGCGGTCGCCCAGACGGGTCACCGCCACCTTGTGGGTCTCGTCCATGATGGTCGACTCCGGCGCCATGGTGGCATCGGTGATCGGCACCGTGATCGAGAAGCCTTTGACCGGATACACCGGAATCTTGATGCCGATCGGCTTGAGCAACTGCGGCGAATAGCTGCCCAGCGCGAGGATGATCTTGTCGCCAGTGAGCACGCCCGCATCGGTGCGCACACCGGTCACGCGGTCGCCTTCGCAGTCGATGCCCTGAATGTTCACGCCAAAGCGGAACTTCACGCCCAGCGCCTCGGCCATCGTGGCGAGTGTCTGGGTGAACTTGAAGCAGTCGCCGGTCTCGTCGGCCGGCAGGCGCAGCGCGCCCACAAACTTGTGCTTCACCTGCGCCAGCGCCGGCTCGTATTGCAGATAGGCATCGCCCGCCAGCACCTGATAGGGCACACCGTATTGCTTGAGAACGTCGACATCCTTGCCCACGCTGTCGAGCTGCTTCTGGGTGCGGAACAACTGCAGCGTGCCCTGGGTGCGGTCGTCGTACTGGATGCCGGTGTCGGCGCGCAGCTGCTTGAGGCAATCGCGACTGTACTCGGCCAGACGCACCATGCGGCCCTTGTTGATGCCATAGCGCGCCTCCGTGCAGTTGCGCAGCATGGCCAAGCCCCAGCGCCACATGGCCGGATCGAGCATGGGCTTGATCACCAGCGGGCTGTGATGCATCAGCATCCACTTGACCGCCTTCACCGGCACGCCGGGGCCGGCCCACGGTGCCGAGTAGCCCGGCGACACCTCGCCCGCGTTGGCATAGCTCGTCTCCAGCGCCGGGCCGGGCTGCCGATCCACCACCGTCACCTCGTGCCCGGCCTTCGCCAGGTAATAGGCCATGGTGGTGCCAATCACGCCGCTACCAAGAATGAGGACTTGCATGAGGCCGCTCCGCCGCTGTGAATGAGGCAGCACCAAAGCGGCGCCGCAATGCTAGGTCAATTAGCAACCGCCATGCCAGAAGCAAAAAGGCAGGAAAACCAATCACTTGCGCGACATCGCCGCAGGCGCAGGTGCGGAATTGTGTATCGATATCAATACACCTCGGCTCAATGGCATGTCACCGACGGCTATTGACCATTACGAATCAAAACGTTGCAACAGCTGTACTGATATCCATACACTGTACGCAAATCAACACGGAAGCCGCCATGCGCATTGCCATCCTCTTTGCCGACCGCGTCGGCATCGCGCAGGAAATCCTCGCCGTCCTCGCCCAGCGCGCGCTCAGCGTGACCGCCGTCGAAGTCGAGCCGCCCTATATCTATATTGAAGCGCCGGCATTGGCGCAGGCCGATTTCGTCAAACTGCGCGGGCAACTGCAACAGGTGCGCGACGTGCAGTCGGTCGACGTGGTCGATATGCTCCCCGGCGCCCAGCGGCGGCTCTACCTCGCCGCCCTGCTCGCCTCCCAGGCCGACCCCGTGTTCGCCATCGACGCCCAGGGCCGCATCGTCATCGCCAACGGCGCCGCCGTCACCGCCTGTGGCATGCCCGAATCCGCGCTGCTCGCCACCACCATCCAGACCCTCATCGGCGACCCCAGCCTGCTCGACGTGCTGGTCGACGGCGGCTTTCACCTGCCCGTGCGCGAGATCGAAATCCACAGCGAACCCTACATGCTCGAAACCCTGCCGCTGCACGAAACCAGCGGCCGCGCCGCCGGCGCCGTGCTCACCTTGCACGCCCCCAGCCGCATGGGCGAACGCCTCAGCGCGCTGCAAAACCACAACGCCGGCGGCTTCGAAGCCATCCTCGGCAAATCGCCGGAAATCGAACAACTCAAACAGCGCGCCGCGCGCATGGCGCAAGTCGACGCCCCGCTGCTCATCACCGGCGAAACCGGCACCGGCAAAGAACTGCTCGCCCACGCCTGCCACGCCGGCAGCAGCCGCCACGCCGAACCCTTTTTCGCGCTCAACTGCGCCGCCCTGCCCGAGAGCCTCGCCGAGAGCGAACTCTTCGGCTACTCCCCCGGCGCCTTCACCGGCGCCCTGCGCGGCGGCAAGCCGGGCCTGCTCGAAATGGCCGACGGCGGCACCGTGTTTCTGGATGAGATCGGCGAAATGTCGCCCTACCTGCAAGCCAAGCTGCTGCGCTTTCTCAACGACGGCAGCTTCCGCCGCGTCGGCGGCGACCGCGAAGCCAAAGTCGACGTCCGCATCATCAGCGCCACCCACCGCCCGCTCGAAGCCATGGTCGAAGCCGGCCACTTCCGGCAAGACCTGCTCTTCCGCCTCAACGTGCTCAACCTGCACATGCCCGCCCTGCGCGACCGCCCCGGCGACATCCTCCCGCTCGCCGACACCTTCCTCGCCCGCGCCTGCGCCCAGGCCGCCCGCCCCGCCATGCGCCTGTCACCCACCGCCAAAGCCGCCCTGCTCGCCAACCGCTGGGTCGGCAACGTGCGCCAACTCCAAAACACCATCTTCCGCGCCGTCACCATGGCCGAACGCCTCGTCATCGACGCCGCCGACCTCGAACTCGCCGACGCCGCCACCCCGGCCGACACCACTGCCGACGGCGACATCACCACGCTTGACGCCGCCGTCGCCGACTTCGAAAAGTCGCTGCTCCAACGGCTTTACCGCGACTACCCGTCCAGCCGCCGGCTGGCCAAGCGGCTTGCAGCATCGCATTCGGCGATCGCGGTGAGGTTGAAGCGCTACGGGATTGGGTGACATCCGGCACACGACGCCGCTGCGCGCTTGTCCAGATCCGCAAAGCGGCGTTTAATCCTCATTAGGCGTCAATTTCAACTCGGTAGAGGTGCTCGGTGCCTGTGGAACAACAAGTCGATTTCCAGTCTGAGGGCGCAACGCTGCGAGGCGTTCTGATCACCCCAGACGACCACTCCGGGAAGTATCCAGTGGTTGTCATGGCTCACGGCACCTCGGCCACCATTCAGATGGTCGCAATCGAGTACGCCAGGGCCTTCGCCCAAGCAGGCATCGCCGCGTTGATCTATGACCACAGGAGCTTTGGCCGCAGCGGCGGAGAACCCCGCAGCGAGATTAACCCCTGGGTGCAGTGCCGCGGCTACGTCAGCGCCATAGACTTCGCTCTGGAGCTACCGCAGGTGAACCCCAGCAAGCTGGCACTATGGGGCGACAGCTACACGGGCGGTCAGGTCATGGTCGTCTCCGCGTGTGATGCACGGGCGAAGGTAATCGTCGCTCAATGCCCCGTGTTAGGCCCCAGTGCGCCAAGTTCCCCGCCGAGTATCGAGGCGATGCAGCAGATTCGGTCAACCTTGCAGACAGGCAACGTTCAGGGGACCCCTGACACAACGACTGGCCCGCTTCCTGTCGTCTCACCCAGTCAGTTGGCGTATCCGTCGCTGCTCGCGCCGATCCAGGCGTTCCGTTGGTTCCTCGACTACGGAGGTCGCCCGGGGTCCGGATGGATCAACGAAGCAAAGCGAGTTCTACCGCCGACCCCTGTTCTCTACAGCCCGTTCCTGTGCGCGCCGTACGTGCAGGCGAAGGTACTGTTCATGGTCGCGCCCGAGGACGAGATGGTTCATGCCAACTACAGCGTCGCTCAGCAAGCGTACGAGCTGATTCCCACCGAGAAACGCTGGTACGACATCCGCGGTGGTCACTTTGGCCTGCTCTATCACCCCGGAGAGCTCTTCAACGAAGCAATCGATGTTCAGGTCCACTACCTGCGCGCCGCGCTTGACGCCTAACGACTAAGGTTAGATCGTGATCGCGAAGCGAGCCACGATCTGAACCGTTTGTTGGACGAGCCCGCGTAGAACGCAATAGCCGAAGAACACAGCCCGCGTAGGGCGCAATAACCGAAGGGCATTGCGCCGTATGTCTCGCCCAATCCGCAAGGCACATCCGAAGCGGCACCCCCGGCCAACCCTCCAAGGCATTGGCGCGCCAACGAAATTTCGGCGCCCGCCGATCGGCAATCGCGTCTCTTCGAAAGGCATCGCGGCGGCAACCGTTGAATGGTGCAATGCCCTTCGGTTATTGCACCCTACGAAGGTGCGCGTTCCTCGGCATGTCACTCCAGACCATCCAACGCGTCTGCGTCGGCACTGCCCGCCCAATCCTGCGGATACACACCGACCGCCACCAGCCGATGGAAGGTTGAGTACGGCCAGTCGACTACACGTGACACATGCCCGTGCTTGACCGGGTTGAAGTGCAGGTAGTCCATGTGCGCCGCGAAATCGCGCTCATCGCGAATCAGGTGTTCCCAATAGCGCCGTTGCCACAACCCGCGCTCGCCTCTTGCCCGCCGCACGGTCGACCGGTGTTCGACGTCGGGCAGGCGCTTTGAAAACCCGGCCTTGATCAAGCGCCAGCGTGTGGCGAAGTTGGCGTCATTCGGGGGCAACTCGATCACGCAGTGCATGTGCTCTGGCAACACCACCCAACCGTGAATGACGAAGGTATGCCTTTGGCGGACATCCTGCACGACATCCCGTAGCATTTCGATGTGGCGGGTGAAGATGTCATTGTCGTGTCGCTGCAAGGCATTGACGGTGAAGAAGTAGGTGCCGCCGGGGTGCCGGGCGCGTCGGTAGTCGGGCATGCCGAAATAATGACAACGCCAAATCGATGAGGCAATCCCTTTGTAGGGTTCTACCCCGGTTCTTCCAGACATCGCCGCGACAACCGTTGAATGGTGCAATGCCCTTCGGTTATTGCACCCTACGGGAGGCGTTTGGCGCGTCGGGCGGAAGAGCGAAGCTTCATCCGCCATCTGTCATGGCTTCAGCCTCGTTCGGCGAAAGGCGTTGCGCTTTTCAAGGCGACGCGAGGCGCCAAGGTCAGCAGTTGCCTTTCTTGGCCTGCCCCGGCGGGCAGTGATAGCCCTTGTTCCCTTTGCGGCGGTGGTCGTCGTCGTAGTCACGGTGGTGGTGCTTTTTCCAATACACCGGATCGCGCCACACGCCACCATCCCAGTAGTAGCCGCGTCGGTCGCGGTCGCCGATGGAAACGGTAACGCCGCCGGCCTGGATTCGGACACTGTCGACGTCGATACGGACGTCCGACGCGTGGCTTAGCGCGGAGGCGCCAGCCAAGAACGCTGCGACAAGCACAATCTTCTTCATTCACTGCTCCGGGTCATGGGTCGTCCGTAGCGCGCTGCTACCGCTGATGAACGGTTCGCGCCGCCTGATTCTGCTAACGACATGGAAGGGGCGAAATTTACACCGCCTCGGCCTGAAGACGGTGACTGTTTGATCTCACGATGTATCGCGCGCTCAGGCCAGGCTGCTGGCGATGTAGTCCGACAGGCAGGCGGTAGCTTCGCTGGCCGACGCCGGCGCGGTGTGCAGGCGCACGTCCAGGCTCCCGATGGCGGGGAAGCCGTCGCGCTCGCCGAGCCGGCGCACGCCGTCCGGAATCGTGCTCTCGGCCAGCACGGTCACGCCAAGGCCGGCGCGCACGGCGGCGGTGATGCCGCTGTAGCTTGAGCTGGTGTAGGAAATCTGCCAGGGCATGGCGAGGCGATTGAGGTTGAGCAAGACGCGGCTGCGGTAGATGCACGGCGGCGGCGCGACCACCAGCGACAGCGGGCGTTCTTCGTGGCGCGCATGGTCCTGGCTGGTGACCCACACCAGCGGCTCGGTGAGCACTTTGACGCCGCTGGCGTCGTCCGGCCCGTCATGCAGGGCCACCACGAGATCAAACTCACCTTCGTCCATCCGCTTGAGCAGGTTCTTGGAGAGGTCGCAGGTGACTTCGAGCATCACCTTGGGGTGCGACTGGGCGAACTTGCCGAGGATGATCGGCAGCAGCGAGGCGGTGTATTCATGCGGCGCGCCGAGCCGCACGCTGCCGGCCACCTTGGGGCGAAACAGGCTGCTCACCGCTTCGTCGTTGAGCGCCAGCATGCGCCGCCCATAGTCGAGCAGCATCGTGCCCTGCTCGGTGAGTCGCACCCGATGCGAGCCGCGCACCAACAGGGGCGCGTCCAGCAAATCTTCCAGCCGGCGGATCTGTAGGCTGACGGCCGACTGGGTGCGCCCGACCGCCTCGGCGGCGCGGGTGAAGCTGCCGGTTTCGACGGTTTTGACAAAGGTGCGCAGCAAATCGGTGGGCAGGTTGAGCATGGCGACATTCCATTGACGTTGCCAATGATTTTATTGGAACTATCAACAATGACAATACACCGCCCGTCGTAGGATGGCCGGATCCCAGGCCCGAAGGCCGATCCGTCCACCCCGTCCACAGGAACGCCCATGTTCGACAAAACCATGCAAATCGCCGGCTACGACCCCGAGCTGTGGGGCGCCATCGAAGCCGAACGCCAGCGCCAGGAAGACCACATCGAGCTCATCGCCTCGGAAAACTATGCCAGCCCGCGCGTCATGCAGGCGCAGGGCACGGTGCTCACCAACAAATACGCCGAGGGCTATCCGCGCAAGCGCTACTACGGTGGCTGCGAGCATGTGGATGTGGTCGAGCAACTGGCCATCGACCGCGTCAAGCAACTGTTCGGCGCCGACTGGGCCAACGTGCAGCCGCACTCCGGCTCGCAGGCCAACGCGGCGGTGTATCTGGCGCTGATCAAGCCGGGCAACACCATCCTCGGTATGAGCCTGGCCCACGGCGGTCACCTCACCCACGGCGCCAAGGTGAACTTCTCGGGCAAGATCTTCAACGCGGTGCAGTACGGCGTGACCGACGAAGGCGTGATCGACTATGACGCGCTCGAAGCGCAGGCCGTTGCGTGCCAGCCGAAGATGATCGTCGCCGGCTTTTCGGCCTATGCCCGCCATCTGGACTTCCCGCGCTTTCGCGCGATTGCGGACAAGGTCGGCGCGCTGCTGTTTGTCGACATGGCGCATGTGGCCGGCCTGGTCGCCGCGGGGCTCTACCCCAACCCGGTGCCTTACGCCGACATCGTTACCAGCACCACCCACAAGACGCTGCGCGGCCCGCGCGGCGGCATTATCATTGGCCGCGCTAATACCCCCACCCAGGCCGAAATCGAAAAGAAGATCGCCTCCATGGTTTTCCCCGGCACCCAGGGCGGCCCACTGATGCATGTCATCGCTGCCAAGGCCGTGGCCTTCAAGGAAGCACTGGAGCCGGCCTTTGCCGACTACCAGAAAGACGTCATCGCCAACGCCCGCGCCATGGCGGCGGTGTTTGTCGAGCGCGGCTACAAGATCGTCTCCGGCGGCACCGACGACCACCTGTTTCTGGTCGATCTGATCGCCAAGGGCATGACCGGCAAGGCCGCCGACGCGGCCCTGGGCGCCGCGCACATCACGGTCAACATGAACACCGTGCCCAACGATCCGCAGTCGCCCTTCGTCACCAGCGGCATCCGCATCGGCGCGCCGGCGGTCACCACCCGCGGTTTCGGCATTAGCGAGGTGAGCGCACTGGCGGGCTGGATTTGTGACATCCTCGACGATATCGAAAACCCGGCCGTGATCGATGCGGTGCGCGCCAAGGTCGCCGAGGTGTGCGCGCGCTTTCCGGTGTACGGCCGCTGAATCGGAGCGAGCAGCCATGGCCATCAGCGTATTCGACCTGTTCAAGATCGGCATCGGTCCGTCGTCCTCCCACACCGTGGGGCCGATGCGGGCGGCCATGCTGTTTGCCACCGCCCTGAAAGACGCCGGCGCGCTGGGCCGCGTTGCCAGCGTCAAGGCCGAGCTGTTTGGCTCGCTCGGCGCCACCGGCAAAGGCCACGGCAGTGACAAGGCGGTGCTGCTCGGTCTCGAAGGCGAAGCGCCGGACGTGGTCGACGTTGAGCAGATCGACGGCAAGCTCGAGCGCATCCGCGGCGAGCGCCGCCTATTGCTCGCCGGCGAGCACGCCATCGACTTCATCGAGCGCGAGCACCTCGTCATGCACCGGCGCACCTCGCTGCCCTACCACCCCAACGGCATGCGCATCAGTGCCTTCGATGCGGCCGGCGAGGTGGTCAAAGAGAAGGTGTATTACTCGGTGGGCGGCGGTTTCGTGGTCGACGAAGCCGCCGCCGGTGCCGACCGCATCGTGGCCGACACCACCCGGGTCACCCACCCCTTCAATAGCGCGGCCGACCTGCTGGCGCATTGCCGCGACAAGCGCATCCCGATCAGCCAGGTGATGCTCGAAAACGAGCGCGCCTGGCGCACCGACGCCGAGACCCGCGCCGGCCTGCTCAACATCTGGGAGGTGATGCAAAAATGCGTGCGCCGCGGCTGCGAGCAAGAGGGCGTCATGCCCGGCGGCCTGAAGGTCAAGCGTCGTGCCGCCGGCCTCTACCGCAAGCTGTCGAGCGCCCCCGAAGCCGGCATGCGCGACCCGCTCACCACGCTCGACTGGGTCAATCTCTACGCCCTGGCGGTGAATGAAGAAAACGCGGTCGGCGGCCGCGTGGTGACCGCGCCCACCAACGGCGCCGCCGGCATCGTGCCCGCCGTGCTGCACTACTACAGTCGCTTCGTGCCCAACGCGACCGAAGACGGCGTGATCCGCTTTTTGCTCACCGCCGCGGCGATCGGCATTCTCTACAAAGAAAACGCCTCCATCTCCGGTGCCGAAGTCGGCTGCCAGGGCGAGGTCGGCGTGGCCTGCTCGATGGCCGCCGGCGCGCTGGCCGAAGTGCTGGGCGGCACGCCCGAGCAGGTCGAGAACGCCGCCGAGATCGGCATGGAGCACAACCTCGGCCTGACCTGTGACCCCATCGGCGGGCTGGTGCAAGTGCCCTGCATCGAGCGCAACGCGATGGGATCGATCAAGGCCATCAACGCCGCGCGCATGGCCTTGCGCGGCGACGGCACGCACTTCGTGTCGCTCGACAAGGTGATCCGTACCATGCGCCAGACCGGCGCCGACATGAAAACCAAATACAAGGAAACCGCGCGCGGCGGCCTGGCGGTGAACATCATCGAGTGCTGAGCGCACCGACCGCCTGACGCTGGCCGGCACCAACGCACGCCATGCCGCGATGAACGATAATCGCGCATGGCCCGTCGCTCCCCCTCCGCTCCCAACCGCCCTGTCGGCTCCCGCAAAGTCTCAACCCTGCGGGGTCTGTGGCCGTTTCTGCGCCCTTACCGCCCCCGCATCGCGCTCGCCTTTGTGCTGCTGTGCCTGGCCTCGGCCACACTGCTGATGGTGCCGCTGGCCTTTCGCGATCTCATCGACGCGGGCTTCGGCAACACGGCACAGCCCCCGTCCGGCCTGCTCGGCGGCCTGAGCCTCAACGACCACTTTCTGGCCTTGTTTGCGCTGGCCAGCGTGTGGGCGCTGGCCGTGGCCGGGCGCTACTACACGGTGTCGTGGATCGGCGAGCGCGCCACCGCCGACCTGCGCAGCGCGGTGTACGCGCGCGTGCTGAGGCAGTCGCCGCAGTTCTTCGAGACCACCCAGACCGGCGAAGTGCTGTCGCGCCTGACCGGCGACACCACGCTGATCCAGACCGTGGTTGGCAGCTCGATCTCGATGGGCCTGCGCAGCCTGTTCCAGTTTGTCGGCGGCATGGTCATGCTGGCCGTCACCAGCTTTCATCTGTTTTCGCTCAACCTCGGGCTGATGGCCCTGCTCGCCCTGCCGATCTTCGTCATTGGCCGCAAGGTGCGTGCGCTCTCGCGCGAGTCGCAAGACCGCATCGCCGACGCCTCGGCGCTGGCCGGCGAAATCCTCAACGCCATGCCCACCGTGCAGGCCTACACGCAGGAGCCGGCCGAAGCCAGCCGCTTTGCCGAGCGCACCGAAACCAGCTTCGTCACGGCCATCCGCCGCACCCGGGTGCGCGCCGCGCTCACCGCGCTGATCATCACCGCCATCATGGGCACCATCATTTTTGTGCTGTGGATCGGCGCGCAGCAGGTCGCCGCCGGCAGCATGACCGAAGGCCAGCTCTTCTCCTTTGTGCTCTATGCCGCGCTGGTGGCGGGCGGCGTGGGCACGCTGGCCGAAGTGTGGGGTGACGCGATGCGTGCCGCCGGCGCCACCGAGCGCCTGCTCGAACTGCTGCACGCCGAGCCCGCCATCCACGAAACCGCCACGCCAATCACGCCCGCCGCCTCGCCACAAGCCGCGATCCGCTTCGAGCATGTGCGCTTTGCCTACCCCGCCCGCCCGCAACTCAACGCGCTCGACGACATCTGCCTCGACATCGCACCGGGCGAGTCGGTGGCGCTGGTCGGCCCCTCGGGCGCCGGCAAAACCACGCTGTTCCAGTTGCTGCTGCGCTATTACGATGTGTCTGACGGCAGCATCGCCATCAACGGCCAGGACATCCGCCAGCTCAGCCTGCACGCGCTGCGCAAGGACATCGCCATCGTGCCGCAAGACCCGGTGATCTTCTCGGCCAGCGCGATGGAAAACATCCGCTACGGCCGCAGCGACGCCAGCGACGACGAGGTGATCCAGGCCGCCCGCGCGGCACGGGTCGATGAGTTCATCGACCGCCTGCCCGAGGGCTACCAGACCTTTCTGGGCGAGCGCGGCACCCGCCTGTCGGGCGGTCAGCGCCAGCGCATCGCCATTGCCCGCGCCATGCTCAAGGGCGCCCGTCTGCTGATGCTCGACGAGGCCACCAGCGCGCTCGACGCCGAATCGGAAATCCTCGTTCAGCAAGGCCTGGCCGCCGCCATGGCCGGGCGCACCACGCTGATCATCGCCCACCGTCTGGCGACGGTGCAGCAGGTCGATCGCATCGTGGTGATGGACGCTGGGCGCATCGTTGAAATCGGCACGCCGGACGACCTGCGCCGACAAGGCGGGCTGTATGCCCGGCTGGCATCGCTACAGCTGGATCTGTAACAACGCGCCCTCAGGCCGCCAGCATCACCCGATTTCGCCCGCCCGACTTGGCCTCGTAGAGCGCCTTGTCGGCGCGCTGAAACAGGGTTTCCATGTCGTCGCGCAGGCTGCGCTTGGCGATGCCGATTGAAATGGTGAATTGGGAAATCGCCATCTTGTCGTGGCGACGGATCAGGCGCAGCTTCTCGATGGTCTCGCGGATCGATTCCGCAATGCCCTTGGCCTCATCCGCGGAACTGCGCGGCAGCAGCACGGCAAACTCTTCACCGCCATAGCGTACCGGCACCGCACCGGTGGGGATCAGCCGCTTGACGGTCTGAGCCACCTTGCGGATCACCACATCGCCCACGGCATGGCCGTAGGTGTCGTTGATGCGTTTGAAGTGATCGATGTCGAGCACCAGCATGGCCGCCTGGCCCTCAACGTCTTCGCCCAGCACCCGCGACATCTCCACTTCCATACCGCGACGATTGAGCAGGCCGGTGAGCGGGTCGGTCATGGTTTCGCGGCGATGCTTTTCAAGTTCGCTGCGCAACTGCCGGGCTTCCTGGTCGGCGGTTTCGAGGTTTTTCTTGAGCACATCATTGGTCTCGCTGGCCTTGAGCGCCGATTCGAGCAGGCTTTGCGCCACCTGCTTGAGATGCAGCGCGTCGCTGGACTGGCCAACTTTGCCGATATTTTCCTGCAAGGACGCCTGGTATTCCAACGAGCCCTGGTCGGCCGTACGCAGGCTGTCCATCAAGCCGTCAAGCAAGCGCTCGACATCGGAACCCACGCCACGAAAACGGCGGATCGCCTCAGCCGCGAGATACTCCTCATAGAGCTCACCCACAAAAAAGGCATCCAGTGGTTTGCCCGCAGCCAACTGCCCATCGACCGCCGCGCAGATTTCCTGATGCTTGCCATCGAAATACGCATGCACAACGGCATAGTGCACCGGCGTCGTACTCAAGCGGTGCACAAACAGGAAGTCAATGACCCGAAAGGCGACGTCATCTTCCCGCACTGCCGCATCCATCGGGGTGGCTGAAGAATCCATGTCGGACGTCGTCATACGGGCCTCGTCGAATATTGCATTTCGCTACTACAGATGCTGGCTTGGCGTATGCGCCAATCATCCGTTGGTGATAGCGCAAAAAAATCTGACGCATTATGACAGAGATGCCTCCATCATCACCATACCAAGGACGCGGTTAATGGCATTGCAGTGCACTACGCCCGACGCTGGATTATGCTATTGCTCTCATCCATTTGGCCGAGCGCCGCCATGGCCCAGCACACGCCCTACCTCGACACGCCGCTCACCCGCCAGACGGTCGACGCACTCGATCAGCCGACCGTGCTCGACTTCGGCGCGAACTGGTGCGGCTACTGCCTTGGCGCCAGCGCCATGGTACAAGCCGCGCTGGCGCGACACCCGGACGTGCAGCATATCCGGGTAGAAGACGGCCCGGGCCGGCGCCTCGGGCGCAGCTTCACTGTGCGACTGTGGCCGACGCTAGTGTTTCTGAAAAACGGCCAGGAAGTCGCCCGACTGGTGCGCCCGGAAGACGCCGCCGCCCTTGAGCAGGCACTGGCACTGCTCGACGCCAACGCGTGAGCCCGCCCGATTTCAGCGCGCTCGACGCCGTCGGGCTCAACCTGCAGGCGGTCTTCAACCTCGCCGAACTGCCCGCCCCCCTGCGCGAGCGCGTGCTGCACGCCACGTGTCCGCAAGCGGGCTTTCAACAACTTATCCTCATCGGCAACGCCGGGCCTGCGCTATGGCGAGCGCTCTGTGCCGACGACATCGACGGCGACGATCCGATCGATGCGTTCAGTGTGCGCGAGGTCAACCGGTGGTTCGAACAGCGGCACCCGGGCCGCACCCAGCATCGCCTCTACCCCGGCAATGCCCCGGTCAACCTGCAGCAACTCGGACAACACGCCGGCTGGCACCATGACAGCCCATTCAAGGTCGGCATCCAGGCCGAATTGGGCACCTGGTTTGCCTATCGGGTGGCCTTGCTCACCAACACCACACTCCGCACCACCACGCCCCTGCGCACCCGGTCGCCCTGCCGCGACTGCGCCGACACGCCCTGCATCACCACCTGCCCGGCGGACGCGATGGCCGGCGGAGGCTTTGCACTCGACGCCTGCATCGACTATCGCCAGCAGCCCGGCTCACGCTGTGCCGACACCTGTGTCGCGCGGCTGGCCTGCCCTGTCGGCGAAGCGCGCCGCTACGACACGGCGCAGATCCGGCATGTCTATTCGAATTCGCTGCGCATGATCCGACACTATCGCGCGACGCAGGCCTGACACCCCGACAGGGCGCCGCTCACTGGCATTTCCCCGGCGCCAGCGCCGTGATGCGCTGATAGCCCGAGCCGTCGGTCGCGTAGGCCTGAATCCACGGCGAGCCACGACCGATCTGGCAGGCGCCGACCTCGGCGCGGCAATCGCCGGCTGCACCGCACTGGGTGTAGCAGCTCTTGGTGCTGATGCCGCACACCCGCCCCGCCAGCTGGCACTTGTTGCCTGAATTGAGCTGGTACTCGCGGGACTTGCCACGCGCCGTCCACATCACCACGTATTTGTAGGTCGCCTTGCCATCACACATCGGCTGGCTCTGCGCCAAGCCCAGATCCACCCGGGGCACCGCCGCCGTCACCGGCCCGCCCAGCCCCAAGGCCAGGCTCAGCCACAAGGCACCGAGCCCCCATCGCCACGGTTTCATCTCGCTCTCCTCACATCATCCGGCCGCGGACAGGACGTCCGCCGCCGTGGTCGAGGGCACGGCCAGGGGCCGCGGGGGTCGATGGTCATGGACTCGATCAGGGCGGCGCCCGACGCATTGAGGGCGCCTGTTTTTACTACTAGATCACCGGCGCTCAACTTGCCAGTGCGACGTGCATTGCTGCCGTGAGCGGGCGACTCAGCGTGGCCGCTGCATGCGAAACAGCTGCGCCGGACCAATCGAAAAGTAGTCGCCCGCCCCGCCGCCGCGTAACACGTGGCCGGCATTGGCGGTGTCGTAGATGCCGTCCTTGAGCAGCGCGCGGTCGATGTGCACCGCCACCACCTCGCCCAGCACCAGCCAGGTCGGCACGGTTTCGCCGGCCGCACTTTGCAGCTGAATGATCTGGGTGCGGCGACACTCGAAGCTCACCGGACTCTCGGCGACACGCGGCACCGCGATCAGGCGCGACGCCACCGGCGTGAGCCCGGCCAGCGCAAACTCATCAACCTCGGGCGGCACCGCTGCGCAACTCTGGTTCATCGCCTCGGCCAGCTCGCGCGTCGCCAGATTCCAGGCGAACTCGCCGGTCTGCTCGATATTGCGCACCGTGTCCTTGTAGCCGGTGGACGCGAAGCCGATGATCGGCGGCGTGTAGTTGAAGGCATTGAAGAAGCTGTAGGGCGCCAGGTTGAGCACGCCGTCGGCGCTGCGCGACGAAATCCACCCGATCGGCCGCGGGCCGACGATGGCGTTGAAGGGGTCATGCGGCAGGCCGTGGCCCAGACGCGGTTCGTAGAAGTGTTCGGTGTCGGACATGCGAGTCTCTGCGCTAAGCGTGACCTGCACGTTAGCAGTTTCACCTGCCGGGAACATCGTGCGTGGCTGGCACCAGGCTACGCAGTCGGTCTCGCACCTGCTCGGCAAAGGCCTGCGTCAGACGCGACTTGGGCGTGTGCGCCGGGTAAAGAATGCCAACCCGAAACGGCACAGCCGGCGCGAAGGGCTTGAACACGATCTTGTCGTCGCGGCCATAGGCGGAATAGCTGGCAACGGTGATCGGGTCCATGAGGCAGACGCCCAAGCCGCGCTCGACAAAGCGCAGCGCGGGGATAAAGAACCGGGTGCGCAGACGCACGCTCAAACGGCAACCGGCCGCTTCGAACACACTGTTGAGCGCATGCGAAATGACATGGTCGGCATACAGCGTGATCATCGGCTGGTTGTCGAGCAACTGCGGCGTGAGCACGGCCTCGTTGGCCAGCGCATGGCCGGCCGGCACCGCGCAAACGCACTCCAGGTCGAACAACTCCTGGTCGATCGACGGCGCCGGCCCGCTGATTTCGGCCAGCGCCAGATCGTATTGCGCGGAGGCGGTCCACTCCTTGATGCCCTCGGAGGTCCGGGTCTGCATCGACACCTGCACCTTGGGGTGCGCGTCGAGAAAATCGGCGATCAGATCGGGCATGAACGAATACGACGGCCCCGGCATGCAACCGATGCGCAAAAATCCATGCTGCTTGTTCTGGATGTCCTTGATCGTCTCCGACACATCATGAATGCGCGAGAAGATGCCCTCGACTTCCGAATACAGGTAGTTGGCCTCGGGCGTCGGAAAGAGCCGCTTCTTGCGGCGCTCGAACAACTGAAAGCCAATCTCGGACTCGAGCCCGGCGATCATCATGCTCACCGCGGGCTGGGTTTTGAACAGCCGCTTGGCGGCTTCGGACACCGAGCCGGTCAGCATCACGGCCCGGAAGGCTTCCATCTGACGAAGATTCATGCGGCAACAATATCAGCAAATCTGATCAAGTACTAAGAAAATAAGATTTGTGCTGATACGTGAAATTGACGAGTATCAATCCACCGACAACGCGTTCTGACTGCACACACCGCAATCAACACGAAACGCACCTAAAACGATTCGGAGACAAGCCATGACATCCCAACGACTCCCGCACCGATAGTTCGCATCGCTGGCGCAAGGGCACAGCCCCCGCGCGTATGGCGAAGCAAGCGCAGCCTCCTCGTCCATCGAGCACCGCCTGCCTTTCAAAGGCACGCCAGGCATCTCGCGGCAGCACCGCTTCGCTCATCCGACGCCTCAGGTGTCGGGACACGTTCATCGCACCGAGATGGCTCATCCGGCGCGACCGACAATGTTCAACAGGATAAATCCATGAACAGACGGAAAATTGATGTCGCCTTTACAAGCCTCCTGATCATTGTTTCGCTGGTGATCCTGAGCAGCGACAAACTGGTTGAAGGCGGCATGGAGACTGACCTCGGCTCCCTGTTTCTGCCCCGCATCGTCGCGGTGTTCATCATCCTGTTCTCAGTCATGATCGGCATCCCCTCGCTGGCCAAGCTGCTCAAGAACGCCCCGCTCGGCGGTCTGGAGCGCATCGACACCACCGGCTTTCTGGGCATCGGCATCTACATCGCCATCCTCGTCGCCTACTGGGCGGCCATCCCGCATGTCGGTTTTCTCATCGCGACGCCAATCGCCATGTTCAGCATTGCCGTGTTGCTGGAGGGCCGCAACTGGCCGGTGATGGCGGCGGTGTCGGTGCTCACCCCGCTGGCGGTGTATTACGGGAGCAGCACCTTCCTGCGCGTTTTTCTCCCCACCTGGTCGCTGAGCTGAAGGGGCGAAGAACATGATTGATATCCTCAACAACTTCTTCGGTGGCGTGGCGTCCGTCATGGCCGTCGGCCCGATCGCCGGGATCATCGCCGGCGTCTGCGTCGGCATCTTCTTCGGTGCGATTCCGGGCATCTCGGCGATCATGGCCATTGCCATCATCCTGCCGCTCACCTTCTATGTAGACCCGATCATCGGCATCACCATGCTGCTGGCGGTCTATAAAGCCGGCATCTACGGCGGCTCGATCTCGGCCATTCTGATCAACACCCCGGGCGCGGCCGCCTCCTTCCTCACCGCGCAGGACGGCCACGCCCTCACCAAAGCGGGCAAGGCCGGCAAGGCCTTGGCGATGGCGCTCTACGCCTCGGTCACCGGCGAGGCGCTAGCCACGCTGGTGCTCATCTTCGTCGCCGCGCCGATCTCGGTCATTTCGCTGCAGGCCGGGCCGATCGAGAAGGTGTTCCTGCTGATCTTTGCCTTCACGGTGGTCGGCTCGATGACCGGCGAGTCGATCCCGCGCGGCATCCTGTCGTGCTGCCTCGGCATGCTGTTCGCCATGGTCGGCATGTCGTCGATCACCGGCGCGACACGCTTCACCTTTGGCGTGCCCGAGTTGATGAGTGGCTTCACCTTTTTGCCGCTGCTGATCGGCGTGTTGGTGATGCCCGAGGTGATTGACGCGATCAAAAACCGCAAGATGCCGCACCACGATCTGGTGCTCAGCAAATCGGCCAACCCGGATGACAACCGCGTCACCTGGAAGGAATACCGCTCGGTGTTCGGCACGCTGATCAAGTCCACCGGCATCGGCACCTTCATCGGCGCGCTGCCGGGACTGGGCTCCAGTGCGGCGGCCTTCCTGGCCTACGGCGAAGCCAAGCGTACGTCGAAGAATCCCGAGGAGTTCGGCAAAGGCTCGCTCAAGGGCATCGCCGCCGCCGAGTCCGCCAACAACGCCGTGTGCGGCTCGAGCATGATCCCCATGCTCACACTGAGCATTCCGGGTGATGACGTCACGGCCTTGCTGATGGGCGCCTTCCTGATTCACGGCATCACGCCGGGGCCGACGATTTTCTATGAACACACCGACGTCATCTACGCGATCTTCGCCGGCTTCCTGATTACCGACCTGTTCTTGCTGATCATTGCCCGCGCCGGGTTCGGCTTCTGGACCAAGATCGCCTCGATTCAGCGCTATTACATCTTCCCCTGCGTCACGGTCTTCGCCATTGCCGGTGCATTCACGACCAATCAGGACATGTACGACGTACTGATCCTGATCTGCTTCACGGTCTTCGGCTACGGCATGCGACTGGTCGGGCTCAATCCGGCGGCCTTCATCATCGGTTTCATCCTCACGCCGCTGCTCGAACAAAACCTCGACCAGGCCATCGCCATCGTCGGCACCGACTACAGCATGATCGCCGCCTCGCCCTTTGCATGGATCTTCACCGCGCTGTCGGCGTTCTCGGTGTATTCGGCGATGCGCATGAAGAAGAAGGGCAAAAAGAAAGCCGCAGCCACCCAGAACGCAAGCGAACAAGCGGCGTAGCGCCTCACCCCCCACACCAAGGAGGAAGCCTTTGCAGCACCAGAACGAACCGGCGAACCCGCCAGAAAACTGACACCGTTTCAGCTTTTTTCGTGAATCAAAAACAGCAGCACCCCCACCCCCAGGAGGCATGACATGAAGAAGTTTGCACAATCCCTGCTCGGCATCACCGCCGCCATCGCCGTCACCCTGACCGCCGGCCCCGCCCTCGCCGAATACCCCGAAAAGCCGATCAACGTCATCGTCCCCTGGGGCGCGGGCGGTGACTCCGACCTGACTACCCGCCTGTGGGCCGACGCCATGGAAGGCATCCTCGGCGGCCCCGTCGTGGTCATCAACAAAGCCGGCGGCGGCGGTGTGATCGGCACCACCTTTGTCGCCAACAGCGCCAAAGATGGCTACACCCTGATCAACGCCGGCCTGAGCAACGTGCTGGTCACGCCCAACTTCAGCAAGACGCCGTACGACTTCGGCAGCTTCGAGCCGGTGGTCAAGCTGTCGTCGGTGCCGCTGGGCATCCTGGTGCCGGCCGACAGCCCCTACAAGACCTTTGACGATTTGATCGCTGCCGCCAAGGCCGGCAAGGTCACCCAGGGTTCGTGGGGTGCCGCCTCGTCGGGCACCGTGCTCGCCAACATCATTGCCGACCAAGCGGGCTACACCGTCAAGTTCGTCCACGGCAACACCACCGCCGAGTCGATGGTGGCGCTGATCGGCGGCCATATTGATTCGGCCGTGTCCTTCCCGCCCGCCTTCGGCCCCCACGTCAAATCCGGTCGCGCCCGACTGCTCGTTCTGAATCAAAAAATGGATGAGTACCCCAACGTGCCGACCTTTGCCGATTACGGCATCAAGGGCAGCTTTGAAGGCTGGTCTGGCGTGTTTGCACCGAAAGGCACCCCGGCCGACGTGATCCAGAAGCTGGTCACCGCCAGCACCCAGGCCATGGAAGACCCGAAAGTGCGTCAGGCCTTCGCCAACATGGGCGCCAATGTCGACTTCCGTCATGGCGATGCCTGGGTCAAGGACATGCTCGAGACCTACGACATCATGAAAGACGCCGCCGCCAAGATGAAGCAGTAAGCACGCCGCGTTTCATCCCCACCCGAGTGTGGCGCTGCCGCACTCGGGCACTTACGAGGCATCGACATGACGATCGAACGTCACCGCTCCAACCAGCGCGCAAGCCAGGTGGTCTGCGCCGGGTCCATGGTTTTTCTGGCCGGCCAGGTCGCGCAAGACCCCACCGCCGACGTCGCCGGTCAGACCGCGCAGATTCTCGCCAAAACCGAAGAACTGCTCGCCCTCGCGGGCTCGGACAAATCACAGCTGCTGTCAGCCAACATCTGGCTGCCCGACATTCGCGACTTCCAGGCCATGAACACCGTCTGGGACGCCTGGATCGACGGCCAGAATCCGCCCGCCCGCGCCTGCGTCGAATCGCGTCTGGCCCGCCCGGAGCTCAAGGTTGAAATCCAGGTGGTTGCCCTGCGCAACCCCAGCACTGCCACAGGCGACTGAAGCATGAACGCCCCCCACAACATCGCGGTCATCGGCGCAGGCATTGTTGGCCTGTCGACCGCCTTGTGGCTGCAACGCACCGGCGCCAAGGTCACCCTGATCGACCGCGAAGCGCCCGGCGAAGGCACCTCGTTTGGCAACGCTGGCCTGTTCGCCGACTACGCCCGGCTGCCCATGGCCAACTTTGCCCAGCTGCGCAAGATTCCCGGCATGCTGCTCGACAAGACCAGCCCGCTGTCTCTGCAGCCGAGCTACGCACCGCAGCTGACGGCCTACGGCTGGCACTTTGTCAAAGCCTGTACGCCCGCCAACTACCGCCACGGCCGCGAGGCGCTCACCGCACTCCAGATGATCGCGCCGGCCGCCGACGAGGTGCTGTTACGCGACACCGGCGCCAGCGATCTCGTTCAGCACAAAGGCTGCCTGGCGCTGTTCAGCACGCGCGACGGCTTCGACGCCGCCCTCGCCGGCCACCTGAGCGAGCGCAAAGCGCAAGGCGTCAACATCCAGACCCTGAGCGCCGATGAGGTGCGCGCGCTGGAGCCCGACCTCGCGCCCTTCCACGCCGGCGGCGTGCTCTACCCCGACACCCGCTTCACCGTCAGCCCGATCGACATCAGCCGCCGCTACGCCCGCCACTTTGTGGCCCACGGCGGCCGGCTGCTGCAAGAGTCGGTCAGTGCGCTCAGCGACACGCCCACCGGCTGCCGCGTGCAGACCGCGCAAGCCAGTCATGACTTCGATCGCGTGGTGATCTGCACCGGCGTGGCCGGCGCCAAACTCGCCGCCCAGCTCGGCACCCGCATCCCGATGGTCAGCGAACGCGGCTATCACCTGATGCTCGACACCGCCGCCTGGCGCATCAGCCGCCCGGTGGGCTGGCTCGACCGTGCCGTGTTCATGACCCCCATGAACGAGGGCGTGCGCATCGCCGGCATGGCCGAGTTCGCCAAACCCGACGCGCCGCTGGGCGAGCGGCAGACTGGCATCATTCTCGACGTCGCCACCCAGATGATCGGCCACACCCCCCCCGTCAAATCGACCTGGGTCGGCAGCCGCCCCTCCACCCCCGACTCCCTGCCGGTCATCGGCCGCCTGCCGGGCCACCCCAACTTCATGGTCGCCTTCGGGCACGGCCACGTGGGACTGACACTCGCGGCAGCCACCGGCAAGCTGGTCGCCGAAAGCATTCAAGACCCTGCAAACGAATCGGCACTCGCCGCCTTCTCGCCCGCGCGATTCGGCTAAGCCAACACAGCCTTCATCTCACCAGAGCGATCCCTCATGATTCTTCAAGGCGGCTTCAACACCTACGGCATCCCGCTCGGCGTGATCTCGCTGGAGTCCTTCTTTCCCAAACCCGAAGGGCACATCAAATACGCGGCGAGCTTCGACTTCCCGGTGCTTTACCACACCGTCAGGGGCGCCACCGTCGACCGCCTCATCCGTGAGCGCGATCCGGCCCTGCTCGCGCCCTTCATCGATGCCGCCCGTCAGCTCGAACGCGAAGGCGTGCGCGCCATCACCGGTAGCTGCGGCTTTCTCGCGCTGCATCAGATGCGAATCGCCGACGCCGTGAGCGTGCCCGTCTTCATGTCCAGCCTGCTCCAGGTGCCGCTCGTCTCACGCATGCTCGGCAGCCACAAAAAGGTCGGCGTGGTCGTCGCCAACAGCGAGGCCCTCAGCCCCGACCACCTGCGCGGCGCCGGCATCGCCGACGAGCCCATCGCCATCGCGGGCATGCAGCTTCAGCCGCAGTTCGCCGACGTCATCCTCCACGGCAAACGCAACGACCTGGACATGGATGTCTTCTCCGCCGAACTCGGCGGCGTCGTCGAACGCCTGCTCGCCGACACCCCCGACATCGGCGCACTCGTGCTCGAATGCACCGACCTGTCGCACTTTGCCCCCGAGCTCCACCGCCGTTTCGGTCTGCCCGTATTCGACCTCACCAGCCTCACCCGCATGATCGCCGCCACGGTGCAGCGCACCCGCGCCTGAGTACCCGCATCACGCCCAAAAAAGCAGAAAGGCGCCATCGGCGCCTTTCTTGATTGAGCCAGCAACAGGCCACCCGGCCGCGCCGGTCAGCGCAGCAACAAGGTGGGCACGCAGGTCGAGGTGAGCATGTCGGTGGTCTTGCTGCCAAACAACAGGCTGCGCAGCGGGGAGTGACTGTAGGCGCCCATCACCAGCATGTCGAAGCCGCCGGTGGCCAGCGCGTCGGCGACGACCTCTTTCGGGCTGCCGGCGCGGGTGCTGGCGGTGGCGTCGATGCCGGCGGCGACCAGGCTGGCGACCGCGGCATCCAGCGACTTCTGCTCGGCCGCGCCGGGCTCACCGGCGGTCAGCAATTGCAGCTTGAGGCCGCGCAGCAGCGGGCTGCCAGCCAGCATGTCGACGCCCTTGCGGGTCACGCTGCTGCCATCAAAGGCAAACAGCACCGACTTCGGCTCCCGATAGGCTTCGGTCACCACCAGGACCGGCCGGGTGGCAGAGCGCACCACCCACTCCAGGTGCTGACCCAGGCCGGTCTTGGCATCGCGTTTGGGGTGCCCGTTGCGACCAATGATCAGCAGCCGGCTGCCTTCTTGCTGCTCGGCCAGGGTCTCTTCGATGTCGCCATGGCGCAGGCGGCTGTCGACGGTCGTCGCGCCACCTTGCTCGGCGCGTTCGCGCAGGCCGGAGAGCAACACGCGGCCTTGCTCGCGCGCGCTGCGGGTGCGCTCGGCATCCTCCTGGGTCAGCCGGTCCATCAGCTTCTCCTGGGCGTCGAGGCCAATGGCGCCGCTGTGGTCCTGATTGTCGGACAACTCGACATGCCGCTCGAGCACATGCAGCAGCTCCACCGGCGCATCGAGGCGGCGAGCCGCCCAGGTCGCGTAGTCGGTCACCACCTCGGCCATCGGCGTGGTATCCACGCAGGCGAGAATCTTGCGATCGATATTCATGTGCATTCTCCTCAGTGGCCCAGCAGCACGTCGTCGGCGCCGTCTTTGTCATGCACGGCAAACTTGTCCACCATGGTGGCGCTCGCTTCATTCAGGCCGATGACCTCGACCTCGGTGCCTTCGCGGCGGAACTTGAGTACCACCTTGTCCAGCGCGCTGATCGCTGTGATGTCCCAGAAGTGGGCGCGGCTCACATCGATGCGCACGGTGTCGAGCACTTCCTTGTAGTCGAAGGCGTTGGCGAAGCGTTCTGCCGAAGCAAAGAACACCTGACCACTGACCTGGTAGCTACGGCTGCGGCCATCGTCCTCGGTGCGCGAGCCGATGCGCAGGATCTGCCCGACCTTGTGGGCAAAGAAGAAGCCCGACAGCAGCACGCCGGTCAGCACGCCCTTGGCCAGATCGTGGGTCGCCACGGTCACCACCACTGTGGCAAACATCACCACCGAAGAGCTCTTCGGGTGTTCACGCAGGCTGGTGATGGAGCCCCAGTTGAAGGTGCCGATCGACACCATGATCATCACCGCCACCAGGGCCGCCATCGGAATCTGCTTGACCCAGTCGCCCAGGAAGACCACCAGGATCAGCAGCACGACCCCGGCCACCAGCGTCGACAGCCGGCCACGGCCGCCCGATTTCACGTTAATCACCGACTGACCGATCATCGCGCAGCCCGCCATGCCGCCGATGAAACCGGTCGCGATGTTGGCCACGCCCTGGCCGACGCACTCGCGGCTCTTGTCGCTCTTGGTGTCGGTCAGGTCATCGACGATGGTCGCCGTCATCAGCGATTCGAGCAGGCCGACCACCATCAGCGTCAGTGAGTACGGCAGGATGATCTGCAGCGTTTCGAGGTTGAACGGCACGTTCGGCATCAGGAAGGACGGCAGGCTGTCGGGCAGCTCGCCCATGTCGCCCACCGTGCGGATATCAAGACCCAGCGCGATCGACAGCGCGGTGAGCGACACAATGGTCACCAGCGGCGAGGGCACCGCGCGGGTGATGTACGGGAAGCCATAGATGATCGCCAGGCCGGCCGCCGTCATGGCATAGACATGCCAGGTCACGTCGATCAGCTCCGGCAACTGCGCCATGAAGATCAGGATCGCCAGCGCATTGACGAAGCCGGTGACCACCGAGCGCGACACGAATCGCATCAGCTGGCCCAGCTTGAGCCAGCCGGCGAAGATCTGCAGCACCCCGGTCAACACCGTCGCGGCCAGCAGATAGTCGAGACCATGCGTTTTCACCAGGGTCACGATGACCAGCGCCATCGCGCCGGTGGCCGCCGAGATCATGCCCGGCCGGCCGCCGAAGAAGGCGGTCAGCGTGGCGATCGAGAACGAGGCGTACAAACCCACCTTGGGGTCCACGCCCGCAATGATGGAAAAGGCAATCGCCTCGGGAATCAAGGCCAGCGCGACCACAAGACCTGCGAGCAGATCGTTGCGGACGTTCGAAAGCCAGTCCTGCTGGAGTCTGTGTAGGGACATAGTTATAGGTCTGTCGACCGCGATGGCCGAGTAACAAGAAAATGGAGAACACACGACGCCCGTCGGTACGACGAGCGAAAACGGCCAATCAGCTGCGTGCCAGCGTCATCGACGCGATGGCAGCACAAGCCTTCAGGTCAAACGGCGTCAGACGTGGATCAAGGAGGTGTTACAGCGCAGAAGTAGCCACGCGGCAAGGCGGCGCCACGATAGTTGACAGGCTGAGCCCCATGCACGGCAAAGCCACGGAGGCGGATGCATTGCAGTGCAATTGAGCGGCGCGCGGCGACTACGTTCATCGCCGCATTGTGCATCGCACAACAGCACCGCGTCAAGAAAGGCACCGACGCCCACTCGCTTCACCCACATCTGCCAAAGCCGATTCCGGCCAAACGCCGCCTACCGGATGCCACCTCGCCAACACCGGACGAGGTGTTTGCCGACACACTCGACCCAAGTAGAACGTTATCTCGACCCTGAACGTCGACTGACCACTCGACCTTCGACCTATCCATGAGCCTCCGCACCCGCTGATGCAGGGCGGATCAGCGAAGCATCATCCGCCGAATGCCTCCACTCCGATCACCGCATGCGGTGGAAGGCGCTGCGCTTTTCCACCCGACGCGGGCTGCGTCGTTCAGCGTAGCCGGCCGCATGCTGACGCGGTCGGGCGAGCACGGTCGCGCAAGAGACAAACAGAAAGGGCGTATCGCCGGGCCACTTCACCAGCGATACGCCCTGCCCTTTTGTTGCCGCCCACACCGTGTCGGCGAGCGTCACGTCATCACACGCCTTCGCTCAAGCGCCAGGCGCCCGCGGTGAGCGGCACGAAAGCTTCAACGGCTGCCGTGGCGATGATGTGGGTGGTGCCCTGCTCGGGGTCGTGCACGTTCAACCCGCCCTTCACCGCCTTCACTTCAGCGTAGCCGCGCGGCAGGGTGTCGGCGACCGCATCGGTGTCGACCTTGTCGGGCTCTTGCACGCCGATGGTGACTTGCACGCGCATGTCGCGGTGGTCGATGTCCAGGCTGCGAAACAGCAGGATGGACGAGTGGTGCAGCGCGTCCTGCACGGCGCGGCAGGCGGCCTTGGTGTAGTCCTCGCCGTAGAGGTCGTTGCCGGTGCCCATTTCGAGGATGATGCGTTTTTCAGTCATGGGCGGCCTCCATGTCGAAGGAAACGGTGATGGCGGCGTTGGCGATGACGCTGATACTGTCGCCGCTGGGCTTGGGTACGTCGAGCCCGCCTTCGATCACGCGAACCGTGACCTGCCCGTACGGAAACACCTTGATCAGCTCGGCTTCGTCGACCAGATCGGGGCGCTGCACGGCAACGACGGCGTCGATGACCATCGCGGTACGGGGGAAGCCGAAGGCATCGGCGACGTTGAGCGAGTGATGCCAGAGCGCGTCGCGGATCGCGCGTGCGCCGGCCTGAGTGTAGTTGCGGCTGCGGATCGAGGTCCCCATGCCGAACTGCACCACCATTTTTTTCAGGGCCATGATTTAGTCCTCGGTGGGGGTGTAGCTGCGGATGACGTAGTGTTTGGTGGTGGTTTCGATCACGTCCCAGTAGCCGCGAAAGCCATTCGGGATCATGAAGGCGTCACCGGCCATGAAGGTCTTGGCGGTGCCGTCGTCGGCGATCAGGCGGCAGTGGCCGGCGAGGATGACGCAGAACTCGTCGCGATCGGTGAAGGCGTGCCAGCGGCCGGGGGTACTGGTCCAGGTGCCAGCAATGAGTGCACCGTCGGCGCTTTGGTAGTGCAGTTGGTTGCGATGCTGCGGGTCGCCTTCAAGCACGCGATTGGGCAAGTCAGCCAGTCGGCTGTCAACGCATTCGGCGTCGCTCTCGGCAAAACTGATCACGGGGTTTGGCATGGGGCTTTTCGTCCGTATTGAGGCCGGCATCAGCGCCGGTGGCGTCCGCCGATCAGCTGGACGATGTCGTAAAACAGTTCGTTGTCGAGCGCCTGACTCATGTCGGTGGCCAGGCAGCGGCGGTAGAAGGGGCTCAGGTCGAGGCCGACGCCAAGGCCGAGGATCTCCACCGCGCCTTGCGCCTCGCGCCGCGCGACCACTTCCTTGAGGTGGTTGTCGAGGTAGAACTCGTCGTTGGCACGGCCGGTGGCGCTGTCGGCGGGGCAGCCGTCCGAGATCACGATCAGGATGCGGCGCTCCTCGCTGCGCGCGAGCAGGCGATTGCAGGCCCAGTCCACCGCCTCGCCGTCGATGCCTTCGCGAAACAGGTCAGGCTTGAGCAAGGCCATCATGTCGATGCGCGCGCGGCGCCAGTTACGGTCGGCCTCTTTGAACACCATGTGGGTGACTTCGTTGAGCCGGCCCGGATGCGCCGGCTTGCCGTGCGCCATCCACTCCTTGACCGCCCGGCCGCCGTTCCAGCCGCCAGTGGTGAAGCCGAGCATCTCGGTGGTGACGCCGACCATCTCAAGCGCGCGAATCAGCAGGTCGACCATCATCGCCACCGGTTCGGAATGGGTCTTCATCGAGCCGGAGCAATCGACCAGAAACGTGACCACACAGTCGGCCGAGGGCTTGTACTGGTCTTGCCGGAACAGACGCCGCTCAGCCGGCGAACTGATGAGCTGCGACAGACGGGCGCCGTCAATGCGCCCCTCCTCCTGACCAAACAGCCAGCCATCGCGCTGCGGTCGGGCCAGGATGGCGCCGAGCATGCGCGCCAGGCGCGGCAGGTTGATGCCTTGCTCGGTGATGCGCTTGTCGACACGCTCGCGGTACTCGCGCAGCAGGGCTTTGCGCACCAGCGTGCCGGCGGGCACCTCGGTGTCGAAGCGCGTGGTGTACACGTGGTAGGCCTGTTTGGCGTCTTCAAACACCTTGCTGTCGCCGGTGGTCGCGGCGGCGATGTTGTTGCCATCGCCTTCGTCCTGATCGAAGTCGAGCAACAGCGCGAAGCGGCTCTTGGCTTCGTCTTCTTCCTCGGGGTCGCGCTCGGCGTCGTCGCCACCGACGTCGGCCATGTCGGAGCGCATGGTCTCGTCGACCACCCGCGCCACTTCCAGCGCGTGCTTGGCGAACTCGGCCTGGTTGTCGCGGTGGCGGCGCATGCCGGCCAGCGGCGTGCCGAGCGCGCTCACCAGCGACGCGCGCGTGCCCTCGATGTAGTCCTCGGTCTCGTGCATGACCGGCTTGGCCATCAGGCGCGACCAACTCATCTGCGCCACGGTGTAGAGCAAAATGCCGAAGCGCCCCTCGGTCAGCCCCTCGCGGTAGAAGGTGCGCGACCAGTTTTCGAAGCGGTGGTGCAAGTTTTCGGCCATGCCGGGCATGTCGATCGGCACATGGGTTTCGACGCGCAACTGCTCCAGCCACTCGAACACCAGCCGCTGCACGCCACCCGCCGGGGCCAGACTGCGATGCAGTTCCGGGTCAGAATGCAGCAGCCGCAAGGCCATGCCGTCGGCCGCGGCGCGGCAGTCTTCGAACGCGTCCTGATCGGAGTCGATGCGCAAATGCGGCGCATGCATGGGCAGCGGCCGCGCGCCCTGGTGCAGGCGCCGGCCCCGGTAGTGCAGTTGGGCATCGCCGGTCAGCGCGCGCAGGGTGGCGGCGCAAAGCTCCTCCACCTTCTGCTGACGCTTGGCGCGCTGCTGCGCACTCGCCTGCATCAGCTTTGCGCCTCGCGCATCCACGACTCGTCCAGCTCTTCACCAAAGCAGCGCTGGTAATACTCGGCCACGATGGGGCGCTCGGCTTCGTCGCACTTGTTGAGGAAGGACAGGCGGAAGGCCAGCGGCGGGTTGCGGAAGATCTCGCAGTTCTCGGCCCAGGTGATCACCGTGCGTGGCGACATCAGCGTGGACAGATCGCCGGCGGCAAAGCCCTTGCGGGTCAGGTCGGCCACCTGCACCATCTGCGCGATCAGCTTGCGGCCCTTGTCGTAGTTCTTGGCGGGCACGCGGGCGAGCACGATGGCGACTTCTTCGTCATGCGGCAGGTAGTTGAGCGTGGCGACAATGTTCCAGCGGTCGATCTGCGCATGGTTGAGCACTTGCGTGCCGTGATACATGCCCGACAGATTGCCCAGGCCGACCGTGTTGGAGGTGGCAAACAGGCGGAAGTACGGGTGCGGGCGGATCACGCGGTTCTGGTCGAGCAGGGTGAACTTGCCGTCGCGCTCCAGAATGCGCTGGATGACAAACATCACGTCGGGCCGGCCGGCGTCGTATTCGTCAAAGATCATCGCCACCGGGCGTTGCAGCGCCCAGGGCACGATGCCTTCCTGAAACTCGGTCACCTGCAGGCCGTCGCGCACGACGATGGTGTCCTTACCGACCAGATCAAGCCGGCTGATGTGTCCATCGAGGTTCACCCGCACGCAAGGCCAGTTGAGCCGCGCGGCGACCTGTTCGATATGCGTGGATTTGCCGGTGCCGTGCAGGCCTTGCACCATGACGCGGCGGTCGCGCGTGAAGCCGGCCAGAATCGCCAGCGTCACATCAGGGTTGAAACGATAGGCTTCATCGATTTCCGGCACATGGTCGTCGCGCTCGCTGAACGCTGGCACCATCAGGTCGGAATCAATTCCAAACACGCTGCGAACGGACACTTGCTTGTCCGGCGCGGTGATCACATTGTCTGTCACGGGCTTCTCCATTCGGGTTGCGCGCCGCGGGTCATTGCCCACGGCGTCGGTTTTCACCCGAACAGGAGACCTCCCCCCGTTCAGGCCGAGTGCTGCAATTCGTTCTCTGCCTGCGTTTCGATATCGGCCAGCGCCTTGGCGGCGCGCTTGAGCGCCGGCAGCAGCGTGAGCACCTTGTCGTGGCTCAGACGCATGATCGGCGCCTGAATGGCGATGCCCATGTTCGAGCGGCCGTTCTGGCGCGGCACCAGCACCGCGGCGCAGATCAGCCCAGGCAGAAATTCTTCGTCGTCCAGCGCGTAGCCCTGGCGCTTGACCGTGTCGATCTCTTCGTCGAGCGCGTCGAGCGTGGTCAGCGTCTTGGGGGTGAAGCGCTCAAGCGGCACATGGGCGAGCAGGCGGCGGCGCTGGGCCGGGCTCATCTGGGCGAGAAACAGTTTGCCGCTGGCCGAGCAGTGCGCCGGCACGCGTGAGCCGGGGTGCAGATAGAAGCGCAGCGGCGCGGCGGTTTCGACGCGGTCCAGATACAAGACCTCGCTGCCCGAGAAGGCGGTGATGTTGCAGCTCTCGCCCACTTCTTCAACCAGCTGGCGCAGCACCACATGGCGCGCGCCGTGCACGGTGTTG